>CAKRGF010000013.1 GCA_934322085.1 uncultured Eubacterium sp.
GAGATAAATGGCTTCCGTCATTTTCCCAGAATGTTGATTGCTTTTTTTAATACATCAAGTGCATCTTGGGCATCACGCAATTCACGTTTGAGACGAGCAATTTCCTTTTGCTCATCGGATGCGTAATTTCCGGAACCACGGACAAGAATATCGCCGGATTCTCGGAAGTCTTTCAGCCACTTAGTTAATGTGCTGTAGCCGATGCCAAGATTTTCTGCACATCCACGTACACCAAGATCTTTATGATCTTCATAGTACTGGATTGCATCAAGTTTAAACTGTTTGTCATGTTGTTTTGCCATATGAGATCCTCCTTCAGCATGTATCTATTATACCATGCTTATATGTATTTGGAATTTCTCATTTTGGCTTGTACTATTTATATTCTAGCACCACTGCACCTTCTTTTGCAGTTCCTTGTAATCCTTGAGTGAAACTGATTGATTCTCCTCAATCTTGATTGATGGAGCATAAAGCTTCTTCCATTTGTAAATTGTTTGCTCGACTAAGCCATATTCTTCTGCGAGCTGTGCAACGGGTTTTCCCGCCAGGTACAAGTCAATGATTTGTCGTTTGAATTCTTCGGTATATCTTTTACCGTTGTGGGCCATAGTGAAACACATCCTTTCTAATAAATATTTTAATGTGTCGCACTTTTCGTGTCCACTAATTTATACTAACATCACTTGATTTAATTTTTAGTATAATATAGCGTGTCAGGGGGTAGTAAAAACCACAAAAAGACTTTATTTTTCTCTCCCGTCCTATAGTTGGTTGTTACACATACCGACTGACGATTTTCACCTTACCGATATTTTCCGCAGTAAAATTCCTATAACTACCTATAAGTACACTCTTACGATATTTTAAGGTAATCCAAATGCAGTCCCCCACAAAAACAACCCCATATCCTTAGAGAAAATCAATAGAAATTGCACCAAATCCGCTTCAAAATACATCATAGGCAAACATAATCAGCTACGCAATTACAAAGCCAATTTGCCATCAAAATCACTTATTTTCACAAAGGATAATAGCATAAACACGGGAGGGGTACACTTAAACCACAGCAATTTAAGTACCTCGCATATACCGGGGGTACTGTAAAACTATGGCAGGAATAAGTACAAAAAATTCGCATTTATAATAAAATAAAGAGACTCATCTTTTGATAAGTCTCTAACTATTCTTTTCTTCTAACTCTACCACTTATAACCACAAGACTTACAGTGCATACTTTTCCTAACATTAGAACTAAACAAACCAAACAATGCTCCACCTACAGCTTTTTTACCAAGAGAAATCTTCTCAATGTTAGTTGATCAACAAGTCGGGCACTTAGGTTTGTCATCTTTTATATTATAATTTTACATAAGACACTATACTAACAAAATATTTCAATAAAAAATGCAGCAATTAAAAATATCATATCAAAAAGAATCAAGCGATATGTAAGTCTAAACATATCTATACGTTTTTCATTTTCAATAGAATTTTTAATTGTAGCATTTCTATATGAATTAACAAGTGTTTTGTTCATAAGCAAAATGGTATTTTCATCAATATTATTCTGTTTATATTCTATTAGTGCTTCTTGTATCTCGTTTACATCAAGCCTTGTATCTCTATAGTTATACAATATTTTGAAAAATAAAAATATTATAGAGAATGATATTATGTAGGATGCAACAAGCAACAAACCATTAATGCATTGAAAATAGCAACACTGATTTTTATAAATTGCAGAAAACTTTATGGTAAGCCAAATTAATGAACCTATCAATGATATGATAACTGTAATGGTTTTAAAAACACGGTCACTAAAATCATTACGATATTTGTTTTCTGATTCATATAGATTCTTGTATAATTCCAACTCATACGAAAGGAGTGATTGTTTTGAGTTCTTCATCTAAGAAACCTCCCAAAAAGGGCAAGAAAAATAAAAAACCCGTTGGAGAAATCAAGGACGTTACTATAACTTGCCCTGGTATTTTTGAACATAAAGCATGGAAAGAATTTAAGAAACTTAATTATTAGGTTTCTTTTTATCTAATTCAAATATACCTCTTACCGTTTTTGTTACATCTTTTACTTGACCAACTGGTTCAGGTTTTTGTTTCTTATTGTCATGCTTTGTTTTGTTGTTATTTTTAGTTGTCACAGGTTACATCTCCTTTCTTATCACGGTTTCCATTTGTATCCGCATTTTTGACATACGTTGCGTGGTGAACCAGAACCTAGAAATCCTGTCAAAAGTGAGTAGCCACGATTGATAGTTTGGATATTTGTTGAATTACACTTAGGACAATGGATAACATCTTTGTCTTCTTCTATTTTCTTACTACTCTCCTGCTGTTTCAAATTAACCTTGAACTGACTCATCTTGAGTTGGTATTCGATTGGATTATTCTTTTTAAGTTCTATCATGGCTTCGAGAAATTGACGGTCGGAGTCGGAAACATTGTCAATGATCTTGAATTCTTCAAAAGTTAATGGTGAATCTTCTAATACTCCCTTTTCACAACAAGGGCATATTTTTGTATCCTCTTTTGGTTCAAATAAATAAAAATACCCTTTTGTAAATTCTCTAAATCTTTCATTATTAAAACATAATGAAGTATTCTGTTTAGTTTCATTACAAACTGGACAAAATTTAACATAATCTGTTGGTTGCATAACCATAACCCCTCCTTCTTTATGATAATGTCAGAAGCATTTGTCATATTAAATTATAGCAGAGTTATTAAGGCAGTACAATATAATTCTGAAAATGATAGTTGGACTACATGGTTATCAACACTAAAAAAGGATATTCCAAAAGTTTCAAAAGATGCAAAATCTTTATTTAAAGAACTTGATAGTGGCAAATTAAAAGTAACAGATTGGCAAGGATATTGCAACTCTGTAAAAATGACTGATGAAACCCTCATTTCTTTTTTACAAGATACAAAGTATGGAACAAAAGATTTAGCAAGTTATCAGCAATATCTCAAAAAATCCTCTCAGTCAATGACTCTCTTCCAACGTGCAGGTAAAGCAGCAGGCGGTGTAATTAAATCATTAGGTGCTACTCTTGGTAGTATGGCGGCTGCATGGGCTATTGGAGAAGCAATATCAGGTCTATTCAAAATGTTTCAACAAACTTTTACCAGTAGTCGTATCATATGTCCATATGTCACCTGAAGAACTGACGTATTTATTTATTTTTCCAATATCTTTTACTGTCATTTGAATAAAATTATTTGGATATTTCCTGATATTATCGCAATATATATTACACCCACTTTCTAAATCCATTCCATAAGGCGTGAAAATAAACCATTCTTTTTTTAATGGCTTTATAAATTTCCCATGTGAAATTGCAGATATGTATATACAACCTTCATCTTGCTTATTTATACCAACAATGATATTTTGTGAACCCAATTGTAATATTTCTTTTGAAAATCTATAAAACCAAAAAAGTTTACATAATCTATATGTTTTTTTATTAAGTCTCAAAATATCTTCTACTCTGAGTTCTGATATATTTTTTTCATATTTTAATAAATGTTTAAACACCATTTGAAATTTATTACATCCCGCAAAAGCAATGGCTATATTATCATTAATCAACAGTATTTTACTCTTGTTGTCTCTATATGTTGTTTCATCTACATCAACCGTTCTATTATCTGCGCCCAAATATAATTTATCATATGTTTTATATGCCATAATAACACTCATTACATCACATCCTTTCACGCTTTTTATAACATTGTACCATACAACACGCAAAAAAGGTAAAAAAAATAGGGTATATCAGATAATCTAATATCCAATATACCCAAAATAAATTTTACTTATATTTTTTATTGTCCTATTACCTTATATTACTTTTCCTGTAACTCACAATATTTTTCCAACAAGAAAAAAATATTAGCAACTAATGGTGTCGATAATGAATTAAGCTGATTTGCAAAAAACAGTGATCTTGTTATTGTATCAAGAAAAGAAACATTATGAAAAGTTTTTGGCAATTCATAACTCTTATCTTGTTCCTCTCCATGTAAAATTATAAATCCTTTAAACAATTCCCATGTACTCATAAACGCTAATTGCTCATTTATTCTTGATGCATTAGATAGTTCAAATCCATCGTCAGAACTTAATTTGCTACTTAATAATCGTACTTTTATAATTGCGACTAACATACACGCACACACTTTATGTCTATCAAGTAACTTCTTTTCAGGATTACTTTCCTTACCATACAAAATTCTTAGCATAGTCTTTTGGTTTAAATATTCTTCATATAAAGAAGATGGATTGTCACAAAACTCAAACTCTTGATATTCATTTGCGAAACGTGTTCCAAGAATTTTTACCACATGATCGTAAAATTCAATAAATTCTATCTTAGTCATAAATCTGTACCCTTGTATCATTTGGTAAATTTATTTTCCTTACCGCTTGACCAAATTCAAAATCACTATTTCCATCATTGCCTATTCCCTCTAATCGCAATGTTTCTATACGCATTATTTCTTGTTTGTATAAATTGCGAAGTGATAAATTTTTCTCACATTCTACTACTTTTCTTTTTTTTACATCTTTGCTAAAAAAAACATACGAAATACCTAATATCGCACATACAGCCAATGTAACAACTAAAATCTCCATTTTTCTTCCTCCAAAATTATTTCAATTCAATTATTCGTTTTATGTATAGAATGCTCAAAATCAAAGATAATACACCTATACAACCAAACATAATTTTAACATAAACACCATATATAATGCTACTCTCATTTATATTTATACCATAATTTTGTATTGTATATAAAATGCATCCAGCCAAAACAATCAAAACAGTTGCCACAAATGACATATATTTTATCCCTTTCGTTTTATCTGTATCTATAGTACCAATAAATATCGTCAAAAAAGTAATTGACAAGGGGATATATGAAATTCTTACACCATCCGCAAATAAACCGACAAAATGTTGAATTGACAAAAGTGCCATTGAAGCCATTGACAATACCGCTTTAATCTTATCTATACCGATTTTTTTTTCTTCCATAACAATTCATTTGTACCTTCACCTTTTCCTTTATGCTGACAAAAAATTGCCTTGCATTACACAAGACAACCTAATCACACTGCCTCCACAGGACTTACGGATGTCACAATGCATCCACCTGTTTCTTAGGCTACCTCACTTAATAACGCTTATAATTATATCATCTTAGTGTATACTATGCAAGCACTTCTTCATGGTTTCCTAAATAGCTTGTCCTTATTGTAACATACTTTTCGGCATTTTCCAGCATTTTCTTTAGATTTCAACAATTTTTTCTTTAAAAAACACTATATACTGTAGATCCCATCAATACAACCACATCATTTTGTTATTTATTCATGATAAAACATACTATCCAATATATTTATCCACTCTCCTAATCTGTAATCTCAATCTTATAATTCAGCATACCTTCATACACACAATCTGGCACTTTACCCTTACACTTTTCTGCAAGATCACAAATATAATCAATCTTACCATCAATAAATCCAATATGTGCTTTTTCCTCAGAATCGAATACACCTATATCCACTTTCTTATTAAGAACATTCATTGATACTGAATATGTACCATCATCATTCTGTTGGATATTGCTTTCAATTCCTCTATCTTCAAATACTGTATTCAAGAAATGAGTCATAAATGCACACGTTTCTGGACTATATATATTACCTTCCTTATAGAGAAGATCTTTGTCAAGATCAACCTTAGTTCCAGGAATGTAATGTGCATCAAACCATATCTTGAAATTTTGGTAGTTCTGCCATTCAATACAAACTTCCTTATCCATGTAATAAGGCTTTAATTTATGCACAACATCACTGTAGCACCTCTGGATCATATTCTTCCACTTGATAAATGAGTATGATTCATAATCAATATCTCCTCCTACATAACCTACACCTTCATAAGTTCTTTTATTGTACCAAGGCTTCCAATCATCGGGTTTAAGCTCTACCGCATTGACAATCTCCATAATCTGTTTATCTGTGATTGTTCCGTCCTGTTCATGTACCCTCAAAATCTCATTGTATTGTTTATCTGTGACTGGGAATAAATGCTTGTAGTAATTATCCTTCATATCATTGTTCTTATGCCATACCATTGTATTGTTTTTCATGTCATAATTTACAACAAACATCTGAATTACAAGGCTACTGGCAGTTACTTTCTCCTTCCTATATCCCCATCTGTTCTTAGATTTAAAATATACATTCTTGTCAAGTGTATAGGTCAATTCCTTTGTGGCTCTTGAATATACACCTTTTACAAGCTGATATGTGCCATCATCCAACTTCTGAATTATCCTGCCATAATTGGAAGTCCATACAGATTTATAGTCAAATAAACGCACAAATACTTCATCTTTTGCAATAGAATCAATACCCGATTCCGACCTATACAATATCTGAAAATGATATGGTTTCTTGTATTTTCTCTGTATCTTCATAGACTTGTCTTTGTGATATATTTTCAAGCCATCTGATAATCTTTGTTGATAACGCTTTTCTCGCATTTCTTCGTTGAAGCACTCTTTACACATGCTTCTTGTATAATTATGGTTTATTCCAAATTTATCTAATGGAAGTTCCCTCCCACATTTCTTACATATTTTTGTTTCTTTATTGTTATTTTCAACTTTCATGTTCCTCCTTTTGATAAATCAGAGGTCAAGAAAAAGGTACGGCATAAATGACGCACCTTAATAGACCGCTATATGCAGCAGTTGGTGTTATTCAATTTCTCTTATTGGAAAATGTGCAGAATTGCACGTTAGATATTCTTGAACTCTGATACAGACTTTCTTTTACTTCCTGCCTGTTGGGAAATATCCATCATATTTTTTGAATCGGTGCATGTCTGCCGATTGTAATTCATTCGTTGCTCTTTCCAAGAAACCACAATACATCATCATATGTACCTCTATAAAGTTTCTTGTTGTTATAAATCAAAGAATATTTAGCAAGATCAAGCAATCCTTTGGTTAGCTTGCCACTCTTATAATGTTTCAAATATGAACTTGTATTTACTGCAACATAACTACTTTCACGTTCCTCTAATATTGCATTAAGATTATCTACACATAACTTTCTATATACTTCTAAATCTTTAACAAAAAACGCTATATTTTTTCTAACTGTTCCTTTGTGTGATTTCATAATTGCATACTTATTAGTGTATTCATCAATAGTATTTTGCAAAATTTCATCAAGTTCAGGATATTCCCATACACAATTTTCACCATCTAATTTTGCTTGCGTTGTGGATTTAACTAAATGTCCTTTATATAACCTTAAACGCATATCCTTTTTAGTTTCTCTACTGAAATCTCCCCATTTTTTATACCATTCAGTCAGAATAAAACTCTTATTCGGTGTAGTTGGTGCAGAACACATAGAAACCGTTAATGTTTCAATTATCTTTTTCTTTTCCTCTAAATTCTTAATCATTTTGAATCCTCCTTTATTTCTTCTATTGCAACTCTGATATGGTTATTTACTATCTGAGATAACCTATCTATATTTAATTCTCCATATAGATTCAATAAATCACAAATATTTTCTTCTGTCAGAATTGCAATTCTATCTTTTAAATCAATCTTCTGTATCATTCTGGTTATCCCTCACAATCTCTGTAAGTCTTGAACCTGGTAATATCTTCACTATCTTATGTTCTTTTTCCATAATGGTTTTCCCATAAGGTGCTATATATCTTTTTCGTGGCTTCTTTGTTATTGTTTTAAGTGTGAATATTTCTTTCAGAAACATTGACTCATCCTCTTCAATTACATCAACCATAACTTCCTTAAAAGCAAGCAACATTTCTTTTATGTCCTTCTTATAAAGACCTGTCTTATCAGCAATTCTGTTTACAATATCTCTCTGATTTACCATATATTCTATTCTCCTTCCTTTGATAGATTTTTACACGCGTTATTCAGTTTTGTACCTGTTTTGATTTTCGCCTTGTATCGTGCTGGAATATTGACTATTGATTGATCCGCTACATTCTTAATCTGCTTTGATTTATATAGCTGTGGATAGATAGTCATATAACCTTTTAATTTGATGCTATCACCTTCAGATAAAATATCTGCCACAGTATCTAAAAATGCTGTCAGAATAATATCTGTTGTCTCTAGCGATATAACCAATCCATTCTCATTTTCAACTCTTTCAATAATCCGTCTTACAATACCAGGCTTAATAATTTCTTCTTTCAATATGTTTCTTCCTCCAATTCTTCAAATGAAATCGCTATTTCTTATACCATGTTATATAATGGCTTAAATGTGCTTATATGGCTCATATTCGGCTTCAAATGACTTTTATGTATATTTCCTTACCTTAAATTTTAAGGCACTAAAATAAGCCCACATACTCATAATAAATACAAGTATATGGACTTATTTAGATGTCCTAATCATATTAAATTATCTATGCTTTTCTTTAAGACTTACTGCTCCATTTTCTGTGCCAATTTTATATCAAACTGCACCAAATAGCGATAAGTTACGATAACTTATTGTGAGTACCACAATTCATACAAACCGCATAAACACTGGCTTTATAGGCATTTTCAAGAGTTTAAGACAGAACATAGCAAAGAATTCAATAAACTCTTCTTTATATCGTTCCATTTTCAATCCTCCTAGTCGTTTAACAGTTTTTCAACGGATGCTAATTTGACACAAAGAACAAAGATTTTTGTTGCTTCTGCCATTTCTTCCGGTGTCGGGAAAGAAGGAGCGATTCGGATATTGGAATCTTCCGGATCTTTTCCATATGGATAAGTAGCACCTGCCCCCGTAAGGACTACACCAAGCTGCTTACATTTTTCAACAGTCGCTTTTGCACAGCCAGGCATTGCATTAAAGGAAATGAAATAACCACCACGTGGTTTCACCCAGGAGCCAATTTCAAGACCCTTAAGTTCTTCCTCTAAAATCTGCAAAACTGCTTCAAACTTCGGACGCAGAATTTCTGCATGTTTCTGCATATGATTTTTCAGGCCGTCAATATCCTTAAAGAATCTTACATGACGAAGCTGGTTAATCTTATCGTGTCCGATAATCTGTACGGTCATGTGCTGGCGGATAAATTCCACATTGGCAAGTGATGTCGCAATTGCGGAAACACCAGAGCCAGGAAAACTTACTTTTGAAGTTGAACCAAACATGTAAACCATATCCGGATTTCCCGCTTTTTCACACTCTTCCAAAATGTTTGGAATTTTATCATGAATTTCATCGTAAATGTGATGAATACAATAAGCATTATCCCAGAAAATACGGAAATCTTCTGCTTTCGGATGAAGATTTGCAAAACGTTTTACTACCTCATCCGAATATGTGATACCCGTTGGATTTGAGTACTTCGGTACACACCAGATACCTTTTACTGCCTCATCATTATTGACATATTTTTCAACCAAATCCATATCCGGACCATTTTCATCCATCGGAATGTTAATCATCTCGATACCAAATAACTCCGTAATTTTAAAATGTCTGTCATATCCAGGCACTGGGCACAAAAATTTAACTTTGTCCAGTTTGCACCATGGAGTTGAACCATTCACACCACGAATCATGGAACGGGCAACCGTATCATACATAATATTCAGGCTGGAATTACCACAAACAATTACATTGTCCTTTTTTACTTCCATCATATCGGCTAACAACTGGCGGCACTCTCCGATTCCATCCCAGTCACCATAGTTTCTGGTATCATTTCCCAATAATGTTTTCATGTCAGAACCGCTGTTAATCACATCCAACATCGGCATAGATAATGCAAGCTGGGAAGCCCCCGGCTTACCACGTGCCATGTTTAAAGACAGACCTTTCGCCTCTTCGGTTTTAAACTCTTCTTCCAGACTAGCTTTCAATGACAGGAGTTCCTCCCTGCTCATCTGCATATACGATTTCATATTGACCTCCATTCTGAAGTGTAACAAAGTGTTTCGAAACACTTCCTTTTGTATCTTAACTTAATTTCTTACTATTTTACACATCCGATAATATCACGGATACTCGAAAGATTTTCCTTCTTTACATACTCCTCTAATCCGTCAATAATCTGGGATGTTGCATACGGATTAAAAAAGTTTGCCGTACCGACTGCCACCATGGTAGCACCTGCCATCAAAAATTCAAGAGCATCCTCGGTATTCTGCACGCCGCCCATTCCTAAGATTGGAATGGAAACAGCATTTGCTACCTGATATACCATCCGCACTGCAACCGGTTTCACGCATGGACCAGACATACCGCCGGTCTGATTGGCGAGGGCAAATGTTTTCCTTGCTACATCAATCTTCATACCAGTCAACGTATTAATCAGCGAAACACCATCTGCGCCTCCGGCTTCCACTGCTTTTGCCATCTCCGTAATGTCTGTGACATTCGGACTAAGTTTCATAACAATCGGCTGCTTTGCCACTGCTTTAACAGCTTTCGTAATTTCTTCTGCCATCTCCGGTTTCTGTCCAAAAGCAATCCCGCCTGCCTTTACATTCGGACAGGAAATGTTAATTTCTAACATATCCACGTCTTCATCCGCAAGACGTTCAACCACTTCCACATAATCCTCTTTGGAACGCCCGCACACATTTACGATAATATGTGCGCCATGTTCATGCAGATATGGCAAATCACGTGCAATCAAAGTATCAATTCCCGGATTCTGAAGCCCAATAGCATTCAGCATACCGCCATGGGTTTCCACAATACGCGGTGTCGGATTTCCAGTCCACGGCACATTGGCAACACCTTTTGTGGTCACGGCCCCAAGTTTCTTCAAATCCACAAATTCACTGTATTCCAGTCCGGAACCAAATGTACCGGACGCCGTCGTTATTGGATTTGGAAACGCAATTCCCGCAAAATTTACTTCTAACTGTTTGCTCATTTTCCTCCTCCTTATAACTCAATATCCGTCGATAAAAAGACCGGACCATCTTTGCAGATACGTTTATTTTTCACTTTTGAGTGTGAGTCGATTTCCTTTGACTCACACACACAGGCAAGACAGGCACCAATGCCGCACGCCATCTTTTCTTCCATCGAAATCCACGCCGGAATCTGTTTTTCAAAAGCCCACTGTTTCACACCGCGAAGCATCGGCGTTGGTCCACAGGAAAAAATACAGTCACCGGTCACACCTTCTGCTTCCATGGCATCCAAAACGGTTCCTTTGGTTCCAATGCTGCCATCATCCGAAGCAATTATAACATGGTCTGCCGCCTCTTCCAATTCTCTCTGCAAAAAAGTATCGGCATTTCGGTAGCCAACCACCACCGTTGTTTTGCAGGGCAGCTGCTTTGCAAGCTCCAAAAGCGGCGGAATTCCGATTCCACCACCGATTAATACTGCCGTCTTGTCTTTTTCACAAACATCCAATGGAAATCCATTTCCCAAAGGTCCGAGAATCCTGATTTCATCATCCTTTTCTTTCGCCGCAAATTCCTTTGTTCCCGCACCAACAATGCGGAATACAATGCGGAGAAGACCATCTTTTTGATTCACTTCACAAAGACTTATCGGACGCGGAAGAAGTGTATCTGAATTATCGCAGTAGAGCGAAATGAACTGTCCCGGTTTTGTCGATTTTACAACTTCCGGAGCCGACAGCCACATGGATACAATTCCCTCTGCAAGCACAGAAACTTCCGTTACCTTTGCCATACACTGTATCTTTGCCATTATCTTTTCCTTTCCAAAGTTATATTAGAAAATACGGTTAATATCCTCAATCATATCAATTACTGCCTGACGAGAGGCATCGGCATAATTTTTCTCACCAAACGAAGCATATTTGTCTTGTTTGTAAGCACAAATAATACCACGGGATGAATTTACAATTGCACCAAGTCCATCTTCATTGAAATATGGACGAAGGGAATCTGCTGTTCCTCCCTGTGCACCATAACCCGGCACCAGAATATAACTTTTTGGCATAATATTGCGAAGCACTTTACCCATTTCCGGATAAGTAGCACCAACAACCGCGCCTACCTCGCTGTAACCGCAAGAGCCAATGCAATCTTCACCCCATTTTGCCACATGCTCACCAACTAACTCGTACAATGGTTTTCCATCGATAAGCTTGTCTTGAAATTCACCAGAAGACGGATTCGAAGTCTTTACCAAAACAAAAATCCCCTTCTTTTCCTCTTTGCAGACATCAACAAATGGTTTCACACCATCCGTACCAAGATACGGATTGACCGTAATTATATCCTCATCAAAGCCGCGGCAAACAGTAGTTCCCACAGTCACACTGCCCAAATGAGCATTTGCGTAAGCCGTTGAAGTCGAACCGATATCACCACGTTTCACATCACCGATAACAACCAGTCCCTTTTCTTTGCAGTAATTTACTGTTTTCTGAAAAGCCACAAGTCCCGGAATCCCAAACTGCTCATACATGGCAATCTGAGGTTTTACAGCCGGAATCAAATCATAAACTGCATCCACAATTCCTTTGTTATATACCCAAATTGCTTCTCCGGCTGCCTCCATGGTCTCTCCGTATTTCGAGATGGCATCTTTTAAAATCCATTCCGGAATATAAGAAAGCATAGGATCTAAGCCAACAACAACCGGTGCCTTTGTCTTTTTAATTTTTTCAACTAATTGATCAATCATGGTGTCCTCCATTTATTCATATTGATAAACAATGTTTCCGCCTACAATCGTATAATACACACGGCCATTCACTTTTGCTCCGTCAAATGGTGTGTTCTTACCCTTTGATAAAAATGTATTCTTATCAATCACATATTCCGAATCCATATCCGCAATTGTAATGTCCGCCGGAGCCCCCACAGAAAGCGTTCCGCCGGGTACCGAAAGAATCCGGCATGGATTCGTACTCATTTTTTCTACTAACTGAAGCGGGGTTAATTTTCCCGTCTTCACAAGATGTGTCACAGAAAGTGCATATGCGGTTTCTGAACCAACAATTCCAAACGGTGCCTTTGCAATTGACTGTTTCTTTTCTTCTTCAGCATGCGGTGCATGGTCCGTAGAAATTGCTTCCATCGTGCCATCCGCTAAACCATCCACCAAAGCCCCCACATCCGCAGCACTTCGCAGCGGTGGATTCATTTTATAATTCGCATCGTCTCCTGCGATTTCATCTTCAGTCATCGCAAAATGGTGCGGACATACTTCAGCTGATACACTGACGCCATCCTCCTTTGCAATACGAACCATTTTCACACTGTCTTTTGTGGAACAATGGCATAAATGAAGATGAACCCCGGTTTCTTTCGCAAGAAGAATATCTCTTGCCACAATCACATCCTCTACCGCATTGGTGATTCCACAGATGCCAAGTTCTTTTGCCTTTTTTCCGGCATTCATTGCCCCATGGCCTACCATGTTTTTATCTTCACAATGAGCAAGCACCGGAATTCCTGCTTTCTTTGCTTCTTTCATCGCTTCACGGTAAATTTCGGCATTCATCACGGACTTGCCGTCTTCGCTAATTGCTTTTGCTCCTGCTTTTACCATACCTGCGATGTCCGCCATTTCCTCTCCCTGCTGCCCTTTCGTAACAGCGCCAACAGGATAAACATGAATCGGACTGTCTGTTTTGGCAATCTTAAGAATTTTTTCAATCATTGCCGGAGAATCCGTCACCGGCTTTGTATTTGGCATCGGACAAACCGCTGTAAAACCGCCCTTTGCCATCGCATGCGTACCGGAATAAATCGTTTCCTTGTACTCAAAACCGGGTTCTCTTAAGTGCACATGCAAATCAACAAGTCCCGGCATCACGTATTTTCCCTCTGCATCAATCACCGTACATTCGTCTGGAATTTTATCCGACGAAAGGCTGCCAACACAGGCAACCTTTCCCTCTTTTACATATACATCACATACTTCATCCAGATGATTGGCAGGGTCTAAAACATGTCCATTCTTAATCCATAGGTTCAATAAACAAATCCACCTTTCCAAAATCATCCAGGTCAAAACTGCTTGTCAGACCCGCCTTCTCGATATCTTTAACAACTGCCTGATTGGTGATAACCTGAGCAATTTCGCTTTTTGGAACCCACTTACTGTCACGAAGTTCCTCTGCCAAAATCACTTCATCCATCTGTGCATCACACAGAAAAGCAATTCCACATGTACAAATCTCACCTGCGGTAAAGCCCCAGGTATACAGTGGCTTATTTACCTGAACGACCACTCCTGTTTTTTCCGCCACAATGCGTTCTACTGCTTTTTCCGGTGTCTCCCCGAATTCCATCTCCCCATCAATGAATTCCCACTGATAAGGATCAAAAATACGGTCATCATACCAGCGTTCTACTGCTAAATAGGAATCCTGATACTGCACAATTCCTTTGACCAGTACACGAAATTTACTCATTCCCATCATCCTTTCCCAATTTATTTAGCTGTTAAATATCCTTTGGCTTTCAAAAGTTCCGCCATCAGCACAGCACCACCTGCTGCACCACGTACGGTATTATGGGAAAGTCCCACAAATTTCCAGTCAAAATATGCGTCTTTGCGAAGACGTCCGATACTAACGCCAAATCCATTTTCATAATTTACATCCAAAGCAACCTGTGGACGGTCGTCCTCTTCTAAATACTGAATAAACTGCTTTGGTGCATTTGGCAGTCCCAATTCCTGAGGTGCACCCTTAAATTCAACAAGTGCCTGAATCAACTCTTCTTTGGTTGGTTTCTGTTTAAAATTAACAAATACGGCAGCTGTATGTCCATCCAGTACCGGTACGCGGATACACTGGCTTGTAATCAATGGACCATCCGCTTTTACAATCTGTCCATTCTCCACTTTACCCCAGATACGAAGCGGCTCCTGCTCACTCTTTTCTTCTTCGCCGCCAATATATGGAATAATATTATGCTCCATCTCCGGCCAGTCTTTAAATGTCTTTCCTGCTCCGGAAATTGCCTGATAAGTTGTCGCGACAACAAGTGTCGGCTCAAACTTTCTCCATGCGGTAAGTGCCGGTGCATAACTCTGGATTGAACAGTTTGGTTTTACACAGATAAAACCTCTCTTGGTTCCCAGACGTTTTTTCTGGCTCTCGATAACCTCTAAATGCTCCGGATTTACTTCCGGTACAATCATCGGAACATCCGGTGTCCAGCGGTGTGCGCTGTTGTTGGAAACAACTGGTGTCTCCGTTTTTGCATAATCTTCTTCAATCTTTTTGATTTCTTCTTTTGTCATATCTACGGCACTAAAAACAAAATCAACTTCACTGCTGACTGCTTCAATGTCATTTACATTTTTTACAACTATATTTTTTACTGCTTCTGGCATCGGTGTCTGCATTTTCCAGCGTCCGCCTACTGCCTCTTCATATGTTTTCCCCGCACTTCTTGGACTTGCTGCAATTGTTGTTACTTCAAACCAAGGGTGATTCTCCAACAGCGAAATAAAACGCTGACCTACCATACCGGTACCACCAAGGATACCTACTTTTAACTTGTCGCTCATGATATTCCTCCATACTTTTTCATAGTCCACCTTATCATACACCATTTCTACAAATTTTTCAACAAATTATCAGAACAAATATCGCAAATACGGATTCAGCTTTGAGATTACATAATTAGAAACTTTTTTAAAAGCACCAGTTGTATCATCAAATAGTTCCTCTTTGCTGTCCACTGTACCGTCTGCTGTGTCGGCTTCTTTTTGATAGGAATCAAAACTTTTTTTCAATGTTTCACACAAAGGCTTGCTGTCGATTACCAGCATTAACTCCGTATCCTGATAAGCACTCTTCATATCCATGTTAAAGGAACCGACAATTGAGAGTCTGTCATCAACCACCGCACTTTTTCCGTGATAAGAAACACCACCGCGGTACTCAAGCACTTTTGCCCCCATCTTTAACACCTCATCCTTGTGAAGTGCATAATCCACGGACCCAAACGGATTTCCGTTATTTTTCGCTGAATTTGTCATAATCGTAAATTCCGGAACCCCTTTCGCTATCTTTGCAATTTCACCATACATGTAGTCATTATTAATAATATACGGCGTGTGCCAGATAACTTCCTTTTTTGCCTGTTTCATCAATTCGCACAAACCATAAAACACCTGTGGTTCTTTGCTGTAAAGACAAGTTGGGTTTGAGAGCAGCGTAATCCGGTTTGCTGCCACTGTTTTTTCTTCATATGATACGGCTTGAAACCATGCAGGTTCCTGTTTTTTCAGAGAAATATACTGCTTCTCCATTTCCTTCCCTGCCCTTTTTACACCGGGAATTAAACGAAGCAAATGGTTATCATTCCAGGTCTTACACAGCGAATCATTCCAAATTGCTTCAAAATAGGCTTTCACCTGATAAATAGAGCCTTCTTTTTCTCCTTCGTGGAAAACTAAAACATCCCTGTCATAATTTTTAGGTTCCTCCTGCGAACCAAGAAAGGAATCATAAACATTTCTTCCTCCTAACAGATACAAAGAATCATCGACAATCACATACTTGTCATGCATCCGGCTCATCGCACGAAACGGCAACAGAGGATTGACCGGATTATACGTTTTTATCGTCACATTTTCATGAGAGGCAAGTGCGTAAAAATAAGCATTTCCAGTCATACGGAGCCACGAATTGCAGCCATCCGCCAAAATTCTCACCTTGACACCGCGTTCTGCCGCTGCCCACAGGGCAGCCAACATCTTTTTTCCGCTCACATCCGAATGAAAATCAAACGTAGACAAAACAATGGATTGTTTTGCATGCTCAATCATTCGAATTCTTTCTGCCAATGCCTCCCCATTATCTTCAATCAGCATGACCCGGTCTCCCACCGAGTTTTCTGACATAAATACTTTATTTGCAAATTCCTTTTTATATGCTTCACTCACTTTTGGCTGGCGCAGATACGGAAGCGATGCCCCCAATACCAAATAGAGAAAAACACCTGCCACAACCACTGCTTTATAACGTTTTTTGATTTTTTTTAATGTTTTTCCTGTAAGTAATTGTATATGGAAACGAAGATACAAAATCCATGTGACAACCATTAAAATCATCAAAACCAGAATCAATAGATTCGATACTAAAAGCGGCATGCCGGGAAATAAAATAAGTGCTAAAATCCCAAAATCCAGACCTGCCGTGCCAATTTTCCCAAAACGCTCGGCACCAAAAACCTGATGTTTCTTCCGAATTACAAATAATCCCATCACCCCCATATAAACTTCTTTTGCCGCAAATAATAAAAACAACCAGATTGTCGCAGGAAAATGTACCGTACACATAATGGCAAGTGCCGCCTGTGTCAGTTTGTCCGCAATGGGATCTAACATTTTCCCCCATTCGGTCACCTGATGAAACCGCCTAGCTATTTTCCCGTCAAAAAAATCCGATAAAAAAGAAAGACAGAGAACGATAACCGCCCCATAAAAACAGCCTGCATTCTCCGAATGATAATATAAAACACAAAATACAGGAATTAATAAAATCCGAAAATATCCCATTAAATTTGGAATTGTAAAATACTCATTTTTCATACAATCGCCCCTCTCAAGCCATTACCTTTATGATACTAAATCCGGCAGAAACTGGCAAGATTTTCTTTACATAAAGAGAAACACCCAGCCAAAAGACTGAGTGTTTCTCTTCGTATAATAGGGTGGGAGTAGTAGTCAACAAAGTAACTACTATAATAAAAGATATCAACAAAATGTGGCAAACAAATGACAATTTTTACTCTTTCCACTTTTCCCGTGACTGAATACGATACTGGCTTGGCGTTATATGAACATTTTTCTTAAACTGTTTCATAAAAAATGTTTCATTATGATATCCACACAAATCCGCAATTTCCTTAATCGAATAATTGGAAACCAGTAAAAAATGTTTGGCGTGCTCCATCCGGCTCTGTACAACATCCTGCACAAACGTATTTCCAAAATATGATTTATACAATTTCTGAAAATACGGTGTACTTAGCCCATTGTCGCCGGCACACTCCGATACATGCCAGTCTTTTGACGGCTCCAAATATATCCGAGAACGCAGACTCTGAAACAATTCATCATATCGAGCCGGTATTTTGGCAACCTTGCGTCTTTCTGACATCTCGGAAACTTTAATCAAAATCATTTTAAATAAACACTCCATCGTCGTCTCTTTGTACTCATTCATCGAAATATATTCCTGATAGAGTTGTTTCATCATCGAAGGAATCAATGTATTTTCCGGCAGGTGAATCACCGTATTCATTGGCAGATTGATTTCATCCACAAAAGAACGGCTGTCATCCAGCCAAAAATGCACAAAATCATCTTTATAGGAATCATTTACGGCATAATAGTGCTGCTTAGCACCAATATCATATAAAATCACGGATGGCGGCTTAACATAAACCGGCTGCTCATCAAGCACGACACAGCACTCCGTATGAAAATACAAAAATAAATAATCCGGCTTTCCATACCGGGAAATTCCGTCTTCTCTATAAATTTTAAAATCACTGTCGTACTCTAATTGTACCCCAACATCACGAAAGCGCATCCTACTTCTCCTTTCAAAACACAGCTTCCCCCTCAAACTATACAATCCTCTTATTTAACTTCATTATAGCATTTTAGTATTTTTTTGTCAGTATTTTTTTTCATTACTTTTGTGCCACAAATTTCCATTATATTTTTCTTTTTTGTGGCAACAATATTACCAAGATAAATCGGATGCAGGAGAGAAAAACAGCATTTCAACAAAAGGGATGCCGTTTCCCGGCATTCCTTTATCTTCACAATAAATAAAACGGAGGTGAAAAAAATGACAAACAAAAATTCATCCAAGATGGAAGTACCACAGGCTAAAGAGGCTATGAATCGTTTCAAAATGGAAGTTGCAAACGAGATTGGTGTAAACTTGAAAGATGGTTACAACGGTGACCTTACTTCCCGTGAAGCTGGATCAATCGGAGGCGAAATGGTTCGTCAGATGATTAAGAAACAGGAAGAGAGCATGAAATAATCGCAGCCTAAATGCGAAATAAAATGAGACAGCCGCTTTGCCGATGAAAATCGCCTAGCGGCTGTCTCTTTGTTCTAAATCCATTTGTATCTGTTCTAAATAATGGACAAATGTTCCTGAATAGGTGGAAATTTCATATGCAGGATCTAATTCCTCATATTTGAAATGCTTTGCTCCGCCCTCTTCCATCCGTCTCCAAAATTTATCTAACTTCGCATATGGCAGATACATAAAAGTATCTTTTGCTTTGAAATAAATCAACAAAAAGGCAATGCCGTCCTGCTCCTCAAACTCTTTCATAAAACGAATCTGATGTTCATGCACATTCGCAAGTGGAAACCGATTGGTCGCACATTCCTTCGCATCAAAACATATCGGAATCCCCTGAACAACCCCGATGTAATCCACCGTACTTTTCTGTTCAAAGTAAGCAAGCGTAATATGTCTTGTTGTCTGGTCTATCGTAATCGGTTTAATCGGCGTTGGCACTTTCTGTACAAGTGCCAGTTTCTGCGAGCGGTATTTTTCATTTGTCATATTTACAAGTTCTTCCAAAAAAGAACCGCGAAGCCCTCTCGAATTCCAGGTTGCCATTAATTTTTCTCCCGGTACACAGTTTTGTGTGCAATTTCATCTGACTTTTCTTTACCCTCAAGCAGTTCCAATAATTTCAAGCCAAAATCCATCGTCGTTCCAAGACCACGGCTTGTCACAATATTGCCGTCAACAACAACCGGTTCACGAACTACCGTTGCACCAATCAAATTCTTTTCATGCTGTGGGAAACTGCATGCCGTCTTTCCTTCTAACAAACCATATTTACCAAGAACTCCAGGTGCCGCACACACGGCTGCAACAATTTTTCCGGCATCATTCATCGCAAGAATTGCCTTTCTGACTGCATCACTTTCACCCAAATTAATAGTTCCCGGCATTCCTCCCGGAAGAATGATGGCATCATAATCAAGTACATCCACTTCTCCTAAAACAGCGTCCATTTCAACATTTACGCCATGTGAACTTCTCACAAATTCATCTTCTGTAATTGAAGCCATCGTCACTTCCACACCGCCACGGCGCAGTAAATCAACGACTAAAAGCGCCTCCACGGTTTCATATCCTTCTGCAAATAAAATCACTGCACGTTTCATGTTTTTTCCTCACTTTCCAAATTGTTTATTTATCATTTTCGCAAAGTAATCCGGCTCTTTTGCCGTTACTACCCTGCCTGAAAGATTTTTAAGTTCTCCCATATTTTCAGGAAAACACAATGTTTTCGCATGCAAAAAATAATGCTTCATATCCGCTCTCTTTGCTGCACCATATTTTACATCCCCCAATAGCGGATGTCCCAAAGATGCCAGATGTCCGCGAATCTGATGCGTCTTTCCCGTCACCAGTTTCACCTTCAAAAGCGTTACTGTGCCATTGGTCTGTAACGGCTCATACCCGGTCTCAATCCGTACGCGGTCTTCTCCGTCTTCCGAAAAAATCTGAACCCGGTTTGTCTGTTCATCTTTTTTTAAGTATCCACGGACAACCGAAGGTTCTTTCATAACACCTTCCACGATTGTAAGATAGTATTTATCCATCGTTCGGTCTTTTAAAAGCTCCGACACTTTCTGCAGGCCTCGAAGACTTTTCCCAGCAATTACAAGACCACTTGTATTCCGGTCAAGCCGGTTGCAAATCCCCGGTTTCAGACTGTCTTTCGGCGACCACTCGCCTTTTTTCTGCAAATAACCAAGTATATATTCTACAAGTGTAACATCCTGAGGCTTCGACTTTTGGGATAACATTCCGGCAGGCTTATTCACAATCAGGACATCCTCATCTTCATAAACAATCTCCAAATCTGTTATGGGATAAACCACTTTTTTAGTCTCTCCGCGAAATTTCTCAAAGGTCTCATCTGAAAAATATACAGTTACTTTATCGCCCGTTTGCAGCATTTCACTGCCCGTTGCCTTTTTGTCATTTAACTTGATATTTTTCTTTCGCAGCATCTTATACAAAAAACTTGTCTGCGCCTCTTTGAAATACTTTTCCAGAAACTTAGAAAAACGCTGCCCGCTTTCCTTTGCTCCAATCGTTACCTCTCTCATCGTCTTCTCCACTACATCGCAAGTGAATGTAAATAATCCACCAGTGCTTTTTCCGAATTTTCTGACGCCTCTTCCTGTGTCAGGCGCTGCAGGTGTGAAATTAGTTTTTCATCCGTCTCAAACAAGCGCACATGATACGACGGTGCCGTCTTTTTCACAACATCCGTCAAATACTGTTTCAAATACGGCACATCCTGTTTGGACTTTGCAATCACGCCAAGAACATTACCATTTTTCACAAGTAAAAAATCTAAATGCATAATTTTTTCCGTCGAGGTAAATACATAATCGGTATACAAAACTGCTTGTCCTGCTGCCTCTTTTACTTTATCATACCGCTCTTTCGTAACTCCTTTTTTGCGAAACATCGCAATCAGCGCAACCAGATGTTTCGCCGCCGGAAGCACAAGTAACACCGCCATTACGGTAAAGATATTTGCGCGCACACCACTCCACAAGTATCCGGTCAAAAAAATAGCAACGCCAAGCACTACAAAAAATACAATCCATAAAATTTCTGCTTTCTTACGCTTCGTAAGATATCCCAAGGTACATTTTTCGTACATCATTTTCTTTCCTTTCTCAAATCATGCTTTTTACACACAAATTAAGTTTATCACAAAAACCGTGCGGTGGAAAGAGGCTTTTCCATTGCCTTTAAAATTGGATACGGGTTTACACTGATTTCCTTGTCTTCCATCATAAAGTAAATTCCAAAATGCAGATGAACCGGAAACTTGCCAACCGTTCCCTCTTTTCCATAACCACTGTCTCCCATATATCCTAGCAGCTCGCCCGCTTTCACAGTCTTTCCCTGTTTCATTCCCTCCGCATAGGAAGAAAGATGAGCATAATAAAAATAAGTGCCCATTTTACTGCGGATTCCGATACGGTAGCCACCTAATTTCAGCCATCCGATTTTTTCCACAACACCATCACAGACACTTACAATAGCAAACGTATCTCTTTGATTTTTTGGCGGCATTAAATCCGTCCCCTCATGAAGCCGTTTTCCTCCATAACTGCGGGACATCCCCCATGAATCCTCAAAAGAAATACCCTCTTTTTCTTTCTTATCTGAGACAACCGGAAGACATTTTATCCCGGAAAGAAGTTTTTGATAGTAAACGGCATAAGGCTCCCATGTCTCTCTTTCCAAAAGAATGCGGTACCACGACAAAAGCGGAAGTGGTTTGCTTGTCTTTTTCAGTTTACCGCCTGCATACAAAAAATCCTTTGCAAATTCTTCATATTCATCTTTTTCCCATGTTTCAAATCCGGCAAGCCGTTTTGGTGCTACTTGAAAATCCCGGATATTTTCTACGTTTTGTTCCCATTTCGGTGTCTTTTTCACTTCCATTTTCCAAAATAACAGTCCACATAGAAATGGCGTCCAGAAAAATAAAACTATGCAAGCCAAAAACTTTTTCCAAAAATTCCTGCGTCTCATCTAACGCCTCACATTTTTCTATCTCTAAAATGTATGCGTCTTTATCTAATAAGATTCAATATCCACTACCGTTGTATTTTCCACCTGATAAGGCAGAATGGAATTGGCAAAGGAGCGAAACTGGTCTACGCCATCACTGACAAAAAATTTGTGGTCCGGTTTCTCACCGGATACATTCAGTAAATCTTTTTCCTTTAACAAATCCTTTAATGATTTTGCCGTTTCATAAGCAGGGTTCACCAGTTTTACCGACTCACCCATTTCACGCCCAATCACACCGCGTAAAAGCGGATAATGGGTACATCCCAAAACAAGTGCGTCAATCTCATACTCTTTCATATCATGCAGATATCTGGAAACGACATCTTCCGTAATACGGTCTTCAAACAATCCCTCTTCCACAAGAGGTACAAATAGCGGACACGCTTTGCTAACTACCGTAAGTTCCGGATTTATTTTGTGAAGATAGCTCTCATAAATTCCACTTTTAATCGTACTCTGGGTTCCAAGTACACCAATTTTATTATTCTTTGTCGATGCCGCCGCCATTCTGGCTCCCGGCTGTACCACGTCAATCACCGGCACATCCACCATATCTTCAAGTTCCTCTCTGGCAAGCGCACTGGCTGTATTGCAGGCAATTACAATTGCTTTTACATCCTGTGTCAGGAGAAATTTAGCAATCTGCTTGCTGTATTTACAAACTGTATTTTTTGATTTGGAACCATATGGCACACGAGCTGTATCTCCAAAATAAACAAGACTTTCCCCCGGAATCTGCCGCATAATCTCTTTTGCTACCGTCAATCCGCCAATTCCCGAATCAAACACGCCAATCGGTGCATTCATAATCCTTCCTCCAATCTGCTCTTATTCTTTTTCATCCATTGCTTCTTCTATCATGGATTCTTCATCTACTGTTTTTTCTCTCATATCTTTTTTGCGGTTTAACAAATCATAAATACATGGTACAACAAACAGTGTAAGCAGCGTACCATATACCAGACCGCCAATCGTAACAATTGCCATCGGTCTTATCATATCCGTTCCCATACTGCTGCCGGCAACCATCGGAATCAAACCAAGTACCGTCGTCAATGCTGTCATGAGAATCGGACGAAGTCTCGTTACACCTGCTTCCTCAATTGCCTGTCGTTTCTCGACACCGCTTCGGCGTAACTGATTGATATAATCCACAAGTACAATACCATTATTTACGATAATACCAGACAGCATAACAAACCCAATCATGGCAATGACACTGATATCACTTCCCGAAATCCACAGTCCAAGGAAACCTCCCGTAAAGGCAAGTGGAATCGTAAACAAAATGATAAATGGGGATAACAATGACTGGAACTGTGCCACCATAATCAAATACATCAACAGCACACCAAGTGCCATCATCAAAAGCACCTGTCCCATTGCTTCTGTGGTTGCCTCATTTTCACCGTCTAATTCCATTTCATAACCAGCCGGTTTCTTTGTCTGGTTTACGATTTTTTCAACCTCTCTCGAAACGTCGCTTACTACATAGCCATCCTTGATATCCGCTTTTACAGCAATATATCTTGTCTGTCCTTTGCGGTAAATCGATTTTGGCGAATCCGCCGTGCTAAAATCAGCAATCTTACTAAGAGAAACCTTTTTCGTCTTCTGAGTCATCGAATCGGTATAATCAATTTTCAGATTTTTGACATCATTTCTTGTCAAGTCCTCATCCTCCGCCGAGTTGACATAAACACCCAAATCATCGGTATCATTCGATACCGTAGAAGCCGAAGAAGCTTCTTTTACTTTTGCATAAATCTGCTGATAAACCTGCGCCACCGTAAGTGAATAACGCATTGCTTTCGCTTTATCCACAGTAATTCGGTACTCTTTACCGGCATCTTCCAGACCATTCGTAATGTTATCAAGACCATCTACTTTTTCCAGTTTCTTCATCATGTCTTCCGAAATCGTCTGCAATTTATCCAAATCTTTTCCTTTAATATTGATGGTGACACCATCGCCCATCAGGGCACTCATATCCATCGCAGAAGCATTTACTTCTACTTTTCCCTCAATATTTTTTGTTTTTTCCGTAATCAGTTTTGTAATTTCTTCATTACTTAACTGCCTGTCATCTTTCAAAATGATGTACATCGTTACGGTATTTTCACCGCCAGAACCGGTAAGCATCGACATGGATGAACCCGTTCCTGTATAAGCACCAACCGACTCAACATCCGGAATCTCACGGATTTTTTCAACCACTTGATTGGACGCTTTTTTCGTATCTGCCAGTTTTGTTCCATTATCCATCGTAAGCGTAGCCGTCATCTGCGTACTTTCCATATCCGGCATCATAGAAAATCCTCTGCCGGCTGCCAATGCCGCAAATAACACAAGGAGAATAACGGAACCAGCTAGGACAAGCCACTTAAACCGCAGCACCCATTTGATTGCTCTGCCATACGCACGCTGGACTGCCGCAATGATTTTCGACTCTTTCTTTGGCTTTCTCTTAATCAATCCGGCCGACATTGCCGGCACTAAGGTAAGCGCTACAAGAAGACTTGCTCCCAGTGTGTAAGCAAGGGTAAGCGCCAAGTCGACGAATAACTGCTTTGTCACACCTTCTGTAAAAATAATCGGTGCGAACACACAAACCGTTGTCAGTGTAGATGCCACGATAGCTCCTGCCACCTGGCTTGCTCCCTCAACTGCTGCACGCTTGGTTGAAATCCCATGCTGCTTAAGACGGAAAACGTTTTCAATTACGACAACCGAGTTATCCACAAGCATACCAACACCAAGTGCCAGACCGGATAAGGAAATAATATTCAGTGTTACACCACTAAAGTACATCGCTACAACTGCTGCAATCACGCTGAGCGGAATTGAGCAGGCAACGATAAAGGTTGGCCGCCAGTCGCGCAGGAAAAACAGCAGAATCAAAATAGCAAGCAAACCACCAAGCAAAAGATTTTGCACTACAGCATCCACTACAAGGTCAATGTATACCCCCTGATTCATCAAAACAGAAACATGCAGTCCCTGATTGTCTTTCTGCAACTGGTCAAAACGATCCGTGAGTGCACTCGTTACGTCTCCGGTTGAAAATCCGGACTGTTTCTGTAATGTAACAAGTACCGCCGGGTTGCCGTTTACTACGGTATACACATCATCCGAGTTATCCGTAACTGCAATATCTGCCACATCCGAAAGTTTAATCGGGTCTAAACCATCCAAATCCATATCGCAGACAACAAGGTTTTTGATTTCTTTCTCAGACTGAATCTTATCACCTACACGTACAAGGTAAGAAGCATCTCCTTCGGTAATATAACCGGACGGCATATCAAAGTTCTGCGCTTTTAATACATTTTCAACCATTTCTTTTGTAATAATTTTTTTCAGGTTCGCATTACTTTTTGTCGTTTTTTTCGAATTCTTTAACTGTTTATCTGCTTCATCTAACTTATTTTTTCCATTATCCATCTGTGCTTCCGAAACACTTAGCTGGATACTGGAAAGGATTTTCTGTTTATTTAACTGTTCGGTCGCTTCTGTTGTCGAAATCTGACCTTTCTCTAATTTCTTCTTTGTTGCATTAAGTTTTTTCAGACCGGCATTGATTTTTTTCTTTGCTGCTGTAATTTTTGCTTTATTCTTCGTCAGTTTTTTCTTCTGGGTTTCCACCTGCTTAAGTCCACTGTTTGCTGAAGTAAGTGCCGTATTCACTTCGTTTACCTTGGACGGAAGCATTTCTTCCGTAATACCGGCATCCTTCAATTTGCCACGGACAACCTGTAACTGTGCCTGAACCGACGCTAAAGAAGTACTGAGTTCCTGTGAATTCCCACCGACATTCCCAAGCTGCGTTTTCAGAGAGTTCTCCTGAACTTTGAGCTTTTCAAGCGTCGTCTTCAGTGTCGTAAGCTGCGTCTGCGTCGCCGTCAGTGTCTTAATTGTATTTGTCAGTTTTGTTTTATTGGCAGCAAGCGCAGCAAGTCCTGTATTTAACTGTTTTTCACTCTTTTTAAGCGTTGCCTGCTGCTTTTTAATATTCGTAATATTTTCATTGATAACTTTCAGACCATCCTTAATTTTATCCGATGCCTGACTAAGTTTTGTCTCCCCCTTCGCCATCTTATCAGCGGCGGTTTCTTTTCCATTCTTTAATTTGTCTTTGCCATTTTCGAGCTTTTTCTTTCCTTCATCAATCTTATCCTGTGCATCGCTTAATTTTCCTTCAATCGCCTTTTGCACAAGCTCATTCATCTTGTCAATCTTATCCTGCTGAATAATGACCTGAATCTTTTTCTCAATAGAACCGGATTCATTGACAGAGGCAACTCCCTCCACACTCTCTAATTCCGGAATAATTTCTTTTTCCGCCTTTTTCGTGACTTCCGCACTGTCTAATTTATCATAATCCAGTGCCGCTACCATAATCGGCATCATGTCCGGATTCATTTTCATAATTGTAGGACTTCCGATGGAATCATCAAACTGCGATGTCACCATATCAAGACTTTCTCTCATATCTACAACTGTAGAACCCATATCCGTTCCATCATTGAATGACATAACAACCATTGACATATTCTGGATGGAAATGGACTGCAGCTCTTTGACGTTGTTGATACGCTCCATCGCCTGCTCCACCGGTTCGGAAACAGCCTTTTCTACTTCTTCCGGACTTGCTCCCGGATATGTAGTCATAACAAGTGCATACGGAAATTCCATATTTGGCAGAAAATCCGTACTCATATTTTGAAATGACAAAAATCCGAGCACCAGACATATAACAACCGCAACTAATATGGTAAATGGTTTACGAACACTGAACTTTGATAACATCTGAAAGTTCCTCCCTTTCTCTAAAATGACTATTAGTCGAGTATAACACCGTTTGATTCGCTAACGCAACTCTAGGAGAGACACAAAATGTGAAATTTTTGTGTCTTTTACTTATTCAGCTGTTTTTTCATTTATCACTTCCACTGCTTTTTGCAGCTGGTAATCGTCTTTTCCACCGAATTGCTTCAAATCAGAAGGATTCTTTGCTTCCACATCCGGGGTCAATCCTTTGCCCTGAATACACCTGCCGCTTGGCAGCAAATATTCCCCGGTCGTCAGCTTAATTCCACCGCCGCAAGATTTTTCCAGCGAAAAGATGGTCTGCACAATTCCTTTTCCAAAGCTTTTCACACCAACTAACGAAGCTGCTTTTCGGTCCTGCATACAGCCGGCAAAAACTTCCGAAGCGCTGGCACTTCCTCCATTAATCAAAACCGCCACCGGCTTATCAAAATGCTTTTCATCGGTTGACGTATATACTTTATCACCATTTACTTTATTTTTTTCCGTAATCAGTTTTCCTTTTGGAAGCATCCGGTCAAGAATATCCACAACCGCCGTCAGCGAACCACCGCCATTGCCTCGCAAATCTACAATCAATCCCTTCTGTCCCTTCTTCTCTAAGTCAGAAAGTGCATTCTCATATTGTTTTACCGTTTCCTTTGTAAAGGAAGTAATGGCAATATAACCGGTTTCCCCGGACAACATCCGGTGTGTAACCGTCTGATTGACAATCTTTTCACAGGTCACCGTAATTTTCTTCTTTGTCTTTTCTCCATTTTCTTCCCGCAAAACAACGAGTTCTGATTTTTTTCCTTCTTTTCCTTTAATCTTCTGAATCGTATCATTTAACGATAATTTTGTTACGTCCTCGCCATTTACCGAAAGCAGAATATCTCCGGCTTTTAATCCGGCTTTCTGTGCCGGTCTGCCTTTCTGCACTTCCTGAATCGTCTTGTTTTTCGTTTTTTCATCGTAGCGCACACTTGCACCGATTCCCTCGTAATCTCCTTCTACATCTTCCATACTGCTTTTTAATTCTTCACTGGTAAAATACGCTGAATACTTATCGCCTAGCGCCGCAACCATTCCTTTTGCAGCATATTCCGAAATTGTCTGGTCAGATACATCGTCCTTCCAGTAATAGCTGTCAATGTACGATTCCACAACTTCTGCACGGTTTCTAATATCCGACGCAAGAGAGGACGCCGGCAGAATCTGTATATCTAAAAAATACATGACAAGAAAAAATGTCATAGAAAACAATACACCAACAAATATTCCAGAAAAAAAACCATTGCCTCGTCTTTTCCTCATCTTTCACTATCCTCCATTATCTCGAAATATAATTTAACGGATTCACATAACTTCCATTTTTTGTAACACCAAAATGAAGATGTGCACCGGTTGATATACCAGTCGAGCCGACATACCCGATTACTTGTCCTTTTGTTACCTGTTTTCCGGCACTCACTGCAAGTCTGGAACAGTGCATATATACCGTATACAAACGGCTGCCATGCGAAATCATAATATAATTTCCGGCACTTGAACTATACGTAGCGGTCACTACTTTTCCGCTGCCGGCTGCTAATATCGGCGTTCCCGAAGGTGCTGCCAAATCGACACCTTTATGATATGTGCTGGCACCTGCAGTCGGACTTTTTCTGCCGCCGAATCCGGAAGAAATACGTCCGGCGCCACCTTTTAGCGGCCAGCCAAGTCCTGTTGTGCTGCCACCGGAATTTCCGCCGCCTGCCGCCATTTCACGGTCAATCTCATCCTGTTTTTTCTGAAGCAGTGCTTCCACCTGATTTTCCGCTTCCAGCGCTTTTTTCGTGTACTCACTTACTTGATCCTGCGATTTTTCCATCGCTTTATCAATCTTATCCAATTCTGTTTTTTTATCCGCCTTTAACTCGGACACCGCTTGCTTTTCTTCCTTTGTTTTTGTTTCTAATTCCTTCAACTCATTTGTCTGCTGTTCACGCTGCTTCTCCTTTTGCTGCACCATAAGTGCTGCCTTCTGAAAGCGTGCAAACACTTTGTTATCATATTCGGAAATTTTTTCAACATACTCTGAGCGGTTCAACAAATCAGAAATACTTTTTGCACCAAATATAATATCGAGATATTCCTGATTTCCATTTTCATACATATATTTTATGCGACGCTTCATCGTCGTATACTGCTTTTCTTTTTCCTTCTGTGCCTTTGCTAATTCCTTCTGAATTGCCTTTAACTTTTTTTCAGACGACGTAACCTGTGCATGAAGTTTCTCTAATTCTTCTTCCAGAGATGCTGTCTTTTTATCTAACTTCTCAATATATTTTAAGGTATCGTCTTTATCTGCCTGAATCTCCTCGATTTCCTTTTGCAGACTATCCGCCTTGTTTTCCCATTCTTTCTGCTGTTTTTCTGTTTCTTTAATCTGCTTATCATAGTTTGTGGCACCTACATTTTGCCCAAACATAAAAAGCGACACAACGCCGCACAATATACCGCATAACAGCCATTTTCTTCTCATCTTTATCACTTCCTAAATATTCAAATTTCTCCGCACCGTAATAAAACTGCCAAAGAATCCAATTCCAACGCCCAAAATCAGTGAAATCGGAACTAACATCACAAAAACTTCCCCTGTCGTAAGGAAAGCAAGCCCCTCCGAGAACAGAGAAAAATGCGTTGTTATATAACTAAGAATCCGTCCGTACGAAATTCCTAACACAATAAGGGGAATAATTGAGCCAATCAAGCCAATCACTACGCCTTCCACAATAAAAGGTGCCCAGATAAAAAAGTCCGACGCACCCATCAGACGCATAATCGCAATTTCCGGTTTCCTTACAGCAATTCCGGTCGCAATTGTCGAATGAATCAAAAATACGGATACAAGTAAAAGCACAACAATCAGCACCAGCGACACACCACCTACTAATTTATTAACACTCGAAAAGCCTTCTTCAATTTCATCCGCTTCCTTAATCCGTCGGATCCCTTTTACGGTTTCCAGGTATTCTACTAGTGTAGACTGTCGTTCCAAATCCTTGCAGTAAATGGCATAAGATGCAGAATCCGCTAACGGATTATCATCACCAAAACTCTCTGCCAGTTCCGGTGTCTTAGAAAAGTTTTCCTGTTTAAAATCTTCCCATGCCTGTGCAGCAGAGATGTATTCTACCCGCTCCACTTCATCTCTTTTCTCAATTTTTTGTCCAATATCAGCAATCTGTTTTTCCGAAAGATTTTCTTCAAAAAAAACAGAAATTCCCACTGACTGTTCTGCCGAGTGAAGAATATTCTGAAAATTACTGAGTACAAAATAAAATAAACCAAAGACAAAAAGGCAGGCTGCAATCGTCCCCATGGAAGCGAGGGTAAACATGCGGTTTTTTCTCAGATTCGCAAGTCCTTGTTTGATGCTGTGAAAAAATAAATTAATCCCCTTCAACCTGATAACCTCCTTTCTTTTCATCTCTTACCAAAACGCCATCCTCTAAATTTATAACACGCTTTTGCATGACATCCACGACATCATTATTATGAGTTACAACAACAACTGTTGTCCCCATTTTGTTTACTTCCTCCAATAACATCATAATATCCCATGCTGTCTTGGGGTCAAGATTTCCCGTCGGCTCGTCCGCCAGCAAAATGGTCGGCTGGTTAATCAGTGCTCTGGCAATCGCTACACGCTGCTGCTCTCCGCCGGATAATTCGTGCGGATACATCTTCTCTTTCCCTTTTAGCCCAACCATCTCTAACATAATCGGAACATTTCTTGCAATATCTCTTTTTGTCATGCCGATGATTTCCTGCGCAAAGGCAACATTTTCAAATACCGTCTTATTTTTTAACAGGCGAAAATCCTGAAATACAACACCAATCTTTCTCCGGTATAACGAAACCTGCTTGCGTTTCAAATTTGTCACCTGTCTGCCACCGACAAATATGCGGCCTTCGGTCGGATTTAACTCTTTTAAAAGCAATTTAATAAAAGTGGACTTGCCAGATCCACTTTTACCAACTACGAATACAAATTCGCCTTTATGAATGCGAATAGATACATCACTTAGGGCTTCCACACCTGTAGAATACTGCTTACTGATATGATCCATCGCAATAATAGGTATCACCTTTTTCTTCGTTTCCATGATACAAAACCTCTCTCGTCAATTAATACTCAATGGTCTCCAAATAGTTCATATACTTCACAACCATCAACGCAATGCGGAATGTAATCGCATCCTCAAACACACGCAAATCAAGTCCGGTGCTCTTTTGCAGTTTATCCAAACGGTAAACAAGTGTATTTCGATGGATATAAAGCTGTCTCGATGTCTCCGAAACATTTAAGTTATTTTCAAAGAACTTGTTAATTGTCGTCAAGGTTTCTTCGTCGAAATTATCCGGTGTGTTGTCATCGAAAATTTCTTTAATAAACATTTTGCAAAGTGGCAGTGGAAGCTGGTAAATCAATCGTCCAATTCCCAAATTACTATACGCCATTACCTTTTTGTCACTGTAAAAGATTTTTCCAACATCCAATGCCATCTTCGCTTCTTTATAGGACCTTGATACTTCCTTGATATCTTTAATAATCGTTCCAAACGCCACACGGACACGTGCCATTGCCTCAGTATTTAACATATCCACAATAACCTGCGCCGTTTTCTCCAAATCATCGTAGGTGTCTTTGTCCTTAATTTCCTTTACAATAATGATGTTTTTCTCATCCACTGCTGTAATAAAATCTTTGTTGCCACCGGCAAACATGCTGCGGACAGTCTCTAGGGCACCATTATCTTTTTCCTTACTTGTCTCTACGATATAAACAACCCGGCGCGCATTCATCTCGATATGAAGTTTCTTCGCGCGGTTAAAAATATCAACCAAAAGGAGGTTATCGAGCAAAAGATTCTTAATAAAGTTATCCTTGTCGTAACGTTCTTTATAGGCAACTAATAAATTCTGAATCTGGAATACAACAATCTTTCCAATCATATATACATCCTCGGCCTCTCCCTTTGCCACGACAATATATTCTAACTGACTCTCATCATAAACCTTAAAAAACTGGTATCCCAAAATCGCCTGGCTGTCTGCCGGCGAATCAGCAAATGTCTTAACGGTCGCACGGTAATCTTCACTGTCACCTGCCGTTTCCGCCAATACATTTCCCTCGGCATCCACTACACTAAGGTCAATTTTTGTAATCCCTTTTACACCATCAATTGTATTTTGCAAAATCTGGTTTGATATCATTTATGCCCCTCCTTAACTACTCCTTTTGTACTTTTCGTTCACAACACCTCATTTCTCCTCATTGTATCATTTATTCAGACTATTGTCAAAAGGTCTTAAGCTTCACAAATTGAAGCGCATCATTTTTCTTATACCATTTTTTGTACTTTTTCAAGGATGCTTTCGGTACATACACATCTCTGAAAATCGGAAGATAACAATAATTTTTATCATTATTCTGTGTCAGTTTCGGTGGATTTTTGGAGCGGAAATACACTTTTGTTGTCACATAACCGGCGCGGTAAAATTCACCCCATGCTCCCTGCAGCGTTTTTACACTTGCCCCGATTTCCAGTTTTTTTAACTGGCGGCTGCCGCAAAGAGAAGCATCCTCACTAATCAGTTTTACCTTATTTCCTATTTTTACTACATTCTTTTTCGCAACAGCAATTAATAACTTACCACTCTTTTTCTCGTAAATGCACTGTCCCTGTTTTCCCATGCGTTTGTTTTTCTTAGAAATACTTACCTTCGTTATCTTCTTTCCGGCAATAGCATCTTTGCCAATTATTTTCACCTTCTTGCCAAGATAAACACTTGTTGCTTTTCCTGCTTTGAGTGCATTATCCGCAATCGAAGTAACACTATCAGGAACCGTAATTTTCTTTTTCGCTGGCACTGCCCAGATAAGTTTTGTTCCTTTCTTATTCAGTAACAGGCCTTTCTGCAGTTTGAAATTCTTATTTGCCTTTGACAATGTCACTTTGGAAAGCTTTGGGCAGGCGGAAAAGGATGTGTAATTGTCAAAGAAAGCAAGTGATTTTGGCAATTTCACTTCCTTAAGACTCTCACAGCCATAAAATGTTTCTGCACTAATTTCCTTCACACCATCTGGAATTGTAATGCTCTTAACTTTACGAAATCCGCTAAGTGCCGTTGACTCTAACTTCGTTAGATTCTTTGGCAGTACAACCGATTCCACATTCATCGTTTTCTTGCCCCAGCCATCTACACCATGTGCATACTCAACCGTCACACCGGAAATGTTCTGGTTAAATTCATCTGCATCTTCCCATTTGCGAAGTGCCGTGTCATAACCAACTCTTGTTACCGAAGCCCCTTCTACCGTATCCGGAAATTTTAAAGATTTTGTCTTGTTTGTTGTTTCCACAAAATAAATCCATGCATTTTTTCCATCTTCGGATAAATATGCGTGATATGTAGCTTCCGCACCTTTATAGGTTACCTCTTTGCTAGTTTTCCAACCTGTCAGCGTACTCTGGCTTTTTGTGTCGGCCGCTTTCACAATGGCAGGTTGTCCGTTATTTGAAAATCCCATACTTAAACCACCGCTAAGTAATGACGCGGACAGCAGTAATGCTCCTGCTAATATTCTCTTGTTTCTCACCATAATAAAACCTCCTTTTGTATTGTCTTTATATATAAGACGATTCAAAAGGAGGAAAAGTTGCAAAAAAACAATTTTTTATATTATTTTTATTCCTTATCCGGCAGTGGTTTGATTATTTTTTTGTAAATCCGCATAAGGAATATCGTTGATACCGCAAGTGACATACTCTCGGCAATCGGGAACGACCACCAAGTTGCATGCAGGCCGCCAAAATGGGCCAGAAGATACGCAGCCGGAACCAGTACGACGAGCTGACGCATAACCGAAACCACCATACTGTAAACAGCCTTTCCCAGGGACTGGAATACCGTACCGGCAATAATACAGAACCAGGCAATTAAAAAGTGGATTCCGATAATACGAAGTGCCGGAATTCCAATTGTAAGCATCGCCGGCGAAGCCGCAAATAATCCAAGTAATTTATCCGGAATCAGTTCAAAACCTAAGAACCCTATAAAGGTCAAGCAGAACGATACAACCAGACTCATTTTAATTGTTTTTATCATTCTGTGCTTTTTCTGTGCTCCATAATTATAAGCAATAATTGGTGTAATTCCATTATTTAATCCAAACAGTGGCATAAAGAAGAAACTCTGCAGTTTAAAATAAACACCAAATACCGCTGTTGCTGTTGAAGAAAATCCAATCAAAATCTGATTCATGCAGTAAGTCATGATGGAACCAATAGACTGCATAATAATAGATGGAATTCCAATCGCATAAATTGGCCCAATAATTTTAGCACTCGGACGGAACCCTTTAATTTTCAAATCCACCTCATGATTAAATTTCACATTAAATACAGCAGAAAGAATCGCTGCGCCACACTGCCCGATAACAGTAGCCACAGCTGCACCGGTAACGCCCATTGCCGGTGCACCAAGCAGACCAAAAATCAAAATTGGATCTAAGATAATATTGATAATCGCACCAGTAAGCTGGGAAAGCATTGTATACACGGTTTTTCCCGTTGAAGTCAGCAGTCGCTCAAAATACATCTGACAAAAAACACCAAGGGAAAATATCATGACTGTACTCAAATAGTCAACACCCATTCCGTAAATCGGAGAACTTGCTCCATTTAGCTGTCCTACATAAAACGGTTTTACTACCGTAAGACCAAGGATTAAAAATACAACATAGCTGAGAACTGCCAAAAAAGCACCATTCATCGCAACATCATTTGCCTTCTTAAAATCCTTTTCTCCTAGCGCCCTCGATAAAAGAGCATTCACACCTACACAGGTACCGCCGCCAACCGCAAAAATCAGCGTCTGAAGAGGAAAGGCAAGGGAAACCGCGGACAAAGCATCCTCCGATAACTTTGCCACAAAAATACTATCTACAATATTGTAAAGTGCCTGAACCAGCATGGATAACATCATTGGGAGCGACATGCTAAATAACAGCCTGCCGACCGGCATGACACCCATTTTGTTCTCTTCCGGCACTGCCACACTCTTACTTTCGTTACTCACTCATATAACCTCCTTTTTTAGTCGTAAAAACCTTACGCCACAAAAAGGGCGTCTCCTTAAGAAGACGCCCAGCAAAAACATATTTCGTGCTAAGACTAGTTTGTAATTGTTTCCTGTGTTTCTTTATCAAACAAGTGAATCTTAGAACCATCCAAAGCAATCTTAATTGTATCACCAGGACGAGCTGTTGTACGAGGGTTTACACGTACAGTAATGTCAAATGTCTCAACTGTGAAGTACAAGAATACTTCTGCACCAAGCATCTCGTATACTTTAACAGTAGCTTCCAGTGTAGTATCTGGAGAATTGCTGATGAACATCTCTTCATCTTTAATATCCTCTGGACGAATACCAAAGGTAACTGTCTTATCTTCGTATCCATTATCAATCAACTTCTTAGCTTTGTTCTCTGGAAGTTTAATGGAGTTAGAACCAAACATCAAACGTACTTCAGAACCGGATACAACTACTTTTGCATCGATGAAGTTCATCTGAGGTGAACCGATAAATCCGGCAACAAACAAGTTGTTTGGTCTCATATACAAATCAAGTGGAGAGTCAACCTGCTGTACAACACCGTCTTTCATAACGACGATACGAGTACCCAGTGTCAACGCCTCTGTCTGGTCATGTGTTACATAGATAATTGTTGTTTCCAGTCTCTGATGCAATTTGGAAATCTCGATACGCATCTGTACACGGAGTTTTGCATCCAAGTTAGAAAGCGGCTCATCCATCAAGAATACTTTAGGATCACGTACGATTGCACGTCCCATAGCAACACGCTGTCTCTGACCACCGGACAAAGCCTTTGGTTTACGATCAAGCAAGTGCTCGATATCAAGGATTTTAGCTGCTTCATGTACAAGGCGGTCAATCTGGTCTTTTGCAACTTTTCTCAGTTTCAAACCAAATGCCATATTGTCATATACGGACATATGTGGATACAACGCGTAGTTCTGGAATACCATCGCGATATCTCTGTCTTTTGGCTCAACATCGTTCACCAATTTATCACCAATCCACAATTCACCGCTGGAAATCTCTTCCAAGCCGGCAATCATACGAAGTGTAGTAGATTTACCACATCCGGATGGTCCTACAAAAATAATAAACTCTTTGTCTTCAATCTCTAAGTTAAAGTCTTTAACAGCATGGAAGCCGTTTGGATATACTTTATTGATGTTTTTTAAAGATAAACTTGCCATTTGAAATTCCTCCTAGGATATAATATTGTCACAAACATCTAACTGATACTATACACTATCTTTATCAAAAACACCATATTCAAAATACCTAAATAATTCAAAAATCTTTTGTGTAAATTGCACAGATTCCGTTTAGCATACTAATCACCGGTACTAAATCCCTCCCCCAGCACCTCTCTGGCATCGGCAACAATTACAAATGCCTGCTCATCTGCATCCTTGACATATTTCACCATAGAAACAGCTTCACGGCGTGATACAACACACATTAATATCTGCTTTTCCTGCCCGGAATACATACCATTTCCCCGCAATGCCGTTACACCGCGCTCAAATTGGTGCAGAATAATTTCCGCAATTTCTGCCGACTGGTCAGAAATGATATACATGATTTTCGCATACCGCATTCCGGATGTCACACCATCCATTACTTTCGAGGTCACAAAAACCGCCACAATGGAATACAGGGCTGTCCGCACACCGAAAACCAGCATACCGGCAACAACAATTATGCCATCGACAATCCCAATGATATTTGCCAGCCGCATCATTGGTAACAGCGGATGCAAAAGGGTACTTAACAAATCCGTACCACCAGTGGAACTCCCCGCAAGAAATACCAGTCCAAGTCCTCCTCCATGAAACGCACCGCCCAGTATTGCTGCCATCAAATAATCCTGATGCGTAACGGAGGTAACGGGAATCACTGCCAGAGCCAGCGAAAACGTAATCATAGCATACAGCGAACGAATTATATATTCCCTGCTGTGAAATTTCCTTGCCATAAAAAACAAGGGCACATTCAGAAGAAAAGTCACAGCAAACACTGGGATTCCAAACAGTTTCTCCAATACAATTCCTACGCCTGAAAAACCTCCGGTAACCATCGACATCGGCTCATAAATCAGACAAGTTCCCAAAGCCATCAAAAAAGTTCCCATGGTAATCATACCATAGGAACGAAAGATACGCTTCTTTGATATGGACATTTTTGTTACCTCCGAAATTTTTTCTTGGTATTATAATCGTCCATTTTTCTATGAAATATACGTCTTCTGAGCGAATGGGAATACGGCATCACTAAAAACCAGCGGTAAACGCCTCCCAGATGTAATTTTTTTAACCACTTTGGCACTGCCACATTTTCCCGGAATAAAAGCGGCATCACACTTCCTAATACCACACAAAGTTTGGTATTTACTTTCGCGCGGTTATTCTCAAGCCATTCTTCTTGTTCGGTGCTCTCCATTGATAACAGCACAATATCCGGTAATTTCATATTAATATCATTAATCAGGCTTTCCTCTGCAACCTCTCCATCGGCTGCATAAACACCAACAATCTGGTCTCTGTCAATATATTCTGACAAAAAGCGGTACACCATTTTGGCTTCTTTTTCACTTCGCAAAACCAGATAAATTGTCCGGTTATTCTCATTCACAAGCGAAAGCAGTTCTAACACCGCATGATAATCGACCGCCATACCGCCGGTCTCCAAGACATCGACATGGTGTCTGGTCAGTATCGCTTTTTCCCCAGGAAGAACAAGGTCTGCATGGGCAAGTGACTCGCGCACTTGCTCATTTTTATCATAGGCATCCATATAATCCAGTGAAATAACATGCGCTACATTCACTGTTTCATTCTCCAGAAAATTCTGCATCTCCTGCTTCAGTGTTTCTTTGGTCAGCAAATCCACCTGCATGTCCATGATATTTACTTTTGTCCCCACACAAACACCTCGCTTTCTGTCAGAATGTTCGGTTTCCGTTACTGTATGTCATCATCCGTACCGAGTACAATCTCAATGGATGCCCCGCTGCTCATATTATCAGCCGTCTGAACCAGCGGATTTTTAAAATATTTCTTTAGCGCATTGGCTTTCTTTTTCTTCGTCGCATATATAACTGTCTGCGAGCGGATGTCGCCTGTCGCATTACCAACACCTTTTACTTCATAACCGTCTTCCTGAAGTTTTTTCTGATATTTTGCTGCAAGTCCGGTTATCTTACTTCCATTATAAATCCACACTGTCCCCTTATTTTCCGTGGAAGATGTACTGTTCGAACTGTTTTGTGCACTCTGATAAGCTTTTTTCTCCCATACTTTTTCAATCATCTTAGCAGTTTTTGTTTTATCTAACTTGAATTTCTTATTAAATGTCTGCCCTTTGGCACAGTATGTGTGGATATATTCACGATTGACCTGCTTTAACTCTTTACTGTAATGCTGCTTCTGGCTCAATGTCACATCGCTAATCAAAGAATCCCATTTGGATTCTATCAAATCATTCATATCGCTCTCATCACTGCACTTCGCTGCCTCATCCAAAAGCTGTTTCGTTGGGCAAAGTTTTTTCTTCTTACCATTCTCCCATTCAAAACATTTATTAAATTCATCGGATGCCATCGCAGTGAAATAACCGATATCCGCTTTTAACTCCTCCTGTAAAATGAGAATTCCATACTCATATTTAACATCCCCGTCAAAATAAGAGGCAATTTCTGACATCGTAACCACCTGCGGCAGTTTTGAACTTTTCTTTAATAAATCATTATAAGTCTTTGCCGAAATCGTAATCTGCGTATTGGAGGGAATCGTTACATATGTCATATTCTTCGTTCCGGCATCAAATAATTCAAGCACCATCGCCTCGATTTTGCCACTCTTCTTGTTATAGCTGTAAATTAAGTTACTGGATTCCATGCTGCCAGGATTTACATCAATCACATGCTCGTACTGCGTACTTCTCTCCACTCGCTGCGTCTGTTTCAAAAACAGCATCGTCAGATAATAACTGAGTACACCAACGCCTAACAACAATACAATAACACCAATTGTCTTAAAAAAATTGATAAGTATAATTTGTGCAATACTTCGATTTTTCATACTATTCCTCCCGCAAAAATTGCGTGCCATGTGCACATAAGTATTAATATTATATCAGAAGATGGGGAGGAATTCAATCCTAGCTTTTTTGTTTTCCGTTTTTTCAGTTTCTTATAATTCAGTAAGAAGGATTCGCATCTCGTGGGCGCTCCCGCTCAGACAAATACGCAGAAGTATCGGCATGCAAAATACGCAATGCCTGATACTTGCGTATTTGTACCCACTCGCTGCGAATTCTTCTTGCTGAATTATTAGAATCCTGAGAAAACAAAACCCAACCACTTATTGCCCTCCCCCAACTAACCAAAATCAAGCTGGACAATCTGTCACAATTTTCTTTAGTTTTCAACGATTAGGCAGGAAAATTTGTGATAAATGGGATACAAACACACGGGTATCAGGCAACGCGTAGTCTGCGTGCCGATACCCCTGTGCGTTTGTCTTAGCGGGAGCGGCCCATGAATCACAAATTTTCCTGACAAATCGTGAAAACAAAAAAAATTCCTGCCAGATTACTTGCACTGCTCCCTCTTATGCTCTAAAATAAGAAAAAAACAAGCGAGGCATGAAAATGAAAAAAACAGCAGTCATCACCGGGGCATCCGGCGGAATCGGCGGAGCAGCCGCCATCCAGTTAGCAAAAGAAGGGTATTCACTGGCTTTATTAGGAAACCGTTCCAAAGAAAAGCTTCAGACAGTCAAACAAGCGTGCATAGATGCACAGTCAAACAGCGATGCAGTTATCTTTTCCCTCTGCGGAGATTTGAGCGACTCAAAAGAAGCTGGGCAGCTAATAGAAAAAACGGTCGAATCACTCGAACATGTGGATTTATTCCTGCACTGCGCAGGCATTTCCCACATCGGGTTACTGACGGATATGTCCGACGAGGAATGGATGAATGTAATCAACAGCGACTTATCTTCAGCGTTCTACTGTTGCAGGAAAATTGTGCCTTATATGGTATCAAAAAAAATGGGACGAATCCTTATGATTTCTTCTGTATGGGGAAATGCAGGGGCTTCCTGCGAAGTTGCTTATTCGGCAGCCAAAGGCGGTATCAATCTGTTTACAAAAGCGCTCGCCAAGGAACTTGCACCAAGTAACATCGCCGTAAATGCTCTTGCCTGTGGTATGATTGATACACCGATGAATGCTTGTTTTTCAAAAGACGAAATTCGTGAAATATGCGAAGAAATACCCGCCGGACGAATGGGCAGCGTAGAAGAAGTGGCACAAACAATTTCACTTCTTGCTAAAGCTCCCATCTATCTAACGGGTCAAATTCTGACAATTGATGGTGGATGGTGTTAATCTTCTTTTTCTTTGCGGCAAATCGTTCCGCCGCCAAGCACATAATCACCATCGTATAAAACAACGGCCTGTCCCGGTGTAACTGCCCGGACAGGTTCTTCAAATGTAAGAGAAAAAGAATCCTCTGTCACTTCTGAAATTACCGCTTTTGCCCCACCATGATTATAGCGGATTCTTGCAGTCACTTCCTGTCCCACTTCAAAGTGGTCCACTGCCATATGATTTACCTGATTTGCCTTTAACCAGTCCGTAAAGACTTCATCATTTTTTCCAAGTACAACTTCATTTGTCTCCGGACAGATTTCCACAACAAACATCGGCTCACCAAAAGCAATCCCTAAGCCCTTTCGCTGGCCAATTGTATAATGTCCGATTCCTTTGTGTGTACCGAGAATTTCGCCGGAAGTCGAGACAAAATTTCCGGGCTTTTCCACTTCATTGGTCTCACGCTCAATAAAACCGGCGTAATCATTATCCGGCACAAAGCAGATTTCCTGACTGTCCGGCTTATGTGCCACCTGAAGTCCTGCTTTTTCTGCAATTGCACGAATCTGCGGTTTTTCATAGGAGCCAATCGGGAAAAGCGTATGCGATAACTGATTCTGTGTCAGATTATATAAAGCATAAGTCTGGTCTTTTCCTTTTGCATCCGAGCGAATCAGCGTATATCTTCCATTTTCTAACTGCACAATCTTAGCATAGTGACCGGTCGCAATATAATCAGCACCAATCGCCAGACTTTTTTGCAGCAGAGATTCCCATTTCACATACCGGTTGCAGGCTATACACGGATTCGGTGTTCTGCCCTCTCTATATTCTTTCACAAAATAATCAATGACATTTTCCTGAAATTCTTCACGGAAATTCATCACATAATAAGGGATTCCAATCTGATTTGCCACACGTCTGGCATCCTCGACAGCACTCAGACCGCAGCATCCGCCTTCGCGCTCGATGGTGCAGGTATCTTCCTGCTGCCAGATTTGCATCGTTACGCCAATGACATCGTATCCCTGTTGTTTTAAAAGGTAGGCAGCCGCAGAGGAATCAACCCCTCCGGACATGCCTACCACTACCGTTTTCTTATTCTTCATCACTAATGTCTGCCTTTGGTTTATCCAGTCCTTCAATCTTAATTCCATGCTTCTCAGCGTAATCCCACAAAGCAGCATGAATGGCTTCTTCTGCCAAAAGCGAGCAGTGAACTTTTACCGGCGGAAGTCCATCCAAAGCTTCCATTACTGCTTTGTTTGTCACTTCCAGTGCCTCGTAAATCGTTTTTCCTTTTACCAGTTCCGTTGCCATACTGCTGGTCGCAACTGCTGCTCCGCATCCAAATGTCTTAAATTTACATTCTTTAATAATTTTTGTATCTTCATCAATGTCTAAGTACATTCTCATGATATCACCGCACTTAGCATTTCCAACAGTTCCTACACCACTGGCATTTTCAATCTCGCCAACATTTCTCGGATTTGAAAAATGATCCATTACTTTTTCACTGTACATTTATTTTCCCTCGCTTTCTTTCTTTACAAAATCATCATAAAGAGGTGACATGCTGCGAAGTCTCTCAACAATCATTTTCAGATTGTTCACAACATAATCAGCATCTTCTTTGGTTGTTTCTTCGGACAACGTCAAACGAAGTGAACCATGTGCAATCTCATGAGGAAGTCCAATTGCCAGCAATACATGCGAAGGATCCAAAGAACCAGATGTACATGCTGATCCACTTGATGCACAAATTCCTTTCTGGTCAAGCATAATCAGAAGGGACTCTCCCTCAATAAATCGGAAACATACATTTACATTATTTGGAAGTCTCTTCTCTCTGTGACCATTCACTTTTACATAAGGAATTTCCTTCTCAATACGGGAAATCAAATAGTCGCGGACTTCAATCTGTTTTTTTGCATTTTCTTCCATATTCTGTACAGCCAGTGCAGTCGCTGCACCCATACCAACGATTCCCGGTACATTATGTGTGCCGGCACGACGGGAACGCTCCTGCGCACCACCATGAATCAATGGTCCAATCTTTACGCCGTTGCGCAGATACATAAATCCGATTCCTTTCGGACCATGAAATTTATGACCGCTTGCACTCAGCATATCAATGTTCATTTCCTGCACATCAATCGGCACATGGCCAAACGCCTGAACCGCATCTGTGTGGAACAAAATATCATGTTTCTTGGCAATGGCACCAATCTCCTTAATTGGCTCCATCGTTCCAATTTCATTATTGGCAAACATCACAGAAATCAAAATCGTATCCGGACGAATGGCTTTTTCCAACTCGTCCAGCGAAATCAAACCATCCTCATCCACATCGAGATAAGTCACTTCAAAACCTTTGCGCTCTAACCATGCAGTCGTATGAAGCACGGCGTGATGCTCAATTTTCGTTGTAATAATGTGTTTTCCCTTATTCTGGTAAGCTTCTGCTGTCATCTTAATTGCCCAGTTGTCAGCCTCGCTTCCTCCTCCGGTAAAATAAACCTCCGCCGGTGTCTTCGCATTCAAAGCATTTGCAATCTGCTCTCTTGCATCATCAACTGCTTTTTTTGCTTTTCCGGCAAAACTGTAAACACTCGCCGGATTACTATATGTGTCCATAAAGTAAGGCATCATCTGTTCAAAAACTTCCGGCTTAACTGCTGTCGTTGCAGCATTGTCTAAATATATTAATGAGTCCATAATTCGCACTCCTTTTCATATAATTTTGATAGGATATACTTATTATAACAACTTTGATTTTGTTGTCAAGTTTCCTTTCTTAATCTCGTCCACATATAAAACCTTTTCCTTTACATGGAAAATAATATCAAACCCGGCAAACTCCATACCATATTTTCTTGTCTCATCTTCATGATAAGCCGGTCTTGGGTCCTGGCTCAATACCTCTTCTAATGCTCCTCTTTTATCCTCTGGTATTTTCCCCCATAATTCATCAGAACATACTACCTCAAGCACATCCATTAAATGCTCACCGGCAAAGCCTAAGGATGCCTCCGGGATACTGTCCGCATACGGTAAATAAGGCTTAATATCATAAATCGGCGTTCCATTCATTAAATCCACACCGGCAACTCGAAGCACCGCTCCTTCATTTTTTGTCTGCTCTACACCAATGAGCCGGACGGCAGTTAGTCCAATCGGATTCGGGCGAAATGGTGAGCGGGTGGCAAACACACCTACCCTCTTATTTCCTCCCAGTCTTGGAGGTCTGACAGTAGGCGACCATTTTTTCGATACATTTTCCGAAAACTGCCACAAAAGCCACAGATGAGAATATTTCTCAATGTCACGCAGTGCATCTTCCATGCGGTATTCCGGTTCAAATACAATAACCCCTTCGGATTCGCGGGCCAATGCCCCCTGCCTTGGGATTCCAAATTTCTCAGAAAAATCTGTATAAATGGTTGCAACTGCCTTCATTTTCATTCCCCTTTATTTTTCCAAAAGAAAGAGGGCTGCCCGCTGACAGCCCCCTCTTATTCACCTTACAGTGAAATTATTTGTGCCATTTCCAATCACGGATTTCAGGAAGATCCTGACCATATTCCGCAATATACTGTTTATGCTCAACCAATTTGTCGTTCATCTCCTGGATAAGGTAAGAACCTTTGTTTCCAAGCTGTGGAAGGTGCATAATTGCATCTTTAACAAGGTTGAAACGGTCAATCTCGTTCTGAACACGCATATCAAATGGAGTAGTAATTGTACCCTCTTCCTGATAACCATGTACAGAAACATTTTTATTATGACGCTCATAAGTCAACTCATGAATGAGTGTTGGATATCCGTGGAATGCGAAGATAACCGGTGTATCCTTTGTGAACAGAGCATCGTACTCACGGTCAGAAAGACCATGTGGATGTTTGCTGTCAGACTCAAGTTTGAACAAGTCTACTACGTTAATTACACGAATCTTCAATTCAGGCATTGCATCACGAAGAATTGTTGTAGCAGCAAGAGTCTCAAGTGTTGGAGTATCACCACAACATGCCATAACAAGATCTGGCTCTTCGTTCTGGTCGTTACTAGCCCATTCCCAAACACTGATACCCTGTGTACAGTGTTTAACAGCCTGCTCCATTGTCAGCCACTGTTTGCTTGGGTGTTTAGATGCAACAATTGCATTGACATAGTTCTTGCTCTTTACACAGTGGTCAAAGCAGGAAAGCAAGCAGTTAGCATCTGGTGGAAGGTACATGCGAACAACGTCTGCCTTCTTGTTAGCCAAATGGTCTAAGAAACCTGGATCCTGATGTGTAAATCCGTTATGATCCTGCTGCCATACATTTGATGTCAAAATGAAGTTCAAAGATGCAATTGGCTGTCTCCAGGAAAGCTGGTTTGTTACTTTCAACCATTTTGCATGCTGTGCTGCCATCGAATCTACAACACGGATAAATGCTTCGTAAGAAGCGAAGAAACCATGACGTCCGGTAAGAAGATAAGCTTCCAGCCATGCTTCGCACATATGCTCAGAAAGCATACCATCCATGATACGTCCATCCAGCGCAAGGTTGTCATCATCGCTGTATGTGTTTGCATTCCAAGGACGGTTTTCAACTTCAAATGCATGATACAGACGGTTAGACATAGACTCGTCTGGTCCGAAAATACGGAAGTTTTTATTTTCTTTATTCAAGGTGAAGATATCACGCACATAAGCACCAAGCTCGATCATATCCTGTGCCTGAGTCTCACCAGGAACAACATCTTTTACACCATACTCACGGAAATCTGGGAGACGAAGATCTTTCAGAAGAAGACCACCGTTTGCATGTGGGTTAGCACCCATACGAGCATTTCCCTTAGGAGCCATATCAACGATCTCCTGTTTAACGCTTCCGTCTTCATTGAAGAGTTCTTCTGGTTTGTAGCTAAGCAGCCACTCTCTCAACTGATCCAAATGCTCTGGTTTTTCCATCGACATAGGAACCTGATGCGCACGGAAAGAACCTTCGATTTTCTGTCCGTCTACTACTCTTGGGCCTGTCCATCCCTTTGGAGTACGAAGTACGATCATTGGCCAAGCAACTCTCTTTGCATCGTTGTTTTCACGAGCATGTTTCTGAATTGCTTTGATTTTCTCGATACAGCTGTCCATTGCCTCGCACATAGCCTTGTGCATAGCGATATGATCTTCTGGATCGATACCATCGTTCATTTCATCTTTTGCTTCTACAAAGACTGGATCCCATCCGCATCCCTTGAAGAAATTCTCTACCTCTTCATGAGACATACGTGCAAATACAGTAGGGTTACTAATCTTGTATCCATTCATATGAAGGATTGGAAGAACCGCACCATCTGTGATTGGATTTAAGAATTTATTAGACTGCCAGGAAGTTGCAAGTGGGCCTGTCTCAGATTCACCGTCTCCAACTACAGGAACTGCAATCAAATCCGGGTTATCAAATACGGCACCAAACGCATGAGCGACTGAATAACCAAGCTCTCCACCTTCATTAATTGAACCCGGAGTCTCCGGTGCACAGTGACTTGGTACTCCACATGGGAACGAGAACTGTTTGAACATCTTCTGCATACCCTCAACATCCTGAGAAATATTAGGATAGATTTCACTGTATGTTCCATCAATGTAGGTATTGGCAATCTGGAAGTTTCCGCCGTGTCCAGGACCGGAAATGTAAATCATATCCAGATCATATCGTTTGATAACACGGTTACAGTGAGTCCAGACAAAGTTCTGTCCCGGTACTGTTCCCCAGTGACCTACAATTTTCTTTTTAACATGATCCATAGTAAGTGGTTTGCGAAGCAGCGGGTTATCCAACAGATACAACTGACCAGCGGACAAATAGTTTGCTGCACGCCAATATGTGTCCATCTTCTGCAGCATCTCATCACACAGAGGCTGCTTCTCAAGACAAGTATTTTCGCTCATAATGAACTCCTTTCGAAATTTTCTTTTTTAACTAAAATTTTTCAACATTTCCCATTATATAGGCAATCGACAAATTCTTCAACCTTTTTTATCGTTTTTTTTGAGGTTTTTGTCACTTTGTCAAAAAAATAACAATATTACATGCTTTTTTGTGCATATTTTCTACAATCAATCCAAATACGTCGGATGGCGGAGAGAACCTTTCTTAAATTCTCCCTCTGATGTTACAAATGGGTACTGCAATTCCGATTCGTAATACCATGGGTCCTCTTCATGTGCCGGATTTGTGAGCAGATGAAACTGTTTTGCGGGCTTTCCGCCCTTTCCAAGTAAAAATGCCTTCTCGCCATTTTCATTGACACATACATCAACAATCACTGCCGCATCACCGGTCGCTGCATCCAAAAACAAATCACCGGTCTGCAATTTATCTTTTTTAACCTTTTTCGTCTCTTTTTCCAAGGTTGAAACCGATGTATAAGTCAAAACGCAGTGCAGATATGCTTCCAGATTTTTCCTCGTTTTATCCAGTTCACCACCATTGACCCAGATTGCGCCAGTCGCATCTTTGCGGATTCGAAAACCCTCTCTCCACTTTTGGTACTGTGCTGCAAAACCATCCGAAAACTGGAATGAAATTTTGTCATACATTTGATTTTCCCACAAATACTCCATATACAATCGAATGACGGAGCCTCCTGCCCACTGAAGATTCTCCTTCGCTAACGGAAGTTTGAAAACTGCCGGCGTATTGGTAATATCCTTTGCCTTTTTGCCATCCCATGTTTTTACTACACCTGTAGATTTTTTCAAAGAATAGTTTCGTAAAAACTCCGCAAGGCTTTCCTTTTCTGCCTCTTCTCTTGTATATCCTTTTGGCGTATTGATACGCTCTGCAAGCGTCATCCCTTCCTCATTTACAATAGGAAGTTGTTTTTCCTCTTCTTTGGTTTCCTTTTTTTCTTCTTTTTTCGCCGCCTGTCCGGATGCAGCTGCCGGTTCTGAAAACGATGCCGGTGCACGCCAGATCATCGGGCCCCACAACGGAGAAAACAACAGCAATAACACGCCGCCTAATAATCCTGCCAAAATAATCGCATCCTTTTGATGCATTCTTCGTCTGCTCATAACCATCTTTCCTCTCTTGCATTTGTCCTTATTATATCCAATCCCTTTATAAATGTCTATTCCATTTTTCATCACACTTTTGCGAAAAAAACCGTCAAAAGAAGGCTGAATCGACATATAAGGTTTTACAAATCAAGTTTTTAATTGTATAATAAAGAATACTTTACGAAAAATGGAGGATTCTTATGCAAAAAAAAGAAGGGAAACAGCGGGTTCGCAAGACACCGCCGGTACTACCCCGTTTGGTAATACTATTCTTTCTTTTGATGGTTCTGCTCTTTATGAACATCGACACGTGCAGCCGTATACTTAACTACGGAAGCTATGAGAAAACCACCGCCACCATTGTTACAAAAAAGACAGACGGTTTTCTTCTCTTAATTCCGATGGCAGAGCTTTCTTATCAATATGAAGGAACCGAATATAAGGAAGATAAATTTTTTGTCCTGCCACATCTCTTTGGCATATCCAATGAGGCCGGAGTGCAGATTACAATTTACGTGAATAAAACATCACCAAATTACTGTCTGATACAGCAGCCGTTTTATAAAAATATAGTAAACTGGATTCTCCTCCTATTATTAGGTGTATGCATCCACAATATTATTAAGCTGCAAAAAAAGAAGAAGGAGGTATCACATGAAAGCCAAATGGAACGAATGGAAAAATAGCATCAAGCAAATGCGTGCTGACAAACGTTGGTTTGACATCACCTGCAAAATTATTTCCTTCCCTTTTATCCTGCTTTACCGCATTTTGAATTTCTGCCTGACTTTTTCAAAGGTGATTCTGAATGTGATTTTACTGGTTCTGATTATTGGTGGGATTGCTGGTGGGATTTTATACGCAAAAATGCTTCCGATGTATCAGGATGCCTGTGAGCAGGCATACGACAAACTATCAAACCTGAATGAAAACAGTTTTCATATGTTTTCCAACACCGTCATCTACGACAAAGATGGGAAGAAAATTGGTGAAATCGACAGTGGTTCTTATAAATATGTAAAAATCAATAAAATTTCGGAATATATCCAATACGGATACATAGCAACCGAAGACAAAAAATTTATGGAACACCGCGGCATTGATTTACAGTCGATTACACGTGCAGGCATTTCCCTCATTACAAATAAAGGAGAAATCACTCAGGGTGGAAGTACTATTACCCAGCAGGTCATCAAAAATAATCTGCTGTCGCAAAAGCAGTCTTTCGGCAGAAAATTAACCGAAGTTTTACTTGCACCGGCACTGGAGCAGAAATACAACAAAGCTGATATTATGGAGTTCTACTGCAATAGTAACTTCTATGGCAACCGGTGTTACGGTGTAGAAACCGCAAGTAAATTTTACTTTGGCTGCTCTGCCAAGGATGTAACGCTTGGTCAGGCTGCTATGCTCTGTGGTATTTCAAACAGCCCAAACAATTATAATCCGATTGCAAGTATGAAGCTTGCCAAGGAAAAACAGCTTCAGGTTCTTAATAACATGTTAGAACAGGGTTATATCACAAAAAAACAGTTTAATAAAGCAAAAAATGAAGAAATAACCATTGTCGGTCTGGACACCAGTTCCTCTTCAGAAAATTATATGATGAGTTATGCCATTGACCGGGCTGCCATCCAGTTAATGAAAGAGCATGGCTTTAAGTTCCAGTACAATTTTTCTTCGAAAAAAGATCAGGATACTTATAACAAAAAATACTCCACGGAATACAGCAAACGCTCAGCAGAAATCCGCGCAGGTGGTTATAAAATATACACTTCGCTGAATCCACAGATTCAAAAGCGCCTGCAGAAATCCGTATCCAAAACCTTATCGACCTTTACGGAGAAAAGCAAAAAAACGAAAAAATATGCATTGCAGAGTGCTGCCATGTGTATCGACAACGAAACACAATATGTGGTTGCCGTGGTGGGTGGCAGAACACAGAACGACCAGTATAACCGTGCCTTTCTTTCAAAGCGCCAGCCTGGTTCTACCATCAAACCGCTTTTAGATTACGCACCGGCCATTGACAATGGCGTTATCAATGGCTCAACCGTTATCAACGACCACAAAGTCTATTGGGATAACACCAACAAAAAAAGTTACAGTCCAAGTAACAGTGGCGGCGGCTATCATGGAAATGTCACCGTCCGCGAGGGACTTGCGCGAAGTTTAAATACCGTTGCTTTCCAGATTTTCAAAGAAGTCGGTACGGAAACTGCGATGAACTATTTAGATAAACTGCAGTTCTCTTCCCTCTCCTATGCTGATAATCTGGCTCCGGCGGTTTCTTTAGGCGGATTCACTTATGGTGTTACGATTAACGATATGTGCCGAGGTTATGCCACACTGGAGAATAATGGTAAAATGAGTTCCCGCACCTGTCTTGTTAAGATTGAACACGAAACAAACGGAACCGTTTACGAGGCACCAGAAATCGAGGACAGTGAAACGGAAGTTTACTCCGCAGACACATCTTTCATTATGAAAGATATGATGCAGGGCACATTTAACGAATCTTACGGAACCGGCCATGCAGGATATAACAGCAAGCAAATCTACGCTGGTAAAACTGGTACAACAAGCAGCAACAAAGATGCTTGGTTCTGCGGTTTTTCAAGTTACTACACAACGGCTGTCTGGATTGGTTACGACACGCCACGCAAAATGCCTGGTATGTACGGAAGCACCTATCCACTCCGCATCTGGTCAAGTTTTATGAACGGACTTCATAAGAACAAAAAGCAGGCAAATTTTGACCTTCCGGAAACCATTGAACTGCGAAAAGTATCCGGTGGAAACTTATCTTCCTCGGCAAAGGAAATTAATTATAATCCGCTAAAACGCTATTACAGCCAGCGTCCGGGCGGCTATGATTATTATTCGCAGCAAAACAGCGACAGGAAGTCAAACTGGGAAAAGGAATACAAGTTATCCGCTTCCAAAAAAGAAGCAGAAAAGGTTGTTTCCGCTTTTGAAAAATATAAAATTAAGGACGTAAAAACTGCTTCCACTTTTGAGGATGAGTATGACAAAGTAAATGCTATTATTGCAAAAATCCCGGATGAATATGAACAGGGCCCTTATAAAGAGCGGGCAGCCACGAAATATAACTCGTTAAAAGATATTGTCAAGAAGAAATGGGAAAAGGCCATTAAAGAAGCAAAAGCCGATGAAGCAGACAAAATACAGAAACAGCAAAAAATTGATGCGGAAAACGCTGCAACCGAGGCAAACAATACGTTAAAGGCAAACCGTTTGAAAAAAGCAAAATGGTATATTGACACTTTGAAAAAGAGAACATACTATAATGCAACAACAAAAGCCCTGATTAAAGATGGAAAAGCAGCCATCAAACGCCTGAAAGGATACAGTGAATACAATTCCTATAAAGCCTCTTTTGATAGTGTTGTAAAACGTGCCGAGGCACTTCCGGTAAAACAGGAAACACCAGACATTCCAGGTACACCATCCGATAACACACCGGTAAATCCGGATAATTACACGGATGCAACTGCTGTACCTACCCAGACACCGGTACCAGCAGCCCCATAATCATTAGCATTGCCTATCGAAAAAAGGACTACGATCCATCGCTTATGATTCGTAGTCCTTTTTATTTCTGTTTTATCTGTTCTGACCAGATTTCAACAAGCCGCTCCAAAGAATAGGCTGCGTTTGCCGGACTCGTCGAGGGAAGTCCAATTGCTTTTATTCCAACCTTCTTTTCCTGATACTTCGAAAAAAGTTTTTCCGCCAGTTTTCCATTTGCATAGATTTTCCTTATTTTTGAGAGTTCTACTATAGTCGTAATATTTGCCGGCACCACATCTTTAATGCTGCTGTCACTCGAACCGGTAATCTTACACTGCCAAATCACGTCATATACTGCGATGTGATTTCTTAACAGCATTTCCTTTTTCTCTTCAATGGAATCCGGTATCTTCTCCTGTACAATGGCAGCTAACACCTTCCAAAAACGGTTCTGTGGATGCCCATAATAAAAGCCCTGCTCTCTCGACTTCACGGAAGGAAAACTTCCCAGTATTAAAATTTCAGAATTTTTATCATATACCGGCTCAAATTCATGACGTACCAATTGCTCTTTTTTCACAAATTGTCCTCCTTTACCGCTTTAATTTCCGCTCCCGAAACTCACACCATCTTTCTTTTAACTGAAGTTTTTTAATCGTCTTATCATACGCATAAATCTTTAACTTCGGAAATGCCCCAAAAAAACGCAGTTCCCTTTTTTGCAAAAGAACCGACACCCTGCGGATTTTCACCCGTATACCGTTTTCGTCGCTAATGAGTGGCTCCGGAATTTTGTCCGAGAAATTTTCCATAATTTGATTTGCAGAATCATTTAAGTAGGCATGAATGGTTGCCAGATGCTTGTTTAACTGCTTCCAGTTCGCTACGGTTAAGAGCAAATCGGTAATAAACAGCAACAGAAAAAACACACTCACCAAAACTAAGACCTTGTTTTCCATATAAGAAAATAAACGAAACAGTGCCGGCTGCACAAAAAACCTTACTGAAAAACAGCCAATTCCAAATGCCAGCGCACCGTACAGACAAATCCGCCCATTCAAATGAAATGGAAAATCACTATAATCCCACCACCTTGTATGAAATATCTTTTCCATCGTATACGAGACAAGGTATTCCAATGCACAGCACAAAAGAGCGGACAGAACAAACACCGCTGCTGGATTTTCCACGTAATACAACGCAAAATAACAGCAAAGTGCTCCTGCACCATAAATCGGGCACAATGGTCCCAATAAAAATCCCCGGTTAATCAACTGTTTCTCATTATGCAAAGAACAAACTGTCGACTCCCACAGCCATCCAAAAAAACTATACACAAAAAAACTTAAAACAATTGTACAGCTCCATATTATCATCTGCTTTTTCTCCGTTTTCTTTTTCGTATCCCTTTTATTGTTTCCTCGCTGGCACATATTTTATCTGCTAAGCAGACAATCCATGCCTCCTTTGTCTGTGGTGGTACAATCGTTAATGGAAACATATGCTTTACGATAATATCAGCTTCCCGTTTTGTAATCGGATAATCTCTTTTCGCATTTTTTAGTGATGTATAGGGATGAGAAAAGCCATGCAGCCGATGGCCATTGTCCGGATTATGCCAGTCATACAAAAAATAATCATGAAGCAATGCCCCCCGTATCATCGCTTTTCGATTCACGGAAAGATGCAGAAACTCCACGATTCTACAGCTGTATTCCGCAACAGCGATGCAATGGTTAAAAACCGTCACATCGCCGTGCTGGATATAATTTTTATTTTCCTCAATTGGCCCTTCCTGCATCAGAGCAGACAAGTGCTTTCGAATCTCTTTTTTGTAGTGGCTCATACCTATCACTCACTTATTTCCATTGCAATTTCTTTCTATTTTAACACATCCTTTCAATTCCCACCACATTTTTTTACTCTCGATTTTTAAGAACCTCTGCCGGTGTCATCTTCTTTAATCTGCCAACCAGTACACGATTGATAACAAAATAGCAAATCATAATCAGGGCAAAGACTGCCACATACAGCCATGACTCAAACGACAAATCCAGTCCGCATGCAATGTTACTAACCAGATATCTCGGGTACATCCAATCCATGATTGCCTTTGATAATGGTATGTTAATAATCGCAGAAACGAGCACTATATAAAAGTTTCCATCCAGATACAGTTTTCGAATTTCTTTTGTCCGGAATCCAAACACCTTCATTAAGGAAATGGAATATGCGAAACGGTCAATCATCACTTTCATCATCAAATACATTACGAGGATAAAGATTAGCGTGGAAACAACTGTTATGGTAATAACCATGCTAACCATCATCTGCATAAATACATCTGCTGATTTCTCAATATCTTCCTTTGTCGTTGTTGCATACAAACGACCGGATGGAATCTTTAAATCTTTGTTCGAGAAAATCGTATTGTAATAATCATCCTGCTCACCAAATAAATCTCTGGCACTATCAATATCCATAAAAACATAGAACGCTGGCGCATATTGACAAATATCGGTCACTTCAAATGCATACAAGGTATCGGTTTCCTCATCTTTTAATGTAAATTCATCGCCAACAGACAACTCATATTTCTGGGCAAGAGCAGACGAAGCAACTACTTTCCCTTTTCCCTTCTCAACATTGGCATCAAAATACGGATTTCCCTTTTCGATTCCCAGAACCGTAATGTCCCAGTTATAGCCGTAAATCTGTTTTTTCATTGTCTTAGCAAGTGCTGGACTGCCGCCATCCGGTACCTCTTTTTCCGGATATTTCAGCGTATACATATAATTGTAATTTGTGTCGGCAATGTTATTATCACGCACATGAATACAGAGTTCGTAGCAGTCTAAGCTAATCATCATGCAGAGTAACGCAATAAACATACCAACTGCCACCGTAATGCCCGCACGGGATTCTCTCAGCATCTGGCGGATACGGAACATTTTCAAAAAGCTCATTTTCCCTAATTGAATCGTCTTCTGCTTTTTCTTTTTCGTCTCATTTCGTATCAGCGAAAGAGCTGTTCTTGAAAGTTTCTTCCGAATTACAATATAATTGACAACACACGCCATAACCGGCGGCATAAATACGCCGTAAAGAATCAAATATACCGGTACTTGAACTGTGATTTCCGGCATAGAAAAGTACGCAAGGCAATCCTGCATCTGTACAGGGATTCCGACCGGACTGACTGCTGCCAAAAATCCAAGGATACCGGCAAAGGTCGTTACCACCATAGGCAGCATCAAATAATGACGCATCAGTTCGCGTCTGGCTACCCCAAGTGCATACAAAGTTCCAATGATAGAACTCTCTTTTTCAATGCTATGTACAGTAAAGACAGAAATCACATAGGCAAATAAAATAATCAAAATGACACCAAATACCAGTCCGGCTGAAATATTAATTTGCTGGTCATCCGCTGAAGCACCGATTCTCGGATTATCTTCTGCCGTCACAAAAGACTGCAGATTGGCAAGATTCACATCCATCTCATCGATAAATTCGTCAGCACCATTTTTCAGTTCATCCACACCATCCTGCAATTTAGAAGCACCTTTACCCGCTTTTCCCACACCGTCCGTATACGATGACAGCCCATCTTTATACTGTTTAAGAGCATCCAGATTTTCCTTGGCACTCTTCCACGCCATAGCAGTAATCCCTGACTGTGACGTAATCATATGATTCAGTTCATCGGCATAATTTTTCTCGGTCAACGATACTGATGTACCATTTTCTTTTAATGCTTCTTCGGTCTGCTCTAATGCATTTTCAAACAATTTTTCCGGCACAAGATTCAATTTGTTTTTATAACGGTTAAGTTTCCGAAGTCCATCTGCCAGTTTTTTCGCACCTTTTGACAAATCATCAATTCCATCATCGATATCGGTCACTTTACCACCGGTTCTATCCCAATAATCCTGAAAGAATGAATCCGATATTTCGTCCGCATCCACTTTAAAATCATTCAAAATATCTTTGACGTCGTCAGAAGTTGTCGTTCCTTTGAGACGGTAAGCATACAAATATTCTTCTGACTGAGCTGCCAGATGAGACTGTTTCAGCTTATTGTATGCACGTTCACCAACAAATGCTGTTCCAAAGTTTTTACTGTCTACAATCGTATCTGACATTTTTCGAAATGGCGCATCATAATCCGGTGTTGTCGCAATACCCGTTACCTCAAATTCGATTTTTCCAAGCGTAATCTGACTGCCCACCGTATATTGATGTTCCTCCGCATAACGTCTCTCTAACACAATTTCGTTCTCTTTGTCTGCCAAACGGCCCTCGCACAGTGCAACCAAATTGATTTTTTGACGGTTTTGAAACACACGAATTGTCTCTTTCTGCTTGGCAAAATCCAGATAAAACATCTTTTCCAGTTCCACATCGTGCTCTGCAAGAACTTTTTTATTATCTTTTGATAACGGCACAAAACAGGTAAACTGGCCATCCTCCATGTGATTTTTCTCAGCCTGTTCATCCACGCCCCGCACAATCGTTTCTCCGGCACCAACTAAAGAACCAATCATATACATACAAAGAATAATTAAAAGCCCCAGTGCCAGATAGCGAAAGAGATTTTCTTTCAAATCCCGCAAAACTCTTTTTCTTAAAATTTTCTTCATTTTATAAATCCTCCAACTTGTCTGCCGGTACTCTTGTTTCATTTGTATACGATTTCTTAATCTGTCCATCCTTCAAAAAAATCACACGATGAACCATTTGTTTTATACTGTTATTATGAGTTACAATCAACATCGTTGTTCCGTAACGCGCATTGATTTTCTCCAGCAAAATCAAAATTTCCCGTGATGTCTTTGAGTCCAATGCCCCGGTCGGCTCATCACACAATAACAACTTTGGATTTTTCACTAACGCCCTTGCAATTGCACAGCGTTGCTGCTGTCCGCCGGAAAGCTGGAACGGGAACTTATTCTGATGTTCTGTCAATCCCAGGGTGTCTAATAATTCGTCCACCGATAGCGGATTATCTGTCAGAAATTCACACACCTGAATATTTTCTCTTACCGTAAGATTCGGTACAAGGTTGTAAAACTGAAAAATAAATCCCAAATTTGCACGGCGGTATTCTAACAAATCTTCCTTTTTCATTCCGAAAATTTCTGTCCCTGCTACTTTTACAGAACCGGAATCCATCGTATCCAGTCCGCCAATACAGTTTAAAAGGGTTGACTTACCAGAGCCAGACGTCCCTTGAATAACACACATTTCTCCTCGTTCTACTTCTGTAGTAATACCGTTTAACACCTGTACAAAACTACCATCTTCTCCATAACTTTTTTTGACATCCTTAATTTCCAAATACATACTTTTTTTCCTTTCCAACATAACATTGTTATGTTAATGTTATTTAAAAAGACCTGTAAAAGGTCTTAAAAATATTACCCACGCACACCAAACATTCCATACCAGCCACCAAGCAGATAATTCATCGCCTGACCGGCAAATGCGAGTGCCTGTTCTTCCTCCTCGATATGCTGAATCATATAAAGGAACATGTCGACCTGATTATGCGACATCCAATGCACCAGCGCATGATGAATCATCGGAATCTGCAATTCGTCACACATCGCCTTTGACAGCATTAAATTATGTTCATCCATTTCATCAATAATCAAGTCCACTGCATTTTCCATCGAAGAGCCGCCGGCTCCGTTAATCAAAAGCAGAACTTCCTCTCGATTCTGGTAGAGTTCATGTACCAAAATCTTTGTCAACTCGACCTCACTTGTGTCATCATGTCCGCTGGAGATAACCGATTTTGCCGCTTCATCCGCTTCCATCTCACGATGAGCCGCAATAAGTTCCCGAACACGAATAAGCACATCCGAAACAAGGGAACAGAATAAATCATCTTTATCCTGAAAAAAGAAATACAACGCACCTGTCGTAACGCCGGCTTCTCTACAAATTGCACGCAGCGAAGCTTTTGCATACCCTTTTGCCACAAATTCCTTCTTGGCACACGCTAGCAGCCTCTCTTTTGTTTCACTGTCTTTTTGCTCTTCTGCCATTTTCTTTCCTTTCCTGTTGATACGCAACATAACGCTGTTATCTTATCATTCTCCCTTACATCTGTCAAGCGTCAATTGCTCCACAAGATTCATTCCCTCACACTGTTTTTTCGCCAGTTCTAAAGTCTGTCTATCAGCAAACTGTTCCGGTCTGTGAGCATCTACTCCAAAAACAACCGCATTGCCTGTATTTCGTACAATCTGCCAGAATCGCTCCTCCGGATAATTGCGGTGAATTGCCAGACCCAGTAAATTATATTCCAACGGAATATTCATCTGTTTCATTGCTTCGCACAACCGCTTCATTTCTCTTTGATAAATTTTATCAGGACCGGTATAGTATATCAAATCCGGATGTGCCAAATATAAATAGCGCCCGGACTTTGCTCCCTCGATACACAAATCCACATAACGAATCAATCTGTCTTCATCATCCGCCATGCGCCCGCTGTAATTAAAATCACTTTCGTAATCAAGAAAATGCTGTCCAAGTATCATATAATCCACCGGGTAATCCTTCAAAAAAGCATCCTGAGCCTCCATTAGTTCCGGCAGATATTCGGATTCAAATCCAATAAAAATTTCAATATCTTTTTCATATTCCTTCCGAAGTTTTTCAAGTGATGCAAAATAACCATCGGTTTCCTGTAGCATCATTCGGATATTCGACACATAATCATTTTGATAAATCCACGGACAATGGTCGGAAAATCCCAATATCCTGATTCCTGCCCGAATTGCTTCTTCTACATACTCTCTGTCCTCTCCAAACGCATGCTGACACCGTGTTGTGTGTGTATGATAATTTGCTTTCATCGTCAGTCCCTTTCCACTTCTAATTTTTTCTGAATATATTTTTCTGCCATTTCCACAAAATGAAGGACATCCTCATCTGCCTGTTTGCTATATAAAAGTCCATAAGGAATACTGTAATCCCAATTTACCGGAATTGACACAAGTCCCGGATGAACCTCCTGCCAGCACTCAATTGTCAGTAAAATATTTTTTGTTTCCGCACATCGGTTAAAAACTGACAAATCATAAAACTTAGGAGTGTCTTCAATCTGGATTTGCGGATGATTTTTCACTAAATCATTGCGAATAAAATCATTTATTCCGGAATCCCCCTGACTCACCATCATCAATGTTTCTCCATATAAATCCACTATCTGCAGTTCCTTCCTTGCTGCTAACGGATGCTCCCTTGAAACTGCGACCATTTTCTTATAACGTCCAATCGGAAGAAAATCGCACATAGAAAGCCATGTACGCGAATCACATACACCGATTAAAAAATCAAATTTTTTGCCAAGCTGTTCAATCTCCGACAAAATGCCATTGTGGTCATCCTCAAAAGGAACCAAATGCAGCTTATAATCCGGAAAAATGTCATTGACCTGATACCAAAGGTCCATAAATGGTTTTGCCGGATTCAGAAGCGACGTACCAACACAGAATGTTGTATTTTTTTTATGCATCGCTTCTTTCGCTTCCGCTATTGTTTTTTTTGAATAGCTGATAATATATTTTGCCTCTTTATAAATAATCTTTCCTGCCTCTGTAAGCGTTATTCCGGACGGCGTTCTTTCAATCAACTGTACATCCAATTGTTTTTCTAACGAATTCATCTGCTTCATAATCGCTGTCGGTGAAATAAATAATTGTTCCGCCGCTTTCGTAAAACTTCCACAATCTGCAACGGCAAGAAACGTATCCAACATCGGTTCATACATACTGCTTCCCCCTTATGCAATAACGATTTCTCTTCGTGTAAACTTTTAGTTGATACAACGATAACATATTGGAAATTCTCTGTCAAGACTCGCCATGTTATACTAAAAACAGAACAAATTTATCAGAGAAAGGAGGATGCTTTATGTCAAACATCTTAATTGCTTACTACTCAAGAGCTGACGAAAATTATGTAAATGGTCAAATGAAAATGCTGCAGACCGGAAACACTGAATGCGCCGCTCAGGTAATTGCCGATGTAACTGGTGGCGATATGTTCCGCATTGAACAACTCAAACCGTATTCAAAAAACTACAACGACTGTATTCACGAAGCACAAGTTGATCAAAAACAAAATGCAAGACCAGCCCTCACAGAATACCCAAAAAGTATCGACTCATACGATGTAATCTACCTTGGCTATCCAAATTACTGGGGCACCATGCCGATGGCTGTCTTTACTTTTTTGGAACATTTTGATTTTACCGGAAAAACGATTTATCCCTTCTGCACTCATGAGGGAAGCGGTCTTGGCAGCAGCATAAAAGATTTGAAACAATTATGTCCGTCCGCAGTCATTGCCACAGGTCTTGCCATTCATGGTGGCAGTGTTGACCGTCATACAGATGAAATCAAAAACTGGTGTATTGGGACAAAATAAAACGATAAAAGTATATGAATGGAGGAAATAAACATGGAAAAAGTAACCGCAGGAAGAGATGCACTTGGTGAATTTGCTCCTAAATTTGCTGAATTAAACGATGATGTATTGTTTGGAGAGGTATGGTCCAGAGAGGACAAACTTTCTGCCAGAGACCGAAGCATCGTAACCGTAACCGCCCTAATGGCAAGCGGTATCCTTGATAGTTCTTTGAAATTCCACCTTGCAAATGCAAAAAAACATGGCGTAACACAAGAAGAAATTGCTGAAATCATCACACACGCCGCATTTTATGCCGACTGGCCAAAAGCCTGGGCTGCCTTTAATATGGCAAAAGAAGTCTGGAAAGAAGACTAATTATAAAATCAGCATAGGATACTCCACATATTTTTCCACAAAAAAATGTGTGGAGTTTTCTTTTTACCTACTCTCCAATCCCATACTCTCGTAGTAATTCTTTCTGATATTCTGTGTCCATAATTGCTTTTTGTATATCTTCCATTCGATTATCTGCTAACAAGCAGTGGTATAATGTATTGATTTCTTGGATTCCCTGTGAAATCCCCTGCGAAATTCCCTTTGCTATTCCACGCACCTCTCCTTGGACAATTCCTTTTTCTATTCCACGCGCTTCTCCTTGGGCTATACCTTTCTCTATTCCTCGTTCCTCATACATATCTAACAATACACACATATTGATTCTTCCTCCTTTTCCTTCTGTTTTCTGGATTAGTTCTTTTGCTTTCTGATATCTCCTGTCGTTTGTCACCGCCGACAGCCAATCTAAAAACGCTTCCGGATGGTCTAATTGAAACTCCGTTGTTTGGAAATATTCATCCAGTTTATTTCTGTCGTTTCCACAGGACAGGTAATGGACTATATATTTAAAATCCGATTGATACTGACGGATTGTCGTCTCCGGCTGGCTGGCTAAGTTAATCACACAGACCGAATATGAGGGTATCCATGCCTCCAACTCACATTTCATACCCTCTGGAAACTCCAACATATCATTCAGACATCTTGGCTTTTCCCATTCTTTCTGACTGTAATTCAAAACCAACGTGATGACTGGGCTTAATTTCTGTGAATCGTTAAGTTCCTTTGTCACCGGGTTTGGATAATTACCAGTTTTCCGATTGCTTTCCTTGGCTTCCTTTATCTGCTCCATATATTTTGTATGCTGGTAACCCATATCTCTCACTGGCATAACATTATTTTTGTCGCTCTGGTTTTCTAAGCATAAGAAAAAACTTCTATTATTCTTCTTACACTTCATTGGCACATCCATCTGTAACTGGCGAAGTTTATCATCCGAGACGGCTTTCGTAATCAACTCGCCTGGTTCTCTCGACAACTCTTCCGCTGACACATAACATGTGCCACCAAACAAGTTTACATTTACAATGTCTGAAAATACATCTTTGTACTGTAATAAATTTTTCTCTGTTAAATCTTTTGCTCCCAAATGGTATCCTCCTCTTACTCACCTATCCCATACTCTCGTAGTAATTCTTTCTGATATTCTGTGTCCATGATTGCTTTTTGTATATCTTCCATTCGACTGTCTGCCAACAAGCAATGATATAATGTGTTGATTTCCTCGATTCCCTGTGAAATTCCCTGCGAAATTCCTTTTGCCATTCCGCGTGCCTCTCCCTGAACAATCCCTTTCTCTATTCCTCGTTCCTCATACATATCTAACAATACACACATATTGATTTTTCCTCCTTTCCCTTCGGTTTTCTGGATTAGTTCTTTTGCCTT
>CAKRGF010000014.1 GCA_934322085.1 uncultured Eubacterium sp.
AATATCTGAAAATACATCTTTGTACTGTAATAAATTTTTCTCTGCTAAATCTTTTGCTCCCAAATAATATCCCCCTTATTAGTCAAATCCTTTTGTTTCTATCTTTACAAGGAGACCCTCTGAGCCCCACCCTTGTTTGTATATATACTAGCACATCTGGAGTCCAAAGTCAATATATTTACTTACAATCGTCAAGCGACTTACACCACAAAAAACTGCCAAATCTTGTTAAAAAGCACCAAATTCCGAGATGCAAAAAGAGCGTGAAACGACACCACCAAGTATGGGACGTTCTACGCTCAATTTTTTTGTAAAACTTGTTTTATGTTACTTCTTTATCTTAACTTTTTTCACTTTACTCCACTTACCATACACCTTTTTCCTGCCATTCATTTTGTAAGCGCGTACACGAATGTAATAAGTTTTCTTCTTTTTCAGCTTCTTAATGGTGTACTTGGTTTTCTTGGTCTGTATGCTCTTTTTCTTTTTAAATTTTTTGTTCAAAGCATACTGGAGCTGGTAGCCTTTGGCACCAGTCACTTTCTTCCACTTTACGTTAATCTTCTTACCCTTTCCATTTTTTGCTGAGGTAAGTTTAACTTTGGATGGTGCTTTTACCGTTTTGTTAGATGTGGACTGCTTCTTTCCAGCATTTGAAGACGTCTGCGAATTAGTATTCGTATTAATCTTTGACTGATACAAAATCGCATAGCTGTCATTATTGGACTCGTCACAGTCCCCCTCTGCCACATCCGCATGAAGCATCATATAAACTGCCTGATTCGCATTATATGACAAATCACTCTTATTCACGGTAATAGTCTTCGTCACACGCTTCCATGGTTCAATGGAAATTTCTTCTGACGTATATAACTGCTTGGATTTCTTCTCATCACTGTAAAGTTTCAATGTCGTCGTTGCGGTTCGGTCACTGACATTTTCTAAGATTGCCGTGACAACCGCCTGATTGCCTTTTTCTTCTACCGTATTTGTTAATCGGATATCGGATTTTCCGACGGAAACGGATACCTGATTCTTTGAGAGATCTGTCTGCTCTTTTGCATAAACATACACCGATGCAGCCTGAGGATTCGTCACATCTGACAAGTCCATGTAAGCAGTACCAGACACCGTCTCGCCCGGCTGAACCGTCTGTGATATCGTCTTTTCAATTTCCGTGCCATCTTCCAATTTAATCTTTACAATCAATTCGTCAATCGGATTTAATTCCGTATTTGATGCATAATAGTGAACAGCGGTCAAATCATTCTCCACATCATACTCATCAATGGAAGCACCTGCTAAGGTCAATTCGGTCTGCGGCGTTTTGGAAATCACAAGCAGCTCATTTAATTTTGTGTCCTGATTCAATACATTAGCCGCAAACTCCCACTGACCGTCACTCTCCAACACAGGGGATAAATACTGGATTCGCTTTGCTTTTCCGGTATACACCGTAACCGGTTCCGAAAAACCATCTTTTGTTTTCATGGAAACCTTTATACTTCCTTCGCCAGTTCCATCATCATTTGTAATCCATACAAAGCCTTCATAATTACCATTTTTACAGTAAACAGCTGAAGAAGGAATACTGCTTTCATCGTCGGTCATCTCTGTACTTTCGCCATCCTTTAACTCATACATCTTTCCATTGCAGTTATAAAGCAGCTTACCATTCGCATATTGAATCCCAGCAATGGTTCCCTCATCTGCCCTAGAAGAAATAAGAGTTTTGTCTGCTTCATCACAAAGCAGCGATTCCCCGTTTTCATTTTCCGTCAAATAAACGGCATGGGTTGTACCATTTTCTTCACAAACCGCAAACTCTTTTACTTCTTTCGTTGTAGAGGCAATCTCCTGCACTTTAGAAGAACCGAGTACCTGACGACAAATCGTAGTAGTTCCTTCGTTCTTGACATAATCCTTAGAAGAACTCTGAAGCCAGACAATGGCGGCACCGTTGCTTCCCTCACTGACTCTCGGCATCATATCCGGTTTGTCGTTATTCGTAAGCTGTGCAGTCTGTTTAAATGTACCAGATGTCTCATCAAAAACAGCTGTCCAGATTTCGGATTTCTTTGCTACATCATTTAAAATGGCACTCACACCATCACTTATAGTTCCCTCAATATTTGATTTTTCTTTCTGCCATGCCAACACCAGTTTACCATCTACGACCACCATGTCCGCATACATATCAGCATATCCATTATCCAAAACCGCTTTTGGCGTTGTCCACGAGCCGTTTTTGCAGACCGAATACTGTAACACCGTACGGTTTAACTCACTGCGCTTGCTATCATATCCCTGAAAAATCATAACTTTCGTTCCATTGATTTCCTTGATAATCGGCAGAGAACTGGTGAGAATTCCACTTTGTAAAGTTGATTCCGTCATACTATCCGTCTGTCCGTTCTGCTTTAATTTTGCAATCGGCTGACTGGCTGCCTTGGGGTTCCATGCAGACGTTTTCTCCGCAAATGAATCATCAATCAAAGAACATCTCCAGCCGTCATTTTTCTGACTGAATTTATTTGCATTTCCCCACAATTTTAAGGTTACACTTTTCAAATCATGCTGCCAGTCCACAAGAAATGCACAGTACAAATGAATATATGCCGAAGCGGTTGCTGAACAGGATGGCTTTGGAAGAATCTGCAAATCACCTGACAGTTTTCCACCTACTCCTGCGGTTATAAGCTTATTAATCCCATAGCCACTTTCCAACGAGATTTCCGGTTTTAAACTCAGCTTTCCATTGAGCGTCCATTTCTTTGTAGGAAACGTATATTTCGGTCCAAGTTCTCCTGCAATTTTCCCTCCGCCTGCCAATGTCGCATACCACGGTCCAATCGGCGTGGCAAACTGCCAACTTGTACTTGCCATCCAAGCCAGTTCAGGTGCTATCTTGCCGGTAGAAGAAATCAGATTGCCATACTTATCATACTCCTGCTCCATATAGCCTACCGCAGACAAGCTTGGCTTTTTCTTAAATTTGCTCACCGAAAAAGTAGACCTTTTTTCTGGAGCATACCGATATAACAACCCAGTAAGGGAAGCGTATTTCTCTGCGTCATTCACGACCTGCTTATACCTGCTCCACTCCGTTTTGGAATCCAACATGTCAGTTTTTCCAACACCGATTGCCATCTTCACGGAATAACTTCCATCCGCCTTTGTTTTCTGAGACAGTGTAACCGGAAATACCGATGCGCCTAAACTCCAGTTGGCCGGAAAGAATTCACTAACTTCCGCACTTAACTTCCCGGATTTGTTGGAACCAAGAGAAAGGTCGGCTCCTTTTGTAACCGTGCCAAGCGATTCATCACGGTCCGATACTACCGGCGGTTCTGTCGCAGCAGGCTTTGGTGTTTCCTGTGATGAGCCACCTCCCCCTTCCGAGGTAACTTTTCCTGCATAACTCCAAAGAGTAGAAGAGGAAAGATTTAAATGCAAAGCGGGCCGAACCGCATCAATACCATATTCGACAGAAGCCACCGTAAAGCCGTAGCCATCGATAAACACATGGGAAGCATCCCCACTATCAAAGCCCGGCGACCGCAGCCACCACCAGCCGTTCCCCTCGTACTCCGTACTCGTGGACGTCCACGCTCCGCACTCTTTTGCATATGCTGTATTTTTTGCTTCTCTTGTATTACTGCTGGTATTAAACTCGCCATTAAATCCATAAGCCGTATTACTTGTTTCTGCAATGGACAAAAGATACACTTTATCTGTGGTATTCTCTCCACCTTCTGTTCCATAGTATGGATTGTCATCATTCACAACTGTTGTGTTCTTTATTGCAGCCTGTTCTGCCGATGTAAATGCCGTATTTAAAAATGTATCATTCAACCATGTACGAAGGGTACAGGTTGCCCATGTTACATCCGTATCTTCCTCATTATACGGTTTAGCATCCAAGTTTTGGTCTGCCAGCAAAAAAGCATCATTTCCATTTACGGAAAGAACTCGCCATTTAATCGGTTCTTTTGTTGAACTGTTACTTTGATAGTAATTTCCAAAACAAACACAATCCCATGTTGTTACACCGTTCCCATCGGTGGTTGGATTTTGTAAACTAACGGCCGCCTTAGCTGGTACGGATTGCCCCAGCGTAATCTCGCACAAAGATAACGCCATTACCAGTGCAAGTAATCCTGCCAGCAGGCGGTTTGTTTTTCTTTTTTTCACAATAATCTCTCCTTTTCATTCAATACACCGCCGTATTACTTTCTTTTTACCACTTTCACTTTACTCCACTTACCGTACACTTTTTTCCTGCCATTCATTTTGTAGGCACGAACACGAATGTAATAAGTTTTCTTCTTCAGCTTCTTAATGGTGTACTTGGTTTTCTTGGTCTGTATGCTCTTTTTCTTCTTGAATTTCTTGTTCAATGCATACTGAAGCTGATACCCTTTAGTTCCTTTGACCACGTCCCATTTAACAACCAATTTCTTGCCTTTTTTATTTTTGGACACCCGCAATTTTACTTTTTGCAATGTTTTCTTATTTGACGTTTTTCCAGTATTGCCGCTTTTATCTGATGAAACTGAAGAGGTTACATCTGAACTTGAAGAACCTCCTCCCTTTGATGTTACTTTTCCTGCATAACTCCAAAAAGTCGAACTGGATAGATTCAAATGCAACACAGGACGAATAGCAATATGATCTGAATCAACAGTATAACCATCAGAATAACCGTAGCCTTCACAATCAACACAGGATGCTTCGTCCCCATAGCTGCCTGGCGAACGCAGCCACCAGCAATTAACTTCATCAACCAAATCCACTGCTTTTTTATCTATATATGCCGTATTCTTTGCCGCTCTGGTTTCACTTTCAATTTCAAAATTTCCATTAAATCCATAGGCGGTATTACTTGCTTCTGAAATAGATAATAAATACACTTTATCCGTGGTGTTACCGCAGTGTGGATCATCATCATTCACAACCATTGTATTTTTTACCGCTGTTTGCTCTTTTGATGTGAATGCATTGTTCAAAAAAGTCCCATTCAACCAGGTACGAAGGGTACAGTCTGCCCATGTCACATCATTCCATTGTTCATTATATAATTGAATGTCTAAATTTTGATCCGCTAATAAAAAAGCATCATTTCCATTCACCGACAGAACCCGCCATTTAATTGGCTCCTTTGTCAAACTACTACTTTGCCAGTATTTACCAAAATACACACAGTCCCATGTTGATAAACCATTCCTATCTGTTGTTGGATTATGTAAGGCAACAGCTGCCTTAACTGGTACAGATTGTCCGAGCACAACCTCGCACAAGGAAAATACCATTGCCAATGCAAGTAGACCTGCTAATAAACGATTTGTTTTTCTTCTTTTCATAATAATCTCTCCTTTTCATTCAATATTACCGCAACATTACTTTCTTTTTACCACTTTCACTTTACTCCACTTACCGTACACTTTTTTCTTGCCATTCATTTTGTAAGCGCGTACACGAATGTAATAGGTTTTCTTCTTTTTTAGCTTCTTAATGGTGTACTTGGTTTTCTTGGTCTGTATGCTCTTTTTCTTCTTGAATTTCTTGTTTAAGGCATACTGGAGCTGATACCCTTTAGCTCCTTTGACCACGTCCCATTTAACAACCAATTTCTTGCCTTTTTTATTTTTTGACACTCGCAACTTTACTTTTGGCAATGTTTTCTTACTTGATGTCTTTCCAGTATTGCCGCTTTTATTCGTTACAATTGAAGATATCACAGTCGGCGGTTCTGTCGCAACCGGCTTTGGTGTAGGTGTTGCCTGTGATGAATCTCCTCCACTTGCAGTAACTTTTCCTGCATATCTCCAAAGAGTAGAAGAGGAAAGATTTAAATGCAAAGCGGGCCGAACCGCACCATCAACATTGTTGACATAATCACCACCGTCATAGCCGTAGCCATTGCCAAGCACATCGGATGCAGAATTACTATTACCGCCCGGCGACCGCAGCCACCACCAGCCGTTCCCCTCGTACTCCGTACTCGTGGACGTCCACGCTCCGCACTCTTTTGCATATGCTGTATTTTTTGCTTCTCTTGTATTACTGCTGGTATTAAACTCGCCATTAAATCCATAAGCCGTATTACTTGTTTCTGCAATGGACAAAAGATACACTTTATCTGTGGTATTCTCTCCACCTTCTGTTCCATAGTATGGATTGTCATCATTCACAACTGTTGTGTTCTTTATTGCAGCCTGTTCTGCCGATGTAAATGCCGTATTTAAAAATGTATCATTCAACCATGTACGAAGGGTACAGGTTGCCCATGTTACATCCGTATCTTCCTCATTATACGGTTTAGCATCCAAGTTTTGGTCTGCCAGCAAAAAAGCATCATTTCCATTTACGGAAAGGACTCGCCATTTAATTGGTTCTTTTGTTGAACTGTTACTTTGATAGTAGTTTCCAAAATAGATACAATCCCATGTTGTTACACCATTTCCATCGGTGATTGGATTTTGCAAACTGACTGCTGCCTTAGCCGGTGTGGATTGCCCCAGCGTAATCTCGCACAGGGGAAGCACCATTACCAGTGCAAGCAGACCTGCTAATAAACGACTTGTTTTTCTTCTTTTCATAATAATCTCTCCTTTTTAATTCATAAAAAATGTTTCTAATCCCAAAGCCACTTTTTCACGTAACCTCGATTCAATTCCAACGGCACCCATTTCCCTTTCCATTTCTTTGTATGGCAAAATGTCTCATGAGCTGATTCTTCCATAAGTTCACAGTATTCAGACTCCTTAACACATACTTTAATTTTCCCAACAGACCGATAAACAGTATCATTATTCGTGTCCATTAAATCCAAATAAGGATGCTTTAATATATATAAAGTCGGAGTCAGCACATAACTCCACTTCCTTGCACTTTGGCTGCTATACAAATAATACGATGTAATATCCGTACCTTCTTCGTAACTTTTTTTAACAATCCATGTCTTGCCAAGTGCTTTAATTTTTCCTTTTTCCAGTTGTTCCCTCTGTTTCTTTGTTCTCACTACATCAACTGGACATTTTCCTATTCCTGTTAAAATAATTCCTTGATTTGTTCTTTTAACGGACTTAATCTTCATACTTACCATGTTTTCTTTTCCGTTGACATTAAACAACTTAACCTTTTTTGACTTCACCTTTGCCAAATATTTCGTACGGTTTTTATATGTATTTTTATGATATGTCAATTTTTTGAACTTTTTTAATGTACTGTTGTATTTCTTTTTTGAAATCCACTTTCCATTTAAGAATGGCTTTCGAACCGTACCGTTATCATCATACCAATGATAACCAATTTCTCCAACTTTCTTTAATTTTCCATTTCGCGCAATAGTATAAAATGAATTATTATTGGATGTTCCTCCATCATAAATAGCAATTGTCTTCGTACGTGAGTTATAACTTATATCCCCCTCTCCATTTTGAATTACACTACTTTTCTTTCCCGTATTCGCCAATCTTTTGATTTTACCATTCTTAAAAGTATACACACAATGAATCGATATACTAGAATATTCCTCACTCCATCCTGTTATCAATTCAGGCGTTTTGTCTTTATTAATATCAATTAGCCAAAATATATTTTCATCCAAAGGGCATACCGACTGTAAATATTTTGCATAAGCAATTTTAGCCTCCTTTGCCTTTGAAGCGGCTTCTGCATTTGTGTTATTACAAACCAAAACATATATAACTAATAAAAACATCAAACTACGCATTATCTTCATATGCTTCTCTCTCCTTTCCCTTGAGATTAAATTCTCCATATCAAATTCTTTTTATTGATTTCATATCCATATAAATGGGCACTACATAATAAGCTGTAATTTGTCCATATAATTTCCCACGCACCCTAACATGCTTTCCACGAAGCTTATATAATTTATTCTTCTTGTTATCGCCAGAATACATCAATGCAAGTTGAACTTTTGATGCTTTTGTTTTCCCTGCTAATTCAGTCTTAATTTTAAACTTTTTATCCAATTTAAGAAGGTATACAATAAAATGTCTGCCATTTGGATGCTCATAATTTATTCGCTGCACCTTTCCCGTCAGTGTATAAGTTTTTCCCTCTTTATACGTCTTCATCTTAGAATAAGCACTTTACGTATTTACAGCACCTTGAATACACAACAATAATACTACTACTAAAAATAATTTAACTACTTTCTTCACAGAATCACTCCTTGTCTTTTTAGTTTAAATCATACTAAATCCTTTCATCCCACATGGGTACCTATTAACAATAATAGGTACCCATATTTTTTAAATATTCACACTTACTTTCCCTGCCTTTTTAATGAGGGACTTGTTTAATTTAACCTTTATCACCGGACGCATACCATATGGATAATTAGCATCCAAGCCAAGCTGTGAAATATATCCATCACTCATAACACCGCCTGTACCCTCCATACAATTATTATATGTCCAATAATCCACTGCATTTTTTATGCTTTCCTTAGATACCTTTTCTCCTTCAAAAATGGACTCTGTTTTTTGTCTCCTTTTTTGTGCATACTTAGTCATATAAGCTTTTCTGCTCTTTTTCTCCTTCAAACCATATGATTTTTTAAAATCAGAAAAACCTAATAATGAAACATTGTCGGATACATATTTAGGCGTTTCCTTTGCCTCCGCCATCGAAATATTTACTTTTCGTTTTTTTATTTGTTTTTGTTCCGCACTTTTAAATGCTTTTTTATAAAAAGAATTATTCAACCATTTTCTCAACAACCCCTGTTTCCAATGATTGGATTGCTCCTGATATTTGTCTATAGAAAGAGAATAACCTTTCCAATAATCCTCATCTCCACACTGGGCACCATAATCTAATATTTTGTCCGACACAAGCAAAGCTGTCTGATTTTTTACATTCAATACACGCCATTTAATTTTCTGTTTCTTTTTTGCGCTGTTCTGATAGTAGTTACCAAAGTAAACGCAATCCCATGTGATTTTTTTATTCGTAACTTTAGGATTGCTTACTTTTATGTTTTTTGCTTTACAGTAAACATCTCCATTTGACTGTGCAAAAAATAATGTTATCATTAAAATCACAATTACTATTTTTTTACTCTTTCCTCTCATCTCTAATCATCCTTTCAAAAAATTTAATATTTATATGATACTCTAAGTGATAGGGATGCCATGCTATCACTACCTTCCAACAAAACACTCTCTTCATATGGTTTTAATACTTTCCCACCAAAATAAGGAAATTTAATTGTATCCTGTAATCCATGACCTGACAAACGAACATAATATTCCCCTTTAGGCAGTATTTTTCTTTCCAGAAGTGGCACCCATGAAGACTTTCTCACTATTTTTGCATTTATCACCTTGCTTTCCAAAACAGTTTGTTTTTTATCAAGCAATGTTATTTCATATTCAGCATTTTGATTTGCTCCCTTTATGGGAACAGCATGTACCTTAATGCAGTTAAATTTACGCTGAGCATAAAATACATTGTTCAATATTCTTTTATTTTTAGCCACATCTTGTATATAGGGCATATTATTTTCTTCTTTATAAAACAATCTTTTCTCTCGTGATATCGTACTGTAGCGGAATAGAATTCCGCAAAGAATAAGAACTAGTGTCAACACCCCTATTCCTATCCGTTGTTTCAGTAGAATATACCCTTGTTTTTTCTTCAGAATATATTGATTCGCCAGCCAAATACGATAAAAACCAGACTCTGCCATAATAATTAGCATCCATGTGTAACATATTGTATGATTCTTATTTGTTTCCCACAAAAGTCCAAATACAATCATGGCAAGAAAGGCTGTCACTAGTATAAATCGAAAATCGGTATGTTTTTTCTTTCGTAGCTGCATTAACATAATAACAATTCCAAGCAAACAGACACATCTGTATATTTGTGAATATATAACTGCCATACCTCTTTTGTTGCCGTAAATCCACTCATATCCCTCTGAATAATATCTGTCACTTGACTGTAATACCTGATAATCATCTGTCCCCACAGCCCACTCTTTTCCCATTTTGCTTACATATAATTTGGCTATTCCGGTTACACCAAGTTTCTTAATACGCTTTTCTATTTCCTGCATATTAAATTTGATTTTTTCGGTTTTTCCATCCTGTTTTCTTGTTAGTTTTACATCTTTTCCTGTTATTTCACCGGTTCCATTTAAACCAACCATAATCCAATGCGTCACGGGAAACCCTTGCGTATTATTGGGGTTCTGCAAATGATGATCGATGATCTTACCTAATACCAACATCCAAAAACTTGTTATTATACATAACAACAAAATTTTTTTCCATTTTTCTCTCAGCGTCTTTATTCTAAAAAAATAAAGTATAACTCCGATTGTACAAAACACGGTAGTCGGTCTTAAATAAGTACCATATACACTCAGCACACAAAACAAAACTGCCCATATAAATTTACTTATACTTTTCTTCCCTTTGTCTATGCTGATTCCACAATACAAAATCCCCATTACAAACGGCACACTAAATGTATTTGTATATACATAATGTAAAAAACATAATTAGTAGGGCATAAGGCAATTAACAATAAACCTACCGCAGCACGTCTGCTTCCCCACAATTTTCGCATGATGCAAAAGCTCAAATAGATCCCAACATCCAGCAAAATCATATTTACAAAAATAGCCATATTATAATAATCAACACCAATTATCTTAGCCATTTTGAATATGTAATACATAACGATTGTAAATAGATAGTTATTGGTATATGAAAAAAAATACTCCGTTGTATTATCTAACATTCCATTTTGTTTCTCCACCATTGCCATTGCTTCATCCATAGTAGTAAAACAATCTGTAATTGGATATATCTTCGCAATATGTATTACTAATAATTGCATTGCAATTATTCCCAAAAATATTAATAAAGCAATGCAATTGAAGTATTTTAACCTCTTCCATTTGCAATAAATCGCCATAAAAGCAAGAGTAAACAAAACTACTCCCGGCAATACCCATACAAGAGGCAATTGCATAAAATGAGGCAGTACTTTTTCTGCTTGGGAAACAGTATTGAACGCAATTATTAGCAAAATCCCAGTAAAAAATATCGTTGGATATATAATCGTTTTTCCCAATATCTTCTACATATTTTTTACCTAGTTATAAAGTTTTGCGTTAGTAATCAGCATGTATCTATAATCCGCCCAAATAGATGCATTATCTGAAAATGCCACAATTTTCACATATTTAGCGTGATTAATTGCTATATCAAACGAAACTGGTTTTGTCTTGTAATTCATTTTCGGCGACTGATAAATCAAAACACCATCTGCAATAATCTGTACCCATGTGTTTTCGTCATCTTCATTTTCATCAGAACGAATAATCTCTCCAGACAACCTAGTGTATGTCCCGCCTAAATAATATTCAATGTATCTATCTCCTCCCTCTCGCGCAGCAACCCTAATAGGATTCGTAATCGAATTTCCCCAACGATCTTTCATTGTACCCTCATAGTTTTCTGCGCTCAATCTATCAAACGGCTTCAAACTCCACAAGTTCTGCCACAGTTTCACATATTGGTAAGCCAAATAAGTATTTCCCACGCCATCTTTAACACAGACTGTATAATATCCTGGTGTTGTCACTCGGAACGATTTTTGACCATTTTTCATTGTTGTATAGTCAGCTTTCCGCTTGGATTGCAGCCAGCCTTTCTGATAACCGATATAGGAAATCCCGTTATTATCCCAGGCAGATACCGAAACCGTTCCCACCTTATTTGAAACAGTGTAACTTGTTTTTACTGATGGTGCTGTTTTGTCAATGCACTGAATCTGAATATTGCGGACGGTACACTTTCCTGCTTTGTTTTTCAGGCGGACCGAATACCAGCCATTATACGGAGCACTAAAAGATTTCTTCGCTGTAATAAATTTCGCATATTTCCAATATTTATTTGCAGCTTTTGTTACCTTTCCGGCACGGCAGCGAATTTCCTTAATTTTTGCTTTGTTTTTTACTTGAATAGAAACCCGCACACTTTTACGTGTAACTGCTGTTGTTGCCGATGTTAAAGAAAATTTCGTTGCCTTCTTTGCTGCTTTCGCAGGTGTTGCCAGTGTTGCCATGCCAAGCACAAACAATGCTGTTGATAAAACTAATTTTTTCATAATAATTCCTCCAATTTATAATTTGATTTACTCCCATCTACAACGCGATTGTTCATTATCACTTCTTTACCTTAACTTTTTTTACTGAACTCCACTTTCCATACACTTTCTTTCCATCTGCAATTTTATAAGATCGAATACGAATAAAATATGTCTTTTTCTTTTTCAACTTCTTTAATGTAACAAAGGTTGATTTAACCATTTTTTTCTTGGCCTTTTTAAACTTTTTATTTGTTGCATACTGAATCTGATACCCCAAACTGTTTGACACCTTTTTCCAGGTAACTTTTACTTTGCACTTCTTTTGATTCTTTGCAACGACACCTTTAATCTTTGTCAAAGAAGCCATTTGACCACTATTCTTCCCATCATTGACCGTTTGTGACGATTGCGGAATATTCTCTTTTGTCGGCACTTGTGGCGTCACAATTGGTTTCGGCGTATTCGCCGGTTGATTGTCTGGATTCGGTTTCAAACTTGGCTGAGGACTAGGAGATGGAATTATCTGTGAACCACCACTCTCTCCTTTTGACACAACTGTACATGTATCCTTTACATTCCCACATGAAACAGTAATAGTCGTTGTTCCTTTTCCTACGGCTGTCACTTTTCCTGTTTGATCTACGGAAGCAACCCCTTCATCATCCGATTTCCATATTATTACTCCATCTGCATCAGATGGATAATAACTTGCATTTAACTGGTAACTGTCACCAATAGCATTTAATTCTATGGATGTTTTGTTTAAATAAATGCTTTTTATCGGAATGTTGACAGTTACCTTACATGTCGCCGTTTTTTCACCTGCCTTTGCCGTGATAACAGCCTCGCCCGCCGATATTGCTTCAATATTGCCCGTTTTATCCACTTTTGCAATCTTCTCATCCGAAGACGACCAAATAACTTCATCCGTAGAATCCATTGGGGTTAATCCAGCAGTTAATTGATATTTCTCATTTCGCCCTAATGTCAATTCTGTTTCAGTCAGCGTGATTTTCTCCGTTGCAATCTGCTGTGCAACAAAAGCAATATCATTTTCTTTTGCATACTGCTCTGCATAACTTCCTGCCACGCCTCTAATTAGTAAAATATCTAGATACGAAAAACTCAACGAACTAATTTTCTTTGTTTTACACGGAATGAAAATTTCCCGCAAATTAATACATTCTTTAAATGCATCTTCTTCAACTTCTTGTATTCCATTTGTCAAAATAATTTTTTTCAATTTCAAACATGCTTCAAATGCACCTTTAGGAATAACCTTTATTGTTTCACTCAATAATATTTCTTCCAAATTACTGCATCCACTAAAAACATAATTTCCTATGGTTTCAATTTGGTTTCCCATATCTACCATAATAAGTCCTTTACACCCACTAAATGCACTGTCACCAATCTTCCTTACATTACTATTCTTTAAATCTATTTTAGAAAATGCTACACAATCTTTATACGCAAACGCACCTATGGTTTCTATTTGTTCACCTGTCACAATATTTTCAAGTGAACTACACTCCATAAACATGCAATCAGGAATCTTCGTTAATGTTTTCGGAAACCTAACTTTTTTTAGTTTCGAACACCCTTTCAGGACACCATTTCCTAAAATACTAATCGTATCAGGAAAATTAAATTCCTCAATATTTACACACCCCTCAAAAGCATTAGCATCTATTTGTTTCACAGAATCTGGAATTTTAATATCTTTTAGTAATATACAATTTTTAAACGAACGACTCCCCACTGCAGTAACGGTTTGAGGAATTTCTATTTTTTCCAAACCATTACTGCCTTCAAAAAGCATATCCGGAATTTTGGTTATTCCTTTTTCAAATAATATATTCTTTAGAGCCGGGCAGTCGCTAAAAACATTTGCATAATATCCAACTTCATTTATTTTTTTATTTATTTCCACTGCTTCCAAATTTATACAACCGTTAAATGAATATGCTCCTAAATATACTAATTCTTTCGGTAACTTAACCTCTTTTAATGAAGTACATCCTTGAAAGCATCCTCCCACTGCACTTACTACATTTCCATAATCATCTCCTATTTTTCTTACCCCTCTTGGCAAACTAATTTCTTTTAAATTTTTGCACCCAGAAAAAGCACCGTTTCCTATTTCTGTTATTGTATATGGTAATTCAATTTCTTTTAAACTAGTGCAATTATGAAACAATCCTTCCGCAATGTTTGTAATACCTTCATCAAAAGTAATATGCTCAAGAGAATCACATTCTGCAAAAAAATTTCCATAATATCCTGTCTTTGTAATATTTTTTGGAATACGAATATTATCAATGGTCGAACATCCAAAAAAAGTATACGCACCTAAAAATTGAAGATTCTTTGGGATATTTACTTCTTGTAATAATGTGCAATTTTGAAATACACCACCAGAACCGTATGCCACGGGACCATATTCATCTCCTAATTTTTCAATAGAATTAGGCAATTCTACACTTATTAATGAACTGCAATTTTCAAAAGCACCCTCTTTAATTTCAAGAAGTTGTGGTGGAATAACAATTTCCGTAAGCCATTTACATCCTCTAAACAAACTCGACTCTATCACCGTATACTTCTCATTATTCGGCAAATACGCATATCCCAGACTGGTACATCTGTAAAACGCACTTTCGCCAATTGATTCCACACTACCCGGTATGCTAACAGACAATAAACTCGTACAGCCTTCAAATGCACTATTTCCAATACTCTTCACGCTATCTGGAATCAGCACATGTATCATTGTTTTATTATTCAAAAATGCCTCATCACCAATCGCTGTTACCGTATCCGGAATTTCTACAAATGGCTGCCATCCCGTGTATTTTACTAAAACACCATCTTTTATGATAAAATTTGCACTATCATCATAAAAGACATCATCGCCATCTCCGTAAATTGACGCATAATTATCAGCACGATAAATTGTAATTCCTCCATTGGAAGAACCATATCCGTATGTTCCCTTTGCTAATTCCGAATAAGAACGTTCCCATTCATTAATGCCACATCCTCCCGGAGCACATCCATTTACTGCCGCATTACAATCGTATACTGTAATTCCTTTTGAAGTCAGTCCGGTAAAAATCATGGTATGCTGACCAGAAGAAGCTGTTGTACTGGCCTGAATTACATCACCAATTTTAGCCTGCGCAAATAATTGCTGCACTTGTGCCGCTGTAAAGTTTCCTGTCAGTTGTCCTACCTTATTTACACCATTTTCGTCTCTATATTGATAACGAGCATTAGAATAATATCTAGCCGGCATTTCTTTTCCATAAAGGAAAAAGAACACCATACGTGCAAACCCAAAACACTGGGTTGCTCCACCCCAATCTCCTTTCCATGTTACTCCTTGATTTGGCGGATATTTCTGCTTTATTGCTGCTAACCGCGCCTTGATGCTCTCTGTGCTGTCATAATTTCCATCAATCATTGTCCCATTTGGTGTCTTACGTGTAATTGTATTGCCGGAAATCTTCAACAGACCAGCAGATACATCTGCTGATGCTTCCGAACGGCAACGGTCCATATAAGTAGCATAAGTAAAACCGGAAAGTGAGCCTGCCCAGCTTTTTAATGCCTGTTTTATTGATTTATCTGAACCATTTACACAACCTGCCACCTTATTCATAGTTGTTTTCATTGTTGTAATATAAAAACCATATGCCACTTTATACTGTTCTATTTTGTCCTCTGATGCTTTCCCGTTTTTAAACTCTTTCCGAAGTTTATTTACTTTATTTCTTACCAAATATGTATATGCCTGACACATTCCTGCTTGTATAATCTGATCTGCTGTAGGACAAAAGGATTTGTAAATTTTCCCTAATATATTTGCACAAACATTTTTTACAAACACCACCGGTGATGAACCATATTTTGCCACGGCACTTACCATTTTTTTTATGACTTCATCCTGTAGATAATTTTTCTTCGCAAATGTCAGGAAATCTGATGTCCGATCTGACATAATTGATCGGATTGCACTGGCAAACTCTGAATCCATGGAACTAAAAGCATCATCCAATTTATTCAATACTGCCAAATCTAAATCCTGCATTTCAATATATGCCGTAATTATTTTTAGTGCTTTCTGTGCATTGCCAGCATAACTCAATATTTTTGAAAATGTATCTGCATCTGTATACATATCCACAAGTTTATCTACTTGATTATCTGACAGGTTTAGTGATGAATTTTTCAATGACACTTTGTAATTGTACAAATCAGTTGCATTTGCCACACTATAAGCATCGGAAACGGTGCTATATGCATTTCCAATTTGCGAAACTGTATTTGTAGCAGAAGTATCACTGGAAAGATACGCCTGAATTAATTGATAAACCACTTCCTTATTCAACTTGTCTTTGGTGCTCTGTCCAATTCCGGCTAAACTTGCCAATTCCGATATGATGATGTCTGCACCATTTTGTAACGAATATAAAATAGAGGCACCCACCCCTTCTGCATCATTTATCGTTGCCATCCCTTTTTCAATGCGTTCTTCGCATCTAGCCATATAATTATCATAGGCCTTGTTATCGAGATATTCCGGACATCTATAATAAATGTCCTCTTCACTAACAGAATATGCCGCTTTTACTTTTTCTGCCGGAACAAATTCAGCCAGTTGCAAACAGCACATAATTGCTGCCATCAATACGGCTAAGATTCTTTTTTTCATAACAATTCCTCCTTCATTTACCTTTTTTTACCTATTATACAAAGTTGATTCCACGATTTTTTTCCATTTCTTTCCCATAGATACTTTTTCTGCAAAAAAATAGAAGTCCAAGATTTCTCTTAGACTTCTATTTTTTTCGTAGCAGAAAATTTGCTATTATACTTTTTCTTTCCCTTTTTATAATAGGTTCGCACTTTAATCCGGAGAATTTTATTTTTTACCGTATACTGAATTTTAAATTTACCTTTGTACTTTTTTATTCGATGGGAAAACAGCTTAATCTTTTTAAATCCCTTTCCTGTATTTAAATAAATATCAGCATAATCCCCCGTATATTTTCTTAGTTGAACCATAAAATACTTAATATCTCCCAGCCTTTTTTTGTGCACCTTTATGACCGGACGACTGCACTTAGGAACAGTTACCGAATAAATACCGCTCACACGATACCTTCCGCCTTTATAAATGCACTTTATTTTGTAATAATTTCGTTTGCCCCATACAGCTCTCTTATCCCTGCAGACCACAGATGTACCCTTTAACACCTTTATCACATGGAAACCAGTCTTTGCCCTTGTTGAAGAATACACCCAGAATGCTTGAATATTTTCCATGTGTTTCCATGACAAAATAATATCGTTATTTTTGTTTTGCTTTATCGTGATTTTACCAATTAACGGCAAGGGCATTGGTGAATTTGCAGGTGCTGCTGTTGGTTTCACAACCGGACTTGGTGATTCCGTCTGTACCGCATCTGTTGCTGACGCTGTTGCTCTAGGACTGGGACTTACAGCTGTCGTTGGTGTCGCCGTTGCAGTTGGCCGGCTTGTCGGTACATTGGTTGGATTTGGTGTTGGTGTTATACGCGGAACTGGTGTTACAATACCGTATTCATTACCTGTAAACCACGTAGCCGGAGCAGATATTAAATTTTTACATCCATATACAGAACGAATCGAATTATTCTGGTCAGTAACAGCAACCGAATCAATCCCTACCCACCGAACAACTTCTACCTCACATTCACCAAACCAAAACAAACTAAGCTTTTGATCATCCGTAACTGCTTCCGGTATCTCAATTTCTTTTAAACGTGAAGTTTTCGAAAAAGCATACTTCCCAATTCCGGTTACATTGTTTAAATCCAAATAGGCAATCGACGAACACAAGAAACAACAACTTGTAATGCTCGTAATGCGATCATTTAAAATTACACTTTTCAAATCACAACCATAAAAAGCTGTTTCAGCAATTCCACCTACTATTGTCGGAATCTGATAAACATCATCGGAATTGTATCCACCATCATAGAAGCGAATCAATTCATCCTTTTCTGCTGTAAACAGACTGCCTTGTTCACTTACATAACCAGTGTTATCTTCATGAACATGAATTGCTGTCCTCGCAAAAAATGTATCTAAGGTTATTTTTTCTACATACTTACCTATAAAAATATGAAATAATTCAGCTCTATCATAATTCTTAAATATATAACTATATACTGGTTTGACACCTGAAACCAAATAGGTTCTGCCTTCACAAATTACATAATCCGGAATCCGTATACCAATCGAATCACTTGCGAGATTACCCGGAATAAAACTGCACACTGCTGTTTTTTCTACTCCATTTAATGTATATTTCATTCCCTCTTCATCCGTGTATTCAGAATCCAATTCTGCCACTTTATCCTGACTGCTATACCACGACCAGTCCGACAAACTCATTTTCTCTGGAAAATTTACTGTATTATCTGCCAAATCAACAGTCTCTGCAGTACACATTTCAAAAGTTTTAGAAGGAATTTGCATTTTTGAACGATTATACATTATTATTTGCTTCAACTCATTATACTCTAAAGCATATTCTCTTATTTTTCTCACACTTTTTGGTATCGTATATTCTTGTATGGGCATGGACGCAGTACAATAGTAAATGGTACTCATATTCTTATCAAATAAAACACCATCTTTCACAGTAAAATACGGATTATCTTCTGGAACATATATCATATCAATGGGTCTCGGATCAATGCCATGTATTTCAAATTCTAAAACATCACGAACACTCTTTCCAAACTCAATACATGCAATTTTAGGACCATTAATTCCTCTCTCTTTAATTGTCGTAATGGTATCTGGCAAAATTAGGTAACACGGTATTTCCGTATCCAAAAAATCGAAATTCTCAATTGTATCAACTACATATTTTTCCCCATCCTTTACAATATATTCCGGTACTGTGTAAAAACCTTTTTTAAATGGTCTGTTATAATCTACATAACTTACTGACGCAGTCTTCCCTCCTTCATTGATTGAATAGATTAAGCCACTTTCGTCTTTGAATTTATCATTGACTATACGCTCTTTGGGACATACATCAACTGGTTGATTTAACTTGGATTGTGAACTTTCTCCCGTACTCAGCACACAGTCTGTCCCATAACCACAAGTTTCGCAATACAAGCATTCAACATTCCAATCTTCACAAGAATATGCTGCTACTCTTTTCATATTATGATTGTTTTCCTCACTAAAAGATACATTATCATCATCGTATGAAAATGCTGTCTGCCCCATCGTATGTATCGTAAGCTGCCCTGCCACACAAAAACTATCTGCCTCTACTTTTTTCACCTGTGACGGCAGAAACAAAATTCGAAGCGTCAAACAGTTTTTAACAAAACCAGAACCAACAGCCTGCAGATTTTCCGGCAATATCAATGTCCTCAATTGCCAGCAGTCTTGAAACAGAGAATTTGAAGAAAAACTACATGTTTTTTTTGTGCTTAATACTGCCTTGTTCATTCTCCGGCAGTCTGCGAAACTAAAATCACCCATTTCATTTACATTTGGTAAATATGCAAATTGCAGTCGATGTGAATGCCGGAATGCCGACTCTTCTATTTTGGTGACATTTTTTGTATTGAGCCTTGTTATTTCAGAACGAAAAAAACACCTTTCCGGAATCTTTTCTATTGTATCATTTAATACAACTTCCTTCACACAAGCCTGTAAAAAAGCACCCTCGCATAAAGTTTCCACACAATCCGGCAGACGGAATACACCATTCTCCCCATAGGAACAGCCATCAAACCGATATAAGATTGAACGATTTTTTGAATACAAAGAACCGTTATCACTGACAAAATAATTGTTCTTTGGGTGAACAGCTGCCGAAATCTCATAGAAACACCCACCAAAATCTACCTTTTCAATATATTTTCCTAATGCAAATACGACCCTAAACCTTCGACGCAAATTATCGCTGCTTTGCGCTTTTATATCAATGCTGTCTACAATATAAGTATGGTTGTTTACACATAATTTATCCGGTATACGAATCAGCCGGTCACTGCCTGTTTCCTGAAGATAGCCTTTTTCATTTATCGGAGAATAATCATATACTCGAGCAGTTCCTTTTTCCTTATTAATAGCATACCAAATGTCATTATCATCCTTATAAGAATACCCATCTCCCGTCAAATTTTTGTCTAAAACAACATCCTCTGTCTCCCAGTCATATTGGGGAATAAGGAATGCGCTTTTCTGCTGTTGGGCATATGCTGGTTTTTGCAGCCCCAACGCATATACAAATACACAAAATAATCCCATCCATATAAACCATCTCACTTTCACCCTCATTTTGTCCCCCCTTCTTTGGTATCGGTCATATATTAAACAAATCGGAATAAGAGTACATATGGTTATCCGCAAAGCAGCTTAACAACATAGCATCATATAAATACTTATCATTCAGCGGTGCCATATGACAGGCAAGCAGCGTAGCATTTGCCATCGTCACAAACTGCTTTTTTGCTTCTTCTTTATGATATTTTTGATCTGTTCGAAGGTACTTCTGCCAAACAACACAAAAAACAAGAGGAAGTAAATCTGTTCTCTGTATCATTCGTCCGCGGCGCTTACCCTCTTTTTCATACTCAATCAGCCACTGCTGTGCTTCCGATACATTATCAATAGAAATCCTGCCTTTACTATATTTTTCAATCATTTCGCAAATGTCAGCCGGACATTCCTTATCCTGTGGCAGCTTCTGTAATCGGACGATTGCCCGCTGTACATTAGAAACAATCTCACTGCGTAATGGAATATGTAATAAATCCGAGAGATGCTTTGCCGTGATACGAGGAAATAAATCACTCTTCTTTTGGTTATCCGGATCATCATACACCTCTAAAATCAACCTGCTGTCCGCACCATAATCCGAGTAAACCATATGCGTCAGTTCCAAAATACTCATCCGTAGATTATAAGTAATTTGAGGTTTCTTACGCTTTCTGTCCCGGTCCAAATATCTTTTAATATTTTTTTCTTCTTTTCCTTTCCGAATCTGGTGCTTTTTCCATGCACCATACTGTGTCTCTGCCAGCAATTCCTCTAATCTTTCACTGCATTCCCGGCGTATATTATCCAAAATAACAGTTCTATACTTCATAAAATAGTCCCAGGTAGTTTTACTATATCCTTTAAAAACACAGACATGTTCCCACATCCAAAGTAAAAAATCCTGTTCTGACAAAAATTTAATTTTCTCAAACTGCTGCCATAACCAATCCGTATTATCTTTTGGATTATACACTTCTTCTTTATCCATATTACTTTCATATTCTTTCAATAGTGAATCATATTTTTTATAATCAAGTCTATTCTGGATACAATACATAAGAATCCATTCCGTATAATCATTTACTTGAAATCCAGGTTCTCCAATTCCATATACCAAAAAGTCCTGTGACTCATCAAAATTCAAATGCAGCGCAAGACAAATGCGAAAAATCTGCTGCCTCGTCGGAGTCTTATATGCAGTAAGTCCAAACCATCTTCGGATTGTAGGGAGAGATGCGACTTCCTGTGTTCCTATCTGATGCAAAAATTTTAGATATATTTTTCGCCGAAAATTTTCTTCTCCCACATCAATACCATAATAACCTGCCATAAATAAATCAAACCGGATTGTCTGACATTCTTTATTCTTTTGTTTTATTATGTCCAAAAAGTTCTGCCATTCGATTTCATCCATTTGTTTCACTCCTCTAATCTATAATGGCACATTATAACGCTGACCCGGCATAGCTTTTTTCCATTTCTTTCACTTGGTATGATATTTTATTATATCACGCACCGACAATTCCTGCAAAACCGTTTTTCTTTGCCTGCTCCCTTGTATTATTTCTTTCTGTTTTTTTCTTTCCTTTGCTGACACATATTACAATCTTACTTTTTTTAGCCACCTTTTTCCCAGCCTGAATACTCTGTGAAAGAACCGTTCCTTCCGATAGTTCACTAAATTGATACTCAATTGTCATTTTCATATTAAGTGCTTTCATTTTACTCTGGGCTTCTCCCAAATTCATCCCCGTCAACTGAGGGATTTTATATTTCTTTTTTCCCTTACTTGCAATCAATGTCACCGTCAATGGATTAGAACGGCTAAACTCTGTTCCTTTTGGTTTGGTTTGTTTTATTATCAAGCCTTTCTTAACCGTTTCCGAATATTGCTTTTTCCATTTTACTTTAATTCCCTGATATTTTATTAATTTCTTTTTGACCTGTTTTATTTTCATTCCTTTCATCTGAGGCAGTTTATATAATTTCTCTGTCTCTTGATTAGAACTTTGCGTCACCGAATTATTCTTGTTGCTGTGAACCACATTATTATAATTAACTGCCCTGCCAGATACCGGCAAAGAACCATTTTCTCTTCCTCCCACATTTTTAAGTGTTATCACACCGGCAGTTACCATGAGCACCAGGGCCCCGCACGCATATACTCCCCTGTATAACCATCGCCAGCCTTTATTAATCGTATTTTCACCATAGAGATTTTCTATAAATTCTCCCACTGTCTGCCAGCGCTCATTCGCATTTACCGCCATACCTGTCATAATAACCTGACATTCCGGTGCTCCTTTTAAGGGCACTAATTCATCACCAAGTGCCCGGATTACTGCATCCGTCGGCGTTACACCGGTAAGCATATAATACATTGTGGCTGACAAAGAATAAATATCTGTATAGGCTCCCCATTTCCCCATGCATCGATATTGTTCCTGTGGAGAATAACCTCTCTTAAACATAATTGTCATGGTTCGTGTCATATCTACATTTCGCACTCTGGCTGCTCCAAAATCAATTAAAACCAAACTTCCATCTTTACGGTACATAATATTATCCGGACTAATATCTCTATGAACAAGTCCGGCATTATGAACCTGCTCCATTGCTTTTAACACTGGTTTCATTTTGTTTAACACTGTTTTTATATCCATTTTACCATTGTCATGTATATATTGCTTTAAACTGATTCCATCAATATATTCCATTACAATATAAGCAGTATTATTCTCATAAAAAAAGTCCAACACTGATACAATACCATCAATCTGATTAAATCTGGATAAACACTGTGCCTCATAATAGAATTTATCTAATAACTTCTGATAGCTTTTCTTTTTCTTGCTTTCATATAAATAGACCGCATTGTTAGCACCACATATTACATCTCTGCTGACCATATCACAAGGAAAAAATTCCTTAATTGCTACGGATATATTCAGTCTCTTATCCCATCCCATATAAGTAATTCCAAACGCTCCTTCACCTAACACCTTTCCGGTCACATAGCGTTCTTTCAGCTCTGAACCAACTCCCAGACAGCGTGGAATTGGATTATATTTCCTTTGATTTAAGCCACAATGAGAACATTCAACTTCATTGTCACCTAATAACTCCATACAACCAATACATAGGTTACGACCATTTATAATCATTATTTCACCATCCTAGTTATATTACTATAACACACGATACGGCATCATGGCAAATATCCTTGTCAAAGCATCTCATCTTCAAAGACATCGTATTCTTTCCAACTACTTCACCACGAGTTCATTCACAACCCTCTGTAACTTTTCCAGACTCCCATCAAACAGCCGCTCTGCCAATGCATTTATTTCATAAACCTGCGTCTGCTCCTTCGTCACAAGGGGCTGACAGACAAACTTTGGTTCAATCCGCCTTATGGCACCCTTTTCCACACACTTTTTAATAATTGTATAAGTCGTATTGCGGTTCCAGCCAACGCGCGCTGACAAAATCGGAACAATTTCACCCGCGCGGAGTTCGCCCTCCTCCCACAGAAGTTCCATCACCTTAAGCTCGGATTCACATAACTTAATGCCCTCTTTTTTATTCATCAGTCTCTTCCTTTCTCATCGTGAAATCTGAAAATGCTGCCTGACCTCCCGGCTCTTTCGTTGCATAGCAGAAAAGTCCCGGTCGCACACCGCAAAAATGATCCAGTTTAAAATACAGAGGAAATGGCTCTGCAAGAGTCTGCCAATTACCATCCTGCTTCCACTCAAACACCGCCGTATCTTTCATCCTTGTAAAATCGATTCTCGCCCGAAGTGTAACTTTGGCAGAAAAAAGCGGAATTTTCTCCTGCACAGCCGCCAGACTGTCATCTTCTTTCGGGTTCATCTGTCCATCTGCCACGCCGTCTTTTGCCAGTTTCACAAGAAAATGTTTTCCATTTTCTTTTGTAATTCCGGCTAATGCATAGTCGCTTTGCAGCATACAAAGTCCTGCTATATCGCCATCGGATAACGCCGAACCATCTACGGTTACTGTTACAACACCTCCCGGATACGGCATCCTCTGAGTCAGCGTATTTGGTGCCTGTGTTACATTATTGCATATTTTTCCGGTCTGCAAAATCAACTGGTGATTCAAAAGTTTCCACCTGCTGTCATCCGGCACATGATTCCACTGCCAGTAATTATGAAGAGAAGAAAAATCTTCATCCCCATATAAAGGTGCATATTTGTAATCCGGTTTTGCATCCTCTAAAAGCAGCTTATCTTCTACTTTTCCATCTACACCAAATACCGGAAAATCATTTTCAAAATGAACCGGAACAAGAACCGGCAGTCTTCCCACAGCACCACTGTCACGGAACAGCATGGCATACCATTTTCCACTTGTCGTACTTACAATTCCTCCCTGAGCAACTCCCTGATTGCAGTAGCCGCCATCGGTGTCAAGCACATCTCCTCCGGTATAAGGACCTGCAAGTGAATCGCTTACATAACAAGCCTGTGAACGTCTCGTATTGTCCCCCTTGCGGTAATGGATAAAAAACAAATAATATTTCCCGTTGATTTTGTACCAATGGGTTCCCTCATAACCAAGATACACTTCATCCGGGTCCTCAACCAAAAGTTTATGTAAACCGCCCTCCTTCGGAGCCGTCATTTCTTCATTCAATTCCGTCACATAAATCTGGCGGTTTCCGTAGGCAAGGAAAGCACGTCCCTCATCAAACAAAAGCGAGCAGTCATGGTAAAAGCCCTCGATTTCATTTTTCTGCCATGGACCTTTTAAGTCCGACGCACGGAACAAATACGTTTTTCCCGTGTCATTGGCAACAAAAATCAGATAAAACATACCTTTTTCGTAGCGGAGTGTCGCAGCCCACATTCCTTGTCCATAAGCATTTTTTGCATTTCTTAAGCACTCTTGATCCGTAAGTTCAAGTGTCTCATATACGTAAGAATAAATTTCCCAGTCCGCCAGATTATAGGAGCGCAGAATCACACATCCCGGCATAAAATGCATCGTGGTACTTACCATATAATATGTGTCATCCACCCGAATCACATCCGGGTCCGGATAATCCAACGGGAGTACCGGATTTACTTTTTTCCATTTTTCTTCCATTGTTGTTCCTCCAATTCATGTAATCTGCGAATTTCTTCCGTCTCAACCGACTCTTTCGCATATCTTGCCTTTTCATATAATTGAGTCAAATATTCATCCGCCTTTCCCCCGGATAAATAAGTTTCCTTAAGTTCCTGCGGCGTCTGTGAGCGCGAAACCGAATTCTTTTGTGCACCGGATTGAATCTGTTTGTAAAAAGCCTTTCTGACAAATCCATCGTTACCTGCCGGGAACCGCTTTTCCCGTTTTGCCACCGGTACAAGCCGTATATGTTCCTCATCTTCTTTTGTCTCAATCACCTGTTCCGCAAATTCATAGGAAGGCTTTTTGCGGTGAAATACCAGATAACAAATCAATTTAAAAATGCCATAAGCAGCCAAAATAACTACCGCCAGAATCAGTACAATCAATACGGTATACCGCAGTAGTGTAAGCCAGAAATTGCCCTTTTGCTCTTCCTGCTGCTGCCGTACCACAGTCTCTCTTGACTGGCTTTCCGGTCCCGCTGCCGGCTCTTCCTTCTCTTTTGTTTCCTCTACCGTAACCTTTTCTTTTGAATCCTTTTCAAAATTCCATTCCGGTTTATATCCTGCCGCCACAAATAAAAGCAAAACCGTAAGAATCCCCGCAGCATAGAAAGGAATCCAGTCCTTCCTGCGGTTCACATTTATGCGGCGTTTCGTTTCCTTAGAAACACTTGGATTGCATCCTACTACAAGATACTGCCCACGCCAGTATTCACCGGCAAATCCAACAACAATCGCCGCCAGATAAAAAATACTGCACAGCCAGAAACTATCATCGGCCGCCTCTAAAATAGTTCCCGGCATCATAAAGAGTCCGGCTAACACAAGTGCCCCCACATGACAGGACGCAACTTTTCTTTCCTCCCGCTTTTCTTTCTGATAAAAATGCCAGTAAAATAATATTGGCACAAAAACGAAAAAGACAAAACGCCCATAGGAATATGCATCGCCGGCATCAAACCAGTGAACAAAAGAGGTAAACACCCCAAGAATTAACAACTCATAATAAAGAAATGCTAAAAAACGGCACCGCCTGCGTATTTTCACTACATACCCCTCCATTTCACAAGACATTTTGCAATTGATGGAGGTATCTCCCGAAATTCATTATCCTCTCCATACTCAGAAAACGTTGGAGCAATCCACGTCAAAGATTCGTTCCGGTGCAGCATATCGGAAACTGCCTTTTGCATTGGCTTTTTCCCTGCCGCAGAAATGAGAATCACATGCTGCTCTCTGCGGATTTTTTCACACTCTCTTATCACAAAATCTTCCCCTTTGCTAAGCGTGTGCTCATAAGAAATCAATGCCAGAGCACGGCGTGCCGCCGCAATCTGGTTTCTTCCGGTTCCCTCCATGGAATATTTCTCATCACCGGAAATAACTAACTTTGTTTCTACACCTTCTTTGCTTAAATAATAAACAAAGGAATACGCAAGACGAATACTCTCTTCCATCAAATCAACGGAGACAAAAACACCGGGCGACTCTAGGTTGAGCAGAATTACGACAGGAGTAGAAGCCGTATATTCCGCTGTTTTCACCTGCCAGTTTCCCATTCTCGCCGACGCCTTCCAGTGGATTTTACGCATCGAATCTTCCGGCGTATACTCCCTGACACCACCACTTAAGAACGGGTCTTCAAACAGTGGCACATTCGTTTTACACGAACCTGTCATGTGCCGGAACACAGGCATCAATTTTCGAATATCCATACGGGACGGGTATACCAAAAGCGAAACTTCCACCGGAATTTTATGGACAAACGTATGACGGCAGAACAAATCATAACTGACTAGTTCTGCCTCCTGAATCTGATAAAACCCACGTTTTTTGCAGGTAAATTTTAATTTTCGGCGCACTTTCTCAAAGCCATCCACACTCATGACATCATTCCGGTAAAAATGGTCTGAAACCGTTCCGCTCTCCGCTCCCTCAAACTGCAAAAAGCGAGAGGCTAAAAACTTCACACACATAATCGGCAGACCCATTTTTTTCTTATTCACTGCTGTTTCATACAAAAACAACGTATCGCCCTCTCCTGCCTGTTCCTCCGAAAAGGTAAGTGTCACTTCAAAGTTTTCCATCCAATGTCTGCTGTAATGAAACGTATGGATGAAATAAACGATAAACAGCACAAGGGCAAGAAATAACATGATTATCACTTGGCAAAATCCTCCGTCGGTGCTGTTACAAAATGCGTAATTTCCTCAATGTAATCGGACGCTTTTTTATTTGTGCTGTACACGTCCTCTAAAATCAGCCGGTGTGAAAGCACAAATGGCGCCAGATATTTCACCGTCTCCGGTGTCACAAAATGCTCACCCTTTAATGCCGAATAACATTTTGCTGCACGCAAAAATACAAGTGCCCCACGCGGGCTAACACCGAGTGCGATGTTATTATGCTTGCGAGTTGCTTCCACAAGGTCTAAAATATAATCCTCAATCACCGGCGCCGCATAAACCTCTTCACACTGCTTCCGCATCGCCGCCAGTTCTTCTTTTGTGCAGACAGGCTCAAGTGTCAAAAGCGGATTATCCACTGCAAACCGGTGCAGAATTTCACGCTCGCCTTCGCGGTCTGGATATCCCATCGGAATCTGCATAATAAAACGGTCAAGCTGTGCTTCCGGAAGTGGAAATGTACCGGAAGATTCTACCGGGTTCTGCGTCGCAATTACAAAAAACGGGTCCGGTAATTCCATGGTGACACCGTCAATCGTTGCCTGATGTTCCTCCATGCTCTCTAACAGACTTGACTGCGTACGCGGCGTCGCGCGGTTAATCTCATCTGCCAGCAGAATATTCGTGAAAATGCCACCCGGACGAAATTCAAATTCTGAATTTTTCTGATTAAAAAAGTGGATTCCCGTTACATCCCCCGGAAGCAAATCCGGTGTAAACTGGATTCTCTGAAAATCCAGTGAAAGTGATGCCGCTAACGCTTTTGCAAGCATTGTCTTTCCGGTTCCCGGCACATCCTCAAGCAAAATATGACCGCCTGCTAAAAGTGCCGTAAGAACCAAATCAATCGTCTCTGATTTTCCAACGATTACCTTCTCCATGTTCGGCTTAATCTGATGAAAATCCATCACCCCTGCTGCCCCCTTTTGTTGTTTCTTTTTATAACTCTTTCATTAAGTTTACCATCTCAATGGCAGAACATGCAACATCATATCCTTTATTTCCTGCTTTTGTACCGGCACGCTCAATTGCCTGCTCAATATTATCGGTTGTCAATACACCAAACAGAGTCGGTACTCCGGTATTTAAACCAACGGTTGCAACTCCTTTGCTCACCTCTGCGCAGACATAATCATAATGAGAAGTTGAACCTTTGATTACGGCACCAAGACAGATTACTGCATCATATTTTCCGCTTGCAGCCATCTTCTGTGCAACAATCGGAATCTCAAATGCACCCGGCACATAAGCAAGTTCCACATCGTTTGTGTCCACACCATGACGCACTAAGGCATCCTCTGCACCGCCAATCAGTTTGTTCACAATAAACTCGTTAAATCTTGCTGCCACAATACCAACTTTGAGTCCTTTTCCAATTACGTTTCCTTCTAATGTTTTCATTTTCATTTCCTCACTTTCTTTTATTTATCTTTTTTCGCACGTGTTACATCATAGTGCGTCATATGCTGCATTTTTTCCTGCTTTGTCACAAGGTACTTATAATCCTCCGGTTTTGGTGCAATTTCAATCGGAACACGTTCCAAAATCTCAATGCCATAACCGGCAAGTCCTGCAATTTTGGTCGGGTTATTCGTCAAAAGACGAAGTTTTTTGACGCCCAAATCATATAAAATCTGAGCACCGATTCCATACTCTCTAAGGTCCGGAGCAAATCCCAATTTTACATTTGCCTCTACCGTATCATAACCCTGCTCCTGGAGTTCATAAGCTTTCAATTTGTTCAAAAGACCGATTCCTCTGCCTTCCTGTCTCATATAAAGAAGAATTCCTCTGCCTTCCTTGGCAATCATGCGCATGGCACTTTCTAACTGCTCACCGCAGTCACAGCGGCAGGAGCCAAATACATCACCGGTCAGACATTCTGAATGAACACGGCAAAGCACCGGTTCACCGTCCGACACATCCCCCATCGTAAGGGCTACATGATGCTCACCGTTTGTAATATTCTGATATCCGTGAATCCGGAAATTTCCATATTTCGTTGGAAGTTTTGCCTCGGCTTCTTTTTTTACAAGACTTTCTTTTTCCAAACGTTTCTTAATCAAATCCTCGATTGTAATTACATGAAGATCATGCTCTTTGGCAAATTCTAAAAGTTCGGTTGTACGCATCATCGTACCATCTTCACGCATAATCTCACAGCAAAGACCACACTCTTTCAGACCGGCTAACCGCATCAAATCCACCGTTGCCTCTGTGTGTCCGGCACGCTTTAACACGCCGCCTTCTCTTGCTTCAAGAGGAAACATGTGTCCCGGTCTTCGAAAATCTTCTGGTTTCACGCCATCTTCGACACACTTCATTGCCGTCAGCGAACGCTCTACCGCAGAAATACCGGTCGTTGTGTCCACATGGTCAATCGAAACGGTAAATGCCGTCGAATGATTATCTGTATTCACCGCTACCATCTGGTCAAGTCCCAGTTTTTTCGTCATTTCTTTACTCATCGGCATACAGATTAATCCTTTTGCCAGACTTGCCATTGCATTTACATTTTCTGTCGTAGCAAATTCTGCGGCACAAATTAAATCGCCTTCATTTTCACGGTCCGGGTCATCAATTACTAAAATTAATTTTCCATCTCTTAAATCCTGTAATGCCTCATCAATCGTTGCAAATCCTGCCATTATCCTCGTTCCTTTCTGTATTAAAATCCGTTTTCTGCTAAAAATTCTAACGTAATCTTACTTTCTTTTTCAGGAGTTTTTTGCGGCTGCAAAAGTTTTTCCACATACTTTCCAATAATGTCCGTTTCCAGATTTACCACATCACCGGTTTTCCGGTCAGAAAGCACCGTATTTGCCTGAGTGTGCGGAATAATTGACACCTGAAAATCCGTATCGGAAACTGTCGCCACGGTAAGACTGATTCCATCAATTGTGATGGAGCCTTTTTCTACAATGTAGCGAAGCACTTCCGGTGCCGCCTCAATTCGGTACCACACCGCCGTTTCGTCCTTTTCTATTTTGACAATGGTTCCGGTTCCGTCCACATGCCCTGCCACGATATGTCCGCCAAATCGTCCATCCGCCGGCATCGCACGCTCTAAATTCACACGGCTTCCCGGCTGCAGTAAACCGAGGGAACTCCGGTTCATCGTCTCTGCCATCACATCGGCATCGTAACCATCACTTCGCAGGCTTGTCACGGTCAGACACACGCCATTCACAGCAATACTGTCACCAATCTGCGTACCCTCTAACACTTTTTCACAGCGAATCGACAAGACCGCCGACTGGCTTCCCCGTTCAATTTTCTGAATGGTTCCCATCTCTTCTACAATTCCTGTAAACACCGCTTATCCCTCCTTTTTTTGCTTCACATAACCGCTCACACAGATATCTCCGCCAAAGTTTTGTACCGTAACATCCGTAATTTCCACGGCATCGCTCATTTTTTCAATTCCTTTTCCCAAAACCGGCGATAATGCATCTTTGCCGCCAATCATCTTCGGCGCAATATAACAGTAAACTTTCTGCACCAAACCGGATGTCAAAAAGGAACCATGAATGGCACCGCCGCCCTCTACTAAAACACTGTCAATTTCCATACTTCCTAATTCCATCATCAGCTTTTTCAAATCCACTTGTCCATCTTTTTCAGCCTTAATTAACTGAACACCGGCCTCCATGAGTGCCTTTTTCTTTTCCTCATTTTCTTCGGCATAGCAGACAATCGTTTCAATATCTTTTGCCGTTTTCACAAGCTGACACTCAAGTGGAATCTGCAAATGCGAATCACATACAATTCGAACCGGGTCCACACCATTTTCAATGCGGCAGTTGAGCATCGGATCATCCGCAAGTACGGTTCCGATTCCCACTAAAATTCCGCGGTATTTTTTTCGCAAAAAATGTGTATGCTCTCTCGCCTTTTCTCCGGTCACCCATTTGGAATCACCGGAAAACGAAGCAATTTTACCATCTAAAGTCATCGCATACTTCATCGCCACATAAGGCATTTTGGTTGTAATATAATGAAAAAAGATTTCATTTAGTGAAAGGCACTCTTCTTCTAAAAGACCGGTCTCTACTTCTACGCCATGATCTCTTAAAATCTGTACACCTTTTCCTGCCACTTTCGGATTCGGGTCCATTGAGCCAACATATACTTTTCCAATACCACGCTCCAAGATAATATCTGTACACGGAGGCGTCTTTCCCTGATGACAACACGGCTCTAACGTCACATACATTGTGGCTCCTGTTAAATCTTCGCTGCATTTTGTCAGGGCGTTTCGCTCTGCATGATATTCGCCGCAGCGCTCATGATATCCTTCGGTGACAATCCTGCCATCCTTCACAACCACGCAGCCGACCATCGGATTCGGGGAAGTATATCCCATCGCTTTTTTTGCAAGTTCCAGGGCACGTTTCATGTAATCTTGATTTGTCATAACAGCCTCCTTTCCAAAATAAAGAAACCCTGGGTACCAAAAAGATACTCAGGGTTTTCTGACATTCACAAATCGTTTATCTTCTTTCATCCAGACTATACTGTCGGCTTCGGAATTTCACCGAATCAGCAACCAAGGCCGCTCGCGGGCTTTACCGCCGGTGGGGAATTGCACCCCGCCCTGAAGATTTCTTTTACTCACGAGTTTTATGATAGCACGATGTGGCGGTTCTGTCAAATTGAAAAAAGTGCTTACATAAATTTAAAAAGTATGTTATACTGCTACAGGCAATTGAATATGGTTAGAATTGGAAACGCACAATCCTCTGGGATGATAACGAACAACACATAAAATTTTAGTTATCAAACAGGAGGATTTTTTTATGCCAAAAAACAAATTTCAAGATGTTATATTTACAATTATCATGGCCACAATTATGGTGTATGGAATGGTGGTCTACAACGTAGCCTTAAATACCGGAGGCGTATCGGGAGAGACTTTTCTTGCTGCCCTTCACGAATTGCCGATTATGGTGCCAATCGCATTTGTTTTAGAATTTTTCGTCGTTGGGAAAATTGCAAAGATATTAGCGTTTACTGTTATGCGCCCGAATGACAGATCACAGTTTATCACCTACGCAATTTCGATTTGCATTTGCTGCATTATGTGCCCGATTATGAGTCTTGCTGCAACCATTTTATTCAAGGACACAAAAACATTTGGAACATGGATTCAGACATGGGGAATGAATTTTCCAATGGCAATCTGCTACCAGATGTTCTACTGTGGTCCGTTTGTAAGACTGATTTTTAGAACCATTTTTTGCAGATCAAAGGAGAAATAAGTTTGAGGCGGTTAGCATGTGTTTTCCATCAAATGCTTCACCTCCTCTTTTGAATTCAAAAATATCTTTGCGAGCTGAGGGTCAAAATCCGTACCAATCCCATTTTCGATGATAGCAAAGCACTCTTCTAACGGCATAGCATCCCGATAGCATCTCTTTTGCGAAACTGCATCAAACACATCAGCAATCGCCATAATTCTTGCATGCAATGGAATCTGTTCGCCCATAAGACCATCCGGATAACCTCTGCCATTATATTTCTCATGATGATGTCTCGCCACTTCATAGGCAATCTGACGAAACTCTGCGTTATCCAAATCCTTGAACGTATGCAGAATAATCTCGCCGCCTTCAGCCGCATGCTTCTTCATTGTGGCAAATTCTTCGTCCGTAAGTTTTCCTGGTTTTTGCAAAATTCTATCTGGCGTAGAAATTTTGCCAATGTCATGCAATGGTGCGGCATCACTCACATTATTTATGTAATCTTTACTTAAGACTTTGCGGTATTTTTTATCATGCCGCATCTTTCTCAAAATCAAATCAACATAAATGCCAAGCACTAAAATGGTCGGGAACAATGCTGCCAAAAGGACTTCTGGGAAACAAATCTGCACAATTAAAATGATTCCCATAATGACGATAAACGACAGTGTTCCAAGCATTTTATCCTTTGGCAGAAAACGATGTCTGCTGATAACAATAAACAGAATCGAGCCATAATATACCACCAATGTTGCAAAACAAACATATACGGAAAATCCCATAGAATACCATGTCGTCTCACCATGGATATAATGCAGCTCACCAATCCCTGCAACAAGCAACACAAGCGACAAAATTCCCGGTATGGCGAGAAACAGATTCTCTCTTTCTTTTTTCCGCTCCCCTAACAGTTCACTATACATATATTTTGCCGTTACAATTATGATAATGTCCATTAAAACAAAGAAAATCAGATGCGCTGTCCGGTTTACATATTCCGGCACAATATTCATGTGATTGACCGTCCAAGCTGTCAAACCATCAAAAAATACCGCCCAAGGCGCAACTGCCAATAGAATGTCAAAATAGCGGCTGCATGAAATTTTCCTATGTGTCGCTTTTATGTAAGTAATCACAATATATAAAATAACTAAAAGACATCCCAACTGCAATTTAACATATTGCATCTATTTTCTTCCTTTCCTCATCAAAGAGCAAACATCTCTTTACAAATCCGTTTGCCGGTTTCTGTCTTAAAAATATTTTGGTATGCATTTACCGCCGCTTCTTTTGACAAATTATCTTCAAAAAGATTCACAAGAAAATCGGCTTCCACAAGTATCTGGTAATCCAAACCGTCAATATTATGATAGGTGTGATGATGTGCAATCAAATACTGCACTCTCTCTGAAACTTGTTTTTCAAATCCCAATTCTCCGAGCAGTCTGGCATCTATCGCCGGTCCCTCTTTTTCCTGCAATTTACCGCTGCAGTCGCCGTACTTTTCTTCGCACAAATGAATTCCGATATCGTGCGTGAGCGCTGCTGCCTCCAAAACAAATAATGTTTCTTTGTCCACTTTTTCACATTCCGCAATTAACTTGGCATAACTGTGCACCTTGCAGAAATGCTGGATTCTTTTTGCATCGCCTTTGTATAATTCGAGCATGGCTAAATGTAATTGATTAAGCATTTTGATTCTCCTTGTGTAATATTTTTTCCACCAATTCTTTATAACGTTTTTTAACTTGTTCATAGGACAAAGAATCAGAAATCAATTTGAGTGTTGTTTCTTTGTAATCATTCTTATAAAAATCCTCGTCACATATACTTTGAGCTAACTCTAATATATTAACATCTAAAGATGCTGAAGGTGCAATCGCTGCTCCCATATTTAATCTATGATTACGTACTTCCCCAACAAGCCTCAAAAAATCATCATCAATTGTAACATATTCTGAAAGTTTGTATATGTCATACAAGTGCCTTGCATTTCTATATGCCTTTCCCTTCATATAATAATCACATACTGCAAACATTTTATCAATAAATGTACGATTCAAAGATTGTACTCTCATCGAAAATTCACTCAAATCATATTTCGTAATAAAATCTTGTTCTTCTTTTCCAAGCGCGTCAAAAATATAATTACTTAAGTTCTTTTCCTCTGTAGGAAATGCGTACGACATTAATGATGTTTCGAGTTTCACATAAGGTGGAATAGCATTAACCACTCTGTCTCCTATAACAGATTCATAATAAAAATCATAATGATTGAGATTTTTATCACTCTCAATAGATTCGAAATTGCGAATTTCCAATCCCAAATCATCTGCTATTGGTTTCAATATATTGTATTTCAGTTTTTTCCGCCTTGCCTCCCCCAAGTGCTCTGTAAACGTGATATCTATATCCTCAGAGAAACGATCAATAAGCTGAAATGCTTTCGAAAGAGAAGTTCCTCCTTTAAATACAATCGGATACTCGATTGCAGACAACTTCTTTAAAATCATAGTTACATAGTAGTCTTTTTCGACAATATCTTCGCTTACTTCAAGTTTTTGAGAGGCTAAAAGAACCGCATCGCAAAATAACTCCTTATTTTCTTTATGCAAGTACATAATCCAACTCCAATTCATAATAATACTTAAATATTGACATCGGATACTTTCTAATGTAACAATCCACATCGCTTCTCTTAATTTCATGGACAGAAATATATTCAGCAAATTTTTCCTTTGCTTCTTCATATGAAAAATCGAGATATGCATCTAGATTTTTAAGTAACTCCAACATCTGTAACACATAAACATTTTCCTTTGTAATCGGCACAACCGGTTTTCTCACATAAAATTTTCTATTACCAATACGAATTTCCCGGTTTGATGAATTTGTGTTATTACTTACAATTTCCACTACTCTGGGCACCTGTGTTGTTATTCCAATCTGATTAGCAAACGAATTTCCACCATAAAATCCGTCTATATTGTCACCTTTTGAAATAAAACGATATCTTGCAACCATATCTGCATTTGGTCCAACCGATGAATGAAACAAAGTTAACTTAGGAATATAATACACCCCCGTATCATATTTCATAATTAACCCTTTATCACATAATTTTTTTAATTGCTGATTCAACGCAGATTTCGTTATATCTTCTATCTTTAAATCAGAAAAGAAAATGGGTTCTGCCTCTTTATAATTCTCTATAATATAGTCATATAGCATAAGCATCCTCCTTTCTTAACGTTTTAGATTTTGTCTTTCTATTCCATTCAGACATATTATATTCCTCTTTAAAAAATGTGTCAACAATATTCTTCCACATATTCCTTTGTAATATGTCACTATTTTCTCACTTTCAAAAACAGCGCATCCAGTATCTGTCTGCGCTGTTTTCTTATTTTCCAATGTTTTAATTCCAAAACCAATAATCCATTAATACTCAATGGTAATTATCCGACATTCTTCACAACAGTTTGCTGCCACATTTGTCCTATGATTCGGTTTTAATTTCGTCACCTCCACAAAACCATCTGCTTTTTTCGCATTTTGAAATACTCCCGGTACTTCATTAGCAAAACTAAATGCTCCATCCTTGCTGCAAAACAAATATCCTTTTCTCATTTCTTTTCCACATTTTGAACACTTCATAATTCATCTCTCCTATCTAAATTCATCGTAAATTCCTCCCAAAATACCGTAGTACTTTTCTTTTGTAATCCATATAATCTTTTCCAAAAGTTTGAAGAAGGAAAAACTCCTCCACTTTGACAATCTGCAGATGGAACATTACCATGGAAGCTACCGACAGAATCAATAACCCCCACTGAAAAAACATCAAAAGAATTCCTATGTAAACCAAATCAAATCCCAGGAAAGCAGGATTACGGCTAATCTGATAAATGCCATTGGTAATAAGCTTTGTCTTGTCCGTTTCGGAGACACCGGCACGCCAACTGTCCTTCATCGTCACAACGGAAGTTACAAATACAATATCCCCCACTGCTGCAATAAGGGCACCTTTGATTCGCGCACTAAAGGGCAGCATGGTCTGATTAAATACAATACATATAACTTCTACCAGCGGAACTAATATTGTCGTAATTTTCATAAGTGTTTCAATCACTTTGGCAGTCCCTGTTTTGCCTTTCCCAATTTGATCCGTCTGGATTCCCTGCCGCTTTTGCAGAAACATTTTTCCAAAATAACACCCATAAAACACAAGTAAAAGAATTATTGCTGTCACTTGAAATAACATTTTTTCACTCCTTACAACCTTTGTTCGCTAACATTATATAACTGTTTTATCATCTTTGATAGGTTTCATTTTCATTAAAATGTGTTTATTTTATAGACAAGGGAAAACTACGATAATAACTTTTGTATCTCCTGAACTTTTGCATTCGTTAAGTTTCGATTTACACCATTATGTATCACATGGTTAATATCCTGTGCTGATTCCAGCACCTGTTTACAGTGCACCGGCGAATTACCCTGCACAAAAAATGTATATCCCTCAACCCAAACATCAACACCATAATATTTCAAAAACTGCGCCAACAAATATACTTGCCGGTTCACTTGCTTTATTGGATTTTTTACGATTTTTGTATAGGAATTTCCACTACTGCTAATCTTTGTTTTCACCCATTCATAATCATTATCCGTCCCCATTAAACTGCCACTGTAATTCTTTACTTCAATAATAAATATCCCTCTATTATTCACAATGATGTGGTCCAATTCTGTCCTTTTTCCTTCAATTTCAATCGGCACATTTGAAAAAAGCAGATCCTTTTCCTTTAGCACTTGACAAATCAAGTCACAGACATAATTCTCTCCTTGACGTCCTGCTCTCTTTTGACCAGACTCATACCCCTGACTTTTACATAGAAAAATTACCAGCAGGAGCATGCAAAAAACGAAAACAGGTCCAAGTCCTGCAATTAAATCCATTTCCATTTTCGCTCACCTCCTGCGTCATATACTTTAACTTGTCTCTCTAGTTGACCTAAAATTTATTTTTTCCATTCCAGTCAACCCATTCAGCATAAAAAGTTGACTGTATTTCTGTTTTTTTCTTTTTAAGTCATCTTTTTTATCATTTTCGTTGACCGGAATCTATCTTTTTTATATTACAGTCACCCACTTAACCTAAAAAGGTTGACTGAATATGCAATATCTCCATTTCCAGTCAACCTTTTCACAAATATCAGATGACCTATTTATATATTTTCTAAATTACGGTCAACCGTTAATACCATACTACTCATAAACCCAATCCCATAACCTTAAAACACATCCGACTTCAATGTCTCTGCCACGTTATCCTTCTGAATCTTTTTCATGGCATAGAGCATCGTACAAAATACAACAAAGAACACACTAAACACAGCAATCACAACGCTATACCATGGAATGTAAAAATCAAGAATCATCTGGTTTCTAAGCGAGAGATAAATCAGATACGTTACCCCCGTGGAGGCAATCAATCCAAAAAATAGTCCTTTGCATCCATACAAAATACATTCCAGATTCATCATTTTATAAAATCCGTGCCTGGTCATTCCAACGGAACGAAGCACAGCAAATTCACGGCGCCGCAGCAAAATATTCGTCGAGATGGTGTTAAACACATTCGCAATCGAAATCAGCGAAATCAAAATAATAAATCCATAAGAAAAGATTTTGATGACTAACATCATTGCTCTGACATCCTGTATTTCTCTTGCATAGTTATACAAATTTCCCGTGGAACGGTCATTGTTTTCCAGCACCTGACACATCTTCTCGGACGTCTCTGTCGGGTTATTTGAATTGTAAATCATTACCATTAGTTTTTCAATCTCTCCCGGACAAATTTTTGCCATTGCACGTTCCGGCAGAAAAAGAACAAGACCAAATCCAACCTCATTCTCCATACCAAATGGTGCTTTGTCTAAAGTTTTTCCAATGGTAATTTTTCTTGTATTATAGAATTCTTTATAAGGAACAAAGCGCTTAGAAGCAGGCCCCGCCCCTTCTTCCAGATATTTATCCATCCGACACTCAAGTCCACCATTTTTACCAACTCTGCGTTCATAACCATCTTCATAATGCTTTGGCAGTTTTTTCGGAAAGCAGACCTCCACTTCATCCGGTGTTTTATTGAACAAAGGATACTGATACATTTTGCCATCTCTGGTCTGATTTGACATTGTATCATATGCAAGGGCATCAAAATTTCCATTTGCACCGCTCTGTTTTACACACTCATCAAATGCCTGATTTTCCATGAACACAACCGTTAAATTATCCACAAGCTGCGTTTTAGATTTAACTACATTTCCCTTTTCATCAACAGGTGCATTTAACTGTCCACCTTCTCCATCGGTACCATTCCGGTATTCCTCTGAAATACTCGAATCCGGCACAAGAGCTGCCATTGACGACTCTGTAGACAAACTATAGTAATACGAAGATTTCGTCACGCCCTTAGTCACGCGCAGTTTATCATACAAAGCCTTACTGTCATCCGCCAAATCATCACTAACTCTTATATCGCAGCTTACAGTCGATATCGAAGCATTGATTGCCGTAGACATATAATCACAAAAACTAGTGGCAGAAATAAACAACACGACACTGACAAACAAGGAAAAAACAGTTGCTCTATATTTTTTTCGGTTTCTCTTGAAATTCTTAGAAGCAAGTGTTCCCTCTAAGCCAAATAATTTGCTGGTAAGTTTCCATGTTTTCACTTTGTTTGCACGGATTTTAATATCCTGTGACTGGCGTATTACTTCGATTGCTGAAATACGCAGTGCCTTTCTCGCCGGCAGATACGCAGAAATCAAAACCGTGAAAAATCCAATGAACGCTGCCAGTAAAACAGCCCAGCCGGCCGCTGACATATGAAGTCTGACTGCTTCTCCATATTCCTCAATTCCTTGGTTTAACATATTGGACATCAAATCACTCACAAAGTAGAAGGTGACTGACATGCCGCCAATTCCAGCTAAAACACCAATTGGAATCCCAATAACACTTAATACAGATGCCTCGTATAATACATTTCGGCGAAGCTGCTTTCTCGTCGCACCGATGGAAGACAAAAGACCATACTGGCGCTTTCTCTCGTTGACTGAAATCGAAAAAGCGTTTCCAATCAAAGCAATTGAGCCAAACATAATAATTGCAATTAAAATGCCCATCAGTCCACTCAATACCCTAAACACAGAACCGCTTGCATTACCACTGTAAATTAAATACATACGATTGGTATTTTTCAATGGGTCTGCTACCGTCTCCTTGATTTTCTGTGGTTTTATCTGCTTTAAAAAGTCTGCGGTCTTCCTGCCATCTTTCAAACTCACATAAACACTTCCACCATAATCCGGACCACCGTTCGCTGCCTTCGTAAACACATAGTATCCCGCCGACATCGACTGGTCATAGATCGGATTCAAATAAATACCAACAACGCGATATGCCGTTTTTCCTGATTCTACAAACGTCTCATCATCTTCATTGATATACGAGTCATCTTCCCACAACTGATTCTTATTTTTCAAAACGCGAAGTCCTTTTGGCAGAGAAATCACATCTCCTACCCGATAAGAAACACCTGCATTTGTCTCTAACGAGGCTGGCAGAATAATTTCATTTTCATTCTTTGGCATCCGTCCCTCTTTCATATAAAAAGGGAGAAGAGATTCATAATCACCGTTTAAGCCACCAATGTATAAATACGGAGACGTTTCATTTTTACTGTGCGGAAGTTTCGCATAACCAATATTCTGAATGGATGCCTGTTTTTCTACTTCCTTCTTTTTTGAAATCTCGTCTATCTGCTTCATCGAAATATTCGACACAACACCATGCCAGCAGCCGTTTTGTTTTTCCGTAACTTCCAGCAAAAACCGCTGCACACTGCTGACTGTTGTTGTTACTGCCGTCAGCATGGCGGTTGACAAAATAATACCAATAATCGTAACAATCGTTCTTGTACGATTTAATTTTAATGACTTAATTGCAAATTTATGAAATACATTCATCCCCGAATCACCTCATCTCTTGTAATCTCGCCATCTTCAATTGCGATGATTCGGTCTGCCTGCAGTGCGATATTTTCATCATGGGTAATCACAATCAGCGTCTGGTTGTATTTCTTATTTGACGTTTTTAATAACTGAATAATCTCCTGACTATTTTGGGAGTCAAGATTTCCCGTCGGTTCATCTGCCAGTACAACAAGCGGCGACGTCATCAAAGCCCGTCCAATCGAAGTTCTCTGCTGCTGACCACCGGATAATTCATTGGGAAGTTTTTTTTCCTTTCCTTCCAGTCCCAGCGTCGTAACTAACTCCGTCAAAAATTCCTGATTCACTTCTCTCCCATCCATCAAAACCGGAAGCGTCATATTTTCCACAACATTCAAAATGGGAATTAAATTGTAAAACTGATAAATAAGCCCGACTTGTCTGCGTCTAAAAATTGCTAACTGATCTTCTTTCTGTTGATACACATCGACACCGTCGAAATAAATCTTTCCTGACGTTGGACGGTCCACACCGCCAAGAATATGCAAAAGTGTTGATTTCCCGGAACCACTTGGTCCTATGATTGCAACAAATTCTCCTTTTTTTACGGAAAAAGAAATATCCTTCAGTGCTATAACCTCATTTTCTCCTTTTCCATATACCTTTGATAAATGTTCTACCTGAATCATATTCATCCTCCTCATTATTTTAAATTCATCTTTAGTGTAGCAGGATGGAATGACTCTGCCGTGACTCTTAAGTGACAATTTCGTCACTTACACCGTCCCCTTATAAAACCGAATTTCAAATCTCGCACCGCCATTCGCCCCATTGGTTGCGGAAAGAGATCCCTCCTGCGCCACAACAATCATACGCGCTAAAGCAAGACCAATCCCCACACTGCTGCCGGAAGAATTTTTCCCTTTATAAAAACGCTCGAAAATATGCGGCAAATCTTCTTTGTCAATCCCTGCTCCATTATCTGAAACTGTAATTTCCGTATATAAATGATTTTCCACCGCCTGAAGGCAAATCTCTCCACCAGCTGGCGTATGTTCCATGCAGTTCTTTACGATATTTCCAACTGCTTCGCGAAGCCAGTATTCATCACCACTAAGTGAAATCTTATCCGCGCAGTCAACAACCAGATTCTGCTCTCTTAACTCCATTGGAATCAAAAAATCCTGTATCGATTTTTTCAGCAAATCCGACACCTTAACCGTTTCTTTTTTCATAGACACCGTTCCTGCATCCAATTTCGCCATTTTTAACAACGCTTCAATCAACCAGTCCATATGAACTAAGAGCTGCTCCAGTTCATGCAATAATCTCTGCCTGTCCGCCTCATTCTTTTCTCCCTGCAAACGTGAAACAATTAAATTTATTGCCGTGAGTGGCGTTCGAATCTGGTGGGAAATATCTGCAATTGAATTCAGCAGATACTTTTTATCTTCCATCAAAAGATTTGCCTGATGGTTTAATTTATTCATCATCTTCCGGATTTCCGTCCGCAAAATAGCAAGTTCGCCTTCTTTTTCTCCTCCTACATCGACATATTCAAACACGTGCAGAAAATGCTGAACCTCATCTGCCAGTCTGGCGATTTTGCGATACCGGCTAGCGGAAGAGCCAAAGTGAATCAACGCAAAAACAACTGCACAAAAAAGGCACAAATAAAGTCCCCTCACCGATGCCAAATACCACCCTAAAAAGGCTGTCAGCAAAACTGCAAACAGCCAGATAATTCCCTCTTTTTTTATTTCCGGATTTCTAAAATACCCCATAACCCATCCCCCGTATCGTTTTTATAATCTCCGGTTTCGCCGGTTCTTTCTCAATCTTTTCCCGGAGTCTTTTAATGTAAACAGTAAGCGTATTGTCATTCACAAAGTCACCTGCCACGTCCCAAATTGCCTCTAACAGCTTCTCTCTGGAAAGAATCATTCCTTTGTTTTGGAATAATATCAACAAAATCCGGTACTCTAAAGCGGATAAAAATATTTCATTACCATCACGCTTTACCACTGCTTTCCCGGTATCAATCGTAATACCGCCGGATTCCAAAACTACTGAGGCTTTCCCACTGCGTCGCAGTACAACACCAATTCTCGATACCAGTTCACGTGGGCGGAATGGTTTACTGATATAATCATCCGCTCCCATATCAAGTCCTGTCACAACACTGTATTCATCGCCGGATGCCGTAAGAAATATTACCGGTATATCTGTATTCTGCTTAATGTAGGAACAGATTGCAAAGCCATTGCCATCCGCAAGTGAGATATCTAACAGCACAAGGTCATAATTCTTTTCTTCTAAAAGTTCAATGGCCTGCTTCTGTCCAGATACTGACTCAACAAAAAAACCTTCCTGCTGTAAAAACACACAAAGATTTTCTACAATTGTCTTATCATCTTCTACCAGTAATAGTTTACTCATTTTATGCCTCCTTCAGCAGTGCAAAGCTCTTCAAACTTGCATTTCCCTGACCACGAAAAGTAAAGTACAACGGCTGTACACCATCCGGTATTGAAATTTCCGTTTCATAATCTTCCCATACATTCGTATAAACAATGTGTAATTTCGCAAGCACTTCCCCATCAATTTCATTTCGCACCTCAACATCGCCATCTGCATATCCTCTTGTTGTAATGCGAATTCTCCTAACTCCTTGTATATCAAAATATTTAAATCCTGCCGTAGCTGAATTTTGAATATTACCAATATACCCAATTTCTTCATCGCCATCTCTGCCATCCTGCATAACTTTTGGGAATTCATCACCCCCAACGTAAGCCGATTCTTTATCTGTATACAAATGACATGCCAGATATGCAGGATATTCACCCTCGCCTCTTAATGGTCCTCCATTTAAGCCACAAGACGTAATTTCGGCCTGTTTAATATTCCCTTTATCATCAATCTCAAGAAGTTCCGCACAGCCTTGTCTGCTATACCAGGAACCATTTGTGTGGCGATGATAAAAAATGTACCAATCCTCGCCTATCTGCACCATACTTCCATGATTGTTTGCACCATAGGCCACAGGACGCTCTGCCTTTTTATAAGAATCAATTCCTAAATCACAGTTACTGACAATGACGCCTTGATATGTAAATCCACTAACCGGATTATCACTTACGGCATAACAAAGTTCATGCATAACTTCTGATGAGTAAATGAAATAGTATGTGTTTCCTCTCTTGCGGATAGATGAAGCCTCAAAAAATGCGTGGCCTTCAAATCCAGTTCCTTCACTATATTCACATCCCGGCACAACCCGCACGGGCTCTTCTTCAATCGTCAACATATCGGATCCTAATACCGTCACAAAAGCCCCTGTTCTCGATTTATCACCTGAGCCACAAAATCCAGTGTATAAATAAGTTTTACTGCCTTCCGTCAATACGCCCGGATCAAACTGCGGTTCATCCGTTTCCCGCTCACCAAGACGTACACCATTTTTATCATGGACATATCCTAAAAATTCATATTTTCCAGCTGGCGTATCACAAACGGCAACTGAAACGAGTGAGACTTTATCCAGCACATAATACAGATAGTATCGGCCATCCGGTCCCACTGTTACATCCGGTGCATACAAGCACATTTTTCCATCCGAATTCAACGGATCATCTGTTTTTTGATAAATAGTTCCCTCGCATCTCCAGTTACCCAAATCATCCACTGGTGCAGACCAGCAAACGTAATCCCCCATACAAAATACATAACCATTGTAAAAATCATGTGAGCCATACACATAAACTCGTCCATTAAATACATATGGTTCCCCATCCGGTACATACTCCCAAGATGGCAAGTATGGATTCAAAGCCTGTTTTTCCATTCCCAATATCCTCCTTTACCTGCTTTCCCTCAAATTTTCCCTTATAGCAAGCATTTTACCACAAGTAATAAAAAGTGAAAACCCACAAAAAAGAAAGTGTCGAAAATACTTAATTCTCAACACTTTCCTTACGTTTCAATTAGACAAATAAATTATTTAGCATAATCCACTACTCTGGATTCACGAATCACATTGACCTTAATCTGACCCGGATATTGCAGTTCTGCCTCAATCTGTTTCGACAAATCGCGGGCAAGCAATACCATCTCATCATCATTAATCTGATCCGGAATTACCATCACTCGAACTTCTCTACCTGCCTGAATAGCAAAAGACTTATCAACTCCCTTAAAGCTGTTGGAAATATCTTCCAATTGTTTCAATCGGTTCGTGTAGGTTTCTAATGTTTCACGACGTGCACCAGGACGCGCTGCTGAAATCGCATCTGCTGCTTGAACCAGACAAGCAATCATGCTTTCTGCTTCCACATCGCCATGATGAGCTTCCACTGCATTAATAACAAGGGCTGATTCTTTAAATTTACGACATAACTCAGCACCGAGCTGAATATGAGAACCTTCCATATCATGATCGACTGATTTACCGATATCATGCAATAATCCGGCGCGTTTCGCCATACGAACATCCACGCCAACCTCACCAGCCAAAAGTCCCGACAAATGTGCCACTTCAATCGAATGCTTCAATGCATTCTGACCATAACTGGTACGGAATTTCATCTTACCTAACAGACGAATCAGCTCTGGATGAATTCCATGTACGCCTACTTCAAGCGCTGCTTCTTCGCCCTCTTCACGAATCATTGTTTCAACTTCTTTTTTGGCTTTTTCAACCATTTCTTCGATGCGGGCCGGATGAATTCTTCCGTCCACAATCAATTTTTCAAGTGCAATTCTGGCAACTTCACGACGAATCGGATCAAAACCTGACAAAATTACGGCTTCCGGCGTATCATCAATAATTAAATCAATACCAGTCAGATTCTCAAGAGTACGAATATTTCGTCCCTCACGACCAATGATTCTTCCTTTCATTTCATCGCTTGGCAGTGGCACAACGGAAATCGTTGTCTCAGATACATGGTCAGCAGCACACTTCTGAATCGCTGTAACCACATAATCTTTTGCCTTTTTATTGGCTTCGTCTTTTGCCTGACGCTCCAATTCTTTCACCAAAACTGCTGTTTCATGTTTTACATCTTCTTCTACAGTCTTCAATAAGTATTCTTTTGCTTGTTCGGAGGTGAGTCCGGAAATCTTCTCAAGTTCACGCAAATGACTTTGACGGAGTTCGGCAACTTTTTCCTTCTCCTTTTCAAAGTTTGCTTCTTTCGAATTTAACTTTGATTCCCTTTTCTCGAGTGCATCCAGCTTTTTGTCTAGGGTCTCTTCTTTTCCTAACACACGTTTCTCGTAACGCTGAATCTCGGCTCTTCGTTCTTTGGTCTCTTTTTCAAGATCATTTTTTGCTTTCAGATTTTCTTCTTTGGCTTCCAAAAGAGCCTCGCGTTTCTTCGTCTCTGCTGTCTTTAATGCATCGTCAATGATTTCTCTGGCTCTCTCCTCTGCGCTTCCCACCTTAGCTTCTCCCACTTTGATGTGATAATTTATCGCGCTTTTCCAGGAAATCAGTGCTGCTGCCGCTATCAAAACAACAACGACTACAATAGCTACAATCACGTGTGCAACCTCTAATGTAAGCACTAGGGTGCACCTCCTTATTTTATTCATGCATGCTGCTTTTGGGCATACATACAACATATAGTATTTTACACGGAATCTACTGTCTTGTCAAGGCAACACATAGATTTTCTGGCGTATACGCTTCCCCAAACAAAAACTCATCTGCCATGTATTCTAAATTCCACTCCGAGTGCTCTACTTCTTTGGCGTAAATGCGAGCTGTAACCACCTGGTCATCCACCGTAAATACGCCATTTTGCTCTGCCAGCCGCAGCGTATTCATATCACGCACCATCAAAAAACTTGTTACAGCCAATTTCATTTTTCCAAGAAAATCATAATCATCCACGCAGCGTGCCAGACACAAAAAACAGTAATACACAATTAATTGTTCTTTTTCATATTCCCGGTTCTCATTATTTAACATATCATCATATGCTTTTCGGTCAGCTATGTACTGCTGCCGCCCTTCTTCCGAATCCATATACCGCTTCTGAAATCTTAGCAAAAGTTCATCCCATTCCGTCCGGATACTTTCCAACGAACTAAACAAACGCATCCGCTCCAAAAACAGTCCATACTGTTTTTCTTCTGATTCATTCTCTTTTTCTACAATAGTAGTGTTGTTAAAATACGCTTCTGTCGGAATTTTATGAATATCCACAATCGAATCCTGATTCAAACAATCCTGTACTTTTTTCGCATATACTAAACACGCACAAATCCTCTCTTCTACACGAATCGAACGATTTTGTAATATCGCAATTGCCTGATTTCTCGCAAACAAAATTTCATCTGCTAATACCTTCTCATCTTCCGTTTCTTCCCACGAAAATGGCTCACTGATTTCTTTCTCCACTACTTTCATTTTTTCTTTATTTCTATAAATAAGGCGTCCTGCCTCCGGACAGCTGGCACTCAATGCTAATTCTCTTGCCCCGCCATATTCCAGAAAATCCCGTGGCGTATCTGTACAGACGTCACAAAGAGCCTGCTCCCCCAATTCCTGATAAATCACACACAATTGATTTTCATTTAGAAACGGACACCGCCTGTCCTCCTTCAAGATAAAACCATGGCTTTCATATGCATCCTCTTCGTCATTTTCATATTCCTTAATATTCTGACGCAGTGTTTTTCCAAATGCGCCGTCTACTGTTTTATAATATTCATAACTTTTGTCATCAATATCAATTTCCCAGCCCGCACAGCACGTATCTTCACACGCACCGGCAATGCATGAAAATTTTTCATAGTAATCTGGGTATCGAAATATCATCTTTTATGCCTCCCTTGGTTGTCTGGTAATAGTATAGCAGAAAATGGGGAGTTAGGCAAAAGAGGATTGCTGGCAAGTCCATCACTCCACATTCTTTTTTTCATTATTCCTACCATAGGCTCTTTCTTCCCTCACAAGCATTGGTTCCTTAGTGGCTATCTCACGGATATATTCTACCGGTTTATCGGTGCACTCGCTGATAAATTCTAATGGTTGTCCCATAGACAACATCTTTTTGATAATGCTATTCTGTATTCTTTTTTCTCCTTCCTCTCGACCTTCTTCCCTACCTTCCTTTTTCCCTTCCTCAAAAAATTCATGCGAACTGTAGTATTTCATAACCTCATCTTCTCCTTCCCGGCATTCCTTCACACTTTTCACAATGTGTCCAAAACATGCATCTTCATTTTCTTCCGTTGTTTCTTTTATGTAGCGCAATAAATGGTCTAATTCACTGTCATCGCCCAATGGAATTTCTAAATTGATATATAACTCATGCACTCCGTTTTCCACCGGATACTGCGTGCTGTATGTTCCTTCCCGATCACGCACTGTACGAAATATTTCATATACCGTCTGACCACCTCCGATAAAATCGTTCATTGTAATATAAATATGATACACATCCGGCAGTTCCTTGTAAGCCTTTCCTTTTTTCAGAAGGTGCGTATCAATACTTCCGTTGCAGTACCTCACACGCCGCATATGGTCGTCATCATCAGATATCTGAAATTCCACATGAATCGGCTCTTCTCCCGCCGTTTCTGCCAGAATATCCAGCACCACACTGCGATACTGCAGATTCGTGATATCATACTGCGACGTCACCCCTGTGACCTCATAGCCTTCCCCTAAAATAATCCGTACCAAGTCCTGGCAGGCCTCTCGGTCACGGAACACTACCCTTGAAAATAAATCACTGATAAGATTCATCTTCTGAGGCAGGTTTTCAAATATCGTTTGATTCATAAAATCATTTCCTCCTTTCCTGTGGTTTTCCACAAGAGGCAGGAAAACATATATACAACTCCTGCCCTATTCTTTTTTCTGGAATAAAGCAAGAGTCTTTTATAAAATAATTATAGAATCTGGATACTAAGTCTGAACCATTGCTTTTCTAGATACTTGAATTATATATGATTACGCATGTCATGTCAAGTATTCTTTCGCGCCACAAAAAGCCGCAAAACGACTTTATTATATACATATTAAATTAAAATGGCTTGTACCAAACATTTCTGCTATAATATTCTCAAAGGGGGTTTTATGATGCCATCAGAGAAGGAAGAATTTGTAACCAAACAATATGTCCCTATGGGAGAGCCAATTGTGCAGAATGCCCACACGGTTATTTACCGTGTAAAATGCCTTTGTGAGCCAGGCAAGCCGGACGGCATTTTGAAAATGTACCGCCAGCAGAACCGCGAAGCACTTTACAAACAGTTATATCAGCTTAATTACAGCGAATGGCCGCATATTTATAATGTCAAATATTTTGATGGAAATACATTAGTCGTAGAAAAATACTTAGAAGGAAATACATTGGAAGAACTTCTGAAACAGAACAAGGAAAATAACACCGTTTTTTCGGAAGAAGAAGCCTACCGGATTATGAGTAAACTCTGCGAATGTATCGCGGGATTACTGCGCCCGGATCCGCCAATTATTCATTCCGATATCAAACCAAGCAACATTTTTATCACCTCAGCAGGTGCTGTAAAACTGCTTGATTTTGTCAATGATAAAACACCGAAGAGAAAACATGAAAAAAAACTTATTTCTCTGCTTGGCATGATTTTTCACCGAATGCTCACCGGCAGCGCACCGGCAAATAAAAAATGCACCTACGAAGGACGATACGAATCCGTCATTCGTAAGTGCTTAGAGAAAAATCCTGAACAGCGTTACCAAAGCATTTCTGAGCTGAAAGAAGACCTCAAAGAAGCAAAAGAACATGCTCCGAAAGATATTGTTTCCAAAACGGCTGGAATTCCTTATGCGCTGACGTTTCCTTTTCAGGGAGCTATTCTTGCCTTTGAGTGGATTCTTATCTGCTTCTTTTGGAAAAAGGAACAGACGTCTGCTATGTGTCTGTTTGCTATTGCTTTTTTCATTCATTTTGTACTTTTTTTAGCAAGACGCCATGCGTTTTTTCAAAAGCGGAACATTCAAATCAGCACCGCACGCAAAGCCCTCCCGCTGCTGATTCTTGCTCTTGTGCTCGTTTTGCTGTCACAGATTGTTCCTTTCTTAATTTTTTAATTGGAACACATTACTCAACCAGTTTACTTTCTTTCATGGCAATTACTCGGTCAACCGGGTATTTGCAGCTCTTGTAATAACTGGATGAAAACAGGCCATATGTGTAAGTTCCATATACCGCAGCACCCTTAATCATCGGTGGCATTGTCGTCACCTTCATCGCCGCATTTTTGAGAACTTTTCCATTACTCTTCGGCGAAGCGAAGGACGGTTTATAAGTGCGAAGCTGTGAAATATAACCGCTTTTCGCCTTTTTTGTGCGGTAGCTTCTGGTCAAAATCATCGTACCTGCCGAATCAAACGTGATACCCTGAGTTTTACTTGGTACATCCATGGTGTACACCGGTGAAAGGGAAGGCAGTGTTGCCTTATTATTAATCTGATATCCTTTCATCTTCGATGTTGACTGGCGAAATGTTCCAATCCACAACACATTGTTATAATATCCCATAAAGGACGCTGTTGAATCCAATGTCGAAACACTTTTATATGCTGCCAATTCCGTATAAGAAGTTCCATCATTTACAGCATCTGTCACTACTGAATATGGGAAACTGGCAACTGCTTTTCCTTTGGAAATCCAGACATTCGTTCCATCATAGGCAATTCCGCCTACTTTTGCTTTACTTGGCAAAACAATGGTTGTAATATACGATTTCGATGAACGGCTGACAACATAAACCACCGAATTTTGCTGATTTTTATAGTCGTATGCCGTAATGAGGAAATAACTTCCTGCCAGACATAGCCCTTGAGGTACCATCGTGGTACAAGAAAATCCGGCAACATTTGTCGTTTTCATACCTGGTATTGCAAAGCTTTTGTTATAATTCATGGCACTTCTCATTTTTTTGTATGTCTTATAAGCTGGGGATTTCGTAAAGGCAGCCTTCGTGCTGTATTTCTTGGCTCCCTTTGATGTCGCTGATACCGCAGTTGTCTTAGCAGAAACTGCAGTCGATAATTTCCCTTCAATTTCTGTATCTGACACCTCACAATATGCAGCCACACGATAATAATATGTTGTATTCTGTGGCAGGGACTTAATCAGATAACTAACCGTATCTGCCCCCTTCACAACTGCCGTCTGCTGATATACTGCTTCAGCAGATTGGCGTGAATAAATGTAATAACCACTCGCTCCTGTCACCTTATTCCACGAAAGCATAACCCGGTTCGAACCGCCTCTTGCCGTTACAACCGGTGCATCCAGTTCATATAATGCCGGATTTATCGTTTCTGCTGGTGCCGGCGTTGCAATCGAAACAGCACCTCCAGAAACAACACCCGTATCACCGGATCCACTCTCTTTTTCTGTGTTAGCTGCCGCCTGCACGGGTACCATTGTAACCAAAAGTACAAATGTAAGGCAGCTGGCAATGCATTTCATCCATGTCTTTTTCCTCATGTATATAGGCCTCCCTTAAATTTGATGCTTTTACTATAATCCAGGAATTTGTCATGCAAATGTAAAAACAATGTCAGTTTTTAGGCATTTAGAAAACAAATGTTGTGATTCGGCAAAAAATCCGCTATACTCAAAAAGAAATATTTGTTTTAACGCCATTACTAATTACGAGAAAAGGGGATGCCACATGACGGACAAAGACTTATCGATACAAACAGAAGAAATACAGACCGATGGCAAAGACACCTACTACTGCCACCGTTATGAGCCGACCCCCTATGAGGTTTTGGATGAGTTATTTACTTTTTACACACCGGAAAAAACGGATGTATTCGTTGACTATGGGTGCGGCATGGGACGTTTGAATTTTTATATAGAAAAGCGGTATTCTCTTAATTCTACAGGCGTAGAGTATTCACCTGTTTATTATGAAAAAGCTCTGGAAAACAAAAAAACATATAACGGAAGCAAAGACAAGATACACTTCGTAAATTGTAAAGCCGAAGATTATCTTGTCTCTAAAAATGAAACTGTTTTTTACTTTTTTAATCCGTTTTCACTGGAAATTTTTCACGCTGTTATTAACCGTATATTGGATTCGTTTGAAAAATATCCAAGAACCATCACGCTCATTCTCTACTATCCGGAAGACGACACCATCTTTTACTTAGAGCGTCATACAACGTTTGAGCGGATAGACGAAATTGCCGCCTCCGATGCCGTTTACAAAGACCGTAGAGAGCGATTTTGCCTTTATCGGATTACCGTCTAAGAATCTGCTCCTTCTGCCGGACTGCAGTAACGATCCCAGGATGCTTCCGATTTTTCAAACACAACACAGAACCAGTATGTGTCAACTTCCTCTTCGTCTTCTTCCTGTGGCACATCAATGCCAAACTCAGCACTTTTTCTGCTATCAATTTCACCGGGAACAACCGTAAACACCGTTCCTTTTTCAAAACGGGACACTACTGATTCCACCGCCGGTTCCGGTACATCTTCATCCGGAATTTCTCTTTGCAGATTTCCATCCGCATCATAATATTTCATACCCTCTTTTACAAGACGCTTCATCTGCGCCTGTAAAAGTGTAAGCGTTATTTCTCCACAATACATATCCTGAAATCTGCCATTCTGCGAATTTCCGGCTTTTATAGTCGCACCGCCAAAAGTAAATGTCACCTCATCTTCACTCATCTGAAAAGAAACAATCGGCGAGTCATCAAATGACAACTGCTCAAATTCATCCACACATCGAAACTTCATATTGCTTTCCTCCATTTATTATCTGCCTTTTAGTATACCCAATTTTTTCTCACTTGACAAGTTGGTTTATATATTGTAAACTCAATTTAGTTTATAGTTTATAAACCAATAAAATAATAAAGGGGGATAATTTTTATGAAAGGAAATGTTATGTCGGAGAGTGAATTGGCATTTGCCCGCATTATCTGGGAAAATGCACCACTTCCTTCCGGTGAACTGGTAACTCGTTGCAACGAAGAACTCGGATGGAAAAAACCAACCACTTACACCGTCTTGAGAAATCTCTGTCAGGCAGGTATTTTTGAAAATAAACAAGCCGTGGTGTCTGTACTTGTTTCCGAAGAGGATTATTTAGCAAGAGAAAGTGAGCAAATCGTAAATGAGCGTTTCGGCGGTTCTATTTCACATTTTGTCACTGCTTTTGCCACAAAAACAAAATTAGATAAAGAACAGATTCAGGCCTTACAGGATTTTATTGACCACTGTGAAGAATAGGATGGGAGGAGTTTTATGGATTTGTCATCATTTTTAACCTTTCTTGGTGAGCGCACTTTTTTTGTCAGTATTACGATTTTAGTATTACTTGCCATCCGTCCTCTGGCAAAAAAGCTGCCTAGAAAAGGCATGTATTTTCTGTGGGTCATTTTAGTACTCCGCATATTGTGTCCGGTAAACTTTACCGGCATTTACCACCTGCTGCCTGCTGCCAATGCCACGAACGCCCAAATAAAACAGGAACTTTCCTTTGGCGGTGCCATGAACCAATACCGCCTAAGTCCGGCGCAGCAAAAACGGTTTCAAAACAAGCAGCAGACTAAACCGTCCGTTCTGACACATTCGCTCCCTGAAAAACAACCAGAAGAAATCCGGGACTTTTCTCTTTCAGATAAGCTTCCCGCTTTTCTGTTTATTTTGTGGCTTAGCGGAGTTTCTGTCTGTGTCTTTCATCTTTTTTATTCCTATTACAAGGATAAAAAAAAGCTGAAAACAGCAGTAAAAACGGAGAACAACTGTTATATCCATTCAGAGCTTGATACACCATTTGTCTTTGGCTTTTTCAAACCACGCATTTATATACCGGAAAGCACAAAAAACAGCGCTTATAAATTTTTGCTCGCTCACGAAAAATATCATATCCGCCGTCAGGATTTCCGTATCAAGCCAATTGCCTTCTTTGCCTTTTCGCTGCTGTGGTTTAATCCTCTTGGCTGGGTTGCCTGGCATCTAATGCAGAAGGATATGGAAATTTCGTGCGATGAAGCAGTCATTAAACAGATGCCTTTTGAAGAACGAAAAGCTTATTCACATCTACTGTTGCAAATGGCAGCCGCCAAAAGTCGCCCTCTTTGCACCAATGCAGCGTTTGGCGCTGATATTATTGAAGAAAGGATTTTACATATTATGAAATTCAAAAAACCAACAAAACTTATCGCATGCCTTACCGCAATCGCAGTTTTTCTGTGTGCCTGCGGTGTCGGCTCAACGCCGGTTACAAAAGAAGACAGCACTACCAATGCGCCTTCTCACAAATCACCCGATGTATTTGTAGAAAATGCCATCAACTGCCCACAGATGGACGACAGCAATTATGTTTATTATTACAGCAGACTTATGTTGAATCCAAAGAAAAACCTCGTGTGGCTTGGCTCCAAATACAACAAAAACTCTTATGAATTTGTCTCTTATATGATGTTTGAGAAAAAAGAAAATTCATTTGAAGAGGTTGAAACAAATTGGAGCGACACATTAAACAAAACAATGAAAAACAGAAGCGGCTACATATATGATTCCTGGTACGCCTCCGACGAGTCCCTTTATGTCGTAATCATGGAAACAAGCATGAATCCTCTTATTTATAATGCGAACCAGGAAAAATATAAAAAGCAGTATGAAGAGCTGAATCCACTGTTATTCCACATTTCAAAAGATGGAAAAACAGCAAAAGAAATTGATTTATCCGCTCTTGCCTCACCAAACGGAGAAAAAAATAAAAATCTCGCAGTAGCCTTTATTCCTCTTTCGGACGGCCGCTATTTAGTAAATTCGTTGTCTGATGACACTCCGGAAAAGGGATTGGTATTTGCAGAATCTACGGATACCGTTGTTGAAAAAATGTCGAATCGTATCCGGGGCAATGCAATTTCCTCAATTCAGACCGGAAATGATTTTCTCTGTTATGTTGCCTATCAGGGAAATGAGGACCTTGTCACCGTGGAAGTGCAGGATTACAACGGAAAGAATAAATACTCTCTGGATTGTTCCGCAGCCTGCGATAATGGCACTGCATCCTATGCAAATTGCCATTTTGCACTTGGTGTATGGGAAGACGAAATTCTTCTCGTTTCCAAAAATGGAGTATTTCGTGCCGAATATGGCGACAAATCCTTTACAAAAGTTACTGACTTTAAAACAGATAATATCTACTATTTAAGCTTGGACCGCTATCAGATTGCCAAACAGTGGACATCCATGTGGGTCACCGGAGAAAATTCCTTTTATGTCCTGCTCAGTCCGACAGAGGAAGGAAAAACAACCGATTACAAAATTGGATATTATACAAAAGGAAAATAGACATGACAAAGGGAGCAGCAAATCTGCTCCCTTTATCTTTATACATTATTATATAGGAAAATCAAAAAGTAATTATTATCTCTGTACACGACCGGAGCCATCGCCACCAGCGAGTTTCAAAACTTCATCCATGGAAACCATGTTGTAGTCTCCTTCGATGGAGTGTTTCAAACAAGAAGCAGCTACAGCAAACTCGATTGTTTCCTGTGGACCGTACTCATTCAGGCAGGCACAAATCAAACCGCCGCCAAAACTGTCGCCACCGCCTACACGGTCAACGATATGCATTTTATATTTCTTACTGAAGTAATATTCTTTTCCATCATACAACATAGCGGACCAGTTGTTATCATTTGCAGAAATGGACTCACGGAGAGTAATTGCAACTTTCTCAAATCCAAAACGGTCTGCCAACTGTTTGGCAACATCTTTGTAACCCTCATGATTTACCGTACCGGTTGTAACGTCTGTGCCTTTGGAAGTAATGCCAAATACATCTGCGGCATCCTCTTCATTGGCGATACATACATCAACATACTGGCAAAGCTCAGCCATCACCTTGCCTGCTTTTTCTTTGCTCCACAATTTATTGCGGTAGTTCAAATCACAGGAAATGGTAACACCTGCTTCTTTTGCAGCTTTACAAGCCTCTAAACAAATCTCAGCCACTTCATCATTCAGCGCCGGAGTAATTCCGGTAAAATGGAACCACGAAACACCTTCAAAAATTTTCTTCCAGTCAAAATCTGATTTAGAAGCTGTTGCAATGGAAGAACCTGCACGGTCATAAATAACTTTGGAAGGTCTCTGGGAAGCACCTTTTTCCAAATAGTAAATACCAACACGGTCACCACCGCGCACGATATCGGTTGTATCAACACCATATTTTCTCAAAGAATTTACAGCAGCCTGACCAATCTCATGTGTAGGAAGTTTTGAAACAAACTTTGCATCCAAACCATAATTTGCAAGGGAAACTGCAACGTTTGCCTCACCGCCGCCAAAAGTTGCACCAAGTGTATCTGCCTGTACAAAACGATAATATCCTTCCGGTGCCAGTCTCAACATCAATTCACCAAATGTAACTACTTTCTTTGCCATTTTCATTCATCCTCCAAAATACTTTTTAATAATTAACCGCGGATTTTCTTTACCAATGCGGCTGCATCAGCGGTCATTTTCTGAATCTCATCAAATTTACCGGCTTTTACCAAATCACCTTTTACCATCCAGCTTCCGCCGCATGCCAAAATACGGTCATACTCAAGGTACTCTTCTACATTGTTCAAATTAATACCACCGGTTGGCATAAACTGAAGCATTGTATAAGGAGCTGCAACTGCCTTAATCATCTTCAAACCGCCTGCCGGCTCAGCAGGGAAGAATTTTACAACGTCAAGTCCCATCTCAATCGCCTGCTCCATCTCACTTGGTGTCTGTGTACCAGGTGTAACCGGAATGTCACGGTCGATACAATATTTTACAATTTTCGGATTAAATCCAGGACTTACAATAAATTTAGCACCGGCAGCAACCGCACGGTCTACCTGCTCAGTTGTCAAAACTGTTCCTGCACCAACAAGCATTTCCGGATATTTTTCAGAAATGATGCGAATCGACTCTTCTGCTGCTTCGGTACGGAATGTAACCTCTGCACAAGGAAGACCGCCCTCGCACAATGCTTTTGCCAATGGCTCTGCATCCTTTGCGTCGTCAAGTACAACAACAGGAACAATACCAATTTTTTTGATTTCTTCTAAAACCTTGTTCATAATAGCCTCCATTTTTATCTTTACTTTTTTTGTATCATATGATATTCTACTATTGTTCCGCATCGTGAAACATCATTTCACATCGTGAACCATGTTTTTATTATACTGCATTTCTTCTTATTGTCAACAAAAAAGCAGTAAAATATAAAGAAACAAAGGGAGAATTTTTATGGAATCCAAAAATCCAATTCAGGTTGCTGATAAATTATTTCTTGTTCTGGAAACACTTGCAAGAACCGGTCCGATTGGACTGTCGGATTTATGCCGGGAGGTTTCTTTGAACAAAACAACGGTGCACCGCCTGTTAAATTCACTTCTTTATATGGGATATGTACGGCAGGACACACAAACTTCCCGCTACAGCTTAAGTTTTAAAATATGGGATATTGCAAATCAATTCGTCTCAAAAATCGATATTGTGGAAGAGGCTCGCCCAAGCCTTCGTGAACTCGCAGCGAAAACCGGTGAAACCGTCCATCTCGTACAGATTGATGGCATTCATGCGATTTATATTGCCAAGGAAGAATCCGAAAATTCCGTGCGGTTAGTCTCTATGGTCGGCAAACGAATTCCACTCTACTGTTCCGGTGTCGGAAAAGCCCTGCTTGCCGATATGTCAGATGACGAAATCAAAAGTATCTGGGACAAAAGCGACAAGACGCCACTGACGGAGCATACCATCACGGATTTTTCAAAATTTATGGAAGAAATTGAAGAAACCAGAAAACGCGGCTATGCTATGGATAATGAAGAAAATGAATTGGGCGTGCGCTGCATCGCCGCCAGCATAAAACACGGTGAACAGAAGCCGCAATACGCATTTAGTATTTCAGCTCCCATTCACCGCATGGATGAAAAACGTATGAAAGAAATCGCCGACTATGCACTGGCAATGAAAAAAATCAATCTTTAACGCGAACCGATGGGTTCAATGCAAAGACAAACAGAAGTGCCTGAACCGCTAACAGTGTGTTCAGCACTTTTTTCATTAGATTATAAAAGGTATCTAGTGTAAGTGTAATATCTGCCGCACTCAAAAGTCTTATGGCTTCAACCATTTCAAATCCAAAGCTAAGTACTAAGAGAATACCAGCGCAAAATGTCAGTGCCTTATTTCCCCAGTTCTGATAATACAAAAAAAAGATGATCAGGCAGATTAACTCAATCGCACCCAATATCATAAAACTTAACGGGTCACCATTGTCTCCGCGGTAATGAATCGGTATGTAAATTAAATTATCCACTGCTAACAAAAGCATCATCGCAAATCCAAGAATAATATTTTTATCTGCTCCATTTCCCTGCGCAATTTTGTGCACACCAAAAGCAAACATCAGTGCCGCCACAAAGGCAAATGGCGTAATCAGCAAAAACAAAATAACAACCGGCATCGACACATCATAATTGCTGTAGTATTCACTTAACAAAAGAATTGCCTGCACCAACGTAAATGCTCCCAGAAATAAAGTAATCAGCGTCAATACACGCACCGGCATTCCCCATTTTTTATCCTGCAATGTAATTGTGTGGTTTTCGTTCATCTAAATCCCTCCTGCATAAATATATTTTTATTTTATAACCAGTTTTTCTTTATCTCTTTAACTTGTCGCCAACCTAATTATTTCCTGTAAAACGTTTTGTTTGATACTTGTCTTCTCAGATAACTGCATCATTTTAATAATCTCCTGTGCGTAATATTCTTTCGAAAACACCTTATTAATCATTATACACCAATTTATATTATAAAAAAAGAATTAATTTAATTTAGTTTGTGCATACTAATAGAGGAAATGGAGGTAATTACGATGCAATTAACAGAACAGGAAACCAACGTAATCAAAGATTTACAGACACAGGAAAAAGCATGTGTTGACAAATACCGCTTTTATGAGCAGTCTGCCCATGACGAAGAACTGAAAAACTTATTTCACCGCATTGGTGATGAGGAGCAGGAGCATTTTGACTCCTTAGGTATGGTACTCAAAGGAGATGTACCAAATGTAAGTGCAGCCCGCAGCGGTATGGAGGGATACACGCCTTCCGAAAGTTACGAAGCAGGTAACAACTCCGAAGAGAAAAAACATGACCAATTTTTATGTACTGACTGTATTGCAACAGAAAAACTCGTTTCATCCACCTATAATGATGATGTTTTCCGTTTTTCTGCCAGCAATATCCGAAGACTTTTAAATCACATCCAGACAGAAGAACAAAATCACGCAGAGATGATTTATAAATACAAAACCGCAAACAATATGGCATAGTTTGTCATAGTTTCTCCTCGCTGCGCATACAATGATACAAGGGTACCAAAGTCCAGACTCGTTCATGCTCGCATGATAAGAGGCTGGACCTTGGTACCCGCCAAACATGAGAAAGCAGCGATTTATGCAATAAATCCGCGGATTTCGAATGTTTGCAGGATTGCGGAAGTTGTGAAACAACGGAGCAATCCGTATCATTGTTTGCAATTCAACAAGGCACAAAGTCCAGACTCGTTCATGCTTGCATGATAAGAGGCTGGACCTTGGTACCCGCCAAACATGAAAAAGTAGCGATTTATGTAATAAATCCGCGGATTTCGAATGTTTGCAGGATTGCGGAAGTTGTGAAACAACGGAGCAATCCGTATCATTGTTTGC
>CAKRGF010000015.1 GCA_934322085.1 uncultured Eubacterium sp.
GAGGTTTTTTACTTGAAGCTAAAGCTGTTTGGGAACACACCTGCATAGCAGGTGGTTTATTTTTATTGCCAATACAAGCAAATAATTTCCCACTGCACATTTATGCAGTAGGAAATTCCTTTGCCATACCTTCCTATTTTTCAAATCTCCACGAAGAAATATGATAATCCTTTCCCCGAAACACAAAATAAACATCATGCTCTCCCGTTACGCTCTGCGCAAGATTAGCTCTTATTTCTTCATACACATCTCCACCACCAGTAGGCTTCACGTCCACTTCCGCTACTTTCTTACCATTCTTTGCCACTTCAGGTCCATCCAGCCAAACCTCTATTTTTCCACTTTCCTTTTCCGAGGCAGCCTGAATACGAATACAATTTGCACCTTCCTCTGAAAAATCGACACTTGAAACGCCAAGCCAGTCTCCGGTATGAATCGAATCTACCACCATTTTATTCTGAGATTCAGATTCCTTTGTTCGCAGTCCTCCATTCCATGCCATCGTCGATGCATCACATTCTATATACGGATTGAACTGCACAACCGCGGATAGTCCTCCATATGTTGCTTTCGCCTCAATTGTCAGTTTTCCATTTGAATCTTCCCCTACATTAAGTTTATCCATATGCAATGTCCGGTACCCCTGCTTTGTTCCATATGCCGTTTCTTCCAGCATAGTTGTATGATATATAATATACCACTGCCCTTTAAACTGGATTAATTTATGATGATTATTATAATAGTTTCCAAACACCGATCCCGGATTAGCAAATAACTGTTTTTGATATTCAAATCCACTCATTGGCTTATCACTTGTCATAAAAGCAATACAGCAGCTTCCCGTTGTTTCATCACCGCTTGGAACCTTCCAGTTTGTACAATAAGAATATACATACGTTCCATTTATTTTATTAATTTCACTATCCTCAAACAAATAATACGGGTCTAATTCTTCCGGGTCTGATACCAGACTGCACATATCTTCACCCAGTTTCACTACGCGCGCCGACTTTGGATGCTCACTATCCGTACCCGTTCCGCCGCCAAAATATAAATAGCCAGTTCCGTCATCATCAACAAGAACCGCAGGATCAAACAACCACGGTACTTCACTTGAGGAACAATTTGGAGTATCACGAGAAATCAGCCTTTTTCCACTTGGATCTTCCCATGGTCCTAACGGGGATTTTGAACGCAATACGCCAATTCCGTCTCCACCATTTGCAAAATAGAGATAAAACATAGTTCCATTTTTTTCTTCCCGTTTACAAATCGTTGGCGCCCAAGAATGTTTTGCCCATGTAGCCACTTCATTTACCTTAATAGTTCCATGATCTGTCCAGTTTACCAAATCCGCAGATGATATACAGCGCAGTTCACATGTATTGTATGAATTAGAAATTACATTACCTTTTGAATCCGTTTCCATTTTATCTGCTGTACCAAAAACATACAATCTTCCATCATATTCAACCGCCGTCGGGTCAGCCATAAAATCCTGTGTAATCAATGGGTTATTTCCAATCATACCTTTCTGTTCACTAAAACTTTTGGTCAATTGCAAATTATCCGTGTTTGCATCCTGTTCTTCAGATGGTGTGTAAGGGTCATAGCTTTTTTTCTCACCGGCAGAAACTGTATACTTGACATAAATCTTACTAATTTCCAAATCATCAATATTTACACCATAGGATGGTCCTTTAAAAAACAATTGTCCGGCTGCCGTCGTCGCCTCCAAATCATACAACAGCTCAATTTCACCACCAGTAAATCCAACCTCGTCATTAGTGTTAAATACATTGGAGTTCGTCGTCTGGCTATCATCAACAAGCCAGCTTCTGAATCCTTTTGTGCCATGATAAGTTCCTTTAAGCATTACGCTAAGAACTTCTCCTTTATTTATATTTTCCTTCAATGGAAACTGAAAATTCTCAGCATCCTGTATATGAAGTGTTTTCGTCTCCGAATCATAAGAACCAGCCTCACTGGCATTATTCATCCGGCATGTTGAAAGGTCTATCTCTTCATATTGTTCCGGCACATCCGACGCCGGAGTCTGGCTCGGCTGTGCCGTATCACTCGGTTCTGTCTTGGATGTATTATCCTGTGTCGCCGCAGGCGTCACTGTCGGTGTACTTTCTGTCTTCCTCGGATTTTTTGTGGTTTGCGGCACTTTCGTATTTGTAACATTTGTTTTTTTCGCTCCCTGCGCTCTAGCAACTTTCACTTTACATTTCAAGTGGTAATTCTTCTTTTTTGTCTTTACCTTAGCTACAACAACTGCCGTTCCTATTTTCTTTCCCGCAACAGTAACTTTGTTCTTTTTCTTTTTCGTTAATGTAATTATCTTTTTGGTTGTTTTCCACGTTGTCTTTAAAATCCCTTTACCCTTTATACGAATCGTTTTTTTCTGTCCTTTCTTCAGCGAAAGCACTTTTGTCTGCATTTTCGGTGCCGCTTTAGCACTTACCTCGTTCTCCATTCCGAGCGTGGTAAGCATCAATGCCGCTGCCATTCCACATGCAATTACTGATTTTGTTTTTCTTTGCATAAAAAAACCTCCTTTTTGAAATTGTTTTTTATGATTTAATCATAACATATAAAAAAGAGAGGTTTCCATTCTACTTTTTTTGCTTCTATTGTAATTTTTGTGCATTCTTAATTTTTTCTTTTACGACGAAAATCTGAAGGCGAAATACTCATTTTCTTCTGAAAGACTTTAACAAAATAACTTTCACTGGAAAAGCCGCATTCTTTCGCAATTTCCTTTATCGTTTCATTACTGCTTGTCAAAAGCTCCATTGCATAATTCAGACGAACTTTGAGAAGATATTTAACCGGTGTCATACCACACTCCTGTTTGAATACTCTCGTCAGATAATTCTGGGACACGTGCAACTCTTCCGCTACTTCCAAAATACCATCAATTCTTTCAAATCGTCCTTCAATTATTTTCATTGCCTCTAATACCATAGGTGAAAACTTGTATCGTTCTGTCAATATCTCATGTGACAACTTGCACAAAAAATCATATGCTCCGGCAAACATCAAATACCGGCTGTCTAACAGAGACAATCTCCGTTTTATAATCAAATCTACCATGCTCGTAATCGCCATGCTGTTCGGCGGCATGTAAAATACTATTCCTGCCTTTTCAAGTATTTGATTGCAATATTTCTTAGTCTGTTTCGTAACAATAAACATAATCCAGCAGTACCGCCATTTTTCTTTTGTTCCAGGCTCCGGATACCGTTTTGTCTTCGACGGTTCAAAGATAAGAGCAGCGTGATTTTTCCCACATACATGTTTAATTCCCTTTTCATCTTCTACAATCCCACTTCCTTGTATTGTATACAAAAATGTGTATGTATAAATAGGTCGTTCATTGTGCTTAGTAACTTTATCCGGATACCACTCTGTCTCTACCCCAAGCGCAGTAAGCCTGAGTGGTCCCTCCAAAGTTTCTTCCTCACTCAAATATTCAAAACCAAAATGAAAATCATGATCAAACATTTACATTCCTCCTCAAAACATCCGAAAAAAAAACAGCCGACACATCTATATATATGCCAACTGCAAAAAACGGAGAAGGAGGGATTTGAACCCTCGCGCCGCTATTAACGACCTACTCCCTTTCCAGGGGAGCCCCTTCAGCCACTTGGGTACTTCTCCAGCTGAATAAGATAAAATATATAATATGGTAAAATACCATAAACGGAGAAGGTGGGATTCGAACCCACGGCCCCTTTCGGAGTCACCGGTTTTCAAGACCGGCTCCTTAAACCACTCGGACACCTCTCCAAAGACTGCTTGAACAGTATATCATCCCCATCCCCACCTTGTCAAGCATAAATTTCCGAAAGCCACAAGCCATGCAAAAAAGCAAAAAACAAATTTTGTCGGGAGCTTGCTCACGTAAAAAAATTTGTTCTTTTGCTTTTTTATAGGGCGACAGCCCGTGACCGAGCAGGATTTGCCTGCGAGGCCGCATGGCTTGGGGCTATATTTAGGGCGACAGCCCGTGACCGAGTGAGCTTTGCTCACGAGGTCGCATGGCTTACTCCCCCAGTTTCAGTCCCGGCACTGCATTCAAATCAAGCCCATGGCGAACTCCCTTTACAAAATCATAATACCCGGCAGCACCAATCATCGCCGCATTATCCGTACACAAAATCGGCGTCGGCATATAAAAAGAATACCCGCGTTTTTTACAAGCTTCCTTCATACCTTCCCGCAGCCCAGAATTGCAGGCAACACCACCCGCGATTGCCACTTTCTTAATCCCATAGTCTTTTGCCGCAAGCATGGTATGATTCACAAGCACATCCACAACCGCCTGCTGGAACGAAGCTGCAATATCTGCCTCCGAGTAAGAAAGACCTTTCATTTTACAGCCATTAATATAATTTAACACCGCAGATTTTACACCACTAAAGCTAAAGTCATACGGTGAACCATCAATCGAAGCCCGTGGGAATTCAATCGCCTGTGGATTTCCTTCTTTTGATAACCGGTCAATTTTAGGACCGCCCGGATATCCAAGTCCAATTGCCCGCGCCACTTTATCAAATGCTTCACCCGCGGCATCATCTCTTGTTCTTCCTAAAATCTCATACTCTCCATAATCGCGCACAATCACCAAATGACTGTGTCCGCCGGAAGCCACCAAACATAAAAAAGGCGGCTCCAATTCCGGATTTGCTATGTAATTTGCCGATATGTGTCCTTCAATATGATGCACGCCGACGAGAGGCTTATCCGCTGCATAACTAATTGCTTTTGCAGCTCCAACGCCCACCAATAAAGCTCCAACCAAACCGGGACCATAAGTGACGCAGACTGCGTCCATGTCATCCAATGTCTTTCCGGCTTCTGTAAGAGCTTCATCAATAACCTGATTAATTTTTTCGATATGCTTGCGCGAAGCAATTTCCGGCACAACGCCACCGTACAGTTTGTGAATATCAATCTGCGATGCAATAATATTAGAAAGAACTTTCCTTCCATTTACAACAACTGCCGCTGCTGTTTCATCACAGGAACTTTCAATCGCAAGCACTGTAATATCTTTTTGTTCCAAAACAATCCTCATTTCTGCCACAGGGCTACTGATTTTGTTTTTTCGATTCCAGCGGATTAAACTCACGGATTCTCCATTTGTCATCTTCTTTTACAAGAATTGCATACCACTTTACCGTGTTATAATTATCATCCGTGCGAACGAAATAAGAGAACTTTAAGTAAACCATTTCCGTCCCGTCAATCGTCTTATACTGAAACTTATTTTCATCTTCTATACTGTAATTAATAATCTTACGTCTTTTCGGAGGATATTTTTTCTTCTCTGCTGAAATATCGCTTTCCATCTTTTCCTGTGAATTTTTTTTCTGAAGACTTGCACAGTAAAGCACACGAAGCTTTTCAACAAGAGTCGAAAAATCATCGTCAGATAACTTTTTATTATAAATGCACTGGTTAATTCTTCCAAACAGTTTGATAACCTCTTTTGGGGTCTCTGGGTATCCTACATCCAAATCTTTTGCAACCAGTTTCTCTGTCTCTGTGGTCGGTGTATGCACAGTATCCTGCAGCTGCTGTTTCTTCATATACTGGTAATATACTGCCAGCACGCCAAGAACAACAAGCACAGCAAGAATCAAAAATGTAATTAAACCACGTTTTTTCTTCTTTTCTTCTTTTTGGTTCATGCACACCCTCCTCTCAAATCACTATCACTCATTCTCTTCCTTTTCAAATGCCAAATAAACCGACTTTCTATCCTTTCCAGGTTTTGCTGCCGGAAAAATCTTACGAACCGGTTCCATGAAATCATCTGGACGAATCAACGATGGACTATAATGCGTGAGCCACAATTCTGAAACTTCCGCTTCTTTTGCCAACTCTGCCGCCTCCGTAAACATCATATGTCGGTTTTCTTTTGCCTTTGATGCCATCTCAGGCTCACCATACATCCCCTCACAAATAAACAAATCTGCCTTTTTCGCATGTTCAGCAATCGCTGGAATCGGTCTTGTATCTGTACAATAAGTAACCTTCAATCCCTTCCTTGCCGGACCAAGTACCATATCTGGTGTATAGGTTTTTCCTTCCCATTCTACTGTTTTCCCTTTTTGTAAGGAACTCCAGACTTTCATTGGCACTTCATTTGCTTTCGCTTTTTCCGAATCAAATCGTCCTGCACGCTGTATAATCTGGCTGTAACCATAACAAGGAACCGTATGTTTAACACGAAACGCTTCCAAAATGTAACCACATATTTCAAACCGATGGAATGATTCCGTCAACTCGATGTACTCAATTTCAAATGGTAGTCCCGGTGCCACAACAAGCAGCGATTCCACCACTTTTTTCATTCCTTTGGGTCCGATTATCGTCAAACGCTCGGTTCGCTCCGCATTTCCCATCGAAAGCAAGAGTCCCGGAAGACCGCTCACATGATCACCGTGAACGTGCGTAAGACAAATCGTGTCAATGGCATGCATACTAAACCCTTTTTCCCGAATACTCACTTGGGTTCCCTCACCGCAATCAATCAAAAGACTGCTGCCATTAAACCTTGTCATAAGCGCCGTCAGCGCTCTTCTTGGCAGCGGCATCATGCCACTGGTACCTAACAGGCATACATCCAGCATGGTAAAATCCTCCATTTCTCCCATTCTTCCCTATTTTATCACACTTGCCCTATATTTTCAAATCAAATCTTCATGGAGCACTTCAATCTTCTCCGTTTTTTTGACAGGTATTACAAATTGATCAATCATTTTCTCATAACATGACTCACAAATAGCAAATTCGTGAACCTCCAAGTCCCGTTTTGAAAAATATCCCCACTCTTTTCTCACCCAAAGCGCCTCTTTTTCAATCTGTCGGCCACATGCATTACACTGGCAAATCCTCTTCAGCAAAGCAATTGCCCCCTTTCCACATGATAGCAACATTATAACAGAGAGCCCTCTCAGCTTCCAGTTGTAATATTTTCCTTTTCCATACGTTCTCTCTCTGCCTGCGATAAACGAAGATAGGTTGGAGCAAACTCCGCTGCCTTCATCTGTCTGCCCTGTTCATAATATTTCTTTCCAAGCGCCGTGACAGAAGAAGCTCTCTGATACCGCACACTATCTGCACAAAAACGATGCAAAAGCCCCTCACACTGTTTAATTTTCTCCTGAAATACCGGAACGCCATCCCCCAAAAAGATAACTTCTCTTCCCGTTTCTTTTGCTTTCTGCAAAACCACTTCAATTGGTGCCGCATCTGGCTTTTCAATTTCTACTGGCATTTCTTTCGCTACATCATAAATGCCATAATACGCCTGCTGCCTTCTTGCATCCATAATTGGGCAGACCAAAGCTTCTGCACCAGCAAGATTGTAAGCAAGCCCCTCCAATGTCGGCACAGCAATAAGCGGAATCGAAAGTGCTCCTCCCAGTCCTTTTGCAGTCGCTGCTCCGATACGAAGTCCGGTAAAAGAGCCGGGTCCGCTTGCAATCGCAATCGCATCCAATTCTTTTACAGAAACACCCGCCATCTCTAACATATCATGAATCATCGGAAGCAATGTCTGGGAATGTGTTTTCTTATTATGAATGGTATACTCTCCTACCAATTTATCATCCGACTGTAATGCTACACTTGCCACCAGTCCGGAACTGTCTATTCCTAATATATTCATCATTTTCACCTCATCTCGTCTAACGTTATCTGCCGAAAATCAAAACCTTTTTCCAAATCTTTTGCAATCGTCACCTGATGGCAGTCATCCGGCAGAATGTCACTTATCTGCGACGCCCACTCAATCAGGCACACACCATCCCCGTAAAAATATCCTTCACAGTCTAATTCATACATTTCTTCCACATCAACAATCCGATACACATCAAAATGATATAACGGAAGCCGTCCTTCATGGTACTCCTGAACAATGGTAAAGGTTGGGCTTGTAACCGGCTCCGTGATTCCCAGCCCATGAGCAAATCCTTTGGCAAATACAGTCTTGCCAACACCTAAATCTCCCTCCAGCAAATAAATATCACCGGGAGATGCCTGTCTCGCAATTTCTTCCGCCACCGCAAAAGTTTCTTTCTCACTGTTGCTCTGCCAAATCATTTCTTCGTCTTCTCCTTTACAAATGCCGCCAGTTCATCAAATTTTTCCTCACAGGAACTTCTAGTAATAATTGTCGCATATATTGCTGACGTAAATAAATACATTTCATTTTTCCGATACACTACCTTGCGCAAATCACTCCACTTGCAGGAGGACGAAGCCTCGCCCTGTGTCACAGAAATACCTTCCTCATCAATATGGCAAAACAACGGAATCTGCATCTCTTCCTGTGCCATCTGACGTCTCCCTTTTTTCGCAAGAGTAAGCGGCTGAACAATCAAAAACAAAACCGCTATTACAAGCCAGACCACACGCTGATTTGCATTCCACATATTCCATTTTATAAACACTGCTGCCAAAGAAGCAATTCCTAGAAGTATACCAAATAACCCGGTTGCTTTCGTATAATTATAATGAAGAAGAAAACGACTCATCGTTTTCCCATCCAGTTTTAATTCAAAATCCATCGACATCTTTCGTTCTCCTTTCCGAATGGCATCGTAATTTCAGTATAACAAATGCCCTCTTCATTGACAAGCCTTAGGTTTTTTAATACACTATTATATAATAAAACAACTATTCAGGACTTCATGTAAAAAATCAATGGAGCGTCGTGCTTGCACGTAAGAAAACACGAAGTGTTCAAAATGCTCATATACGGGCAGGGGAGTCCTGAATAGTTGAAAACAAAACCCACAGGGAGGAACATCATATGTTTGGTTCATTCATTGGAAACGTCGCCGGCATTTCCTACTTTCTTGCATTTCAGATTTTAGGAATTCTTTTGGCACTGTATTTATTCCAGAAAGAAAAAACAGGAACAACACTTTTATTCGGCAGCGTATTCGGCAGTTTTGCCCTTCACTGGCTGCCTACCATTTACGCCTTTTTCTTTCAATTTTCAGTAAAAGCACATTTATTTGCTTTTATCACTTTCGTCGCAATTGTCTGGGCTGTATTTACTTTTGGCAAAGAACATACGCTATTTAAGGGACGATTCAAAAAGCCGGATATCGTTGCACTTTTCCGCGAAAATCCAGCTTTATTTCTTTTGCTTCCTTTATTTATTTACACCTGTTATGTGCTTTTGCATGCTACCATTCCATACATCAACGGAAGTCTGCACAGTGGTCAGAGCACATACGGCGATATGAATATGCACTTAGGTTTTATCACAAGCATCGCCAAGCAAAAAACTTTCCCGCCGGAATACTCCATTCTGCCGGGCACCAAACTTGCCTACCCATTTTTATCTGACAGTATTTCCTCGAGTGTTTACATCTGGGGAACTTCTTTGCGGACAGCCTATCTTCTGCCGATGTTTTTTGCCTTGATTCAGGTCTTTTCCGGCGTCTATCTTTTGGCAAAAAAAATCATGCAGTACTTTGGCGGCAGCATCCGTGGAAAAAGTTTTCTTGCTATCACCCTTTTCTTTTTCAATGGTGGTTTAGGATTTTACTACTTTATGAATAAGGGACTGTTCAGTGAAAACTTCACCCGTATTTTTACTGCCTTTTACGAAACACCTACAAACTATGTACAGGCAAATATTCAGTGGCACAATATCATCTGCGATATGCTGATTCCACAGCGCGCCACCTTATTTGGATGGGCAATGCTGTTTCCGATTCTCATTTTACTCTACCGCGCGGTAGAAGAAAAAAGCACTTTGTACTTTGCAGCTGCCGGTGTGCTCGCCGGAGGACTTCCACTGATTCACACGCATTCGTTCCTTGCCCTTGGCGTTATGTGTGCCGGATTTGTCATTCTTACCATGCGTAAAAATGCAAAACGTAAAAATGCAAAACAAACAAAAGAATTTACCATTCCAGTCTGGGGACGTTTTCTTTTAACTGCCGCATCTTTGTTTGTACTTACTTATATCAGTCTGCGTCAAAAATCCGACACACCGATTGAGGCAAACACACTGCTTATCATTGGCGTTTTGATTGCAGCAGTTTTAGTTCTTGGTATGCTTGCCTCTTTGATTACTTCATGGGAAAAGCAAACCGCAATCCACTGGGGCATGTTTTTGGGAATCGTATTGGTAATTGCTCTTCCGATTTTATTTACCTTTACTTTCAAACAGGCTTCCGGTGATAATTTCGTCCGCGGATTTTTCAACTGGAACAACTCGAATGTAGAAACAATGGATAATTACATCGTCTTCTACCTAAAGAATCTCGGAGTTATGTTTATTCTCCCGGTTCTTTCACTCATTTTTGGCACAAAAAAACAGCGCCAGATTATGATGCCGGCTCTGTTCCTTTGGTTGATTTCAGAGTTTGTTTTATTCCAGCCAAACCCTTATGATAACAATAAATTAATGTTAGTGTCCTATTTCTTCTTCTGCGCAGCAAGTGCTGATTTTGTATGGGACACTGCCGTGAATTTCTGCGAATTTACCAAAAAGAGAATTCACATCCTGCGTCCGGTTCTGGTAACCATCGTTGCTGTGTTAGGCACACTTGCCGCTGTCTTAACAATGGGAAGAGAAGCCGTTGCCGATTATGAGCTTTACAGCGCCGACTATGTTTCCCTCTGCAAATGGGTAGAGAAAAACACAGAACCGTCGGATACCTTTTTAACCGCAAACAATCACAACAATGCAATTGCCTCACTGACCGGTCGAAACATTGTATGCGGCTCCGGAAGCTTTTTATACTTCCACGGTCTTGACTACGCTGCGCAGGAAGCCGATGTAAAAACGATGTACGAAAATCCAGAAAGCCGCGACAGTCTGCTTGAGAAATACCACGTCACGTATATTGTAATTGGCCCTTGCGAAAATGGAAGCTATTCTATTCCAGACATCAATGCATTTGCCGAAAATTACGACTGCGTCTACAACAAAAACGGAATTTTAGTTTTTGAAGTGTAACATCACTTATTTGCAGAAACATATTTTATAACACCTGAATCGTAAGTTGTTTCACTTTCGATCTGACTTTCGTTTGTTCTGCGTACTAACAAATACAATTCCTGATTAGCACCAACCAAAACATCATAAATCACATCATCTGTCAACCCGTCAAAGCTGCCATCTGCGCTGAGACGGGTGACAGATGTTTTTTGTCCAAAATCACTAATCCTGTAAAGGCCTGACAAATTAAACGCATACATCTGCCAATTCGTTGTATCGCTGTCAAAATACCACTCATATTTTTTATTATCTTCCGGGATATCGTCTCCGAATTCGGAAGTGCGTGACAAAGTCTGCGAATCCAATACACCGAATTTTTTCTTTGACATGGAATAATACACAATTTCATTTTCCCCATATCCTACTCTTTTTGAAAATGCACCATCCGAAACAGATTCGCAGAGATTTGTTCTCGTTCCGCTCACAGAGTCAAACCACATAGCACTTGACGAATTAAATACGAGCATCGGTGTTCCATCTTCCGTCACATGAAATGCGGTCACATCATATTCTTTGGCATAATCTATTTCGCTTCCGTTTTCTTCTACCTTTGTCTGCAGTTTTGTCTTTTGCACTGCATTTGAATTTTCATCAATAGTAAGCAGATAATATTCACTGGCACCACTTTGTTCTTCAAATGGATTTGCATTTTCATCATACAATTTAACCTGCATAAGGGCATAGAGATTTCCATCATCTCCCCTTGTAATATAGGGAAGGTCCACGGAATCCACAGAACCCTCCATTGTTTTTTTCACCAGTTTCGTAAGCGCCTTACGACCATATTGTTTCGTCTGCCAGTCGCCCGCCGAATTTAACGTATACTCATAAATCGAGCAGCCCGTATCATCCTCATCATCCATTCCTACTGCATACTGATAAAGCGCCGGCTCTCCCTCTGCATTTGTCTGTAAATCAGTAACCTGAAGTTCATCATCCAATACCTCATCCGGTACACTGTAAAAATCCTGCTCTACATACTTTTTTCCCTGTGATGGTTTTGCCGTCGGCTCACCCGTTTCCGAACCACCACTGCCACACCCAGTCACGAGCATAGCCCCTACACACAGCAACACTAACAGTCGTTTCATCTCATCCTTCTCCTTTACAATATCATTGACAGCTGAATTCGCTTCTTCTGCATATCCACCTGTAATACTTTAACATCTACCACATCCCCTACGGAAACAATATCCAGTGGATGTTTAACAAATTTTTTGTCCGTCAGTTTAGAAATGTGGACAAGTCCATCCTGATGCACACCAATGTCTACAAATGCACCAAAGTCAATGACATTACGCACGGTTCCTTTCAAAATCATGCCCTCTTTTAAATCTTTCATTTCTAATACGTCACTGCGCAAAATTGGTTTTGGCATCTCATCACGCGGGTCGCGTCCCGGCTTTTCCAATTCGCGAATAATATCTTTCAACGTAATCTCGCCAACGCCAACCTGCTCCGCTAGTTTTTTTGTATCTTTTGCCATTAATGACAAACCGGTAAGCCCACCGGCAATATCCTCCAGCTGATACCCCAGCATTTCCAGTAATTTTGTTGCTGCCTCATAAGATTCCGGGTGCACACTCGTTGCATCCAGTGGGTTTTTGCCACCGGTAATGCGCAAAAATCCCGCACACTGTTCATAGGCTTTCGGTCCTAATTTAGCCACTTTCAAAAGTTCTCTACGGCTCTTAAAACGACCATTTTCCTCACGGTATGTTACAATGTTTTTGGCAATTGCTTTCGATACACCAGACACATATTCAAGTAATGACGCCGATGCTGTGTTCAAATCAACTCCAACATTATTTACACAGTCCTCTACAACATTTCCCAGTGCCTCACTCAGTTTTTTCTGGTTCATATCGTGCTGGTACTGCCCAACGCCTATACTTTTCGGATCAATTTTTACAAGCTCAGCCAATGGGTCCTGCAGTCGTCTTGCAATCGAAACAGCACTTCTCTGTCCCACATCAAAATTCGGAAATTCCTCTGTCGCCAGCTTGCTCGCTGAATAAACCGACGCTCCTGCCTCATTGGTAATGATGTATTGAACCGGACGATTTAATTCCTTTAACATATCTACAATAACAAGTTCGGATTCTCTGGATGCCGTTCCATTACCAACCGAAATCAGGCTGATGTTATACTTTTCAATCATTGCCTTAACAATGCGTTTGGTCTCTGCCACTTTATTCTGTGGCTCCGTCGGAAATACCACAATGGTGTCAAGCACTTTTCCCGTCTCATCCACGACCGCTAACTTACAACCGGTACGAAATGCCGGATCCCAGCCAAGTACCACTTTACCGGCAATTGGTGGCTGCATCAAAAGCTGCTCCAAGTTTTTGCCAAACACACGAATTGCCCCATCTTCGGCTGTCTCCGTTAATTCATTCCGGATTTCTCTTTCAATTGCCGGCGCAATCAAACGCTTATAACTGTCCGCAATCATCTCTTCCAGATACGGTGTTGTATATTCATTTTCCTTTACAATAATTTTTTTTCGCAAATACCGCAGAATATCATCCTCAGGCGCCTCAATTTTTACAGTCAGAATTTTTTCTTTCTCACCACGGTTGATTGCAAGCGTCTGATATCCGGACACCTTGGAAAGCACCGTAGAAAAGTCGTAATAATTTTCGTAAACGCTTTTCTCCTCCGCATTCTTCGCCGTAGAAACCAATGAGCCTTTCTGCATCGTTGTCTTACGAATCGCAGTTCTGTAATCAGCTTCGTCCGCAATTGCTTCCGCCAAAATATCCAGTGCGCCAGAAATTGCCTGCTCCACTGTCGTAACTTCTTTTTCCTCATCCAGATACTGCTTTGCTTCTTCTTCCACGGAATGGTCTAACATCTGCAAAAGAATCTGATTTGCCAGTCCTTCCAGCCCTTTTTCTTTTGCAATCGTAGCACGTGTGCGTCGTTTCGGACGATACGGACGATACAAATCTTCCAATAGCACCTGTGTCTGTGCCGCCAGAATCTGCTGCTTGAGTTCTTCGGTTAATTTCCCCTGCTCCTCAATGCTGGCAAGCACGGTCTCTTTTCTTTCTTCCAAATTACGCAAATAAGTTAATCTCTCATCCAGATTACGCAGCTGTTCATCATTTAATGAACCATGTTTTTCTTTCCGGTATCGGGCAATAAACGGAATTGTGCAGCCTTCGTCAATCAATTCCATTACTGCTTCAACCTGCCATACTTTAATTTTCAGTTCTTCTGCTATTTGTTTTGCAATATTCATTTTCCTGCTCCTAATATAATCCTTTTTTATAAATAACCTTCCGCAACGCTGGTCCACAGTATTCATGTGGGATAAGTTTAAATCCCTGTTTTATATAAAACTGTTCTTTGCTTGGCTCAGATATAAGTTGTACACTAACACGACTTCCATCACACATATTTTTCTCAATATGCTCCAAAAGCATATGTATAATTGTACTTCCAATTCCCATTCTTTGATATTCAGGCTTAACAACAATATCCATAATCATAAAATAAATACCATCACCGACAGCTCTCCCCATTCCAATGGCAACTGTGTTATCAAAAACGGTAACTGTATAATATGAATTTTTCAAAGCAATTTCAGCCTGTTCCTTGCACCAATTATTCCACTTAACTGACTTTCTTAATGTGTAATATGTTTCATAATCAAGTTGATTTTCTTTAAATGTATAGTTCATATTGTCGTCCTCCCCATAAAATTATAATACACTAAACTCCACCTTTGTTTTTTTTAGCATTTGATTTTCATATTCAAGAATAAACGCATTGGCATCCACATCGCTTTTTATAAAACACTGTTTCCCATTATTACTCACAAATGCTGTATCATCTTCCATGGCAAGTCCCACCATATTTTTGTCCTGTAACATTCCATCAAACGAACTACGTCTTTGCTCATTATTATAATGAGGGCAAAACGCCATATCTATCAAATCTAACATACCATCTGCCCAGCAAAATTTCCATTTGTCATCTTTTTCAAAAAAACCAGAATCACTATGTCCACAATTAAACCAACAAATTGCACCAGCGCTAATCCCCGTCAACACTGCTGTATCTTTCTGATATATTTTTTTCAATTTTTCATTGAGGCCACGCTTTTTCCATACCTCCATCATAAAAACCGTGTCCCCACCGCCAACATAGATAATATCTGCCCATGCCAAAAGTTCATCTACTTCTTTATCAGTGCATTCAGAACAAAGACAAAGAACCTTCACCTCACAGCCAAGTTTTTCATACTCATTTGTAAATGTGTGAATATATTCCTGCGCATCATGGCTCGCTGTTCCAATAAAAAGGACTCTCGGATTTTGTTTCTTCGATAATTTAATTGCATACTTATTTAATGGTCTGGTTGTTAATAAATTTCCACCGGATATTGCTACAATCCTTCCCATAATCATCCCCCTCTCACTTCTTACCTTCGTGTGTACCCTGTCACCTTAACACTATTATCACAGTCCAAATATTCAAGCATCTTATTGTTACTTAAATTCAAACTGCTAATGCTATTATCATAACACTCCAAATACGTCAATGCTGTGTTTTTGCTTACATCCAGCGTACTTAAATTATTGCCATCGCACTCTAATCGCTGCAAACCTTTATCACCACTAATATCCAAACTTGATAACTTGTTTTTGTCACATTGCAAAACTGTCAATTTGGGATTTACACCCATAACTAAAGTGTTCATATTATTTGATGAACAAGCCAATGATTCCAAGTCCGCATTTTTGCTTACATCCAAATCGCTGATTTTGTTAAAAATACAGCTTAATGTTATTAACTCGGTATTACTATTCACATCCAAACTTTCTATTTCATTTCTATCGCAGAACAAATTCAACAACTTCGTATTTTTGCTTACATCCAAACTGGTCAACTTATTATTTTGACAGTCTAATGTCATTAAATTTCTGTTAATGGTAACATTTAGGTCACTTAATTTGTTATCGTAACAATACAATGTATCCAACTTTGGATTATGGCTAATATTTAAACTACTTAATTGATTGTTATTGCATTTAAGCACCTGCAGTTCCGCATTATTGCTAATGTCTAGATATGATAATTTACACCCTTGGCAATCTAACTCTGTCAAGGCATCATTCCCACTCACATCAATTCTATCCAGTTCACTTCCTCCACAGGTCAAAGAAGTCAATGCCGGTAATTCCTCAAAATGAAGCACACCTGACAAATTACAATACCACCAATTAATACGGCTCAATCTGCCTTTTTCATCCCATCCGTATGAACTATCATCCAAATTGGTTGAAACTTTTGCACCACTTGCCGTTTGTTCATTAATTATCTTTTTCAAAGCGGCTGCATCGGCTGCGTTCTTTTTTGTCTTTATCGTTGGCGTCGGTGTTGGAGTCTTTGTGTCACTCGTTGGTGTTGTGACAGCTTTTTTTGCTGATTTTTTCTTTACCGTAATTTTGCAGATATATTTCTTACCTGCTACCTTCGCTGTGATATTTGCTTTTCCTGCTTTTTTCGCAGTTACGACTCCCTTTTTATTGACTGTTGCAACTTTCTTCTTGTTACTGCTCCATGTAATTTTTTTACCTTTTGGCGTGTTCTTTACTTTTATAGTTACTTTTTTTCCAACTACTAACGTTACCGACTTTTTGCTAAGTTTTATCTTCTTTTTTGCCGCCTGTACGTTACTTGCCGGACTGATAAGCATTGTCATTACAAGGCATATCATAAGTAAAATCATCGTAGGTTTTTGTAAATTTCTCATTTGGGAGATCCTCCATCATTTGTATTATTTTTATGTTTCCAACATATCATATTCAAAATATAATGTAAATAAAAACTGTAAAATATTATATGGATTCATATCCTCCAATAAACACTGAGCTTTATACCTTCAAATTATTTTTCATCCACTCATATAGTGTCTGCCTGTCTTCAGGTGTTATTTTTGAATTTTGGTTTCTATCATAATGATGTCCAAATTCCTCATCCACATATTGATTACCATTAATTACAATTGGATTTTTAAATCTTGGCCTGACATGTAAATGCAAATGAGGATTTGGTGAAGATTCTTTATAAAAACTGTTCATCAAACAGCTCCAATTGCACATCGTTGCGCCAAGGACAGATTTAAAACAACTTTCCACGCGCCTTACAACATATCTCAAATCAAACCATTCCTTCTCCGTAAGCTCTGATAGAGAACCACAATGCCTTTTTAAAACTAAAACGCATCGCCCAACATAATCTTGTTCATCTGCTAAATAAACGGACCAAAAATCAGTGGTAAATAATAAATATTTCTTTTGCTTTTCTGTTAAATTACACCAGTCACATTCTTCCCTTACCTTCATCATATTTTCAACAATTTCATCAATATGCCCAAGCACCTCTTTACATATTTTTGTTCTCCAAAAAGCAAAAGAAATCAAGCCTTCTCTATCTTCCGAATCGCTCAATAAATATTCTTTATAGCCATAGGTACTCCGAAGCAATTGAAACACATAGACATACGGCATTGCATTTAAGTCCTTCTCACTTAACGGAAAATACTCACAGTATGCTTTTACATAATGACGCAAATCCTGTAAATCAATTTTACCATTGTTTCTTGAATTATGTGACGTCTGAACAAATGACCTCATTAATTCCCACACCACCGGTAGTTTTCTTGCCGATGTAAAGTCAATTACAGCCTTTATCCGATTATCTTCCCCAATAATCTGACACCCTTGATAGTCGCCGTGACTGGGACTATACGTTATACCTTCAAAATATCTTCGAAATATATCTTGATTTTTCTGCAAGACAGTACGCTTATATAATAAATCTTCTTTAATTTGTTTATATAAAGAATCTTCCCTATGCTGCTCCAACACTTCTAATATATTATCATACTTGGAAACAGCATCACCATTTACCCACGCAGCATCCATATCAACAGGCAGTTCCATATCTTTTAATGCGATATGAATTTTGGCAAGCATAACCGCCATTTGCGGAATCATTTCCTCAGGAAAATCATTGTACCCATAAGATTGTCCACTCATGTATTTTTGCAATACGAATCGATGTCCTTTGTATTTTACCATTTTTTCTCCCGAAACTGTTTCAATAAAATCTGTCGAAGGGATTTCGCAATTTTTCAATTTCTCCAATATTTTTGCTTCCCTGATAATATCGCAATCCTCAATATACGATTGGTATTCTTTCAAAAAATAAGTATTACTGCCATCATTAACAGTAAAACAATTAGCAGTTCCTATCGGAAGTTTTCTGTAAGAAGCACATGAAATATCCCAATTTGCTTTTAAAAGATTTGTCATATTTTCCCCATTCAAAACCGTCTCCTCTAATGCCATGATGTCTCCTCTCTCTTAAAATGGTGTTCTTCGTCATTTCAATGGAAAACAAAGATCAATTTCCATGTATCCATCTTCTCTCACTTCACGATATATGTCAAGCACCGGCCGCTCATCCATTTGATTGCCGGTCCTCGACAGCCACCTGCAGAATATCTCCTGATACACCATGAATAAGAATTGGGGAAACCCCTTAAAATGATAAATTGCATACTTACCGCCCTCAAAATCATGTATCAGAATATCTGTGTTTTCCTTCAACGCCGGATGAGAAGGTGATATTGTCTGGCATAGTTCGTACATGCAGTTATTTTCATCCGTGATTGATGGGTCATCAATCGTGCACTCAATATAAAGTGTATCCGGGGCTGCAAGATACTCGTACTTACCAACAAATAGGCACCACTCTTGTGGAAGATTATGATAATTCCCTCTTTTTCGTTCATACACAACCGTAAAACTCTGCAAATTTTCAATCGTAATTAATTTTTCAGCCTTGTCTAATTCATCCAATGTGATTCCGTGAGAAAATGAACTTTCCTCTACTAGTTGCTCGCTTGCCTTTCGAAAAGCAGCCGGAGAGAGTGCCAGATGTTTTTTAAATGCCGTAGCAAAATTAGACGAAGAATAACCATATTCTCCGCCTATCTCTGTAATACTCTTTTCTTTTTCTACTTTCAAACGCCATGCGCTGCGCTCTAGGCGCACGCGCTTAATAAACTGATACAATGCCTCATCCGTATCTTCTTTGAACATCCGCGTCAGATGGTATTTGGAATAAGAACAGTGCCGTGCCACATCATCCACTGTAATATCCTCATCAATATGATCAAAGATATAACTGATTGCCTGATTAATAACCGCACGCCGTATTATCGTGCCGGTCTGTGTATTGTCCTTGTTTTCCATTCTCATTGCCCCCCTTTATAGTCTTTTGCTGTGCCCGAATCAGGCACAACGAAACAATTGCCGTCAATCCTTCCGTACATGGTGCCGCAAGCCACACACCATTCATTCCAAGTATTGCAGGAAGAATAAAAGTAAAAGCTAACAACAGCACAATTCCACGAAGTGCTGAGATTAACGCCGATGATTTCGCATCGCCACAACTCGTAAAATATATAGAATTAATCACATCATATCCCATCACAAGAAATGTAACTGCATACAACATAAATCCGGTTGCAACCATATCTGCCACATCGGTGCTGCACCCAAACATTCCGGCATAACTTTTTCCTGTCAAAGCGAAAATACCGGCAATCAAAGCACCCGCCACAAGAAGAATTCGGTTTGTAATCTTTCTGATATCAACCGCCGCCTGCATTTCATGTGCGCCACGGCATATGCTGACCAGTGGACTAATCCCCTGTCCAAATCCAATACAAATCATACTGTAACCATACACAACAAATCCAAGAATGGTAAATGCCGCTACCCCCTCGGCTCCCACATATTTCATTAATATATAGTTAAAAGCAAACATCGATATGGCACTCGACATTTCTCCAATAAATTCAGATGAGCCGTTTAGCAAAATCTCTCGATTTATTTTCCGGTCAAATGCAAAACTGTGAAATTTGATTTGAGCACTCTTCCTCATAAAATAACCAAACTGAATAAGTACCGAAACAATCTGAACAATCAAAGTACCGATTGCGCTTCCCTGCACACCAAGCCCCATGAACGCCACAAATACATAATCTAAAATTACATTCAGAATACAGCCGGCAATGCTTATAAACATGCATACCTGTGGCTTGCCATCAACGCGGATAAACATTCCCAAAATTGTTCCAATTACCATAAGCGGATACACAAACAACATGATTCTATAATACTGCGTAAAATATTGTGACAAACTGCCCTCTGCATGTAATATGCCAAGGATTGGTTGGAAAAGTGCAAATACCAAAAACGAGGTAAGTACACACACAATTGCTGCTGTCACAATCGTCTGTGAAAATACTTTATCTGACTTTTCCTTCTGCTTTGCGCCAATCATTCTGCCACTGATTACAGAGCCGCCTACTCCTATACAAAGTCCCACCCCCAAATAAAAATACAGGATTGGCAGTCCAAGATTTACCGCTGCCAGAGCCTGCTCCCCTACATAATTTCCGGTATAAAAACCATCTGTAATCGTGACTATCGTCTGCAATAACATTGCTATGATACTCGGAATTGAAAACTGAAGAATCCTTTTCAGCTTATTTTGTTTCATTTGTTTTACATCCATAGTAGTATCTCCTTTACTAATTTCTGTTATCGAAATCCATTATAGAGGTCCTACTATAATTATTCTTCTGAATTTGTGCTACATACTCCTACAGCCGCTCCATATCTTTTTCTTTTGCCCTTCTAATATTCATTCCAGCTAACCTCCATTTTTTATATCCACATTGTAACATAGGATATCCTTTCAAGCCAGTTTTTTCTCACTGCGGCATCTATTTATTTCCAGTAAATTATTGTAATTTTTATTTAAGTATACTATGAGATTCCTACGGAAAATTCAACGAAAATAGAAAGCCGTGAAGGGCAGCAAATGAAAGAATATAAAGTACGTTTCAAATCTTACAATGGTTTTTGCTAAAAAACAAGTCCCCTTCAGAAGGCTCAATCTCTGAAGGGGACTTGTTGAATGATTATCCTTCAATTGCGATATAATTTTTACCAGCAACTGCTTTGTCTGTCTTTTTCGGAATCTTCAATTGTAAGATACCATTTTCATACTTCGCCGAAATCTCATCCTGGGTAATTCCCTCACCGATGTAAAAACTTCGGCTCATGCTGCCGGCATAACGTTCTTTACGAATGTACTTACCGGTCTTTTTATCTTTTTCATCTTTGTCCAAACCTTTTGCTGCCGAAATGGTGATATAACCATCATTCAGTTCAGCGGTTACTTCATCTTTCTTGAAGCCAGGCAGATCAATGTCAACCTCATACGCATCATCTGTCTCGCGGACATCTGTCTTCATCATGTTCTTTGCATGTTTTCCATAAAGAGGATCTTTCGCCGGAAACATAGCCTTCTCAAATTCCTTACCAAATGGAAAATCATCCATCCAATCATCAAACAAACTCTCTCCAAAAATACTAGGTCTTAACATAAGTCATTTCTCCTTTCCTTCTTGTAACAAGTGTCGGAAATATGGGTTCCTGCAAAACACCATAGGCACTTAGACTTTTGTATTATTAGCACCATCAGAGAAATCTGAAGTGTCGATTGTTAAATTTCGATTCGGATCCGGGTTCCTTTTCGTAACCCCTTTCCTTATCGTTAACTATGTTATATCACTAATTGTTAGCACTGTCAAGAGGCGAGTGCTATTTTTTTTGTGTCCTTTTATGAATGCCGAAATTTCGTTGTGCTCACATTACATTACTTTCAAAGTAACCGATCTCTTGCAATATAGCATCTAGTATTTTTGCATTTTTAATCGAAAAATCAGCTGTCACAACAGGGGTCTCGCCTTCGATTATGCATCTTCCCAACTGCTCTATTTCTAATTGATAATTATGTGGGCAGTATACATTTCGAATCTGCTCTTTTCCTTCAATAATCAACGTATAGGAAGCATTTCCCTCTTGGTTAAATTTCGTATCGGATTTGATGTCGCCTTTTGTTCCGTGAATATACAATCTATCATAACGATGCGGCTTATCTTTTTCAAAAATCATCCCGCATGTTATCGATGCACGTACATCATTTTCATAATTTAACAATGCAGCTGTATATATATCAACGCCATTTTCATCATACTGTGCCATTGCTTTTACCCGGGATGGCATATCTTCCAAAAGTTTTAACAGCATACTTGTATTATAACAGCCAAGATCATAAACTGCACCCCCATAATTTTCTTTGTGCAGACGAATGTTGCTCTTATCATAATATGAAGTCAAAAACTGAGATTCAATATAACGGATTTCTCCAATTGTTCCTTCTTCAATTTCTTTTTTAAGTGCTGTAACAAAAGGACTGTGAAGGTAGGCATATGCTTCCATTAAAAATACCCCCTTCTCTTTTGCTGCCTCAAAAAGTTCTACTGTTTGTTTGGGTGTCGGCGCCAATGGTTTTTCGCACAGCACATGCTTTCCTGCTGCAATAGCTTTTTTTACCCATTCATAATGAAGATTATTTGGAAGCGGAATATAAACTGCCTGCACTTTGGGGTCTGACAAAAGTGCTTCATACCCTTCGTATGCTTTTTCAAACCCAAACATATCTTTATAATCTTCTGCTTTTTTCAAGCTGCGCCCTGCAATTCCATACCGTTCACAATTTTCTGCCTTCTGCATTCCCGGTATGCTGCAATCTCTGGCAATTCCTGCTGTTCCTAAAACTCCCCATCTTATCTTTTCCATTTTTTTCCTCCTTGTCATTTCAATCCTGCTTTTTTCAGCCATTTTCGATAGCTTTTCATTTTTCCGGGCGGCACATAAACCGATGCTTTTCTCGGAATTCCACGAAAAGCATTCTTTGCCATCCTCATCTGCATACACCTTGTCACAGTCCCGGCAAATGTAATATTCGATAGTTCCCAGCTGATATCCCAGTGTCGCCTGTCTGCCATTGCGAACGTTCGGAATTCGCCTTTGCTTAGTGTCTTTTCCCTCAGTTCAATGTATTGAAACCGGATTCCCCGTTCCTTGAAAAAACGCTGTGCTTTTTTTGTGTCGTTGTCTTTTTTGCTGCCAAAGATTTGGATGTTCATACCTACCTCCTATATCGGATTATTTCACGATAACAATAACTGTCTTCGTTATTCCATAACACTTTACTTTTATTTTTGTCTTCCCCTTCTTCATGCCTTTTAGCATTCCCTTTTTGGTAACTGCTGCAATCTTTTTATTCGCGGAAGCAAACACAACTTTCGTTGTTGGACGGACTTTAACAATAATACGAGCCTTTTTTCCTTTTTTGACCTTTATCATCTTTTTCGCCACTTTAAATGTCGGTTTCTTTACAACAATCCTGCACGTGCTCTGATAACCATCTGCACTCGCAGTAATCAAAGCAGTTCCTGCTTTTTTTGCTGTTACCCGGCCATTTTCATCTACAGCTGCCACTTTTTCATTGTCAGATGTATATTTCACTACACTTTCTGTATCAGCACTAAGCTGTATGATTTTTTTCCCTTTTGTATACAATATGACAGATGTCTTGTTCAATGTAAATGCCCGCGGTTCACTAGTTGGCGGCAATGGTGTTACCGTTGGTGGCGTTGGAAGTATTGCAGGTGTGGCATCGGGTGTTGAACTTGGTACTTCTGTCGCAGCCGGAGTTGGAACCGTCGGCGTCGGCACCTGCGTTGGCGCTGTTGTTGGCGCTACGGTTGGCGTCGGTGTTGGGGTCATGGTTGGGGTCGGCGTTGGCACCTGCGTTGGTGTTGTTGTTGGTGCTACGGTTGGCGTCGGTGTCATGGTTGGGGTTACTGTCGGAATCGGCTGTTCTTCACCCACCAAAAGCACTCGCGATATACTCTTGCCGGTTTTCGAATGGGTCAGCGTCAATGTCAGTTCACCCTTACAGTTCTCCCAGTCGTATATACATACAATCACCTGATTATATTGGCTTTGCCCCTCGTTAATACACTCCTCATCCCAACTGCAGAAAGCCGCTTCCTCTAAATCAACCGCTTCCCCGTTTTCCTTCGTCAATGCCAAATCGTAATCATAAAAAAGTTCCTCAAACGTTGGCTTATAAACCGTACCATCTGCCTTTTTAAATTCAACCGGATAATAATATTCTTTTCCCTGCTGACTAATCACAGATTTTTTATCTGCATCTCCAATCCAATAAAAGTCATCTGCGTCCTCATTTTCCAGTTTTCCAATAATCCAGGAATATATTTCTTCGGTTTTCTTTTTATTTAATTGAAAATTTGTATACTGCGTGCCCTCAATTGTAAAATTCCCACTCGAAGAGGCCTTTGCCTGTATGTAACAATGATTCTCCACAAATCTCGCCATATATTCTGAGGCATTTACGTTTAATTTTGTTAGACCATAGACTTCTCCTTTTATCTCAAGTGTAGTATCATTTCCAACCAAAACGGAGCCACATGTTTGATCCTCGCCGGATACCGTTACACCGGTAAAATTGTTTGCAACACTCGGATTCGTTGACATTTGTCTGAGATCAAGCACCGCATTTTTCTCGCAAAAGACGTTATTTACGTTAAAATCCGCCTCCTTAGGAAGCGTGATCCGCGACTTTTCTGCCATCGTGAGATTATTGATACCGGAAAATGACAAGGTATCAATATGAGCCCCCGCTTTCACATTGACATTCAACTCACCTATCAGATCCGTCTTGTCAAAATCCGTTACATTACTATCTTTTCCCAGTGTAACATTTACATTTCCTGTCAATGTATGACCATCGGCACCCGCTGCACGAATCTCCGTGTCTACCAATTTGGAATCCAGTTCTATATCCACTTTGTCTTGTTCGGAATCACGATAATAATCTCCTGCATAAATTGCAGCTATCTTAGTCTGGGATATGGGATTGACCACTTTAATCGTTGTATGGCTTCCCATCTTTCCTTCCTCTCCCTGGTACGCGCCACCGCTGATCAATGGCCTCACATCGTCCTGCAATGTACTGGTTCCTACTCTCGTATCTACCGCATCCAACACCAGCGTATGTCCCGCCGCATAAATTGTTGTCCCACGTGCATTTCCTGCCTGCGGCACCATTTGCAGCCACATATCACGAAACGTAACGTCCGCTCCCAGCTGAATCATGCTGCGTATTTTCAAACCTGCTGACGTATCTGAACCAACAATCGTGATAGCTTTATCAATAAATAATGGTTTCGGAGATTCGTCTTCGTACGTCTCGTATTTGGTGTAGGAGACTTCACCCACAAGTACAAGTGTCTGTCCCGTCTGAATCTGCTTCAAGGCCGTACGTATGTTTTGATACGGTCTTTGGGCGGTTCCGTCACCTTCCGTAAGACTGCCTTCTCCATTTTCCACATAAACCTTAACTTCATCTGCTGCATCCGCCGCCTTAATGCCCATTGGAGCAGCTTGGTTCATAATTAACACTAAAATCAATAATAATACACTTAATTTTTTTCTCATATCACATTTCCTTTTCTGGGGTTATAAATTTACTTTGCTTCAATGTATCAATCAACAGCACATCCGCAGGCAGCCAATCACCTCTATTCATTCACAAAATACTGATAAATATCTTCTCTGACTGGATGACTCATTTGAAGTTGAAAATTCATAATGGGAAGAAATCTTCCTTTGTCATCCTGAATCCGGGTCTGCTCCCAAGCAGCCGGCATCACTTGTCCCATGTAATAGAAATCCGTTCCTTCTCCATCGCTTGCTGCAAACGAGCTTCAAAATATTCTTTTGGAAACTTTTGTAAATTTTCCATCTTGCTCAACGTCTGAACCGTAGCGAATACAAAATCCGCTTCGCAATCATGCTGATTACCGGAAACAATCTACTGTTATACATAAGGCAGTTCTCCTTTGCGTTTTTTGTTTCGGCACTTAAAACTTTATACAAAGGAGCTGCCTTTTTCAATATTTATTTTTCCGAAAGTTTTTTACGCTAACCTCACTGCAAAGATTCCACTTTGTTTTTTCGGATTCTCCTTAAAAATACGCAGCCTAACAAACATGCTGCAAATTCTGTAATCGGAAATGCCCACCAAATAAGTGACACCCCAGCCTGCCCATTTTTTACTAAAACAGAAAAAATTTCTGCTAACGGTAAAATAATAATCATCTGCCTGAGAAGTGAGATTACAAGCGATTCCATTCCCCCATCTAACGCCTGATAAATTCCCTGATATGCAACATTAATTCCCGCAAAAAGAAAACTGATGGAAATAATTCTCATGGCTCCAACAAAATACTCTCTGGATGATCCGGCATTAAACAAGGCAGCAAATTGTCCCGGAAAAACTTCTGTAATAAAAATTCCTAAAATCATCAAGCCAATCGTAAAAATAATACCATATTTCATTCCGTCCTGAATTCTTTTTTTACTTCGCATTCCATAAGCAAATGCAAGAATCGGCGTAATCGCATCCCTCAATCCAAAAGCAAGGAACAAAACAAATTGCTGCACCTTATAGAAAAGTCCATATGCAGTCTGTGCAGAAGCGTCAAATTTCAATATCAGATTCATCACATATACCATAATGGACATGAGTGCCTGTGCAATAATCGCCGGAAGACCGATTGCATAAATTTCTTTTATAATTTTACCATCCGGCTTCATATACTTGAATCCGTGCTCAAATTCTTTATTTAATTTGATATGGAAAACAAACAGCAGTACAGCCGAAGCAATCTGTCCAAGTGTTCTTGCAAGAAGCGCATTCGTTCCCACTCCGGTTCCAATTGCAATTGCAACCATAAGCATCTGCACCGGAAATACAAGCGTAAGTGCATTTAATGCAGCCTCGCTCCCCTCCTTCATATTGCCAACAAAAGCACTGTCCACGATATTATAAACCGCCTGCAATGCCATCGATAAAATCATTGGAATCCCCATTTGAATCATAAGTTTATAGACCGGCATTTCCCTCATTTTGTTATTTTCAGTCATGTGAATCCTCCTTTTTTCTGCAAAAAAAATAGAGCAGCAAAACTGGATTTACGCAATTTTGCTACTCGTTCAATAAAGTATTATATTTGTAATTTTTTTAATTGTCAAATGTTTTTTACTGATTATTCCTCCAAAAGAATCTCCTTAATCTGCTCAAGATTTTCAGCAAAATAAATTCCCTGCTGCCTTTCCTCGGTTGATAAATCCTTCTCAACCATATGCCGAAGTAAATCCCTTAAACTGTCATAATAACCGTTAAGATTATAAAGAATACACGGAGCAGCCAAATGTCCTAACGACACTTTCGACATAATTTCCGTGATTTCTTCCAATGTACCGGTACCGCCAGGGAATGCTATAAATGCATCTCCCAGTTCAATCATCTTCGCCTTTCGTTCCGACATGTCATTTGTCACAATTAGATTTGTAACATCTTCGTACAAAAAACCTGCATCAATAAAAAACTGTGGTTCCACACCGGTAACCTTACCCCCTGCACGCAGCACGCTTTCGGCAATTTCGCCCATCAGCCCGGATTTAGAGCCTCCGTAAACAAGCGAATTTCCACTTTCTCCAATCCATGTGCCAAGTTCTCTCACTGCATTTGCAAGTGTGTTGTCGTTTCCTTTGCTGGCTCCAAGATATACGGTAATATTCATAGATACCTCTCCTCATCATTGTATATTTTCTAGCATAAAAATCATTTTTCGGCGTTTTGGCAATTTATTTTTCGGCGTTTTGGCAAATCACTTGCTCTCTCCTTCAATTCCTTTGGATTATCAAATGGATTACAATAATATGGCTCCATCGATGTCATTCTCTCCATTGCCTGATTCACATATTCATCTTTTTCTTTACTATTAATCGTCTGCATCCTCCGTATTTTTATATCTATATTCTGCCATAGTTACACCTCATCATGCATCATGCATTCTAACGCCCTTGATGAAGCTAATGTATCTTCTCCCATTTTTAAAATATCCTCTCGATTTACCCACTTATAATCAACAGTTTCTCCTTCTTGCAAGACAATAGAATTTTTATCACATTTGGTAACACATAAGTATTCCACAAAAAGTGAATGGTGACCATCATGAACAACCCTTTTTAACTCTTTTAAGTCTGAACAAACAATTCCTGTCTCTTCTCTTAACTCTCTAATTGCACATTCTAACGGCGATTCTCCCTGTAATGCTGAACCACCCGCTGTCAATTCCCATTTTCCACCAAATTGTTTCTTATAATCCCTCTGCATAAGTAAATATGTACCATCCGTATGTTTCACAACAATTTCCCCTACCAAATGATACACCCCATCTGGAATAACTTCTCCTCTTATAAGCGAACCATCGGCAATCTTATTAAAATATTTATCGTATGCATCCCATTTTTCAATCATAAACACCCTCTCCTTCTGTATAACTAAATTACACCTGATTCCCCCTCATTTTACCACAACACCATAATTCAGAAAAGTAACAAATGCAGCTCTTTCCGCAAATTTTCATTGCCGATTTATTGGAAGTCCAGTAAAACGCCTCGCACAAGAGGTACAAATTTATTTGAGATATTTTACGGAACTTCCCAAAAACCACCACCTATGCTATACTAATCTCAAGATGTTTTGGACGATTTTACAAGTAAAAGGAGGTATTTCATGAACCAGGAAAACATCATTTCCAAACTCACTCTGGAAGAAAAAATAGCGATGATTCACGCCGCCGGACTTTTCCGTTCCGGTGCAGTGAAACGACTTAATATTCCTTCGCTTGTTATGTCGGATGGACCAAGCGGAGTTCGTCAGGAATTTGAAAATGACAGTTGGACGCCAATTGATGATACAACGGATTTCGTAAGTTGGCTGCCAAGTAATACGTGTCTTTGCACCACGTGGAATCCTAACCTTGCCCGTAAATTTGGCGAAGTGTTAGGGGATGAGGCACGCGGACGAGGAAAAGATGTCATTTTAGCACCCGGCATCAACATCAAACGGACTCCTCTGTGTGGAAGAAACTTTGAATATATGAGCGAGGATCCATACCTTACCGGACGTATGGCAGTTCCTTTGGTGCAGGGAATCCAGTCACAGGATGTAGCTGCCTGTGTGAAACATTTTGCCCTGAATAATCAGGAGTGTGACCGATTAAGTGTCGATACCAAAGTCGATGATAAAACACTTTTTGAATTATATCTGCCGGCATTTTATGATGCATTAATGGAAGGTGGCTCGTATAGTGTGATGGGTGCCTACAATAAATATGACGGCGAATTTTGCTGTGAAAATGCAACGCTTTTAAAAAAGATTCTGCGTGATTTATGGCACTATGATGGGGTTACAATTTCTGACTGGGGCGGCGTTCACAACACGGAAAAAACCGCTCTAAACGGGGTTGATATGGAAATGTCCGTCACACCGGATTTTGACGATTATAAGTTAGCAAATCCACTTCTCGAAAAAGTAAAATCTAAAAGAATCGACGAATCTGTAATTGATGAGCGAATTGGGCGGATTTTAACAATGATGGAGCGGATTAAGCTCGGTGACAAAACAAGAAATAAAGGCTGCACAAACACAAAAGAACATCAGCAGACCATTCAGCAGATTGCGGAAGAAGGAATTGTCCTGTTAAAAAATGACACGGCACATCTCCCGCTTTCCAAAGAAACAAAGAAAATTCTTGTCCTTGGCGATAACGCCAAAAGAACACATGCTGCCGGCGGTGGAAGCGCGGAAATCAAAGCACTTTATGATATTTCTCCACTGCTTGGCATGCGTATGGTGCTCGGCGGTGATGCACAAATTGACTGGCTGCCGGGTTATTACGTGGATAATGAAAAACATGTAGCCGGTGAAGTCGACTGGCAGGCAGAAAGTCTGGATGTGGATTATACAACAGACCGCGGAAAAGAACAGTTTGACAAAGAAATCCGCCCGACACGTGAGAAGTATCTGCAAGAGGCCCTGGATGCCTGTCCTTCCTACGATGAAGTCATCTTTATCGGTGGGTTAAACCACGCTTATGACGTCGAAGGATTTGACCGCCCGGACATGACACTTCCGTATGGACAAAACGAAGTCATTGAGGCTTTGACAGAAAAATGTAAAAATCTCACCGTGGTACTGATCAACGGCGGTCCGGTTGAAATGCCATGGATTAATAAAGTAAACTCACTGATTCAGACAAGCTACTGTGGCATGCATGGCGGACTTGCTTTAGCACGAGTTCTCTTTGGCGAGGTAAATCCATCCGGACACTTGGCAGAAACCTATCCGGTTCACCTTTGTGATACACCGACCGAAAAATTCAAATCCTATCCTGGTACAGTGGATAATTCCGGTCAGCGTCATGTGGAATACACAGAAAAATTAATGGTTGGCTACCGCTATTATGAAACCGAAGAAATTCCGGTTCTCTTCCCATTTGGATACGGTCTTAGCTACACAACCTTTGATTTGCACGATTTTTCCATTGAGAAGACTGAAGATGGAACTGTTTGCTGCCACTGCCAAATTACAAACACCGGAAACAGGGCAGGTGCACAGACCGTTCAGCTCTACGTCGGCATCCCGGAAGAAGGACAGCCCAAAAAACAATTGAAGGCATTCAAAAAGGTGGCACTCGCCCCACAGGAAACAAAACATGTTTCCCTCTGCCTAGAAAAAAAGGACTTTGCCACCTATAACTGTAAAAATCAAACCTTTGCGATAAACGAAGGTACCTATTCCTTATGGGCTGGTACTTCGGTAAAAGATATTTACTATCAATCCGAAGTCACTCTTTCCCAGAGCGGAATCGTAAAATAATCAACCGTTTCCGTTATCCAAAGTGCACCCTGTCTGGTTTCACCGGTGAAATAATTTTTCCACTGTCCCTGTGGAAGGTAATACGTCACTTCACCGGTCTCGTCCATGACAGGAGCCACCAGATAGCGGTCACCAAGCATATATTGACGGTCTAAGAAACCACACACCGGGTCCTCCGGGAACTCTAACACCATTGCCCGCACAAGAGGAATTCCGGTCGCGTGGTTTTCTTTTGCCTTTTCCAGCAAATATGGCAAAAGTTTTTGCTTTACCAAAACGAAATGACGCAATACCTTTGTTGCCTCATCATCGTAAAGCCACGGCACACGATAAGAACCGCTTCCGTGAAGTCTAGAATGACTCGATAAAAGTCCAAATGCCACCCATCTCTTGTAAACATCCGGTGTAGACGTATCTTCAAAACCGCCAATATCATGACTCCAATACCCATACCCGGACATCGTAAGCGAAAGTCCGCCACGCAGACTTTCTGCCATCGATTCATATCTTGCAAAGCAGTCGCCGCCCCAGTGAACCGGAAACTTTTGTCCACCACTCGTTCCACTTCTGGCAAATACAACCGCATCCTCTTCCCCCTTAACACGTTTTATCGTCTCAAAAACTGTCTCATTGTAAAGATAGGAATAAAAATTATGCATTTTCTTTGGATCCGAACCATCAAAATAACGCACATTTTCATCCGGAATCCGCTCTCCGAAATCCGTTTTGAAGCAATCCACACCCATCTCTAACAATGCCGTCAGTTTTTCCTGATACCACGCTTTTGCTTCGGGATTTGTAAAATCGACAATTGCCATACCGGCCTGCCATTTATCCCACTGCCAGACATCACCATTTTCCTTATGCAGAAAATATCCTTTTTCCGCTCCTTCTAAAAACAATTCCGATGCCTGTGCAATATACGGATTAATCCATACACACACTTTAATTCCCTTGTCATGAATTCTGGAAAGCATTCCCTTTGCATCTGGGAAAACCTCCTTGTCCCAGAAAAAATTACACCAATGATATCCCTGCATCCAAAAGCAGTCAAAATGAAATACAGAAATCGGGATTCCCTCTTTTTCCATCGCCTCAATCGTACTCATCACGGTAGTCTCATCATAATTTGTCACAAAAGAGGTCGACAGCCACAAGCCAAAACTCCATTCTGGGGGAAGTGCCGGTTTCCCGGTCAGTTCCGTATAAAGGGAAAGTGCTTTCTTCATCGTACCCCCACCGAAATAGTAAAAATCAAGTCCTTCTCCCGGAACAGAAAATGCCGTTTTTTCCACACGCTCCGTACCAATCTCAAAGGACACCCTTTCCGGATGATTCACAAAAATTCCATAACCACGGTTCGACAGATAGAATGGAACATTTTTATAAGCAAGTTCGGAAGAAGTTCCTCCATCCTCATTCCACATATCAATACTTTGTCCATTCTTTACAAATGGACCAAACTGCTCTCCCAGACCATAAATCATTTCACCCACCGAAAGCCCGGTCGCCCCACGCATATAAGAAGCCTCTGCCTGCTCCTCATAGAGAAGTACTCCGCTGTCGCCGGTACGAATATACGAGAAATCTTCCCCCGTCATTTTTGTCATACGTTTTCCTGCGCAGAAAAATTCCATGCCAAATGGTTTTTTCGTAATCTGCAGTTCATTCTCACCGCTTTTTAAAACAAAGCCATTCTCTGTCTCCTCACAGGCAAGTGGCTGCAAATTTTTTTGTACGACAAAAGAAGGCGTTTTCTTTTTTACCCCCTCATAATGATTTACCACAATATGAAAAACACCTTCCCGCGCCACGGAAATATGAAACGTAAGCACAACACCATCCAGAGTCATACCTCGGTTTGCAATTTCGCGGTGTGGCGCCAAAAAGGTCAATTCATGTTCTGTTTTATGCCACTCATAAATCTGTGCCGGCGAATACACCGAAACACCTTTTTTCTTTTCCCAGTGTCCATTAAAAAATTTCATCTTATGCCCTTTCCTTTCTTACTTTTTCTGCTGCCTTGCCACAACATTTTTCATCATTTCCACCTTTGCCTTCTCCTGCGGACTCATATTTCTTGTCAGAATCTCAAGCAGCACTTTCGATTCTTCCGGTGAAAAAGATAAATTATGGTTTTTCAATTTCGTCGTCGCCGCCATCAAAAGCGGTGCCGCGTCTTTCATGCTTTTGCCCTGCATGTTCTCAGCCAGTTCCTTCATTACCTGCAATTTTACCGGATGCATTGTTTTAAAAATGTCATACTCGTCAAACATCGATGTGCTCATTGTCTTCTTCCTCTCCCTCATTTTCCGCTTGTTCGGGCTGTTCCACAGAAGCTGCCTGCATCATTTCCATCATAGAAGAAATCATTTCAAAATCCTTTTGACTCTCCTCCGGCATAAGCATCTTTAACATTTCAAATGGATTTTCCGTGCCTTCTGCCCCCGATGCCTCATTTGCCTTCTGCATTTCACGCATCATGCGAAACAAATCCATCATATGGCGCATCTGAAAAAAGGACATCACAGAATCCATCATCTTCCGCTCTCTGCCGCAGGTCAAAGGATGAATTGCCTGAAGCAATCCCTCTACATCAATGAGTTCTCCCTCCGATACATCAAAAAATGGGATTGCCACTTTTAATACCTGTACACTTCTTGTATTATGCATTCGGCTATCCCATTTCATCATCTCAGACCCCGCCTTCAAACAAACGAACTACATTTCCTGTATATCCTATGCTCAAAGTGTGAAGCCTATTCCTTTTTTTATGGTCTGATTAATATTTCAGACGGTCCGGTGTAATTCCGGTCAAAACATGGTCTAAATATTTTTCTGCGAGATATTTTGCCATCGGCAGATTCTGGTCTAAATAATTGCCACACGCCTCCGGTGCTGCACCCGGAATCTCGCCCTCAAAATGACAGACAAACTCAAACATTTCACGAAGCAGTGAGATAATATCTTCCGATTCATAGTCACCGGCAAGCAAAAGATAAAAACCGGTACGGCATCCCATCGGACCAAAATAAATAATCTTATCGCCCCATTCTTCATGATTCCGCAAAAAGGTTGCCCCCAGATGCTCTAACGTATGAATCTCAGCCGTATTCATCACCGGCTCAAAATTCGGTCTTGTCATACGAATATCAAATGTTGTTACCACATCATGTCCGGTACTGTCTTTTCTGCTTACATAAACTCCCGGCAGAAGTCTTTTGTGGTCCACGGTAAAACTCTTAATTGTTTCCATTACAAAATGCCTCCTTCGCTGCAATTACTCATAATAAACGTCTATTCGTTTGCTTGGAATCAACTGCTTCATCAAATGTAAAACACGGCTTGCCGCCCTGCCATCATCGATGGAATTATATTTTTTCTTGAACTTTTCATACCTCTGTGCATAAACCGAATAATCATACGAGTGGATATCCTCAATCAACTCATCCGTCGTTGTTGAAATCGGTCCCGGCATCTCTTTGCTGTAACTGAAATAAAATCCACGAAGTTCATTTTTGTATTTATAAAAATCGTAAGCAAAGAAAAACATCGGACGGTTTAAGATACTATAATCAAACATTACGGAAGAATAATCCGTAATTAGTATATCGGACACCAAAAACAACTCTGCAATATCGCGGCTCTGGTCAAAATGATAAATAAATCCCTCATACGGCGACCAGTCAATCGCATCCATAATCAGATAATGGTATTTGACAATCATAATGTACTCATCGCCCAGTTCTTTTTGCAGTTTTTCAAAAGAAATCTGTGGGCGGAACTCGTATTTATCATCTTCTGAAAATTCGTCGTCACGCCAGGTTGGTGCATACAAAATAATTTTTTTATCCTCAGGAAGTCCTAATTTTCTCTTAAAACTTCGAATTCCCTCTGTCGTATTTTCCCGGAACAATATATCATTTCTCGGATATCCATATTCCAGCATTTCTTTATGAAAATCAAATGCCCGCCGAAATGTCTCCGACGAAAATGGATTCTGTGATATCAAAAAGTCCCATGTGTGAACGTTTTTCGTGAAATGTTCTTTGTAGGAATCAATGTCACTCTCACCCACCATGAATACATCTTCCATATCCAGTGCCAGCTTTTTGAGCGGCGTTCCGTGCCAGGTCTGAATATAATAGGTACCCTTGCGGCGAAGCAAAAACTCCGGCTGTCTCGTATCAAACACCCACACTTTCGCCGTCGCCATGTAGTACAGATAGCGCAGACGTCCATATCGCACCTGTCTGCTCATCCCGGGAATATTATACTTTTCATTCTCGTAAAACCAAATACAATCCCAACTCAAATCATATCCATTTGCCATGAGATATTCGTAAATGTGTTTCGGATTTCCAGAATAACTTTTTCCAAGGCTGCTGTCAAAAACAATGCGATTTTGTTTTACCGGGCACAGATTGCACATTAAGTAATAAAACAAAACGACAATCTGTTTTACCAAATGATAAATTCCTTTACGCACGGTATTCCTCCTTGTAGCTTACTTACTGCTCCGTATCCAATGTACCGTTTTCACGCTCACCAAACACTTTTTCAATCACGCGTTCAGAAGCATGTCCATCATCTACGCTGCAAAATCTCTCATAAAATTCTTCGTAGCGTTCTTTGTAAGTCTCCTCAATCGCATCCATACGATGCAAAGCATCGACAACGGCATCGTTGGTGCGGAGAATCGGACCCGGAAGTTCTTTCTCCATATCCATATACATGCCTCGGATTTCATCTGCATATTCATCAAAGTCATACGCATAGAACAAAATCGGACGCTTTAAGTTTGCAAAGTCAAAAAATACAGAAGAATAATCAGTAATGCAAATATCCGATGCCAGATACAGACGAGATACATCTTCGTACTGGCTTCCGTTATAAACAAATCCTTCGTACTCTGTCAAATCCAAAATATCGGCAATGTAGTAATGTGTACGCAAAAGTACAACACTGTCCTCGCCAAACTCTTTTTGCAGTCTGCCCAAATCAAGAGCTAAAGTAAATTTATATTTACCACGATCATAGAACTGGTTATCACGCCAGGTTGGTGCATACAAAATCACTCGTTTTCCTTCCGGAATGCCAAGTTCTTTCTTCACTTCGGCAGCAATTTCCTCTTTGTTATCCGCATACAGGATATCGTTTCTCGGATAACCATATTCCAGAATTTTATCTCTATTATATACAAACGCGCGCTCAAACACATCCGTTGAAAAACGGTTAGCAGAAATCAGGTAATTCCACTCGCGTCCATGTTTATAAAACAGTGTCTTATGGTTCTGGCTTGCGGAAGTAATATCATCCATATCAAATGCCAGTTTCTTAAGCGGCGTACCATGCCATGTTTCAAGGAATACAACGCCAGGTCTCTTTTTATTCCAGGCCGGCTGGCGCACGTTGAATATACGGTATCCACAGCGGGATGCATAATACACATAACGAAGACTGTTCATCTTTACTCTCGTGTGTTTTCCGGTTTTCGCAAGTGCTTCGGATTTCTTATTTAATACCCAGATATAACGGTACTTGTCCCCTCTGGTCTTTTGCAGATACTCATACAAGTATTTCGGGCTGTCAGAATAACTCTTTCCGAAGAAACTCTCGATAAATACCCAGTCATGGCGCAGAGGCATTTTCTTGAAAATGTGACGTTCCAGCACACGATACCACTGAATACGGCTTCCAATCAAACCTTTTTTCTTTTTTCGCCATTTATTAAACTTCATAATTGGTCTTGCCATACGCAGTTTTCCTTTACGGGTAATGGATAACTGCAAACGCTGCAACACACCATACTCTTTGATTACATTTTTCCACTCCGGCATATCTGCCATCGCTTTCGCAAACTTCGGTGCATTTTCTCTTAAAATGCGCGCCGGATATTTACGCCAGAAGAAATTCATCAATGAATGGTCCAGCGCAAAGCGAATATCTTTATCCTCCGATTTGATAATCTGCAGACACTTATCATAGGCATCCAAAAATTCACCACTGCGGTGTCCACGCTTTTTCTGGCAGAGTGCCGGCAAATGAATTTGGTCGTTGCGGTGACGCCAGATATACAGACTGTCACCATCTACCCACATCTTGCCCGCTGCCAGTTTCAGCAATTTCACACAAAATGTCATGTCACTGTAAAAACGTGTCGTCGTATCAAATGAAAGCTCATGCTCCATCACAAAATCTCTGCGGATTAAAAAGTGCTGCACCGAATACATTTCCACAAAACGGTCGCGGAGTGTTTGTCCTTCCAAAGGTTTTACGCCTTCAATAAAGGTCTCCTGTTTTGCTTTTTCAAAATCAAAATTCACTGGTTTAAACCAAGAACTGTATTTATTACCAGTTGTCATAACTGCCTGTTTCTCTTCTGCCAAATCAAGCAGCCGTTTGAGTGCTCCATCCATCAGGTAATCGTCACAGTCAATGAAATAAACATACTCTCCGGTCGCTTTCTCTAAACCGATGTTACGGCAGAAAGAAACACCAAATGGGTATACCTGTCCGATTTTTTCTTCATACTCATCAAGCAGTTCTTCCTCACTCGGATTCAGTTCTTTATCTGTGTAGAGGCTGATGGAATCTCCTTTTTTCTCCATTTCCCTGGCCTGCTCACGGCGGCGTTCTGCACTATCTAACCGTTTTTCCACTCTCTCGTGGATTTTCTGCTCACGCCACGCTGCTGCCGTCTCCTCATTTGCCCGAATAACATCTTCTGGCAGCTCATCCATCGCAAAAAAAACTTTTACATGTGGATTCTCTTTTACGGAGTCCGGCACTTCATGACCATCTTTATCATTGACAACAATAATTTCTAAGTCCTCTATCTTTTGTTCTTCAATACTTTGAACACATTCTTCCAAATATGCCTGTCCCTTAAAATAAGGAATTATGACACTTACCTTAGGCATTTTTTGCACCTCCAAATTATTTCCAATTACTTATTTTACAACGAAATTCAAAATACGTCCCGGTACATAAATTTCTTTTACAATCTGTTTGCCGGCAAGTTTATCAGCAATTGCTTCCCGTCCGGCAGCTAACGCATCTTCTTTCGCTGCATCAATGGCAAGTTTAACGGTCGCACGTACTTTACCGTTGACCTGTACACCAATTTCCTGTACAGCTTCTACCGTTTTTGCCTCATCAAATTCCGGCCAGCTTGTCTGGAACAGATAACCACCGTAATTTTTCTCAGCCCACAATTCCTCTGTAATATGTGGTGCAACCGGATTCAAAAGTACAAGAAGCGTTTTAAACTCATCTCTTGTAACGGAACCTTTTTTGTAGAAGTCATTAATCAATGCCATCATGGCAGCAATTGCTGTGTTGTACTTCAAGGTCTCAAAATCGTTACTTACTTTCTTAATCGTCTGATGCATTTTTGTCTCTAAGTCAGCAGAATAACCTTCTTCATCTGTCACCATATCTTTTAACTTCCATACACGCTCTAAGAAACGGCGGCAGCCTTTTACTCCATCTTCTGACCAGGCAGCAGCGGCATCAAACGTACCAATAAACATTTCATAGGTGCGGAGTGTATCAGCACCGTATACATTTACAATATCATCCGGGTTTACAACATTACCGCGGGATTTACTCATCTTCTCGCCATTTTCACCGAGAATCATACCATGGGATGTTCTCTTCTGATATGGCTCTTTGGTTGGTACTACGCCCTGGTCATATAAGAACTTATGCCAGAAACGGGAATACAGAAGGTGAAGGGTCGTATGCTCCATACCACCATTATACCAGTCAACCGGCAGCCAGTAGTTCAACGCCTCTTTGCTGGCAAGTGCCTCATCATTTGTTGGGTCAATATAACGCAGGAAGTACCACGAAGAACCAGCCCACTGAGGCATTGTATCCGTCTCACGCTCTGCCTTGCCGCCACAACATGGACAAGTTGTCTCAACCCAGGAACGGATTTTGGAAATTGGAGATTCCCCGTTATCCGTTGGTTCATAGTTGTCTACCTCTGGCAGACGAAGCGGAAGTTCTTCTTCCGGAATCGGTACATAACCGCATTTTTCACATTTTACAATCGGAATCGGCTCGCCCCAGTAACGCTGTCTGGAAAATACCCAGTCACGCAGTTTGAAGTTTTTCTTTGCCGTTCCCACTTTCTTATCCTCTAACCAGGCAATAATTTCTTTCTTTGCCTCTTCTACGGATTTACCAGTTAAAAATCCGGAATTCACAAGAGTTCCTGTAGCGACATCTGTAAACGCTTCTTTTTCTACATCGCCGCCTTCGATTACTTCATGAATCGGCAAATTAAATTTCTTTGCAAATTCCCAGTCACGGGTATCATGTGCCGGTACCGCCATAATCGCTCCGGTTCCGTAGCTCATCAGTACATAATCGGATACCCAGATAGGAATTTCTTCGCCATTTACCGGGTTAATTGCCGAGAGTCCATCAATTGCTACACCGGTTTTATCTTTTGCTAACTCTGTTCTCTCAAAATCGGATTTTCTTGCTGCCATCTCACGGTAAACTACAATCTCATCCCAGTTTTTAATCTCATCTTTGTACTTGTCGAGATATGGATGCTCCGGAGATACCACCATGTAAGTTACACCAAATAAAGTATCCGGACGTGTGGTATAAATACGAAGTTTTTCTTCTTTATCTTTAATCTGGAAATCCACTTCTGCACCATGAGAACGTCCAATCCAGTTTTTCTGTGAAACTTTAACTCTTTCGATATAGTCAAGTCCATCCAAATCATCAATCAATTTATCTGCATATGCCGTAATTTTAAGCATCCACTGGCTCTTTACCTTACGAATAACCGGACTTCCGCAGCGCTCACATACACCATTTACGACTTCCTCATTGGCAAGACCACATTTACAGGAAGTACACCAGTTAATCGGCATCTCTGTCTTGTAAGCAAGTCCTGCTTTGAATAATTTTAAGAAAATCCACTGAGTCCATTTGTAATAGTTCGGGTCTGTCGTATTAATCTCGCGGTCCCAGTCAAAGGAGTAGCCAAGCGCCTGAAGCTGTGCTTTAAATCTTGCCACATTCTTCTTCGTTACTTCCTTTGGATGTACTTTATTTTTAATCGCATAGTTTTCTGTCGGAAGACCAAATGCATCCCATCCCATCGGATAAAGTACATTGTATCCCTGCATTCTTCTTTTACGTGCTACAATATCAAGTGCCGTATATGGACGTGGATGTCCTACATGAAGTCCCTGTCCCGATGGATATGGGAATTCAACAAGGGCATAATATTTGGGCTTGCTGAAATCATTGGTTGCCTGAAAAGCTTTTTCATCTTCCCAGACTTTCTGCCATTTTTTCTCAATTTCTTTTGGATTATAACTCTGACTCATTTTTTTACCTCTTTTCTTCTTGTCACTAATTTAACGTCGTACCCGGCGTCGATGTTGGTGTTGGTTCTGCTGTTGGTGACGGCTTCGGTGTAAAAGTCGGTGTTGGTGTCGGTGTAAAGGTCGGTGTCGGCGTTGGCGTCGGCACAACAATTGGTTTCTTCTCCACCTGTTTCACTGTAATTTTACATACTTTCTTTATTTTACTGCCATCCGTTGTCTCCACAAAGATTTTACAAGTTCCCTTTCTCTTTGCAATTACAACACCTTTTTGATTGACTGTTGCAATCTTTTTATTGGAAGAAGTATATTTAACCTTCTTTATCATCGCTTTTTTCGGTAAAATCTTTTTCACCCGGAGCGTGAATTTAGCTTCTTTCTTTTTACCGCCAATTTTCAATGTCTTTTTCGTATGGCTAAGTTTAATACTCTTTACCTTAACTAAATAAGGATTGTGAACATCCGGATCGGTCGGATCCCATCCCATATGCCCGGACACTTTCTGCGCCTTCGGCTTTCCAAGTGGTCCCACCTTTGACGAATTGTAGATTACTACTTTCGTACCAGATGGACAATGGTCATATATCCATTTGCTGTCTGCCACCGTCAAGCGGATACATCCATGAGATGCCGTCGTTCCTAAGCGGTTAAACTGAGCGTAGGACTGTGTATTCTTCTTCGGCTGATAATACCATACCGAATGAAACAAAAAGCTTCCATAAATTCTTGTACAGTACTGACCGTAAGACGGTCCCACCAGTGCATGCCACCGGTATTTTCCTCCCAAAGAAAAAGTGCCGACTGGCGTTGCTTTGCCTGAAGAACAGACAAATGCTTTATATGGCTTGTACTTTCCTTTTTTCTTATGACGGTATACTGTAACCGTATTCTTTTGTTTGTTTACTTTAATCATATATGTGTTTTTCTTTGCTGCCGCATTTGTTGTCTGGAAATTTACTGTCAGCGCCAAGAGAAACAACAAAATGAATAAGCTTATTTTCTTCTTCAAAACTACCTCCTATTTGTGTCAAAATGTACGCAAGCATACTATTTTATAATACCAACAGTAAAATCCTTTGTCAAGGACTGTGATATGAGGGATTTGTGACAAATTTTCATTGGCACTTTTTTGTTTTCCGTAATTCCGTAGAAAAGCTTTGCGTCTCGTGGGCACTCCCGTTTAACAAACGCGTAAGGGTATGGGCATGCAAAATACGCAAGCCTCATACCCACGTGTTTGTACCCACGAGTCACAAAGTTTTTCTACGGAATTACTGGAATCCAAAGGAACTGGCAGCAAACATTTGTCACAAGCTCATCATTCAAATATCTCCCCTCATTATGCTAAAGCCCTTTTGTTTACGTTTTGATTTACTGGAATATTGATAAAACGCCAGCAATGACCGCAAACTCTCGTATCAGCTTTTCTAAATGGGTTGAATTTTGTTATCCCCCTATTCTAGAGAATAATTCCGTCTATCACCTCATACACTGTAACAATCATACTGAGGTCATGATGAATGGATTGGATTGAGTCATTTTTACAGAGCTACGGCATTGCAGCTATGTTTGTGCTGATTATGTTAGAATATGCCTGTTTTCCGGTTTCGAGTGAGATTATTTTACCATTGGCGGGTGTTATGGCTGCCGGGCAGGGTCTGTTTTTTCCATATCTTGTCCTTTTGGCGACGGGAGCAGGACTGATTGGGGCACTGATTCCGTATGGCATTGGCAGGTTTGGCGGTTCTCCACTGTTGGAACGCATTATGAAACGTTTTTCTTCTATGGAGAAACCAATCCTAACCTCCTACCGTGTCTTTGGCAATCACGAAAAAAGTGCCGTTCTAATCAGCCGCGTAATTCCTCTTTGCCGCACTTACATTGGCTTTGTTGCGGGTGCCATGGGACAGAATATCAGCCGTTATCTTTTGTATTCTGCCATCGGCATTGTTACCTGGAACACGGTATTAACCGGACTTGGCTATTATTTTTATCAATACAAAAATTTGTTCTTTCATTATTTTGATAAATACAAGCATGTTATTTTTTATACAGGTATTGTCCTATTAGTAATCTTCGCCCTCAATGCCATTAGAAAAAAACGGGCAGCACGCGGAACAAACCAAGAAGAATAAGAAGTATGCCGCTAATTCCGTTTAGACGGCGCACGTGGTATATTCTCTGTCCGCCAATCCACAAAAAGGCTCCACACAAAAAAGCGGTACATACAGGAAATAACCAGATTACAGTTCCCTGACCGACCAGACTAAGTGCGGCGCTCACCGAATCAAGCGCAAGGGCACTTCCCAGCGCACTGCCTTCTTTTATGTCAATGCTGCGGGAATTGTCTTTGTCATACTGTACTTCACCTTTGTTTTGCAGCACACGGACGCACGTTTTAGCGCCAAGCAAAATTAAAATTCCGCCGCCAACAAGGCGGAAACAAGGTTCCGGCAGCCCCGCAAGGCACGTCGAACCAGCCAAAAGTGCAACCGCTGTCAGCACGCCATTTAATAAGGCAATAAATAACCGGATTCGTTTGGGTATGCAAATGCCCGACATTGCATATGCCATACCAATCCCCAGCGTGTCAAGGCTCACCGACACCGCTAATAAGCAAACAACAAACACAAGCTCCTCCTGCCACTTCCTTATTCTATTTTATGCAGATACGGAAAAAGAGGGGAGTCCTTTCGACAAAAACAGTCAAATATTTTGGAGGTAAGTATGAACTGGTATCAAATGGAATCAAAGGAAGTAATGGATAAACTCAACCGTTTCAAAGACCGGGGCTTATCCCAAAAAGAAGTTATCAAACGCCAGAGACATTATGGGAAAAATGAATTGCAAAGCGAAAAGGGTCCCGGATTTCTCCGTCAGTTTGCCTCGCAATTTAAAGATTTTATGATTCTTACTTTATTAGCAGCCGCCGGCATTTCTTTTTTTGCATCTTATGCTCAAGGGGAAATGAATCTGACCGATCCTTTAATCATCCTGGCAATCGTTATCCTAAATGCCCTTCTTGGCATTTATCAGGAAAAAAAGGCAGAACATTCACTGGCTCATCTTCGTTCTCTGCAAACACCACAATGTCAGGTACTAAGGGATGGAAAACGCCAGACCATATCTTCTCCGGAACTTGTGCCGGGGGATTTAGTCTATCTTGACACCGGCTGTCTTGTTCCTGCCGACGGCAGACTTCTTCTTACCCACAATCTGTCTGCGAATGAGTCGGCACTTACCGGTGAAACAGGAAGCATCGAAAAAACTTCTGACTCGCTGCATATGGAAAATCTCTCGCTTGGTGACCAGCTCAACATGGTGTTTTCGGGTACAATGATTACAACTGGAAATGGACTGTTCTGTGTTACGGAAACCGGCATGAATACGCAAATTGGAAAAATTGCCGGTATGCTTTCCCACGAACAGGCACCGCAGACACCTCTTACCAAACGCCTCAATCACACAGGAAAAGTGCTTGGCATCCTGGCGCTGATTATCTGTGCGATTCTTTTTTTCCTGGGATTGCAGAAAAATCAGCCAGTTTTTGATATGTTTATGACTTCCGTCAGTCTTGGCGTCGCAGCCATTCCGGAAAGTCTGCCAGCCCTCGTTACCATTATGCTGAGTCTTGGCGTTGAGCGCATGGCAAAACAATGTGCCGTTATCCGCCATCTTCCTGCCGTGGAAACACTCGGCAGTGCCTCCGTTATCTGCTCGGATAAGACCGGCACGCTTACCCAGAATCGCATGACGGTTCGAAATGTATACAGTACCGAAAACGAAGAAACCTTGCTTCGTTATTTTCTGCTCTGCAACAACCAATCCGGTCCACTCGAACACGCACTGATTCATTACGGTGCATCAAGCGGACTTATTTATACGGATTTACGAAAAGAATTTCCAGTTATTGAAGAAATCCCATTTGACTCAATCCGCAAGCGGATGACAACACTGCACCGGACACCCAATGGATATTTAGCAATAACTAAGGGTGCTCCGGAATTTATCCTTGCCAACTGTCACTCGTATCTCGATAAAGATGGCAGCACACGACCACTGACACACACGATGCGGCACAGGTTAAATAAGCAAATTGAAAATTACACCTCCAATGCACTTCGTGTCATTGCTCTCGGTTTTTGTATGCACAAAAGCCGTCCGGACAACAATTCCTTAGAATCCCATTTGGTTTTTCTTGGGATGGCAGGTCTGATTGACCCGCCCCGCCCGGAAGCTTACGCCGCTGTTAAAAGCTGTCAGCACGCTGGAATCCGTCCGATTATGATTACCGGCGACCATAAAAATACCGCCGCGGCGATTGGTAAGGAACTTGGCATCTGCCAGACAAAAGACGAGGTCATTACGGGAGCCGACTTAGATACCATCAGCGACCGTTCACTTCCGGCGGCACTCAAAAAATATCATGTTTTTGCCCGTGTATCCCCAGCCCACAAAGTCCGTCTCGTTAAAGGGTATCAGGCGATGGGCAATGTCGTTGCCATGACCGGCGACGGTGTCAATGATGCCCCTGCCCTAAAAGCAGCGGATATCGGCTGTGCCATGGGACGCACCGGAACCGATGTTGCCAAAAATGCGTCTGACATTATTCTGATGGATGATAATTTTTCCACTATTGTAAGTGCCGTCCGGGAAGGGCGCGGTATTTACGATAATATAAAAAAAGCCATCCATTTCCTCTTGTCTTGTAACATCGGGGAAATCATGACGATTTTTGTTGCTATCTTTTTCGGGCTGTCTGCACCGCTTTTGCCGGTACAGTTATTGTTTATTAATCTCGTAACGGATTCTTTTCCGGCGCTTTGTCTCGGTGTCGAGCCACCGGACCCTGACAGTATGAACCGTCCGCCATTATCGAAAAATGAAAGTATCTTTCACTTTGATACAGTCTTTCAGATGGTTTTAGAAGGTATGTTCATCGGCTCCTTGGCACTTTTTGCCTATACGAGCGGCAATTCCACTATGTGCTTTGCCGTGCTTTCTTTATCGCAGTTAGTTCACTCGTTTAATATGAGAAGCGAGCACTCGCTGTTAGAGACGGGGATTCTTGGGAACAAAAAACTTTTATTTAGTGTATTGTTCTGCATTGTCCTGCAATGTCTCGTCATCTGCGTTCCCGTTCTCCAGCCTATTTTCCATACGCAGGCACTTAACCTGCGCGAATGGGTTGTCGTAGGTATTTTATCCCTGATGCCGATTCCTCTCATGGAAATCAGCAAGCGGCTTCACGGATAAACTCACGGATTCGCTGAATGAGAATTTCTTTTACATCTTCCCCCGGATACTGTGTGGCGAGCATGTGTTTCATCAACATGCCGCCCGCTTTATTCGTGTGTCCGCCACCAGCACCAATCCCGCGGCTGACTTCTTCTGCCAAATCACTCGCCGGCAGATTTTTTTTTGCACTTCGTACCGACATTTTATATCCAATCGGCGTTTCATTATATACCACACAGCAGTCAACGGTTGCCACACAATTTACCATATCACTAATAACTCCCAAAAGGTTCGGATCGCATGGCTTTGTATGCAGCACAGCAAAACGATTTTCTTCATCATAATAATAATGAGTCAACGCTTCTCCTGCTATCTCCAAATCCTCCCGCTGCAAATTCGCATGAATCATTTCATCCAGACACTCTCTGTTAATCTGCAGAGAATCCCGCATCTGCCTGTCTGCCGGATAATAAATTTCAGACAAACTGCTGGTATCACTATACAAACCATAATACAATGCCGTTGCCACCTGCCAGTTCTCATTTACCGGATACCCAGCCTCCAAAAGCAGTTCCCAAACCACGGTGCAACAACTTCCAAACTCTGGAAAAATAAAACACCATTCATCCGTTTTCACACAAATTGGATGATGATCAACCATTGCCACCTTTTTCACCGGCATCGATGTAATATTACCACCCTCATACTGGCAGTCCACGGTAATCAAAATATCATGTTCCGGCATTTCATCCACATATCGTATCGGAATACCAAGGTGTTCCACCATCAATTTCAGCGACGGCTTTGTAATTTGATGCTCCCCTGCATAAATCAAGTTTACTTTTTTTCCCAAATTCATAAAATACGCATACAAACCAAACGCAGCTCCCATCGCATCTGCATCCGGACTGTCGTGGCACTGTATACAAATCGAATTGAATTCTGCAAACTGTTTGAGAAACATAAAACGCCTCGCCTCCCTCTCCTTTGTGGATTAAACTGTTTTTAGAATAGCAAAAAAGGGGGGAAGATTCAAGATTTTTATTGTTAATGTTTATGCTCTAAGTTTAATCTTTTGTACCACATAAAGTTGCAAAACGACTTCTTTACAATATCATTTTATGTTATAATGATTTAGTAAAAATTACTTCATAAAGAAAAGAGGAATAAACATGGCTTGGTATGACGAATCAGTATTTTATCATATTTACCCTTTGGGATTAACGGGCGCACCGGCGCAGAATGATTATGGCGAGGTTGTCCACAGACTTCCCACACTGCTCCCATGGATTGACCACATAAAAGAAGTCGGATGCAATGCAATTTACATCGGACCGCTTTTTGAATCCGTAGGACATGGCTACGAAACAACGGATTACCAGACACTGGACAGACGTCTCGGAGACAATGACGATTTAAAAGAATTTGTCCGTACATGCCACGAAAAAGGGGTGCGGGTTATCTTTGATGGTGTCTTCAATCACACAGGAAGAGATTTCTTTGCTTTCAAAGATTTGCAGAAAAACCGCGAAAATTCACAGTACAAAGACTGGTACTGTAATGTAAATTTTGGTGGAAATAACGAATACAATGATGGATTTTCCTATGATAACTGGGGTGGCTACAATCTGTTAGTAAAACTGAACCAGTGGAACCCACAGGTAAAAGATTATATTTACGATGTAATCCGCTTCTGGGTTTCTGAATTTCATATCGACGGCATTAGACTTGATGCAGCAGATGTTCTTGATTTTGATTTCATGAAAGGCATGCGTCAGGTTGCCAATGAAGTAAAACCGGATTTCTGGCTGATGGGCGAAGTCATTCACGGCGAATATACACGCTGGGTTAATTCGGAAACTTTACATTCCGTAACCAATTATAACTTGAATAAAGCACTTTGGTCCGGCTGCAACGAGCATAACTTTTTTGAAATTGCACACACGGTAAAACGCCTTTATGACATGGGCGGATGTCATTACCAGAACTTAGAATTGTATAGTTTTGCCGACAACCATGATGTTGAGCGAATTGCAAGCAAGATAATAAACAAAGACCATCTCGGCGTAATCTATACCTTGATGTACACACTTCCGGGGATTCCGTCTATTTACTACGGCTCCGAATTTGGTATCGAAGGAAAAAAAGAACAGGGTTCTGATGCTTCACTCCGTCCACACTTAGAACTTAGTGACTATACCAACGCTGTCACTGACAATCCGCTGACTGCGCTGATTGCCAGACTCGGTTCTATCCATCAGGCGCAAAAGGCATTGTGTTATGGCGAATACAAAGAGCTTCTTCTCACGAACCGCCAATATGCTTTTTCACGATATTTCGAAAATGAAGACGTGATTACTGCCGTCAACAACGATGAGCAGGAGACAACTCTTCATATTCCGTATCAGGGACCAAAAACGCAGTTTAAGGGAGCCTTATCTGACAAGGATTATACGGTACAAAATGGTACAATTGAAATTACACTGGATGCATGTGGCGGAGATATTCTTATTTAGAAATATTCTGCGGTTCGCGGTTGACTAAATAAATCCCCGCACACACAAGCAAAAGTGCAAAAAACGTATTCACATTCCACAGGCTGTCTTTCAGAAAAACGACTGATAAGAGACTTCCAAATACTGGAATCAAAAAATTAAAAACCGTCACTCTTCCCATCGGATTATATTTTAACAAAACAGTCCATAAGGAAAAGGCTGCTGCCGATAAAAAAGCTAAATACAAAAGCAGCAGCCAGCCGGTGACGAGTACTTCTGAAATCGAAATTCTCCCTCCAAACAAAAAACCGATACCAATCAATAAAACCGCACCCAGGATAAGCTGCCATGCACAAAGAGTCACCGGTCCCATTTTCTTTGCTGCCTCTTTGTTACACAGCGAGCCGAGTGCCGATGACACGGCAGAACAAAGCATAAAACCTTCCCCTAAAAAGGAAAACGAACCGCCAATACTTCCTTTTCCGAGATTTACCACAAACACGCCTAGAAGTCCCAAAAGACATCCCGCAATTTTTCTCCCATTGATTGATTCATGATAAAAAATGCATGCCGTCACGACACAAAAAAACGCTGTACTCCCATTCAAAATTGCACCTTTGACCCCTGTCACGTGCGCCATACCAATATAATAAAACACATACTGCAACGCCGTTTGGACAAATGCCACAAGTACAATCTGTCCTTTCGGCCACTGTCTTCTCCGCTCGCTTTTATGCTCCTTTTTCTCCACAAAAAAAGAAACCAAAAGGGTTAAAATGCCTGCAAGCAAAAACCTCGCACCGGCAAACATAAGCTGGTCTGCGGTATCCTGACTAGTAATCTGAAACATACGATATCCGGTTTTTATGCCGGGAAATGCACTTCCCCAAAGCAGGGTACAAAACACTGCTGTTGCAAATACAATCCATTTTTTTGAAAATAACTTCTGTGCTTTCATAATCATCCTCACTATTCATAGCGTAAAAAAAGTGACATCCTATCTTGTGAAAGAATGCCACAAATCATTCATCGGTGTCCGTAAAAAGGATAACCGGCTTAGATAAATGATACTGATAATATTTAATTACGTTGCCACTGTACATACGCATTGGATTCCAATTGCACAAATCATAGTCCTTATGATATGGCAGATGATAATAAAAGGAATCATTGGAGCGGTAACTTTTATCATACGTAACCAAACTTTTGGCAAATATTTCCTGTGGTGTCATCCTCTTACCTCCAAGTTGCTTTTCTCTATTATATGACGGAACGAAAAATTTGGCAAGGAAAAGAAGAAGGATTTTATTGTATGGCAGTTTCTGTTCTTACTCTCCTATCCCATACTCCTGTAACAATTCTTTTTGGTATTCTGTGTCCATTATCGCTTTTTGTATATATACTAGCACATCTGGAGTTCAAAGTCAATATATTTACTTACAATTGTCGAGCGACTTACGCCAACAAAAAGCGTGAATAATTCATATTTTTGACATGATAAATCATGTTCATACTAATCACACTATGTTAATGTATAACTATAAAATTATATGAGGAGGGCTTACCATGAACATATTCAAAAAACAAACCATCAGTATCGGTTTATGCTTTGCACTTGCCGTATCTACACTTAGTGCCTCTACTTCGACAACGGCTGCTGCAAAAGCAAAACTGGCAAAAAAGAAACTTACCTTAACTATTGGACAAAGGAAAAAAATTGAGATAAAATCAAAAAAGAAGAATGCAAAGTATTCTTTCAAAGCTTCCAATAAAAAAGTTTCTGTAAGTACATCCGGCATTATCAAGGCAAAAAAAACCGGTAAAGTCAAAATTACAGTAAAAGAAAAATTTAAGAAAAAAACAAGAAAGGTGGGAACCATTACGGTTACTATCAAAAAGAAAACAACAGCACCTGCGCTTAATACACCAACACCTGCTGTCACAGCTGCACCAACTGCTGTACCAACTGCTGTACCAAGTAATGAACCGACTGTAGAACCGACTGCTACCGCCACTGTAAAACCGACTCCAAAAGTCAAAGTCACTCCTACTCCATTTCCGGAAGACCCTGATTTTTCGAACATTCCAAAAGGTTATACCGCAAAAAATCAGGCAAACAAGGGAGAAGTAGAGCGATTCGATTATGAATCAACAGAATATATCAGTCACGATGAATCCGCTAAGAAGACACCAATTGACCGCTATGCTATGGTTGTTCTTCCAAAAGACTATTCAAAGGCAAAAAAATATCCGGTTGTTTATATGCTCCACGGATTAAGCGACACGCCGGAATCCATGGTTGGAAACGGAATTCTTAATGATGGTGCAGGTACACAGTATGTGGTATGGAATGCCATTGCCAATGGTGATGTCAAAGAATGTATCGTCGTTTATCCATGTGTATGCTGCAACGAAGAAGGAAAAAGCAGCTTTAAGACGGATGCAAAAACAGCCTCTTATTATGACTACATCATTAATGATTTGACAAAGGTATTGATGCCTGCCATTAATAAAGAATATTCCACACTCACCGGACGTGAAAACACGGCGGTTTGTGGATTTTCTATGGGAGGACGCGAGACATTGAATATTGGATTAAGACGCCCAGACTTATTCAGCGGTATTGGCGCTTTCAATCCAGCACCCGGTGCAACAAGTGGTGGCGACATGCTGACTGCAAATGAATTTAAACTTACTGATGAATACAAGGATAATACTTACATACAGATTACAAAAGGGGCTGCTGACACCACTGTTGGAAACAGTCCTGTTGATTATCACAACACCTTAACCAAAAACAACACCCCTCATTCTTATTATGTAACAATGGGAGGCGACCCAGCCGGCAAAGGAAACGGCGGTCACTGGTCAACCGTTTATCATCATGGTTTGTATAATTTCTTGAAACGTATTTTCAAATAAAAAAGAAAGGGGATTCTGAAACATGAAAAAATCATTTTTCTGCTTCAGTTTGTCCTTTGCACTTTTAGCATCTGCCCTGAGCCCATCGTTCTCGGCAGATGTTTTTGCAAAGGCAAAATTAGCAAAAACAAAAATCACATTAACCGTAGGACAAAAGAAAAAGATTACGGTAAAAGGGAAAAAGCAAAAAGCGAAGTACACATTTAAGGCTTCTAACAAAAAAGTTTCGATAAACAAAAAAGGAGTTGTTACCGCAAAAAAAGCCGGAAAAGCCAAAATCACTGTAAAGGAAAAACTTAAGAAAAAAAATAAGAAGATTGGAGTCGTTACAATTACAGTAAAGAGCAAAGCATCAGGCAAAAAGCCAATTACAAGTACGCAGCCAGCAGCTACAAATTCCGGAAGCACGGATAAAAAACCAACGACTGCACCAACAACGGCGGCCACATCGACACCGACCGCTCCTCCAACCGGCTCTCCGAAGCCTACTGCCACCCCGCGTCCAACAGAAAATCCGGATTATTCTGATCTGCCATCCGGATTCATGAATAAAAACGAGTCTAACAGTGGCACTGTGGAAGAATTCTACTACGATTCTACAGAAGTGTCAGAGGGCGAAACCGTAGAACGTCATGCACGCGTTGCACTACCAAAAGGATATACCGAGTCAAAAAAATATCCGGTCATCTATATGCAGCACGGTATTTTCGGCAACGAATATTCTCTTACCGGAGACAATACACAATATGTTGCCTGGAACGCTATGGCAAATGATGATATGAAAGATGCCATTGTTGTTTTTGCTAATGTTTGTGCAAACAAAGAAGGAAAAGGAACCGGCTTTAGTTTGGAGCATTACAAAGCCTATGACAACTTTATCAATGACTTAACAAAATGCCTTATGCCTGCTATCAACAAAAAATATTCTACACTGACAGGTCGTGAAAATACTGCTGTCTGCGGTTTTTCTATGGGCGGACGTGTGAGTTTGCAAATTGGATTTGAGCGACCGGATTTATTTGGTTACATTGGTGCTTTTTGTCCGGCTCCGGGTCTTTTGCCTTACACGATGAATGGAGTTACTGAATCCGGATTTTATACGGATTCCACATTTACGCTGCCAAGCGAATATTTAAATGACACATATGTACAGATAACAAAAGGATTTAAAGATGATGTTGTAAAACAGCACCCACTTTTGTATCATCAGGCTCTGAAAAAAACAAACACACCTCATGTTTACTACGAAACGATGGGTGGTGATCCAAGCGGCAGCGGCAGTGGAAACCATGAAAAAGCAGTTTACCAGCATGGTTTCTACAATTTTATGAAAAATATTTTCAAGCCAAATGTGACCGTTCCGGCAGGTGCATTAAGAAAAGATGGAATAAAAGGAACAACGGAAGAATTCGAATACGAGTCCACCGCTGTAGCCGAAGGAAAAACAGTGACAAGAAAAGCCTTAGTTGGTCTTCCGGATGGATACAATCCAAAGAAAAAGTACCCGGTTGTCTATGGTCTGCATGGATTTAACTGGGGCATTTATAACCTTGCTCAGGATGGTGCAACAGATGTTGTTTGGAATGGCTATGCCAATGATGTGATGGATGAAGTCATTATGGTATTCCCAAGCATCTGTGCAAACGAAGCCGGTAAAGAAACCGGTTATAATCAGGAAACCTACGATGCCTATGACAACTGTGTAAATGATATTGTAAATTGTCTGATGCCAGCCATAAACAAACACTACAGTGTCAAAACCGGCCGGCTCAATACCGCTGTCTGGGGCTTTTCCATGGGTGGCAGGGAAGCTTTAAATGTCGGATTTAAATACCCGGATAAATTTGGTTATATCGGTGCCTTTTGTCCTGCCCCTGGCGTCCTGCCATATAGCGCAGAAAAGGGAATTTTTACTGAAGAAACTTTCACACTTCCGGATGCTTATAAAAATAACACTTTAGTTATGATTGTAAAGGGAAAAAATGACACAACAGTAGGTGACAATCCTGTCCTTTACCATAAGGCTCTGGAAAAAAATAATGTTCCGCACATTTATTATGAAACCATGGGCGGAGATGCCGTAAACCGCGGGGGTGGCGGTCACCAAGATGTTGTTTATCTGCACGGATTGTATAATTTAATGAAACGGGCTTTTCCATGTAAATAAATTTATACACAGGTCAGAAATATCACCATGTTAAAAAACAGTCGCCTTGCTTAAAATCAAAGCGACTGTTTTTTTAGTCTTTTAAACAACCAACAGGTATAATCTTTACCCACCATACACCGCGCACTCACCAAGTTCTTCTTCAATCCTAAGAAGCTGGTTATACTTAGCCACCCGGTCTGTGCGCGCCGGTGCGCCGGTTTTAATCTGTCCGGCATTCATGCCGACTGCAATGTCCGCAATCGTAGTGTCTTCTGTTTCACCCGAACGATGACTGACAATGGCATTCCAGCCGGTCGTCTGTGTCATTCGAATCGCCTCGAGTGTTTCTGTCACGGTTCCAATCTGATTTGGCTTGATTAAGACCGCATTTGCCGCCTGAAGTTTAATTCCCTTTTCGATACGTTTGGTATTTGTAACAAACAAATCATCACCAACAAGCTGCACTTTATCTCCTAATTTATCCATGAGTTTCTGCCAGCCCGACCAATCCTCTTCTGCCAGCCCGTCTTCAATTGAAACAATTGGGTACCTGCGGCACAAATCACACCAAAAATCAATCATTTCATCTGTACTTTTGTACTCACCGGATTTCCAGAACAAATACTCGCCCGGTCTTCCTGCCCTCACAGCCTCCTCATACATTTCTGTGCTGGCACCATCCATAGCAATTGAAAAATCTTCGCCCGGGCGGTATCCTGCTTTTTCAATAGCCCCTGTAATAAAAGAAAGTGCCTCGTCCTCATGGGCAAGATGCGGTGCGAATCCACCTTCATCACCAATGGATGTAGCAAATCCTTTTTCTGCCAGTAATTTTTTCAAGGTAGCATATACATTCGCACACCACTCAAGACACTGGTGAAAAGAGGATGCTCCTATTGGCATAATCATAAACTCCTGAATCGTTAAACTGCTGTCCGCATGTTTTCCTCCATTCATAATATTCATCATCGGAATCGGCATAACACGCGCATTTGGTCCGCCCAGATACTGATACAACGGAATGCCGAGCTGTTTTGCTGCCGCCTTTGCCACAGCAAGCGATGTTCCTAAAATTGCATTCGCACCCAGTTTTGCTTTGTTTGCGGTACCATCTTCACGTATCATCAGTGTATCAATTTCCACCTGATTCAATGCATTTTTCCCTTCCAGTTTATCAGCAAGAATGTCATTGATATTTTCTACCGCACGTTTTACACCATTTCCACGGTAACGCGGCAATTCACTGTCCCGCAGTTCCACCGCTTCAAATGCCCCCGTGGACGCTCCTGAAGGAACAGATGCTTTGCCTGCTGCCCCTCCGCATAATTTTACCTCTACCTCAATCGTTGGATTTCCTCTGGAATCTAAAATCTCTCTTCCTCGTATCGTATTAATTCGAAATGTCTGTATCATAAAAAAAGCCTCCTGTTTTCGATTAGTATAAACAGAAGGCTTCTTTCCTATACGATTATTTTTTGTGCTTTTTATTTTTCTTATTTTCCTCGTCCTCAAACGACTTATCCAACTGCTCTAACAGTTTTTTCTGCTCTTTGGTAAGCTTTGTCGGCACATCCACAACCAAATCCACATAATGGTTGCCTCGCATTTTGCGGTTACGAAGGGACGGAACTCCCTTACCACGCAAACGAACTCTTGTGCCGGTCTGCGTTCCTGCCTTTACATTGTATGCGACATCGCCATCAATTGTCGGGATAACCACATCTCCGCCAAGAACAGCTCTTGGATAAGAAATCCGTACGGTTGAGTAAATATCATAATCCATGCGCTGGAAATCTTTGTGGCGTTCTACATATACTTCTACAAGCAAATCACCGCGGGCACCACCATTTTTACCCGGTTCTCCTTTGCCACGCAGACGAACGCTCTGTCCGTGGTCAATTCCTGCCGGAATGCTGACCTGCAATTTCTCTTTTTTGCTTGTATAACCCTGTCCGTGACAATCCGGACATTTTTCCTTAATAATTGTACCTTTACCGCCACAAGCTGGACATGTAGTAACATTCTGTACCATTCCAAAAAGCGACTGCTGTGTCTGAACAATCTGTCCTCGTCCGCCGCATCGCTCACATTTGACCGGGCTGGTTCCTGCTTTGGCTCCGCTTCCCCCACAAGTCTTACATTCAACTTTGGATGGAATTTCAATTTCCTTTTCCGTACCAAAGCAAGCTTCTTCAAATGTAATTTTTACCTGTGTACGTAGATTTGCTCCGCGCTGTGGGGCATTCGGGTCTACACGCCGGCTTCTGCCGCCGCCAAATCCTCCACCGAATAAATCACCGAAAATATCTCCGAAACTGCCAAAGATATCATCCATATTCATATTGGTGAATCCACCGCCGCCACCGGCACCACCATCAAAAGCGGCATGACCAAACTGATCATACTGGCGTCTCTTTTCCGGGTCACTTAATACGGCATAAGCCTCAGAAGCTTCCTTGAATTTTGCTTCTGCTTCTTTATCACCCGGATTCGTATCGGGGTGGTACTTTTTGGCTAATACACGATAGGCCTTTTTCAGCGCTGCCTCATCGGCATTCTTGTCTACGCCAAGGACTTCGTAATAATCTCTCTTGTCTGCCATGTCTCCTCCACTCTCTTTCTATCCTTTTACGTGCAAATAACCCGCGTGATTCTCATCATCGCGGGCATTCGCCCTCTTCACGGTTTCCATTTTCCTAATGAGCCGTGATTCTTCGCAGCAAATTACAGTTCGCGGTAATCCCCATCTACTACGTCATCGCCGCTATTGTCCTGTGCTGCGCCTGCTCCAGGGTTTGGTCCGGCACCTGCACCACTCATGTCAGGGCCTGCTCCCTGTGCACCACCGGCTGCCTGCTGTGCCTGTTCATATACTTTTGCGAATACCTGCTGTGCATTTGTCATCAAAGATTCTTTTGCTGCTTTGAGTTCATCAACATCGGCATCGCTCATGTTCTCTGGTGTTGTACGCTCCAAGATTGCTTTTACTTTATCAATCTCAGCTTGTACTTTTTCTTTTTCTGCTGCATCTACGCCGTCACCAACGTCCTGCAATGCTTTCTCAGTCTGGAATACCATACTGTCAGCTTCGTTGCGGGCATCAATGCCTTCTTTTCTCTTCTTATCCTGTGCTTCGAATTCAGCAGCTTCTTTGACTGCTTTCTCGATTTCTTCATCATTCATGTTAGAACCAGCAGTAATTGTGATATGCTGTTCTTTTCCTGTTCCCAAGTCCTTAGCGGATACATTTACAATACCGTTGGCATCAATATCAAATGTAACCTCAATCTGTGGTACTCCACGCATTGCTGGAGGAATACCATCCAAGCGGAACTGTCCAAGAGATTTATTATCTCTAGCGAACTGTCTCTCGCCCTGTACTACGTTAATGTCTACAGCGGTCTGGTTATCTGCTGCGGTAGAGAAAATCTGACTCTTCTTAGTAGGAATCGTTGTATTTCTCTCGATAAGTTTGGTAGCCACGCCACCCATTGTCTCGATAGACAGTGACAATGGAGTTACATCCAGAAGAAGGATATCGCCTGCACCGGAATCTCCTGCCAGTTTACCACCCTGAATGGAAGCACCAAGTGCTACACACTCATCCGGGTTCAAGGATTTGTTTGGCTCATGTCCGGTCAACTGTTTTACTTTGTCCTGTACAGCAGGGATACGTGTTGAACCACCAACTAACAATACTTTACCTAATTCAGAAGCGGTAATACCGGCATCTTTCAATGCATTCTGAACTGGTGTTGCTGTTCTCTCTACAAGGTCAGCGGTCAATTCATCGAATTTCGCACGTGTTAAGTTCATATCAAAGTGCTTTGGTCCCTCAGCTGTAGCTGTGATAAATGGCAGGTTGATGTTTGTTGTAGTTGCAGAAGACAACTCTTTCTTTGCTTTCTCTGCTGCTTCTTTCAAACGCTGCATTGCCATCTTATCGGTAGAAAGGTCTACACCCTCTGCCTTCTTAAATTCAGAAACCATGTAGTCACATACTTTATTATCAAAGTCGTCACCACCAAGTTTGTTATCACCGGAAGTAGAAAGTACCTCGATGACGCCATCACCAATCTCAATGATGGAAACATCAAATGTACCACCACCAAGGTCATATACCATAATCTTCTGCTCGCCTTCATTATCCAAACCATAAGCAAGTGCTGCTGCTGTTGGCTCGTTGATAATACGTTTTACATCCAAACCTGCAATTTTACCTGCATCTTTGGTTGCCTGACGCTGTGCATCGTTAAAGTAAGCAGGAACTGTAATTACAGCCTCTGTTACTTTCTCACCACCAAGGTAATTCTCTGCATCACCTTTCAATTTCTGAAGTATCATAGCAGAAATTTCCTGTGGTGTATATTTCTTATCATCAATTGCTGCACGGTAATCCGTACCCATATGTCTCTTAATAGAAGAAATAGTCTTTTCTGCGTTTGTTACTGCCTGACGTTTTGCCGGTTCACCAACTAAACGCTCACCAGTCTTTGTAAATGCTACAACAGATGGGGTTGTTCTTGCGCCCTCAGCGTTTGCTACAACAACCGGTTTACCACCTTCCATTACTGCTACGCAACTATTTGTTGTTCCTAAGTCAATACCAATAATCTTGCTCATAATAATACTTCCTTTCTGTCTATACCATGACTGTTATTTTCTTTATTAGTTTAACACTTTAACCATACTGTGTCTGACTACTGAATCTTTATACATATAACCCTTTTGGAATTCCTCAATGACCTGATTGGATGCATCTGAATCATCTTCATCATGCATAACGGCATTATGGAAATTCGGGTCAAACTCTTTGCCAACAGCCTCAATCGGCGTCACGCCGATTTCTTCTAATCCGGTAAGAAGCTGTTTGTAAACGGCTTCAATTCCTTTGGCAAATGGTGTCTCTTTTTCTTCCTCGGAAAGTCCGTCAAAACCTCGCTCCAGATTATCCACAACCGGAAGCATCTTTTCAACAACTGACTTCGCACCAATTTCAAACATGGCACTTTTTTCTTTTTCCGAGCGGTTTCTAAAGTTTTCAAACTCTGCCAGATTTCTCATCAGGCGGTCATTCAGTTCTTCAATCTTTTCATCTTTTTTGTCTTTTTTTGCTTTCTTCTTAACCGCTTTTTCTGACTTCTCTGTTTTTTTCTTTTCTTTTGTTTCTTCTTTATCAGCCTGCTCCACCGTTTCTTCTACGGTTTCTTCTTCCTTTACTTCTTCTTTTACTTCTTCCTTTTTCATCTCTTCAGCCAATTCACTTCACCTCGCTATTTCTTCTTAAATATGTCGTCTAACTGCTGCATACAGTTTTCCAATGTGCCAACTACTTTTTCGTAGTCCATACGCTTTGGTCCGACAATACCTATCTTTCCATAAACGCCTTCTTTAATTCGGTACGTGGCAGTTACAACGGAACAATCTTTCATTGACTCTACCGGTGATTCCTCACCAATGTACACCTGAATGCCATGTTCTTTGTCATCCTCCGGCGGCTCATCGTTGGCCCATGCTGACAACATCTGTTTTTCTTCAAATGTGGAAAGCAGTCCGGTCATTTTTTCCTTATCCGACAACTCCGGATATTTCAAAATATTCGTGGCGCCCGACGTATAAATCTCTGAGTCATCCTCTTCTGTCATAACCTCCGAAATACAATCCAAAATGCTGGATGCCAATTCTCCGTATTCCCCGGCTTTTTCCTTGATTTGCTGCATAATCGCCATGTTAATCTCAGTAAAATCAAGTCCAGTGAGTGCTGTGTTCATCAAAAAATTCATCTGAGCAATCACATTCTCATCGGCATCCGTCATAAGATTAATGAACTTGTTGCTTACGTGGTTGTTATCAAGAACAACAATCACAAGTAACTGCCGCTCACTCATCTGATTTAGCTGGATAAACTTTATCCGCTTATGCTGATACTTTGGCTTAGTTACCATGGAAGTGTAATTCGTGTTCTGCGCAAGTAACTTTGCTACCTGCTGCAACAGAAGGTCAATCTTGTCTGCCTTCTCGACCATCAACTCCTTCATCTCTGACACTTCTTCATCTTTTCTCTGTAAAATCGTGTCTACATATAGCCGGTATGCTTTATCCGAAGGAATTCTGCCGGCAGAAGTGTGTGGCTGTAAAATGTAACCCATCTCTTCCAAATCCGACATCTCGTTACGGATGGTTGCGGAACTAAGATTCAAATCCGTGTACTTGGAAACGGTTCGGGAACCAACCGGCTCGCCTGTCTCCATATAATTACGAATAATCGCTTCGAGTATCTTTTGTTTTCTCTCATTCAGTTCCAAAATACCACCTCGATTTCTTTTGTTAGCACTCACCATTAAAGAGTGCTAATCATTGACTAAACTAAAGATACCACCTTGTGTTGCCTTTGTCAATAGGGTTTGTGAAAAAAATTTATTTTTGTTTTTCTCGAAAGAAAAAGCTATTGCTTTCATATTAAAGACGAAAGCAATAGCTTTTAATAGTATCTAATTAATGTTTATTCAAACAATTCTTATACAATTGTTACAGGAACATCATATACGTTAGTACCAAGTACTACTCGAAGCGTTGCTGTACCATCTTTTTCAACAGCCAACGTTGAGTCACATGTTGCTTTTGTTGCTTCAAATGTATACTCAATATCACAATGAAAGAATCAGGAAATAAATCAATCTATGATTAGTCTCCTGCTTATTTTTACAAAAAACTACCGCCTCACAACTTAATGTGAAAGCGGCAGTTTTCTTAGTTATTTACTTAGTAGTCAAAACTACTTTG
>CAKRGF010000016.1 GCA_934322085.1 uncultured Eubacterium sp.
ATGTGATCAAAGTGGCAAGAACCTATTTTTTGCGATGGAAGATCGAGGAATACTTCCGTTGTAAAAAGCAGATGTTTCAGTTTGAAAACTTCCGTGTGCGGAAGCTTCGTGCAATTAACGCACTTAACTTTTATATCACCTTGTGCATGGGATTTCTGGCACATATGTCTATGAAACCAGAAACAAATGCGCTTAAGGTTTCCATTATACAAAAAGCAGATCCTGTAAAGGCAAAAGTATTCTTCTGCTATTATCGACTGGCGAAAGGCATCCGTAGCATACTCTCATATGGAATATTTATTCATACAGCCATATTTATTATCGGTTATATATCTCTTTTCCTTTAGTGTGTCACAACAAGCATCATTATATCATATGGCATCTGGCTGGTGCAAGCCAATCCACCTGCTAACAAAAATCATCTTCCTTTAGCAGCACATTCTCATCAATATCCGTTGCCGCGTATTTACCAATAATTTCCTTCATGCGGTATGCCGGAATTCCGGTACCCGGACGCTTCGACCAAATCATGTCTTCTTCAATCCGCTGACCCTTTTTGATCGGACGCTTCGTAACCAGACTGCGAAAAGCCCACGAACGCGTTTCTTTTTCTCCCGGGTGCACTTTTTTGACAGACCCAAGAGCATCTTCCAATTTGCGAATACCATCTACTAATTGATGAAGCTCTTGAAAGTCAATTGACACCGACTGGTCCGGCCCCGGTGTCCGTTTATCCAAAATCACATGTTTCTCAATAATGCGCGCCCCCAAAGTCACAGCGCCAAAACTCGTATACAAATCCGGTGTGTGGTCGGAATGCCCAATAATTGCATCCGGAAAATGCTTTTCCATCTGAAGAATAAATTTAAGGTTAATATCCTCATACTTTGGCGGATATTCAGAAATACAGTTCGTAAATGCAAGGGGAACGCCCGCCTGCTTCAATACATCGTAAGTTCGCCGAATTTCTTCAATTGTACTCATACCGGTAGATACAATCATTGGCTTTCCCAGTCTTGCAATCCGTACCAGAGTTGGAATATCTGTCATCTCGCCGGATCCAATCTTAAAGGCATCGACTCCCATTGCATCCAGTTCATACGCCGCCTTCAGGCTAAATGGCGTACAAAGATATTGAATACCAATCTTTTTGCAGTATTCCATCAACTCCCGGTGCTGCTTAAGTGTAAGTGCATGCTGCTTCAAAAACTCATACAGCGGAATATTATTTTTCCCCGCAATTACAGCATCCGAAAGCATTTCTTCATCCGGCAGATGATGCTGAAACTTAATGCAGTCTGCTCCGGCAAGTTTCGCCTGGCGGCACATTTCCTTTGCCACTTCCACATCACCCATATGATTATCACAGCCCTCGGCAATAATATAAACTGGGTAGCCGTTTCCTATCTTCTTTTTTCCAATCTGCAGTTCGCTCATAAAGTCTCCTCCTATATCTCCTTACAATTCAAACATCGTCGGTATCGGCATAAAATGTTCTGCCAGCAAAAAATCACTCTCCTCATCAATATCAATGCTGCGCTCCACAGGCATCACATAACCAACCGGATTATCATTAAAACTGGTATCCTTTGTCAAGTCTGCTACACAATTTACATACACTGCACCATTTACTCGGTAAATTTCTTTCATATCCTGTCTGCGGATGGTACTTCCACCTCTTGCCGGAATCACTGTCAAAATCATAATTCCTCGTCTCCTTTACTCTACCATATCATTTTTCAACTGCATATCCGCGGCAATATCCTCCACCGCTTTTTTCCCAAGTATTTTTGTAAAATCTTTTGCTAAAATCTCACCTGTTCCCGGACGTTTTACCCAGATATTTTCTTTTGTGAAAACCTCACCTTTTTTGACCGGTGCAATCGTAACCACCGTAGCAAAAGCAAAATCAATCGTGACCTGCTCCTCCGGCAGTGCCCCTTTCGTTCCACCGCGCATCATAGGAACTTCGATTGCTGCCTGAATCAGTTCCTCACAGGCTGCCTCATCCATGGAGCATATTATGTCCGGTCCACTTCTTGCCATTTCATCCGTAAAGTGGCGCTCTACCAAATCTGCGCCAAGTGCAAGTGCCGCAATACACGCATTGTTATTTAGTGTGTGGTCAGATAATCCAATCGGCACATCCGGGAACTCTTTCATCATCTCCTGCATCGCACCGAGACGAACCCACTCCGGTTTAGTCGGGTACAAATTTGTCGTGTGCATCAGCGCATACGGAACGCCATACTTCTCCATAATATTCACTGCTTTTGCCACACTTTTAATATCATTCATTCCGGTTGAAACAATCATCGGCTTTCCATACTCGGCAATATGCTCCACAAGTGGATAATTATTTAACTCACCGGAACCAATCTTATAAGCTTTTACACCCATTTTCTCTAACCGCTCCGCCGCTGCTCTAGAAAATGGTGTACTAAGAAATTCCATGCCAAGACTCTCGGTATATTCCTTTAACTCTTTTTCGTCTTCTTCACTCAGCGCACAACGCGCCATAATGTCATAAATCGAATCCGAAGAGTTTCCCGGAATGACCTGCTTTGCCACCTGACACATCTCATCTTCTACCACATGGGTCTGGTGTTTAATCAGCCGTGCGCCGGCACGGTATGCTGCCGACACCATTTCTTTCGCCACCAAAAGACTGCCCTCATGATTAATTCCAATCTCCGGAATCACAAGTGCACGCTTGTCATCTCCAACGCAAATATCTCCAATGCAAAATGTTTTTTTCATCTTTTCAACCCCCGTATGTCCACAAAAATCTTCTGGATATCCAAATTCCAGATATCCTCTTGTTTTAACACTTCAAAAAAACAACTCGGTACTATTTCCCACACCAAATCCACTTGATGGAATCCGGTGGGATGAAATGTTTTGTAATTTATCTAAAATATCCGCTTTGTCCTCTCTGGCATGCTGGATATTTTTTAACATCTTTTCATCGTATCTGCCCTTTTGTCTGCTGCCGATATCAATAGCAGGAATTCCATAAATACCGCTTTCCCGTATTCCTGCACTGGAGTTTCCAATAATCGCATCGGCATTTTTCAAAAAAGTCAGAAAATATTCAAAACGAATGGACGGAAAAACACGAAATCTCTTATTCCCGTACAGCCGCCCGATTTCATTTAAAATGATTTCCGTTCCATTGTCATTGTTCGGATATACCACAATATAGTTTTTCTCCGATGCAAGTAAGGCATCAACTACTTCTTTGATGTGCTCCGGTAATTCTCTGACTTCAGTCGTCACCGGATGATACATAAAAATGGAATAAGAATCAAACTCCACTTCATACTTTTCATATGCTTGCTGCAAAGACGGAAGGGTATCACTTAACATAATATCAATATCCGGAGAACCAATCACAAAAATACGCTCTTTCTGCTCACCCATCTGAAACAGTCTTTTTTTTGCTTCCTCATTGCACACACCTTTTTCTTTGTAGCAGTTCACAATCTATGGTCTTATTTTACCACAATGCAAACTAGATTTCTACAAAAAAAGAGAGAGACCAAGTGGTCTCTCCCTTTTCGTACAATTCATTATGATACTGCTTTACGCAGTCATCAAACCAACCGAGATTACTGTAACAGAGAAAGTACTCCCTGATTTGACTGATTTGCCTGAGCCAGCATAGAAGTAGCTGCCTGCTGCAAAATACTCTCTTTGGAGAATCTTGTCATTTCATCTGCCATATCAGTATCACGGATACGGGATTCAGCAGACTGCAGGTTCTCAGATGTGTTGTCATCAACTTTGACAGTGTACTCCAGACGGTTCTGAACCGCACCAAGTTTAGAACGCTCTGTAGTAACGCTCTTAATCATGGTGTCAACATTGTCAAGAAGACCGGAGATAGCTTCACCATCAACATCGGTAACGGCTGTAGACTTATTAGCAGCTGTGCCAATATCAGTTTTCAATTTGCCAGCACCAGTTGCATCCTGAGTATAACCATATTTTGCGAGAATTTTTTTATCGTTATCATCAGGTGCAGTATCATAATTTCCAGACAATGAATCTACTTCATCTTGCGATATCTTATTTCCGTTTCCGTTTGCAGTCTTATAAGATGCCTTTACCGTGAAAATATTACTGTTATAAGTATATTTTGTTCCGTTTTCTATAACTGTACCGTCTGTTGTACCTTTAGTACTAGCTACACCATCTTTTGCAGCATCTGTTGTGCTCTCGGTTTTACTAAGATACAATTTTTCATCCCAAGCAGTTGTCTTGATTGTTACATCAATACCCTGAGCATTGTTTGCACCCAACTGCAAGTACTGATCTTTATAAGTACCATCCAGCAATTTCTTACGGTTGAACTCTGTATCTGTATTGATTCTCTCATACTCAGATTTCAAAGTATCAATTTCATCCTGAATTTTCTGGAAATCGTTCTCAGCTTTCCCATCCAGTACACCGGAGTTAGAAGCCTGAACAAGAAGCTCACGAGTTCTCTGCAAAATTGCATGCTGCTGATCCATAGCACCTTCAGCTGTCTGAATAAGAGAAATACCATCCTGTGCGTTGTCAGATGCACGATTCAAGCCGCGAACCTGAGCTCTCATTTTCTCAGAAATAGCAAGACCTGCTGCATCATCAGCTGCACGGTTGATTCTGTAACCACTGGAAAGTTTCTCAGTAGATTTAGCCAAGTTGTTTCCTACGATTCCTAACTGTCTGTTAGCGTTCATTGATGTAATGTTGTGTTGTACGATCATAATGATTACCTCCTTGTAATACACCGCAATTCCTTTTGCGGTTTGTTTTTAATTTTTTGTTATAATATCGAGAGGAGTGGCTTCCATCACAGCGGGCCCTGCCATGATTTCTCGCCCGCTCCGCTCGTTACTATCGTCTGTTTGGAAGTGTATTATCTTCCTGACACTATATATATCGGATAGACATCAACATACTTAACCCCTAAATTAAAATTTTTTTATTTTTTTAATTCAGCCTGTATTTCATGGTACAAAAGATCCGCTGCATATGTATAATCTGCCCGCTCAATCGCATCAAAAATCGGATTAATCAATGGGGCTGTGCTCCTATTTGTACCAAGTTTTGCTACATTTGCCATAAATAAGTCCATGCCGTCTGCAATTTCATTCTGATAAAAGCAAACCGCCTTTGGTTGCATTCGTCACAGTAATCGATGGGTAAAGGGCAATCATCTTCTCAAACCAGTCTTTAAATTCCAGCCAGTCCATGCGGGAATACACTTTATCTCCATAATAACCGTCTGTTTCAATTCCGCTCGCGTCTCCATAATATTCTTTTTTCCCATTTGTATGAGATGAACCATCAGATGCATATGCCAATTCCTGCACGTTTCTGCATCATCAAAATCTGCTCATGGTCAAATCCCCAGATTTTCTTTGCGGTATTCCGGTTTAAAAATTCAGTTCTTGTATTGGAAGACCCTAATACGGGAATCATATTACTCCTCTCATCTTCAAAACAAAATAAACCTTTTCCTGCATCCACACTAGCAACCAAGTCTGGTATCACCTGATAGGAAAGCAACGTTGGAAGTGCAGCATCCGCACACCAAATCAGTGCATGTCCCTTCGCCTCTTTTAAATCTTCCACATTCTTCTCTAACGATGGTCCCGCAGGCACTAAAATAACCGAAATATCTGCATTTTCCTTTCGGTAAAGGCGCCTTAATGGAACTCCTTTTGTCATGTTCGGGAAATTCGCAATCTGGTTTCGTATCATCGCCACAGCAAAACGCTTTAGCGGTGCTCTCATAAAAGTAATATCATCACATATTTTCTGACAGATTTCCTGCACTTTCAAAAATTCTTCCTCATACCAGTCCACATAACCCGGATGCAGCGCAAGCATCGTTTCTTCCACCCAGTCATCATCCAGTAAATCTTTTGCAGTACAAGAAAATTTAGCATGCTCCGATGCCTGAAAAATTTTCACACGGCTGCATTTCACCGCTTTTTTATACAGATTACTTGTTCGCATCTGTGAAAACACTAAGTTTTCCGGCTCATAAACTAATATCTGCCCCGGCACCTTTTCGATAAGTTCCAACACAATCCGGCAGTCCCCCATGCCAAACAAAATGATATTTTCCGTCCGTTTTGACACCACTTTTTCGCACTAGCATGACACCGCAACCGCTCCATCATACATACTTCCAAGATGTCTTTTAAGTCCATCTCTTTCTAAAACCGGAACCGGATGACCGTCTTTTGCCCGCAGGATGGTTCCTTTATATCCATTTATTTTCCCCCTTCATAAAACAATCTAGGACAGGCGAATAAGACCTGTCCTAGTCTGTCTAATAACTTATTGCTTTTCATTGAAATAATACGACTGCTCCGGTCGATGTGAATTTGCCATATTCTGATAATAACGTGATGCCGTCTGACTGTTCACATGATAATCATGTATCTGCTTGCGCTTTGACGCAAGATAGATTTTGAAACGTTCACTATTCTGCGCTTCCAGTGCCTGAATCCGCAGGCCCAAGTCCGATACCACAGAAATCAATTTCTGCATCGTAACAATCTCTGTCAAATATTTTTTTTTGTGAACCGTGATTTCTTTTTCAACCTTCTTAAACAGTGCATCAAAGCCTTTATCAATTTCATTCAGTTCATCGATTTGTTTGCCTTTTTCATCTAAAATACTCTGAAAATGTTCATAGTCAACGTCTTCCTGTTTTAAAATTACTTCCTGTTCTTTTGTCTGTTCCAAAATGCGCTGTAAAATTTTCCCTTTTCTTTTCAGCACATCCACCATCATTCTCACATAGACACTATTGCTTGAATCCATTGGCATCTCCTCACATCTATTCTGCCGGTTATTTTGCACCGGCAGCTTTCTTCATTACTTCCTTCCAAGTGTCACGCATCTCACGGATATACTTCAGAGCATCTTCAATCACATCAATCTCTTTGCTCATGTTCCCCTCTACGAGACGTCTGTAAATATAATCGTACACGCGGTCAAAATCTTCCCACACCGAGTACTTATGATCAAGTGTCACGCGGAGTTCGGAAATAATCGCCTGTGCCTTTTTCAGATTCACATGCGCCTTTTCCATATCCTTCTTTTCAATTGCCACAATTGCAATGTTGCAGAATTTAATCGCCCCATCGTAAAGCATCAACGTAAGTTCTGCCGGCGATGCCGTCAAAATAGCATTCCGCTGATATGCATTAATCGTATTTTGATTCATACTCAAACTTCTCCCTTATTTTTATCAATTACCAAAAAGACTTGACATAGAACTCTGCTGTGACTGCAGTTTCGCAAGTGCAGTTTCCATTGCTGTAAATTTGCTGTAATAACTGTCTTCCATCTCTGCCAGTCTGTCTTCCCAGTCCTCAATCTCATCGTCATACGATTTCACATCACTCTTCATCTTGATATCATTGTAGAAAGTCAAGGAACTGCTGTATTTCGTTGCCGACATCTTCTGGCTCATAGTCTCACGAAGTTTACCAAAAACACCGGTCAATGTTGCAATTACAGCATCCGGATCTTCATCAAGTGCTTTTTTTAGTTTATCATCTTTTGCTGAATATACAGAATCATCCGCATCTCCATAAATATGGAGCAGACCACCTTCCGTATAATCCGTTGATGTGATAATACCAAAACTGGAAAGTGCATATGTTTTGCCATCATATTCAACTGTTGACATCATAGCTGAACGCATTGAACTCATAATGCTGCTCAATGTTGAATCACTGCGAAGCAGGGAGTTTTTAATCTTATCCTCCCAAAGTTTCACATCGTCATCTGACATTGCCTCTTTTTCCTCACTGGTCAATGGCTCATAACCTTTGGCAGAATCCGCATTGTAAAGTGTGTTCATTTCCTTCATTACAGAATTATATTCTTTCAGAAAACTCTTAATGGAATTATAAACACTCTCCGTATCATTTGTTACAGAGAAAGTAATTGGCTCATCTGTTTTTGTCAATCCGGTCAGTGTGATATTCAATCCATTCGCTGAAACAACGGCTGAAGAGGATGTAAGCTCTGCCCCGTTCAAAATAATCTTGCTGTCAGAAGCTTCAATCAACGCCATCCCCTTTGGAATCGTGGAATTACTGCTATCATTTGCTCCACCATTAACCGTAACATTTCCATCTGCATCGACTGCGATATCAGCCATACCAAGTCCGGATAAGGCGGAACCTGCCAAAACCTCATCACGGTCAGAAATAGAAGCATAATCCTGTACATAGGAAGTAAGGCGGTTTTTTTCGCTCTCCTCATCTACGCCATCCATACCGGTAAAGGCAGTTACCGTTTCACCATAATATTTCTTTACTGCCTCTTCACTGAAATCAGCCATATCCGCTTCCGTCTTGCCGGAAAAAGCTGCTTCATTAATTCGCAGCTTCACATCGCTATCATTTAACTGCGTTCCAACATACGAAGTTGTATCAGCATCTGCCTGTTTTGCCACTGCTGCATCATAAGCCTCTTGTGTCTTACCCGGTTTCAGACTGCCATCTTCTTCAAAATAGGTGTCTTTTAACTTCTCTTTTGCCTTTTCTTCATACTCACTATACTTCTCACTGTAAATTTTTGCTTTTACGTAAGTCGTCGCAGCATTTTCCGCTGACGTTTTCTTCGTCTCATAGGAAAGCTTTGCAATCGTATTTAATGCACTGTTATAATCATCGGTTCCTACACCCGACGTCTGCAGTTTCTCCATTGCAGAATCAAACAGTTTCTTATTGCTGCTTGTCATACTGCTGTAACCGGCCGCATCGCGAAGTGCCTTTCTGCCATTCACCTCCGCATCCGTAATACCAGATGTCGTGATAGAAAAAGCATTTTCAAGACCACTTTCTTTACTGCTGATAAACAGACGTTTCTGTGCATCGTCAAAATTTGCATTTAAGCCCGCGCTCTGCAAAGCACTCGTGAAGTCTTTTAATGTAGTGTCCGCAGTAACAGCAAACTTTGTTGTCTTGGTACCAACTGTAATACTGATTTCTTTATTCAAAAGCGAAGAATCAATATCTGCCAATTTATCCGATGCAGATGCATCAATTTTAGCACTGGTCAGATACTGGGAAGTTGCGATGTTTTTAATTTCCATCGAATAACTTCCGTTTGCAGCAGCTGTCTTCGCTGCAACACTTGCCTTTGTCGCATCCGAAACTGTTGTTTTCTTTGTCTTATAAGCAGTAGATAACTGCATTTTAGACACAAAATTATTATAAAGACCTGTCAGCTTGGTATTCAGCTCTGACCATTTAGTCTGTGTCCACTCCAGTTTTGTTTTTGCCTTCACTACTTTATTTTTCTTCATACTCTGGGCGGACATCAATTCTTTTACAATTGCCTCTGTATCCATACCGGATAATAATCCACTCATTCTGATTCCCATAGTGATACCTCCTATCTTTTCTCATCTACTAAGATACCAGCCATCTCCCACATCTTCTGAAGCATATCCAAAGATTTTTCCGGTGGAATTTCACGGATGACTTCATCGGTATCCTCATTAATCACTTTAATCGAAACACGATTTGTCTCTTTGTGATAGGAATACTCACAACGCGTATGCTCCATACGGCGGTTTGCGCTTTTTACCGCATCGTCAATCGTTGCTTCGCTTGGGTTATGCTCTTTGTTTCCACGGTTCTGATTCGTCGCTTCTCCGGATTCAGATACCGTCCTCACAGCTGCAGAAGAAGCCTCGGAAACAGACTGCGCTGCTGTATGTGCACTTTCAACCGGTGCACGCTTAACCTTAACACTCTCTGCTGAGCCATAATTTGAATTTACACTACTAATACTTTCCATATCCATAATAACACCTCCGTGTGTAATAAAAAAGAAACGTTTTCCCTAACTTAAAGTAAATATCGGCTATCTTTTTTAAAAAATTAACCCCTTTACTAAAATTCGTAAAACGCTTCTTCTTTTGTCCTATTTATTTGTCTTTTAACAGCTCACCAAGTGCTGCCGGATTTACCGTATTGGCTGCCGCTGCATTTGCCTCCTGTATCTGTACAAAAAGTTCTTTGCGGTAAATCGGAACATCTTTTGGTGCGTTAATACCAATTTTCACCTGATCCCCTTTTACTTCCAAAACAGTGACTTCGATATTATCATTTAAAATAATAGATTCATTTACTTTTCTTGCCAGGGCTAACATATTAACATTCCTCCTTTTTCTCATTGAGGATGTCATATATTTTGTATTTCACCTCATAATCGTTATTCTCACAGATAATCTGGGCACCCTTTCTTGTGTCAGCATTCACAATAATCGGTGCTTTTAAATTCACTGACATCTGTTCAATCTGTTCCGGAACTGTCATTGTGACTAAAATCACAAGATTCTCTTCTGTCAATTCTCCAATATGAGAAAGCAGCTCGTCTTCAACAACCGGATTATAATCTTTCTTTATAATCCACGGTTTTACAACCGGAAGTGCTAAAGTTGGCTCCTCAACACTCTGTAACCAGGAAATGTTGCTGTTCTCTTTTTCACAGTCATATAAAATCGTGAATTTTTTATAATCAGCAAGCCCAATCAAACCGCGTTCAAAAGTAATGATTTTTTTCTCCGATAAATCGACTTCCCCAAAAAATTTTGTTTTTACTAACATCCCAATTCCTCCTTAATTAAATAAAGTTAAGCAGTGACTGACCGAGTATCTTCGATGTCGCATTCAAGATCGCCTGATACAAAAGGTCTGCCTCTGAGAAATTTACATAAGCCTCTCCCAAATCTGCATCTTCATTATCGGATTTTGCTTCTTTTGTATCAATCTGCTGCTGTTCCAGTTTCGATTTTGTCATACTCATACGGTTATAACGGGAACCATGGTCAGCAAGTGCCACATTCAATTCATCTTTTGCTGACTGGCAGGTCGTAATCGCAGAGCCCAGCGCTTTTCCAAGCACCGTCTTCTGAAGCTGAATCTCTGTCTCAATCTGGCTCTTTAACTCATTGAGATTGGCCAATGTTGTTTTATCATTTTCATCACAGTCATTAATCCGCTTCTCCACCGACTTCAGATTAGCTTCCATCACATCCAAGTCGTTACAAATATTTGTAATATCAGAAATCGTTCTGCCAACTGCCAGATTAATGGAATCACAGCCTTCTGTATTAACTACCAAAGTCTGACTAAAATTAATCTGGTACATCATATTCTGAGTACCTGCTGTGCGGTAATTCGATACCTCTCCGGTTGTATTATCCACAGCCGTACAGTTAAAATAATGTTCCGGACGCACATCTTTTGCAACAAATTCTGTTTTCTTGTAATCAGCACTCAAATCTTTTCCGGCACGAATACTGTCATAAACATCGTCTCCAAATACAAGTTCACCGGTTTCCGGAACAAAATACACCTCGTCAGCACCCGGATGCAGATGCTCATTATACTTTGTATCTGCTGCCACGCTCTTCGTAATTGCCGTAATCGTCTGCTGTGTTCCGGTCGAGTCTGTGTAGGTAAGTTTTACTGTCTGGTTATCATCTAATTTATCATAAGATAAAAGTGCACGGTGCGTCGTTGCAAACTCGGATGCCTGATTCGCATAATCCGCCGCACTGCTTCCCGCATTGTAAGACGCCTCTCCATATACATACTGATATTTATTAATGGTATTAATATCAATATTCTCTGTAATCGTATAAGTAGTCCCCGTCTCCTCTTTATCAAAAAGCATCGGCACATCGGTACGAAATCCTGTAAACAGATAACGTCCGGCATAATCCGCATCGGCATTCTGCTCATAGATATATTTTGAAAACTGTTTTAACTGTGTCACAATATCCGCGCGGTTTTTCTCATTATAAGTACCGGTAGCCGCCTGTGTACAGTAATCAATCATATCCGTAAGTTTTTTATTAACTGCATTCAGACAAGTTTCTGTCGCATCCATCCAAGATGTTGCATCCTTGATGTTTGTCAAATACTGATCAATTTCTGCCAAAGTTGTACGATATTTGAGGGCACGTGCCGCAATCGTCGGATCATCCGATGGTCTCTGTATTTTTTTGTGCGTATTATACTGTGTCAGATATTTATTATATGCCACCTTATTTTTCTGCATATTCAACATGGAATTGTTACGCATCATCGTATTCGTTACTCTCATGTCAGCCCTCCGTTTCCGAATCTCAAATTCATCTTTTTATACTTTATTTATCGGCATCACACGCCGGTTTCATTAATCAATTTATCCAGTACTTCATTTAACACATTTAACATCTTATACTGGTTAAAAAGCATATTCTGAAACACAATCATATCCGAACCTTCTTCATCTTCATCCACGCCGGATACCGATTTACGGTTGGTATCAATGGCATACAAAAGATTGCTCTGGCTCTTTTCCATCGTATCCGCTTTTTTCGCATCAACGCCGAGCAGTGCAGTCAGCGACTGAATAAAGGAATCCGGTGCACCGTGGACAAACATTTTCGAGTTGTCCTTGATTTCTGTCAGTTTCTGCAAATTATCACCGTTATCGTTTCCTACATTGTCATCCGGATTTGCTTTTGCCTTGCATGCAAGTAATCCCGGGTCATCCGCAACTTCCTTTGTAATCGAGAAGTTCAATGCAGTCATATAATAGTAAGAACCGGTGTAGGTGCCGTCTGCATTTTTCTTCGCCTCCGAAGTAAAGGAAGCGTCTTTTCCGTCTACCGACTCCTGAAAAATATAGTTGTCGCCGGTTGCTTTGACCGTTGCATTAAAGAAGTCAACACCCGGATTATCATGCAAATCATAACCGCCATTCTGAACACGGTTAAATTCCTGTGCAAATGTACGGACAAATTCATTTAACTGTGCCATATAATACGGAACACCACGGTGGTCAATCGAATCGCCAACCTGTGCGGTATAACCATTCGCCACAGCAATCTGAAGTGCTTTCGCATCAGCTACCTTTGTTGTACCTTTCAACGTAAAGTCATACGTAAAATTACCTGCTGCATCCACTTTTACTTCAAAATTATCATACGCATAAGTGCGGTTATTAATAGTAATCTCACCATCATGTGCCGGAATATTTAACACCTGCACATCATTGCAGTTTGTTCCGGTAACAGTAAGAACAAGTTTTCCATCGGCATTGTTCGCAATTGAGTCAACAGTGCCATGAAGATTTGTTACATTATTTCCGTCACGAGTCTCAATACACGACTGAAGTTGTCCGCCAATTGCTGTACTATGCATATTGAAGGTACTTCCATCTGCCCAGCTGACATCATACAAACCAGTGATATCGTTAATGTTTACATAGGTGTCTTTCTGCTTAGTTACCAGTGCGTTCACTTTATAGGTGTCCACAAGTGTTCCCCCATTGATATAAACATAGAACTGATTTTCACCTACGCCGTTATCCGGTGGGATTTCTTTTGTCTCCACATCACAATACTGGGACAACTCATCAATCAAAAGGGATCGTTGGTCGCGAAGGTCATTCGCAATTCCGCCATACGCCTCTACTGTGTCAATCTGTTTATTCAACGCCACGATTTTTTCTGCGTATGCATTAATCTGATCAACGCAGGTTTTCACCTGTGTATTTGCTTCATCCTGGAGTTTTTGCAGACCAGTTGCCACATTCTGCACATAATCGGTAAATGTTTCCCCCAGTGTTACCGCCTGACGGCGAATGGTGCTGTTATTAGCATTTCCTCTAAGATTACTTAACGCACTGAAAAAATCATCAAATGCATCGGTCAGTCTTGACTTCTCATCACTGGTTACATTTCCGCATATCTGATCCTGTAATGCTTTCAGATAATAGGACTGTGTCTGATAGTAATTGTAAGTTGACTGCGTGCGCTGATATTTCGTATCGTAATATTCGTTTCGGTTTCTTGTGATACTTGCAACATTTACACCGAACCCCTGAACTGTTGCAGAAGTTTTATTACCAACTAACGAAACCATATTTACTGTCTGTTTGGAATAGCCTTTTGTTTCAATATTTGCCACGTTATGCGCCGTTGTCTGCAATGCTGCATTGTATGCCATCATGCCGGATTTTGCTATTTCCAAAGAACCAAATGTTGATGCCATATCATCATCCTCCTAACCGTTCAATCAAATATTCTAACATCTCTGCCACTGTCGTAATGTATCTTGACGACGCATTATAACACTGCTGATATTTAATCATATTGGAGAGTTCTTCGTCCGTACAAACTCCCATCACATTCTGTCTCTCATTGTCAATGGTATTTACTGTGATATTCTGGTTGTCAATAATACCATTCCAAACATTGCCCTGTGTACCAAGTTCAGTTACCATACCAGCATAAAAATGTTTAATATCATATGTTGTCAATGAATTTGGATTTAGTGTTCCAATCGACTCGTCAAACGCCTGCGCAATGCCAAGCAGTTCATTATTTGCATAACCTTTCTTACCATCGCTCTTATCACTGTACATCGTCGGCAGTGTGGAAGAATCTCTTCCAACAGTCGGATTCAGCACAAGCTGGCTCGTCGTATACATCGTATAAACATCGGACGGATCCTCTTCCTGATAACGGTAAACAGGCACTACACTTGTCGTACCATCATCATTTACAACTGTTACATTTTCTTTGGTGTAGCGTTCCACACCACGGCGGGAAAATAATTCTGTTCCCATCGTACGGTTTTTATCATCACCAATCAGCGCCTTCTCTTCATCCAGTACTTTAATTTTTTCGGTATGTGTTCCGGTCACAACGCCATTTTCATCTTTGTCCTCAACTTCGATTGTAATCTCTTTGTTCGGGCAGAGCACATCATTGACGGTTGTTACAATCCCATGAATCAAAGTATCTAATTCACTCTGAATCGTCATCACAACGGAAGCACCGATGGTTTTGTTATAAACTTCCAAATCATCATTAAACTGATCCATAGCGCGGTTATAAGCATTCACATCCAGCACGCCGCCATTTTTGTAATCTTCTTCCTTTGGTTTTTGCGGAACATTTACATAGGTTGCCGCATAACTGCCGCGTGCCACCAAAAGTCCGCGAAGCCCGCCTACATCCGTATTATTTTCACTGGAATACTCTAGGCTGTCATAGCGGTAATAATTCTCGCCGGTCTCCCAAACCGGTTTTAAAAGTTTGGAGGTGTCACTTTCGTATTTTGTTGTAAGAAAATACTGGTTCACCGCATCCAAAAGATAACCGCCCTCCGAATAAATCATAACGGTTCCATCCGGCTGCTCATTCGTCTCAAATGTTATGTACTGGCTGAGTTCATCCAAATACTCATTTCTCTTGTCACGGTAGTCATTTGCCGGCTCTCCGGTCGCCTCGTATTTCTGAATATCTCTGTTTAACTCTTTGATTTTTCCAACCAAATCATTAATCGTATCCACCTGTTTTTTTACTTCCGTGTTCAGACTCGTCTGATAGGTATTTAACTCATCCTGCAACACCTTTGCCCGTTCAATAAACTGGGATGCCATCATTACAAGCTGGTCTTTATATACAATATCGTCTGCGTGGGTTGCCAAAGAACTCAACGCACCACAGAGGTCTGTAATGCTGCTCTGAAATTCTTCGCCGTGCAACTCACCCAACATATCTTCTATTTCCAGTGCCGCATTGCTGTTCGCCTGATAAAACTGCTGGCGTCCAACCTGCAGCCGGTACTGATCATCCAAAAAGGTATTGCGAACCTGTCTTGTCAATGAAATCGTCGTTCCGGTACCAACCACCATGACATTGTCATGTACTCCGTACGATTTCTGATAAAAGGAATCCGTCACAAGAACCTGTTGTCTTGTATAGCCTACGGTTCCCGCGTTGGCAAGATTATGCGATGTAACGGTCAGCGACTGCTGTGCGGAGTGAAGTCCCGAAACACCCGCATTAAAACTTGTCATTAGATTACCCATGTTCTCATCTCCATTCTTTATAAAAAAAAGTACAACCGTCCTCGAAAACAAAACAGGCGGTGGCTATCGCATCCATGCGCCTGTTATTGTTTTGCATCAAACATCCCATGCTGAGGTGCCATACCCGCCACCTCGGACGCATCACTGGAATAGTTGCTGCTTCCTGAAGACATCCGTGTACTTCGTATCACATTCATATTATATTCAACCATATCAATTGCTTCTTTTAAAAGCTGTTTGTTCTGATTGTTCAGTTCCTGCAGTCGTGAAACGGTTCTCCGTAACCGGTCATGCACTTCCTGCAGCTTCTTTTGGTCTGCCGGCTGATTTTTCAACACCGATGCAATCTGTTCAAGTGTAATCGTCTTCGGGTCACGCCCAAGAACAGTAGCAATATCAATCGCCACTCGTTCCCGTTTGTTTTCCAAGGCAGATGTCTCATCTACCAAATCATGTTCTCTGACGGTTATATCCTGCAAAGCTTCTAAATCATTTGCAATAATCGCTCTCGTCTTCTCTTCCTCAATCGGAATCAATTGAGAATAACACTTTTCTTCTGCATCCAGCGTCTGAATCAGTTCCTCCATCAAACTAGCCAAATGTATACCCTCCTATGTCATTAAGAAAGCAGTGCATCTGCCATCTTGTCTGCGACATCTTCAATTGATACAGAATAGGTTCCTGCTGCCATCTGTGCCTGAATCTCTTTCACTTTGTCTTCTCTGACATCAGATGCCTGTGACGCAGCCTGTTTTGCTACCTGATAAGCATTTCCGAAACTGGAAATCTCTAAGGAATCACGACTGCCTGCCTTTCCTGTCTTTGGAGCGTTTTTGGTTTTGTTTGTCTGGTAAATCTGGCTTACCTGCATATACGCATCAATTCTCATAAAACAACGCCTCCATTCTTATTATATTAAAACGCATTTACCGTTTCTTACTATATTTATCGGACGAAGGCATAAAAACATTAACGTAAATTTGAAAAAGTTTCATTTTCTTATTCAAGTGTAAGCGTATTCTGCATCAAATTCGCTTTCTGCCCCTTCGCCGCACGCTTGCGGTTTCGTACTCGGCGGGCATTTAAAGTCTTTCCTTCATATTCAAATGTTTCCGCAGCCGGATGAACAACCGTTGCAAATGCAACTGTATCCTCTTTCTCCAATGTAATTCCTTTTACGCCTCGGCTTGTCTTTTTGAGTTCGCTCACTTCGCTAAGCGGGAATCCAAGAGAAAGACCGTCTTTTGTCAAAAGAATTACTTTTTTTGTTCCGGTGAGAACATCGCTTGCCGAAAGCATTATTACACCAACTACTTCATCGTCCGCATCCAGTTTTGTCGCCGCAATCATCTGGCGTCCGGTCTCAAATTCCGCTCCGGACACTAACTTAATATAACCGTTCTTTGTCACAAATAACAAAATGGACTCAAACAATTCTTCAAAGCTGACATAGAGAAGTCCTTCTTCGTCATTTTCCATTTTACACAGTGAGTGAATCAATGTACCCTTATCCTTCATCTTACATCTTGGCACTTTCTCCATCTTTACCTGATGCATATTGCCTTTGTCTGTAAAAATGCAGAGTTTATCCGTGTTCTTGATTTTCAGTACAAAACTGAAATCTTTCTTTGTTTCCTCGCTTGCCCGTCCAAATGCAGCCGCATCAATTGCCTTGGTATAGCCAAAGCGGTCAAAGCAGACATACAAATCTTCAATAACCACTTTTTCAACATAGGCTTTAGCCACCGTATCCATAAGGCTTGTCCGGCGCGGCGAATTAAAGATTTTCTTAAATTCACGAAGTCTTCCCTTAATAACTTTATAAAGTTCTTTACTGTCCGAAAGAACCTTTTCATACCCTGCAATATTCGCAATTAATGTATCATTTTCCTCATGAAGTTTTAAAATTTCAAGTCCGATTAACTTGCTCAACTGCATCGCAAGAATGGCATCCGCCTGATTTTCCGTAAAGGAAAGTGTGGCTGCTTCTTTTTCCGATGCCCTACTCTTAAACTTGATTCCCTCCGTAATTCCCTCGATGAGGCACGCCTTTGCCTGTTTCACGGAGGAAGAACCACGAAGGATTTCGATAATCAAATCAATTACGTCAGTTGCTTTCATCAAACCTTCAACAATTTCCAGACGTTTTTTTGCCTTTTCCAAAAGGAACTGATACTCTCTCGTATACAAATCCTCCTGGAATAAAACAAATTCCTCGATTAATGATTTCAGATTAAATACTTTTGGCTGTCCGGTTCCATTTTCTGTCGGACGAATTGCCAAAAGATTTACGCCATAGGTATCCTCCATCTGGGATTTCTTATAAAGACCATTTAAAAGGTTGTCAATATCGCGTCCTTTTTTTACTTCGACAACGATACGAATTCCCTCTTTGGAGGACTCATCACGCACATCATAAATCTCATCAAATACTTTATCTTTTGCCAGCGCAGCTAAACTTTCCACGAGTTTTAATTTATTTCCGGAAATGGTGTAAGGAATTTCTGTGATAACAATGTTTGTTCTGCCGGCATCTCCTTTTTCAATTTCTGTGCGGGCACGCAGACGGATTTTTCCCTCTCCTTTTTCATAAATATCCCGCATATCGGAAGCGTTGATAATGATTCCACCGGTTGGAAAATCCGGTGCCGGAATGTAATCCATCAATTTATCAATGGAAATTCCCGGTCTGTCCATGTACGCAATTACGGCATCTATGACTTCCGTCGGATTATGTGGCGGAATGTTTGTTGCCATACCGACAGCAATTCCTGTTGTTCCGTTAATTAAAAGGTTTGGCAGCGTGGCCGGCAGCACGGCCGGTTCTTTTTCACTGTCATCAAAGTTTGGTAAAAAGTCAACTAGACCTTTGTCCAGATTATCCAACAGCATCATACCAGGTTTTGACAAACGTGCCTCGGTATATCGCATGGCAGCTGCGCCGTCTCCGTCAATCGAGCCGAAATTTCCGTGTCCGTCAACAAGCGGTGCATTCAGCGAATAATCTTCTGTCATATGCACAAGCGCATCATAAATCGAACTGTCACCATGTGGATGGTATTTACCCATCGTATCACCGACAATACGCGCACTTTTTCGGTGTGGCTTGTCCGGCGACAAACCAAGTTCTTTCATAGCATACAAAATACGGCGCTGAACCGGTTTTAACCCATCACGGACATCCGGGAGAGCACGTGCCACAATAACGCTCATTGCATAATCGCGGTAAGATGTTTTCATTTCTTCTGAAAAATCTAACTGTATAATATTTTCTTCACTCATCTGATTTTCCTCCCGTTAAATGTCCAGATTGGCGTATTTCGCCTCATCCATAATAAACTGTCGTCTCGGTAGAACGTTACTTCCCATCAAAATATCAGTTACTTCATCGGCTTCTACCGTATCGCTGATAGATACCTGTGCTAAAATACGGCTCTCCGGGTCTAAGGTCGTCTCCCACAACTGCGTGTCATCCATCTCTCCAAGACCTTTGTAACGCTGCAATTCCAAAATCTTTTTCCCGGTCTTTCGGAATTTTTCAAGTTCAAAATCATTAAACAAATATTCGGATACTTTATTCTTTTTCTTACCCTTTTTATCTTCATACGATACCCGGTACAGCGGCGGCAGACCGCGATATACTTTTCCCTGATAAATTAGTTCGGGCATAAAGCGGTAGAAAAACGTAAGCAGCAGTGTACTGATATGTGCTCCATCGACATCGGCATCGGTTAAAATGATAATTTTATCGTAACGAAGTTTTTTAATATCAAAATTTTCACCGATTCCACAGCCAAAAGCGGCAATCATTGTTTTGATTTCGTTATTTACTAAAATTTTCTCAAGCGGTGCTTTTTCTACATTCAAAATTTTTCCACGAAGCGGAAGAACTGCCTGTGTTCTTCGGTTTCTCGCTGTCTTAACAGTACCACCCGCAGAATCACCCTCGACAATATAAATTTCACATTCCTCTGATTTTTTGGAAGAACATGCTGCAAGTTTGCTTTTGGTGTCCACATCAAGAAGCTGTTTCATCACACCTTTTCTTGCTTTGTCACTAGCTGTTCTCGCCTTAAAGGATTTATGTACATTTTCAAGAATTCGTTTTAACACTTCTACATTTTTATCAAAATAACGCTGTGCCTCACGGTTAAATACTTCGTCCACTGCGGTTTTTGCATCCGTATTACCGAGTTTGTTTTTCGTCTGGCTCTCAAACTGCGGGTCCGGATGTTTGATGGAAACAATCGCAACAAGGCCATTCCTGATATCTTTTCCGTCAAAATTATCTTCTTTATTTTTTAAGAAATTTAATTCTCTCGCATACTGGTTCATAATTCGTGTCAGTGCCGTTTTGAAACCGGTAACCAGCGTTCCACCGTCTGCGACATTGATACGGTTACAGTAAGCGTTAATCTGCTCGCTGTAATTCTGCGTATACTGAAAAGCGACTTCCACCTCAATGTCTCCACTTTTTCCTTCTATATAAATAACATCATCATGGAGAACCGCAGTATCACGATTAATGTACTTGATATAACTCTGGATTCCAAACTCCTCCAGATATGTTTGCTCTTCTCCCGTATGTTCGTCCTTGAAAACAATTTTGAGATTTTTATTCAAGTAAGCAATTTCTTTTAATTTTTTACGAATCGTCTCCGGCTTAAATTCTACTGTTTCAAAAATAGAATCATCGGGATAAAAAGTAACTTTTGTGCCTGTCTTATTTTTCATGCAGGTTCCCACAACCGGCAAAAGTCCTTTTTCTAATTTTGTCACCGGCTTACCGCCATCTTTATACTCATCCCGGTACACTTTTCCATCTCGTCTTATTTCCACAATCATATGGCTCGACAGCGCATTTACAACCGATGCACCTACACCATGCAGACCACCGGAAACTTTATACACGTCACTGTTAAATTTACCACCCGCATGCAGTACGGTATATACGACACGTGCCGTCGGAATCTTCTTTGTCGGGTGAATGTCAACCGGTACGCCACGTCCGTTATCCTCGACAACAACGCCGCCATCTTTTAACAACGTCAAATGAAGTTCGTTACAAAATCCGGCAAGATGCTCATCAATTCCATTGTCAAGGATTTCCCATATCATATGATGAAGACCTCTCGTTCCGGTACTTCCGATATACATTCCCGGACGTTTGCGAACTGCCTCTAACCCCTCTAAGATTACAATATCACTGCCGCTGTAATTGCTCATAAAGATAAACCTCTCATTCTAAAAGTAGCTTTTTATCGGCACTTATGCCTTTTTTGCTTAATAGTTATTAGTATAAAGCAAACATTTGTTTTTTTCAAGTACATCATGGGGTAGGTGGTGTCAAGTGTTTGGTGGCACTTTTTTTGTTTTCCGTAATTTCGTAGAAAAACTGGAATCCAAAGGAACTGGCAGCAAACACTTGACACACACCTGCTATCTCCTCCCTAGACAACTCTTTTTCTTTAATTTGTCCTATATGGTTGCATTTTGGAGGCATTAGCCCGATTGAGTAAAGAAAATTGGGCTGTAAAACAACGTTTTTTGCCAATTTTCTTCTTCATGGTTGTATTTTTTCAGAAAAAAGTAAAAAACTATGCAACTCTTTTTGAATATGACAGCAATTTAGGTTGCATGCACTTTCAAATAGTAATTTAAATCAAGAAAGATTTGACTAAATTAATTCAATTGTAATTTTTCAAGAAAAGGTGTCCGCAAATTTCACCATGAAGGATTTTGAACACCGTCGGTGCGTAGAGGGCGTAGTATGCCCTCATGCACCGCTACGTGTGTTCACCTAAGCGGGAGTGTTCCTGAATGGGAAATTTGCGGACATCTTTTTTTGAAAATGCAATGAACTTGATTTGCTTTGCCTTGTTGACAGGTTCGTCAAAAAAATTTATACTATGTAAATGACGAACATATAAAAGATGGAGGTACCGCTATGAGCGAATGGAAACCAATCAAAGAAGGTAAAGTACGAGAGATTTACGACAACGGTGACAGTCTGATTATGGTCGCAACTGACCGCATCAGTTGTTTTGACGTAATTCTGAAAAACATTATTTCCAAAAAAGGAACTGTTTTAACTCAGATGTCGAAATTCTGGTTTGACCTTACCGAAGACATTGTCCCAAATCACATGATTTCTGCCGACGTAAAAGATATGCCGGAATTCTTTCAGCAACCAGCCTATGATGGCAACAGCATGATGTGCCGCAAACTGACTATGCTTCCGATTGAATGTATTGTGCGCGGATATATCACTGGCAGCGGCTGGGCAAGCTATCAGAAGAACGGAACCGTATGTGGCATCAAGCTTCCGGAAGGTTTACAAGAATCCGACAAATTGCCGGAACCAATTTACACACCTTCCACAAAAGCTGAAATCGGTGACCACGACGAGAATATCTCTTTTGAGCAAAGCGTTGATGTACTGGAAAAAGAATTTCCGGGCAAAGGAAAAGAGTATGCTGAAAAGCTTCGCGATTATACCATCGCTCTTTATAAAAAATGCGCAGATTACGCGTTGAAAAAAGGTATTATCATTGCCGATACAAAATTTGAGTTTGGTCTTGATGAAAATGGAAACATCGTTCTCGGTGACGAAATGCTGACACCAGACAGTTCCCGTTTTTGGCCTGCCAAAGGATATGAGCCAGGTCACGGCCAGCCATCCTTTGATAAACAGTTTGCAAGAGACTGGCTCAAGGAAAACGAAGGAAACCACGATTGGGAACTTCCAGAAGACGTTGCCAAGAAAACCATTGACAAGTATCTGGAAGCTTATGAATTACTCACTGGCGAAAAATTAAAGTAATTCCCACTACATCATTTGGAGGAATTTTTACCATGGAAAAGAAAACAATTTTAACTTTGGAGCAGGTTAAGGAAATCGAAAAAACTTATCCGACCCCATTTCATATTTACGACGAAAAAGGAATTCGTGAAAATGCCCGTGCTTTGAAGAAAGCATTTTCTTGGAATAAAGGCTATCGCGAATATTTCGCAGTAAAGGCAACACCAAACCCATTTATCCTTAAAATTTTACAGGAAGAAGGCTGCGGTGTTGACTGCTCCTCTCTGACCGAATTAATGCTTTCAGAATCCCTTGGATTTCATGATAATGACATCATGTTTTCCTCAAATGTGACACCACTTGCTGAATATGAAAAAGCAAGCAAACTCGGTGCTTACATCAATCTGGATGATTTTACTCACATTGACTTTTTAGCAGAGAATGTCGGCATTCCAGAGACCATCTGCTGCCGTTACAATCCAGGCGGCGTATTTGAACTCGGTACAGACATCATGGACAACCCAGGCGATGCCAAATATGGCTTCACCAAAGAGCAGATGATTGAAGGCTACAAAAAATTAATGAAACTGGGTGCCAAAAACTTTGGTATTCACGCTTTTATTGCCAGCAATACCGTAAGCAACGAATACTATCCGACACTTGCCGGCATCTTGTTTGAACTCGCAGTTGAATTAAAGGAGAAAACTGGTGCTAATATTACATTTATTAATTTAAGTGGTGGTATCGGTATCCCATATACACCAGACAAAGAGCCAAACGACATTGCTGTAATCGGTGAAGGTGTCCGCAAACAGTTCGAGAAAATCCTGGTACCGGCCGGACTTGGTGATGTATCCATCTTTACTGAACTTGGCCGTTTCATGCTTGGACCTTATGGCAATCTCGTAACAAAATGTATTCATCAGAAACATATTTATAAAGAATATGTTGGTTTGAACACTTGTGCCTGCGATTTGATGCGTCCGGCTATGTATGGTGCTTATCATCATATTACCGTTCTTGGCAAAGAAAATGCACCATGTGACCACAAATATGATGTTACTGGTTCTCTTTGCGAAAACAACGATAAATTTGCTGTAGACCGTATGCTTCCAAAAATTGATATCGGAGATTATCTGGTTATCCACGATACCGGTGCTCATGGATATGCTATGGGTTATAACTATAACGGCAAACTCAAATCGCCGGAACTTCTTCTCAAAGAAGATGGCAGTGTACAGATGATTCGCCGTGGTGAAACTCCACAGGACTATTTTGCAACATTTGACTTCTGTGATATTTTAAAAGATATGAAATACTAAAATAGAATAATTTCAAAAAAAACAGGGAACAATGAGTGTGTCCGCACAAAAACCATTGTTCCCCCCGTTTTTTTACCCTAATAAAAAAACTAACTCATTACACTGATACCTTTTTCACCTTGCTCCATTTTCCATAATAAACTAGCCCTTTTTTCTTTTGTATACAACGGATTCGTATATAATATTTCTTCTTTTTTCTCACGTTCCGTATCGTATATGCAGTTTTTCTTACCTTCTTTTTATGAGCCTTTTTAAACGATGCATTTACACTCCACTGAACCTGATAAGAAACACCTTTCTTTTTCTTCCAGACTAATCGTATCTTGCTATTACATCTCTTGCATTTTAAAAACGTGGTTCGCGGAACTGTAAGAGCTTTTATCTTAGATGTTTTGGATACCATTTGTGTAATCATAAAAGTTGTCATTTGTTTGGGCTGCGTATTCGTTTTATTATTTTCCTTGGAAGTATTTTTATCCGGAGACAATGGATTGACCGTTGGAGTTACTGCTGGCATAGTTGTAGGCGTTGGTACCAAAGTAGGTTTGGGTGTTACCTTAATATGTGCTTTTAAATAGATTCGACCTTCCTCATCCTGCTCAAAACTACTCCAATCATAATTATCCGAATCACACGGTGAAAAAAGTACCGAATACCATCCCGATTGATTCACAATCTCTTTCGGATTCTGCCACATAACTGTTCCAGCATCAGCAGGTTCGATAGACAAAGCACAGCCAGAAACAGCCATCCCTTCTTCTCTTTCTCCTGCCTTTACGTCAGGCACTTTCCCTTTTAACGGTCGAACATGAATCGGAATTGAACAAGTAATGGTATGTGTATTTTCATCATAACCAGCCACCTTACTCCAATCATACCGCTCTGTATCCACTGGTCTAAACACAACATTTACTCCTTTGTTTTTAACACACGGACACACTTTCTCGTCTTCCCACGAAAAAGTACCATAACTATTTTTTACAAAACTTAATGTAGACTGAGATAAATTTTCCCCATAATTTAAATCAGAACAAGATGGCCATTCAAATTCTCCCATGACTTTTGGTAACGTTGTTACTAAAATCGGAAACTCAACAATTTCATATCCTTTAATATCAGGAATAAAAACCATTGTATACTCGCATTCTCCTAATTTTAAAGTCTGTGAATCGTCTTTCCATTCCCATTTGCCATTAAGTGTCTCTCCGGTCTCTGGGTTCCTGCACTTTCCTCCCATATAATGAATTTGATTTAAACATTGTCCATATGTACCCTGATTGCGAATAACCGGAGGTTCTATCAATTCTGGTCTGACTGATAAAATTTCAACAACCACAACTTCTTCCACCGAATCAAAATTTGTATCATATGGCTTAAATACACCCTTTATTTCATGCTTTCCGGCATCATATTCTTTGGCCGCTTCTGTAAATGAAAATTCTCCCTTTACCTCCTCCCCGGTTATTGGGCTGATATATGTTAACTCTGGATGTATCATTTTTAAATTCTGACCAACCGAAATTTGTATCTCCTTTTTATCCTGTCTTTTCGGCACGACCGAATTTACCGTTACCTTTCCACTTTTTTCAAAATACATCGGATCATATGTCAGTGGATTTTCCGGCTCAAATACAATATCGTGGCTGCTTACCCCTGCTTGTGGAATCAAGTCATCCTTAACAAATTTCCACGTCCCGGGAATCGGCATAGACCAATGTATTCGATCTTCCGTAATCACCGCTTCACTCAGCTTCTGTCCATAAGATATGTTTTTTGTCTCCAAACAGGCTGAATTATTATTTTTGTTCACCAAATAGGATTTTTTAATAAAACGTCCATACAATATCTGTACTTTTCCAGAACCATACAAAACTCCTTCCGAATTTTCCAGATCTACCGTGCCTCCACGAATTTGAAGTGTCCCATTCAGCTGAAGCCCCTTTTTCCCAATTGTCAGCTTAATATTATCCGGCACTACAAGTGTAGTATTTTCTCGAATCAAATCATACTTTATCATGTCAGGAAAATCATAGTGCACATCACGTTCCAAAACAATTGTTCCACCATGCACATAACAACTTTGAAGCGCCTCATCTAAACTTTCTGTATAACGTCCCTGCTGCCCACTCGGTACATAATAAATCGAACCAGATGAGGCAGCCTTTATTACCTCTTTAGGCATACCGCCAAGTACAAATGAAAAAACAAGTAACCATGCTATTATTTTATTCATAGACAATCCTCCCTATCTTGTCCTAACGTATCAAAAATAGTTGCAATCATTTATCAGATAAATAGATAAATTGAATTTTAGATTCATCGGGTAGAAAATCCGATGCCTCAAAAAAAGCAAAAGCAGTGTTTCCCCTGCGCATGAGAAACACTGCTTTTAGCCGTTCCTTTCGAAAGGAACCTTATTGTATCACATGATATTTTTTCCGTCAATCACTTTTTTAAAAAATTATGGGCGTACAACGACTGGAATTTCGCTCTTTTTGAAAGTTCCGCGGTCTCTTATCACAACATTATTATAAGTCGAACTGCTCTCCATAGTCTTGCCATTACCAATATAAATTGCGATGTGATAGATTCTTTTATACCGCCCGTTCTTTTTCGCCTTTGAACCACCAAAGCAAACCAAATCTCCCGGTCTCATTTTCTTTTCGGAATATGTCTTCTTTGCCTTAATGCGCTTTCCTTTTCTCACATAATAATGGCCGATGTCCGCCGCCACCGGCGCCCAGCTTGTTTTGCAGACAAGATATCTTCCTACTGCACGATAGGTGCGATACACAAAGGAAGAACAATCATAATAGTTTTTATCCATACGCCTTGCCTGACTGTACTTTTTCTTTCCTATCTGTTTGTAACCATACCGCATCGCCCGGACAGCTGTTTTTGTACTTACTGCCAGATAATAATTTACAGTTTTTCCATCCACCTCACAGGAAATTACAGCACTTCCATATTTTTTCGTTGTCACCTTTCCCGAAGCCGTCACAACGGCAACTTTAACATCTGACGAACGAAAAACCGGACGGCTTGCGGCATTTAACCCGGTTACTTTGACCGTCAGCTTTTTCTTTTTCTGATAAAATCCATACGCCTTCTTTACTTTCGGATTTGTTACCGTAATCACACATTCTGTCTGAACACCATCAACCTGTGCCACTACAGTAGTAGAACCAACTTTTTTCGCCTTAACTACAACTCCAAACTGATTATAAGAAACAATCGAAACAATCGAGGTATCCCTTGTCTGGTAAACAACCGGATTTCCTGCCGCCGACTCTAACAAAAGTGTTGTGCGGCAGCCTTTCGCTAAATTCTGCTTTTGAATCGTAAACTTTGGCTGCAAAATCTGAACCCAGAGTACAAATGAGTACACACCACCATACGAATCCGTAACTGTAACAGCAAACTCCGCCCATCCTGCGCTAACCGGCGTAATAATTCCCTCCTGTGTAACAGAAGCTACTGCCGGCGTCTTTGACTGCCACACAGACGTCATCGACTCAAACTGCGGTATCGACAGCTGAAAAGAACCACCACCTAAAAGATGTGCCGCAAAAGACTGTCGATTGAAGGTCAAAGTCGAAAGAATTTCATTTTTCTTTACCTCAATTTCTGCATAATCCAGTGTTTCCGTCTCCGTTTTTACAGAAATTGTGACCGTACCTGCACCAACTGCTGTAACAACTTTATCTGGCGATACTTCAATCACATGCTCTTTGCTTAAAATCACTTCCCCTTCCGGTAAATCTGCAAGGGTAATTTTCTGCCCTAAGTAAAGGCAAATCTTTTCTATCTTTTTTGATGTTTCTTTTGCCTGCACATAATTTGTCTGATTCACTCCGGCAAATACCAGTACAAACAGAATAAACAGCAGTGCAAAATACCTTGTTTTTCTTTGCATTTCCTCATACCTTCCATCGTTAGTTTTCAACATTTTTTGTCTGAAATGAATTAACATAATAATAAAGACTACACGATAGCAGACCATTCTCTGTCATCGTGCAGTCCTACTATAAAACCACACTGTGTCATTTTTATTTCACTTCAATTTTTTCTTTGCCGCCCATATATGGCTGCAACGCTTTCGGAATCTTAACCGAACCATCTTCACATAAGTTGTTTTCTAAGAATGCAATCAACATACGTGGTGGTGCAACAACCGTATTATTTAGGGTGTGGGCAAAATATTTGCCACCTTCACCAACAACGCGGATCTTCAGACGGCGCGCCTGTGCATCTCCTAAATTCGAGCAGCTGCCAACCTCAAAATATTTCTTCTGACGTGGAGACCATGCCTCTACATCAATTGATTTTACCTTCAAATCTGCCAAATCACCAGAACAGCACTCTAATGTACGAACTGGAATATCCAGTGTACGGAACAAATCAACAGTGTTCTGCCATAATTTATCAAACCACATTTTACTGTCTTCTGGTTTGCAGACAACAATCATCTCCTGTTTTTCAAACTGATGGATTCGATAAACACCGCGCTCCTCAATTCCGTGAGCACCTTTTTCCTTACGGAAACATGGAGAATAACTGGTCAAAGTTTTTGGAAGCTGCTCCTCTGGAATAATTTTATCAATGAACTTACCAATCATCGAATGTTCACTTGTGCCAATCAGATACAAATCCTCACCTTCGATTTTGTACATCATTGCATCCATCTCATCAAATGACATAACACCTGTTACAACATTTGAACGAATCATGAATGGAGGTACACAGTAGGTAAATCCACGGTCAATCATAAAATCTCTCGCATAGGAAATAACTGCTGAATGAAGTCTTGCAATATCTCCCATCAGATAATAGAATCCATTTCCGGCTACCTCACGCGCAGAATCCAAATCCAGTCCATCAAACGATTCCATAATCTGTGCATGATATGGGATTTCAAAATCAGGAACAACCGGCTCACCAAACTTCTCAATTTCCACATTTTCAGTATCATTTTTACCAATTGGAACACTCGGGTCAATGATGTTTGGAATTACCATCATGCGCTTATTCAGTTCTTCTGCAATTTCTGCCTCTCTCGCTTCTAAATCGGAAAGTTCTTTGGCATAACCGGCAACCTCTGCTTTCACTGCCTCTGCTTCTTCTTTCTTGCCCTGGCCCATCAGCGCACCAATCATCTTTGAATTTTTCTTACGAAGAGCACGAAGGTCATCCGCTTTCTGCTGTGTCTCGCGGCGCTCTTTGTCGAGTGCAATTACTTCATCCACGAGTGGCAGCTTGTGCTCCTGAAATTTATTTTTAATGTTTTGTTTTACAACATCAGGATTTTCTCTTACAAATTTGATATCTAACATAATTTTCTTCCTTCCATGTCTTACTCACCGGTCATCCTGCCCTGCCGGTATTTTTCTACGGAAAATTATACACCACTTTTTTCTTCCTTGCAATGCTTTTCCACCCATTTTCCGCGCACTAATACAATTCCAACCGGCAGCAAAATCAAACTAATTAACTGCGAGGTGGAAAAAATACTGATACTTCCTCTTATTTTATCACCACGAAGCATCTCTAACAAAAATCTGGCAATGGAATAATAAATCAAATAAATTCCCATCAGCCGTCCATTTCGTAAATCCTTTTTCCTCATAAGGTAAAATAAAATACCACACAAAATAAAATTCATAAGCGCCTCTAAAAGCTGCACCGGAAAACGCGGCACCTGACTTAACTGCGGGACAGCCTCATTATACGGAAACTGTACAGCAAAGGGGCCATGGTATTCAATGCCATAACAACACCCAGAACAAAAGCAGCCGATTCTTCCAATACCGTGAACAAATGGAATCAGTGGTGCAAACACATCCATATACGGGACATAGGACAAATGATACTGCTTACAGTAACAAAAAATCCCAAAAAAGGCACCAATCAGACCGCCATAAAAAACAAGACCGCCAAACAGATAATTCATTATAAACAATAGTGTCTGCATAAAATTTTTATCGAAGCCAGCCGCAACTGCATCCCATTTCTGTATCAGGCTCGGAAGTCTTGTCAAACAATACACCAGTTTAGAGCCGATAAGAATACCAATCGCCGCATAAATAGCACCGTATAAAACATCTTCTTTGGCTAGACCATAGCGCCCTGCTATTTTTCTCGCTATTATAATGGCAGCAAAAAATCCAATTAAAAAAATCGTGCTATAAGTTGGAATATCTACAAAGCCTAAATGAATTGATGGAAACATTTTCTCCTCCTTAGAAAAAAGGCTGCTGCCTAAGCAGCAACCTTCTTTATTTTGGTATATGTTCTCTTAGTTGTAAGAATCTGCCAAGTCGTTCAATGCATCGCTTAAGTCATTTAAACTATCTGCTGCATCATTGACATCACTGCTTACTAAGCAGGAACCACCAACACATCCATAACAAGTATAACTTGTACTTGTGCTGCTAGATTCTACAGCACCGCAGATTGAACATCCTACTGCAAAAATAACAGCGAAGATAATACCAATCAAACCACAGACAAAACCAGCCTGACCTTTTGTGCCTCCTGTCTGTTTTTTGGCATTAATACCGAGTATAACTGCTACGACACCTAAAATCAAAGCAATTGCGGCACCAATTACACCAAAGGTAATTCCTCCGATGACAGCGATTACCAGACTCACAATACCAAGAATGGTAGAAGCTGTTGCTGCTCCATTTTTCTGTTCCATAAAAACATCCTCCTTTCTGATTTTTTTATCCCATAAAACTCCCTATAACATCTTATATTTTACCTTACCAATATATACCAGTCAACAAAAACATTGACAAAAAAACCACCAATTTGACATTTTTCTACATATCTGCTATTATTTTTTTTGACAAAAGCGTCTCTTTCAAGGGGGCGCTTTTTATTTTTTTGGAGGTTTGCCGCACAGCAGACAGCCATATATTATATCGAATAGAGGAGGTTATTTATGGAAACACTTGGAAACATTTTACAGACAGTAGACGATTTTGTATGGGGTCCTGCTATGCTTGTCCTTTTGGTAGGAACCGGCATTTTTCTTACCATCCGCACTCGTTTCCTAGGAATTCGCAATTTGGGATATGCACTAAAAAGTGGATTGGGAAAAGAGGCACGCACAACAAAGCGTGGGGAAGGTGACATTTCTCCTTTTTCAGCTTTAACAACGGCACTTGCCGCAACAATCGGAACCGGAAACATTGTCGGTGTGGCAACTGCCATGGTAGCAGGTGGTCCGGGTGCTTTAGTCTGGATGTGGTTATCTGCTTTTTTCGGTCTTACATCAAAATTCAGTGAATGTATGCTTGCGATTAAATACCGCGAAGTAAATGCAGCCGGAGAAATGTCCGGCGGTCCGATGTACACAATGAAAAAGGCTTTTAAACACAAAAAATTCGGTGCCGTTTTAGGCTGGCTTTTCGCTTTGTTTGCCGTTATCGCCTCGTTTGGTATCGGAAATCTGACACAGGCAAACTCGATTTCTACCGCCATTGAAGATACATTTGGTGTTTCGACATGGATTGTTGGTATTGTAATTACCGTTCTCGCTTTGGTTATTATTGTCGGTGGAATCAAATCAATTTCCAAAGTCTCTCAGGTTGTCGTTCCTTTGATGGCTGTCTTTTATATCATTGCCGGTCTAATTGTAATTGTTATTAACTGGCATAACCTGCCTGCCGGAGTCTCTATGATCTTCAAAATGGCATTCAGTCCCAAAGCAGTCGGCGGTGGTTTATGCGGAAGTATCACGGCTGCCATGATGAATGCCATTCGTTTTGGTGTTGCACGCGGTGTATTTTCCAATGAAGCCGGTATGGGTTCAGCTGCTATTACTGCGGCCGCTGCCACAACCGATGCCCCAGTTCGCCAGGGGTATATTAATATGACCGGAACTTTCTGGGATACCATCATCGTCTGCACCGTTACCGGACTGTGTATTGCAAGTTCCGGTATGCTTGGACAGACTTCTTCCACACCGGCAGCAAGTGGTTCTTACGTGATGGAAAGCAGCTCTTTATGTTTAACTGCTAATGAAACAAGAACAAATTATACGGTAGATAAAGAAAAAAATACCGCAGGTAATTTTATTTACACATTAACCGCAAAGGATGGAGAAAAAAAGGGCAGTCAGATTGTTTTAACACCAAAAGAAGATGCTCTTTCCTCCCTTACTTTGACCGGCATCTATGAAGATGGTGACCACAACAAGTACACATTCAAAAAGGATGGAACGTATGAATACCACGAACTTTTAACAGGTGCCGCACTGACAATTGCTTCTTTTGAAAGTGCACTGGGAACACCCGGCGGATGGCTTGTCTGCATCGGCATTGCCTTGTTTGCCTTCTCCACCATCCTCGGCTGGGAATATCATGGAGAAAAAGCGTTTGAATACTTATTTAAATCACATAAATACAATATGATTTACCGCATTGTATTTTCCTTAATCGTATATGTAGGTGCTACTACAGCATTAAATATTGTATGGAACTTTTCGGACATTGCAAACGCCCTTATGGCAATTCCTAACTTAATCTGTCTTTTAGCTTTAAGCGGTGTAATTGCAAGAGATATGCAGAAATTCCAGCAGACCATCAGGGCAGAAAAAGCAAAATAAATTTTCCTATATTTATAGAAAAGAAGCAGTTTCGGATCATCCGTTGCTGCTTCTTTTTCATCCCATTATTGATTTTTGTCGTTTCCCGTCACATCATCAACGGCGTCATCCACACCGTCAATTACGTCGTTTACACCGTCAGCTGCGTCATCCACGCCGTCTTTTACATCATCTGATAAATCGTTGTCATCGTTTTTGTTGTTATCCGTCGCATTTGGCGTTGCTGTGTTATCATTTTCATTTGTTGGTGTCTGTGTCGCTTCATTTGTTGTTTCCGGGGAAGCAGATGGGTCCGTTGCGCTGTTATTTTTATTGCCACATCCGGTTACCATAGCGGCCAAACAAACAACAAGCATTGCAAAAACTACTATTTTTTTCATTGAAATATCCTCGCTTTCTACAAAAAAATCGTTTCTTACAATGCTATTGTGACCCATTTTATTGTTTTTATTCGTTTGTTTTTATTTGAAAAATTTTTCAATTTCTTCCGGTTTATCGACAATGTAATCGGCACCATGTTCTTCTAAAAAGGTTCTTCCCCGAAATCCCCAGCTCACACCGATGCAGTCCATTTCACTGGCTTTTGCTGTCGCCAAGTCGACATCCGAATCCCCAATATAAACAGCGTTTTTCTTATCACACTGCAATTCTTTCAACGCCTTATGAACCATATCCGGTGCCGGCTTTTTGCGGATTCCCATTTCTTCCATTTCTCCGAGTGCCACATCCAGTAAATTCGGAAAATAAACCGGCATCAGTTCTTTTACCGCAAAATCCGCCTTATTTGATACAACCGCCATTTTTACACCTTTTTTCTTTAAATTTTGAAGAAGCGTAAGAACCCCCGGATACGGTGCTGTTTTGTCATGGCAGTGCTCTGCATAATACTCTTTAAAATCAGAAAGTGCCTGCTCAAATGCCGGATTATCCTTACCGGATGGAACCGCACGCTCCATTAACTTTACAATTCCATTTCCCACATACTGGCACACCTGCGTAATCGTGCACAGTGGCATACTATTTTTTTTAAGTGAGTAATTCACGGCATCTGCTAAATCTTCTAATGTATTTAATAACGTTCCATCCAAATCAAAAACTGCTGTCTGATATGTCATATTCTTTCATCCTTTCTGTATTCACTCCAAATTACGCACATTGTACCACTCTCTTTTGGTTTGTGCAAGTTGACATTTGCTCGGCTAAATGCTAACATAAATATAATTGTTCAAATTCGATTTTGAGCATTTACATTTGATGTACGAATTTATTTTTGGAGGAAATGACAATTATGAAACTAGACAAATTAGTAGGCGAACGCTTCAAAGAAAAACCAAGCGATTGCGTCATTGAAAGTCATGCACTGATGATGCGCGGCGGCTATATGAAAGATGTAGCCAAGGGAATTTACTCACAATTCACCCCATTAAAGCGCATTTGCCAGAAAATAGAGGCGATTATCCGTGAGGAAATGGATGCCATTGACGGACAGGAAGTTTTGTTCCCGGTTGCTCTTCCGGCATCTTTGTGGGATGAGTCCGGACGTTACGAAAGTGTCGGCAGTGAGCTTTTACGTTTTACCGACCGCAACGGCTCAAAAATGGTCTTGGGAATGACTCACGAGGAAGCTGCCGTTCAGCTTGTCCGCGATTACGCAAAAAGTTATAACAGTTATCCTTTTATGATTTATCAGATTCAGACTAAATTCCGTGATGAAGCACGTCCGCGTGCCGGTTTAATCCGTGTCCGCGAATTTACTATGAAAGATGCTTATTCTTTCCACACTTCACAGGAAGACTTAGAGCGTTATTATCAGATTTGCTACGATGCTTATAACCGCATTTTTGCACGTGCCGGCATTCCGGAAGTAGTTACCGTTGCCTCCGACTCCGGTATGATGGGTGGAAGTCTTTCCCATGAATATATGCTCTTAACACCAATTGGAGAGGATTCGATTGCCATCTGTTCCGATTGTGATTACCGTGCAAATATGGAAGCTGCTGAATCGGTTATTGAAAATACGAAAGATGCAGCCGATGAACCACTGACAAAAGTTTACACACCTAGCATTCACACCATTGAAGAAATCTGTGATTTTCTTCATTCTCCATTGGAGAAATCGTGTAAAGCTGTTGTTTACCAGAAAAATATGACAGACGATTTTGTTGTTATTTTCATCCGCGGCGATTTAGATGTAAATGAAACCAAACTGACAAACTATCTCGGCGAAGAAGTTCATCCGGCCATTATTACAAGTGACTGTGGTCTGAATGCCGGCTATATCGGTCCGGTAAATCTTACCGTAAATGGCAATTACACCGTACTTTATGATAAATCACTTCAGGGAACAAATAATTTATCCTGTGGTGCCAACGAAGAAGAATATCATTACACGGGACTCTGCATGGAGCGTGATGTTGCCGATGCCGAATATGTGGATTTGGCAAAAATTGTAGATGGCGGTATCTGCCCACACTGTGGCAAAAAGACAATCCACATTTCCCGCGGTATCGAGGTAGGAAACATCTTCCAGCTCGGAACGAAATATACAAAATCCATGAACATGCAGTATTTGGATGCGGATGGCGAATCCCATTATCCAATTATGGGCTGTTATGGTATTGGCGTTGGACGTCTTGCTGCTTCTGTCTGTGAAGCACATCACGATGACTACGGTCCGGTATGGCCGATTACCATTGCCCCATGGCAGGTTCACCTGTGCTGTCTGCGTTCAGACGATGCCGAAGCAAAAGCTTTTGCTGATGAATTATATGCAAGTCTGCAGAAAGAACATATTGAAGTTATTTATGACGACCGAAATGTCCGCCCGGGTGTTATGTTCTCTGACGCTGATTTACTTGGTGTTCCAATCCGTCTTGTAGTCAGCCCAAGAAATATGAAAGATGCAGTTGTAGAGCTTTCCAGCCGTGATAAGTCTGTACAGGATAAAGTCACACTTACTGATGTTGTACCAGCAGTAAAAGAATTGATTGCTAAGATGACAAAAGAAATCGAATCAAAATAATTAAAAAATGAAGCCGGTCTGCGTAAAACAGGCCGGCTTTTTTTCATAATAAATTCATTTACTCACCACGAATCTGCGCCACAAAATACTCCTCTGCTTCTCCCTTTGTCATTTCAAAAGGAATTGCTAATTCACCAAACAAATTATCCTCTGCCATATGCAGATAACGCTCATCACTTGTTGTTGCCTTTTTTCCTTTTTGTAATCTGGCCTGATTTCTCTGATAAGACGTCTTAATCAGTTTAACCCACTGTCTGCTGTCACAGGAGCGCAGTGCCTCTTTGTACACTTCTTCCCGCTTCTTATCGTTCTCTACCCAGAGTGTCTCAATTTCATCCCACTCTTTTAATAATGTCTCTGCTTCTTTTTTCGTCATAACCGGACGTGTTACTACTCTTTTTCCATCCGTTGGTACAAATAGTTTACTGCCCGAAGTATAAATCGGAACCAGCGTATAATACGTGCGCTGTGGGGCACCACCTATGCCATCCATATTTTGAATCGATTCTACCCGGCAGACTCCACTATTCCCATGCACTACATAGTCTCCTATTTCAAACAAGTCTATCCATCCTTTCTGCCGACTGCGCCGCGACTATAAGAGGCGCTTATATTTTTTGTCTACACTATTAGTATACCACTTTTTTGCTGTTATCGTAAGATTTTTTTTAATTTCTTTTTGATAAGCTATTTTTTTAATTTCCGTAATACACAAGAAAACCTTTGTGTCTCATGGTGCGCTCCCGCTAATTGAGTGCGTAGCGGTAGGGGCACTGAAACTACCAGTGCCACCTACCGACGTACTCAAACCCCACGAGTCGCAAAGGTTTTCTTCTGCATTACTGAAATTCTAAAAAGGTGCCAACCGTATACTATAATTTCCCCACTCTTTCTTATATAGATGTACTGTCATCCTATGAGAGGCTAAAATAAGAGAAGCAGAAAATCAAAACCTGTTTTCTGCCTCTTTTTTCAAAAATTTTTATTTCATGGTATACCACGTCAAAAACACTTTATGTTTTACTGTAAATTGTTTTGGATATTTTTTACATAACATATCCATGTGCCTTTTACCAAACTCGCTAATCTGCTTTTCATTCATTGCTGCCATTACTCCACGACTTGCCAGCATTCTACCATGCCATAATTCCCGGGTAAATGGTATATCAACAATAATAGTATCCATTTGTGGATTTTCAAAATAATGGGTTTTCAAATCTTGAATTGCAGGTGATGCACCTTCCCATGAGTTATTAATTTGTTTCACTATTTCATTTGAATCTTGAGTAATATCCCCTTCCTTCATATAACTCATATAAACTTTCAAAAATATCCCACCAGGTCTTAAAATCCTTTTTATTTTAGGAACAACTATTTTAGAATCAAAATACCAAAAACATTGACATGCAGTAATTGCATCAAAAGTATTCTCCTCATAATCTATATCTTCTGCAGCAATTACCTTATATTTTATATTTTCCATTCCTTTTGATAATTCAATTGCTTCATTGATCTGATTATGAGAAATATCCGTAGCTATAATATTAGCACCATACTGTGCCATTCCACGAGGTATAACACCAGTTCCTGTTCCTAAATCCAGCCAATTACTCCCCTCCAAACCAACTCCAATTTCATATAACTTTTGGTACAATTCTTTAGGATAAATATCCCTGAATTTCGCATATTCTTTTGATGCTTTTCCAAAATCGAATTCCATCCCATTGTCAATCATATTCTTATTCATCCGCCCCATCTCCTTCTTAAATAATCAAGTCCTTTTCCCTAAAAACAAGAACATTATAAAAACTGTTTCTCAAACATCTAAGCTATGTCAGCACCTAATAAAAAACAGACTATCATAATATAAAAAAATAGTCAATATTGATAGATTATTCGTTCAAGATAAGTGTTGATGCTAACAATAAAAGATTAGCATCAAACACTTGGCACAAACTTCCCACTAAAAATTAGTTAAACATTAGGACGTTTTGTTGGCATATTCCTCCCCTCTCTTTTACAGAAGCACAGTCGAACAATACAGTTAAAATAGAAAAAAAGAAATTCAATTGGCGAGAGACTATAATGTGAAACATTATCCTGTCTCGAGACAAATGAATTTCTTTTTTTCTATTTTGAAGCTATATAGTTCGACACCTTTTACTTCGCATCTGTACACATAAAGCTGATTTCTGCTTCTGCTGCTAATTTACCATCTACTGTTGCAACTGCTTTGCCAATCCCCATCGGTCCTTTGCATTTAATAATTTCTGTCTCTAAGCGCAGACGGTCGCCCGGAATTACCTGCTTTCTAAATTTGGCATTTTTAATTCCGCCAAAGAAGGCAAGTTTCCCTTTGTTTTCCGGAAGGCTTAATACTGCAATCGCGCCAACCTGAGCCAATGCCTCGATGATTAACACACCCGGCATTACCGGCTGCTGTGGAAAATGGCCCTGAAAAAATGGCTCGTTCATCGTTACATTTTTATATCCTACCGCTCTTACTCCCGGCTCCATCTCTTCGACGCAGTCAACCAAGAGGAACGGATAACGGTGTGGGATAATCTTTTGAATATCGTTGATATCTAATAACATTTCGTTCTTCCCTTCCGTTTTTTATTCTGCAAATGCCTTGAAAATCAATACAGCATTATGTCCACCAAATCCAAGAGAGTTACTCAGTGCTACATCAACTTTTGTTTCAACGGCTTCTTTCGGACAATCCAAATCACATTCCGGATCCTGATTTACAAGACCAATATTGGCATGTACATAGTTTTCCATAATAGATTTTACACAAGTAATTGCCTCAACACCACCGGCAGCACCAAGCAGATGTCCTACCATGGATTTTGTTGAATTAACTTTACACTGGTAAGCCGCATCTCCCATCGCAAGTTTAATTGCCTTGGTCTCGAATGCATCATTCATGTGTGTGCTGGTTCCGTGTGCATTGATATAATCAATTTCTTCCGGTTTGATGCCCGCATCTTTGATTGCAAACTCAATTGCTTTTGCATCGCCGCTTCCGTCGTCAATCGGCGCTGTCAGATGGTGTGCATCACTCGTTGCACCATAACCAACAACTTCTGCGTAAATATGAGCACCACGTGCTTTGGCATGCTCTAATTCTTCGAGCACCAAAATTCCGGCACCTTCACCCATAACAAATCCACCACGGTCTACATCAAACGGAATCGAAGCTCTTTTCGGATCATCTGTTGTATTCAACGCATTCAATCCGGTAAATCCGGCAACACCAAGCTCGGTAATCGCACCTTCTGAGCCACCAGCAATCATAACATCTGCCTCACCATACTGGATGGAGCGGAATCCCTCACCGATACAGTGAGTACCTGTTGCACAAGCTGTTACCACGTTGATATTTTTACCTTTTAATCCAAACTGAATTGAAATATTTCCGGCTGCCATATTGGAAATGAGCATCGGAATCATAAGCGGAGCTACACGGTTTGGTCCTTTTGTCAAAATTTTCTCATAATTTCTCTGCACACACTGAAGACTTCCGATTCCGCAGCCAACACTGCATCCTACCATAAATGGATCTTCCTTTTCCATATCCAGTCCACTGTCTTCGAGTGCCTCTTTTGCAGCCACAACCGCATACTGTGCAAAATCTTCCATACGTCGGGCGGATTTTTTATCCATCGCAATCGTCGGGTCAAAATCTTTAACCTCTGCTGCAAGATGCGCTTTGTAATCCGTTGTGTCAAACTTCGTGATTGGTCCGATTCCAACGGTGCCTTTTTTTACATTTTCCCAAAAATCTTTTACATTATTTCCGATTGGGGTTACTGCACCCATACCGGTAACTACAACTCGTCTACTCATTCTTTCCTCCATTCATTTTGTTACATCGCAATCCCGCCATCGACACACAATACCTGTCCGGTAATGTATTTTGCACGGTCAGACGCTAAAAATACAACTGCTTCCGCTACATCTTCTACCGTACCAAATGCACCGAGCGGAATCGTTTTACATGCTTCTTCTTTTACCGCATCCGAAAGCTTGTCCGTCATCTCTGTCGCAATAAATCCGGGTGCAACTGCATTTACTGTAATACCACGGGATGACAATTCTTTTGCTGTCGCTTTGGTAAGACCAATTACACCAGCCTTGGAAGCGGAATAATTTGCCTGTCCCATATTACCGATAATACCGGATACGGAAGCCATGTTAATAATGCGTCCCTGACGCTGTTTCATCATCGGACGTGTCACAAATTTAATGCCATTGAATACACCGGCAAGATTTGTCTGAATAACATCCTGAAATTCCTCTTCCGACATTTTCATAATCAGATTATCTCTTGTAATTCCGGCATTATTTACCAAAATATCAATTCTTCCATATTCTTTTACTACGCCGCCAAAAAATTCTTTTGCCTGCTCAAAATCGCTGACATTGCACTGAATGGCTTTTGCTTTTCCACCATCTTTTTCAATCTCAGAAACAACTTCGTCGGCACACTCTTTGGAACCATTATAATTAACAATTACCATTGCACCTTCGCGGGCAAGCGCTTTTGCAGTTGCTCTTCCGATTCCTCTGCTGGCACCGGTAACGACTGCTATTTTGTCCTGTAATAACATACTGCCTCTCTTTCATAAAGCACTATTTAAGTGCTTCTACAACCTTGTCAATATCTTCCATTGTTGCCACATTATATGTAGTCAGTTCCTTGCCAATGGCTTTGGCTATTTTCTTATTAAATCCTGCCAATGTTCTTCCCGGTCCAATCTCGATAAAGGTATCAACACCGTTTTCTACCATTTTTTCCACTGACTGCTGCCAGCGTACCGAATGGCTGACCTGACTTACAAGACGAGGCATAATGTCTGCCTGCTCTGTAATATAGGAAGCGTCTACATTTGCCACATAAGGAATCTGCGGTTTTTCAATCGTAAGTTCTTTTAATACAGCCTCTAATTTTTCACCGGCTCCTGTAAGAAGGCTTGAGTGAAATGGTCCGCTTACGTTTAAAAGAACAGCTCTTTTTGCTCCGGCTTCTTTTAATTTGTCTGCTGCCTGTTTTACCTGTTCAGTCTCTCCTGAAATTACAATCTGTCCCGGACAGTTATAGTTTGCAACCTGAACTTTATCAAACTCTTCAATATTCTTATCAATCTCTGCGGCATCCATACCAAGAATCGCTGCCATACCACCTTTTCCGGCAGGCACTTCTTCCTGCATGAAAATACCACGTTTACGAACTGCTTTTGCAGCATCTACAAAATTCATAGAACCTGCTGCCACTAACGCACAATATTCACCAAGGCTAAGTCCGGCTGCCACATCCGCCTTTACACCTCTGGTTTTCAATTCTTCCATAATTGCCACACTGGTTGTAAGAAGACATACCTGCGTAAATTCTGTAATATTAATGTCGTTATTTTCTTCAAAGCAAAGTGCTTTCAAGTCCAAATCAACTGCCTTAGATGCCTGTTCAAACACATCTTTTGCCACTGCTGAATTTTCATAAACATTTTGTCCCATTCCTACCACCTGTGCTCCCTGTCCAGGGAAGACAAATGCAATTTTACCCATAGTTCTATCCTAGCCTTTCTTTCGTCATTCTCTCATCATTGGTGCGTATACATTGCACTCTAAAACATTGACACCAAGAGAAGCGGACTATGTCAAACTTTCTTGGTGTCAATCTTGACCTGTTTATCAGGTTATGTGCAATTGTTTTACTCTACACCTTTGCTCTTTAAGAAATTAATTACGTCGCCTACTGTGTTGATGCTTTCCAAATCATCCGTAGGAATCTCAACATCATACTCCTCTTCAAGAGCCATGATCAATTCATAGAGATCAAGAGAATCTGCTCCCAAATCATCTTTGAAAGAAGATGCTTCTGTGATGCTGTCTGCATCTACGCTCAACTGATCTGCGATAAGTTCCTGCATTTTTTCTAACATAATACGATTTCTCCTTTTTACTTAAATTCTTTTTTTATTCGTTCAAAATTATACTTTGAATCACCATGTATTGTAGCGTATCCACATACGTTTGTCAAGATTTTTCCATTTATATAAACTGGAGTGCAAAACAAACCACCGCCGCCAAGGTAAGCAGCACATAAAAAACGATTGCTTTCTTCTTCTCCGGATAGGCTTTCAGGGCATTTAAAACAAACAGCACAATAACAATTCCAAGCTCCGCTTTTAACATCCAGCCCTTATTCATCCCCACGCCCACATCAATAATGATAAAGATTAACAATATGGCGGTCAGTATACTTTGTAAAATCATGAGCACTTTTTCTTTCTGTCTCATAAGTCCCCACGCGCCTGCCATGTCCTGCGAAAATTTTTTATCTGCCATTTATTTTCTCCTTTCTTTTCTTATTGAAACTGCCTGCATCCACTTTACTGTAAATGCAGGCAGTTCCAAAATAATTATATCACTAAATTTTAAAAAAGCTTCGAAAGGGACTTGAACCCTCGACCCCTTCATTACGAGTGAAGTGCTCTACCGACTGAGCTATCGAAGCACACGGTATATAACCGACAGAATATATAATACACATTACTAATTTTTTTGTCAAGTAATTCATTCATACTTTTGGTCATTTTTTTCAAATTAGCAGGGAAACCCACCGGCACATAAAAGGCAGCTCCTGCCCCTCATGCACCGGTGGTGCTCTCCTACTCATAATACCTTACATTACTTAGTAAGCAGCATCATAATCTCATTGCTTCGATTAATAAACTCTGTCATCTTATCTGCCTGCAGTGGCTGATGGCTAATCATTGCCAGATCATAAAGCTGTTTGCAGAACATATCGCTGTGCTCGCCATCTTTGTTCGCCAGCAGATACTGAACCAAATCATTGTTTGCATTCAGAACAAGTGTCTGTCCGACATCCGGCAGTTCCATACCGCCCATGCCATTTGCGGAATACATCTTCATCATATCCTGCATCCTTCTGGCCTCTTCAGACAAGGTAATCATAGAAGAAACTTTATCATTTTTCAATTTTTCTACTTTAACCTCTAATTGGTCTTTTCCGGTTGCTTTGCGGAACAGTTCTTTCAAAGTCTCGGTATCTTCTTTCAGTTTTTCCTCATCGCCTTCTTCTTTGAAAGCATCCGTCAAATCCGCATCAATTCTCTGGAATTTCACATCGTCATCGCCGGCTTCCAATGCCGATACAAATGGCTGGTCAATATTATGAAGAAGAACAACCGCATTCATATCCTGCTCACGGAACATCTTCACATACTGGCTCTGCTGCTGCAAATCGGTAACATAGTAAACAATCTTCTTTGGTGCCTCTGTCTCTTCTGAAGATTTCTCATCCTCTTTGCCTTCTTCGACCACTTCTGCCTCTACTTCCGGCTCTGGAATTGTCTCCAAATACTCTTTCAATGTGCTGTATTTGTCATCCAAATCTTTGAACAAGACATAATCTTTAATTTTCTCTTTGAACTTCTCATCCTTCAAGCAGCCAAATTTGATAAATGGACTGATATCATCCCAGTATTTCTCGTAATTCTCGCGGTCTGTTTTGCACATACCGGAAAGTTTATCTGCCACTTTTTTCGTAATATAATCCGAAATCTTCTTCACAAAACCATCATTCTGCAAAGCACTACGGCTTACGTTCAATGGCAAATCCGGGCAGTCAATAACGCCCTTCAACAACATCAGAAATTCCGGAATTACTTCCTTAATATTATCCGCAATAAATACCTGGTTGTTGTATAACTTAATCATACCTTCAACATTCTCATACTCCAAGTTTACTTTCGGGAAGTACAAGATACCTTTTAAGTTAAACGGATAATCCATATTCAAATGAATCCAGAATAACGGCTCACGGTAATCGTTAAATACTTTACGGTAAAATGTCTTGTATTCCTCTTCAGTACACTCATTTGGATGTTTTGTCCAAAGTGGGTGCGTATCACTAATGGATACCGGACGTTTCAAAATTTTGGTCTTTTTAACCGGCTCTTTTGCTTCTTCGCCCTCTTTTTTATCATCCTCTTTTGGCTCTTCCACAATTTCCTCAATAACCGTATCTTCCTCTGTCACTTCTTCACTCGGAATTGTCTCATACTCCGGCTCAGCATTTGCCTTTGTAAGGAAAATTTCAACCGGCATAAAGGAACAATATTTATCAAGCACCTCACGAACACGGTATTCGTTGGCAAACTCGTAACTGTCCTCATTTAAATGCAGAATAATCTGGGTACCTACTGTATCTTTATCGGATGGTCCCATCTCGAACGTCAAACCGCCGTCAGACTCCCAATGAACCGCTTCCGAACCTTCTTTATAAGAAAGGGTATGAATCTCAGCTGAGTCCGCAACCATAAATACGGAGTAAAAACCAAGACCAAAATGTCCGATAATCTGCTCCTCATTTGCTTTATCCTTGTATTTTTCCAAGAAATCTGCAGCACCGGAAAAAGCAATCTGGTTGATATACTCTTTCACCTCATCTGCTGTCATACCAAGTCCATTATCGGTAAAGGTAATCGTCTTATCTTCGGGATTTACTTCCACTTCGATTTTCGCTTTATAATTATCTGGCAGAGAAGTCTCGCTCATAAGGTCTAATTTTTTCAATTTGGTAATTGCATCACAAGCATTACTTACAACCTCGCGGATAAAAATATCATGGTCTGAATACAGCCATTTCTTAATAATCGGGAATATGTTTTCTGAATTAATCGCTAAATTTCCTTGTTCATTCGTCATGTTATCAACCTCCAATTAGTAATTCAATCTTGTTCTAACAGATATGATAACGCTGCCACAATCGAATGTCAAGAAAAATTTAGCACTCATTCAAGTTGAGTGCTAACAGGTCTTATTTTCTTTCTTATAACCCCTCAAACCTACCATTTTACGCCATTTCTTCGTTCTCGCTTTTTTGCCTGATTTCTCATAATTTCTCATTTTACCTCATTTTTTTCTATATTTTGAAGTAAAAAATGAAGTAAAATGTTAAATGATCAGGCGAATGTTTTCCGTTTTTTTCATTTCCTCCCTGCTTCTTTCCGGCGATACATGATTATACACTTCCATTGTCACATTGATGCTGTTATGTCCCATGATGTATTGTAACACTTTTACATCCATACCACTTTCCGCCATGCGTGTACATGCTGTATGTCTCAGGATGTGCGCGGATATTTTGGGGAGTTTTTCTTCGCCGTCCTTTACTGTCTTGTTATAACTGTTCACGATGTTATACAGCACATTATTAACCGCCGAGGGCATGATAGGCGCACGTCTTTTTGTAGTAAAGCAAAAGCCACGATATCCGTCAATGATTTCTTTGCTTGTTGTGCCGAGCATAATCTGACGTTGTTTTTGTATCAGTAATTCACGCCGCACTTCTTTTGTCATCGGTATTACCCTTGTGCCTGATTTCGTTTTCGGCGGCTCTGCATACAGTTTATACTTTCCATCAACCTTTCTGTACACAAGCTGATGATTTACGTTTATCTCTTTCTTGTCAAAGTCTACATCTGACCAGGTGAGGCCTATCAGTTCACCACATCGCAAACCCGTTTTCAGTGCAACCTTTATCATTGGTAAGTGTTTGGCGTATATACTGCTGCCTATATAATTAACAAATTCCCGTTCCTGAGACCTTGATAGCGCCACTCGTTCCCTTGCGTCATCCTTTCTAAATTCTTTTACACAGCCAGTGCAAGGATTTTTTCGTATCAAGTCATCTGCCAGCGCCAAATCAAAGGCAGGAACCAGTATTCCATTAAATGTACAAATCGTCGAGTACTTTAAGCCTCGCTCTGAAAAGTTTTTGTACAGCTTTAATATATCACTTTTTACAATTTTCCCTACTTGTTTATTTCCCAGCGGTGTGTTTTTGATATTGTTGTTCCACAAATTCATATAGTTCTGGCGCGTTGAATATCTTATATTTGCCTTCAATGACAAATACCTGTCAAACAACTGATTTAATGTTATTGTTGCCCCATAGGTGTCAATGTGGTCTTCCAAGTCTCTTATTGTATCTCGTTTTTTCTTGCGTAAGTCAGACAGATTCTTTGCATATACGGATTTTCTTTCACCCTGCAAATCTGTGTACTGGTAAACATATCTACCGTCTTTCCTTTGGCTTTCTCCTTTTTGGAGTACCCTTCCTTTGTTGTCTTTTCGTCTTACCATTTTCGTTTCCTCTCCTTTCCGGTAAAAGAAAAGAGCATTGCACTTTTATAATCTCACAAATACAATGCTCTTTCAATACTTTTTGAAAGATTTTGAGAACTTATAGCATATTACAAAACTTCTAACTCTGCCAAGTATTCTTCAAACTTCTTTCTTTTGATTAGTGTCACTGTCCCTTTCATCAGGACAAAGTTACAATCTGGGAGTTTTGCCAGCTCTCTAATTTTTGTCTCTCCTATGTTGCTATAGGCTGCTGCCTCTTCGATTGATAGATTGACTTTCTTCCATACCGGTATTTTTTCTCTCATGCTACTCATATCGTTCCCCTCCAAAATTATTCAACTGCTCCAATTCTTTTAACTGTTCCATCAGCTCTTCATCATCATTCCATACCCGTGGCGAAAGTCCAACCGTTGACGTGTTATTCTTCCACATCAGCATATGTCCGGATAAAGTCGTCTTGTATGGTCCAATAATGTCAAGGTCATCTGATGTTTTTGCCTCTTCATCAATTAGGGAGTACAGGCCTTCATTTACTGGGATAAGTTTCTCGCCCGCCGAAAACAGTCTGCTTAAAACGCCAAACTTTTCCTCTTCTACCAAAAGATTCGTTTTTTCCAAATATTCCTCTGGCTCTCTAAGTGCAAGTGTGAACCATGTTGAATCGTCCATCAACTGCTGCCTTGTTCCGTCACTATATATCCTAACACTCTCGTTTTCCGGCAAATCTCCAATCAGCTCAACCAGTGCAGCCTTGGCCGCATTTGTAAAAAACCTTTTTTCGACCATAATGGCCCAGTAACCGCCGATTATGTAATATATATTTGTATTGTCCTCATGTCCGACTTGTAATAAGCCTCTTTTGTATGCCTGTTTCAGTAAACGCTTGAATACGGTTGTTTTAATGAACATATATCATTCCTCCCTTTCGTCAATGTATGTTGCTTCCATGTCTGCTAAATGTAAATATACTGCCAATTTCGACAACCTGTATGCTGTGTTTATATCCCGGCTTCCACCCCTGACCGCATCATCGAACGCGCCCATGTGCCATCGGATGGCGAGTATCTCTTCATCAGTCAGCCTCATATACTTCTGGATAATAAATACCGACTTTTCACCGTGTCCTGCCGGAAAAGCGTCTTTGTTATATACGTAAATTTCTTTCCCGTCCTCTGTTTTTTCTTTGTGATAGGCGTCCATTTTGCATATGTCGTGCAGTAAGGCAACCGTGGCGATTGTTCCTCTGTCGTAATCTCTTGGTGCTTCGCTTTCCATCATTCTTTCGAATACATTGACAGAATGCTTTGCGAGTCCTCCAGCATAACTTCCGTGATACCTTGTGCTTGCTGGGGCGTCAAAAAAGCCACCGCGCTCCATATCCTCCAGAAGAAGTTCCGCTCCCGCACTTTTGAACATCGTTCCTTCTCGTATCACAAAAGCCGTATACAAATTAGTAAATTTCTGTTCTATCTTCGATTTCAAATCACCACTTTCTATCATTTCTTTCCCTTCCTTTCTCTCAACTGTGCCTGTGCAATCTCCGCGTATGTAAACGCCTCACGTCGTCCGTTTACGGCACACAGAGCATGATTTCTATACAGTTTCACAATCTGCGCCGGTACCCTACGTTCAAAGCCTTTCACTCTCTCACCAATCGGTGCCGGCTTATAAATATAAATCACATCTCCGGCTTTTAACATTAACCGGGACGGCGTCAACTGTTCCTTTGTGATGTATACCTTTTCCTGTCGTTCTTCTCTATGGTTTGTTTTCATCCAAAACACCTCCCGCACATCGGACAACGATTGAATCTTACTTTTCCCGACACATCCCTCATCTCTACTTTTACATTTCCTTTGTCGTCCAGTAATTTTAATATAGTCAGTGTAGTTGCACCATCATCCGAAGTAATATAACCACCAGTTTCACAAAAGCTACATAGTTGTTTCTCTTGCGCCGGCGCAACCGAATCCTTGTCCAATATCGTGCTTTCGTTGTTTTCTACTGGTTCAACGTCTCCGATTTGCTCTTTTTCAGCGAATTTTGATACATCTGTTTGTCCATCGCACTCAACTCTTTCCTCTGATTGCTCCGAATCAACGTTTTTTCGCTCTACGACCGGCTTTTTCGGTTTCGGTTTTGGCGGCTCTTTTTTCTGCGGCTTTGGTGGTTCTTCCTTCTGTTCTACCGGTAAAGGTATGCCGAACACTTTCTCGTACCATTCTTCTGCGGATAATCCGGATGGATTTCTAATCGCCGCCGCTGACTTAATAAATTCCTCATAGGAATATGTTTTTTTCTGCATTCCCTTTGTGATACGCAATTCCGTATCTTTAAAGAAATACATGTACGCACCGGCTCTTGTAAATCCGAATCCGGTTCCTGATACCGCCATCGCTACCGCTTCGGTATCAACGGTTCCCGTACTCATCATTCGTGTGATGTGTGGGTATAAGTTTTTGAATTTGTCAGCAAATTCTTTCTGTCCCAGTAGGGTTTTAATTGAATCCGTGAGGAAATTGTTATCCGTCGACTCAAACGACACCGTGGCTACAAAGTTAGATTCTGCCTCCTGCTCTGCTGCCTGTTTTGTTTGTCGTTTTACTTCTCGGATATCTTCGCGCTTCATCTCCGGAGAAAGTTCCTCTCGAATGTTATCCGGAAGCGTCAGCATTTCCGAAAGTTTCGCCTGGCCGTAGCCGGTATATCTTTCCTGTAGTTCAGTTGAATAGCCATCTTTCGAAAACTCTCGGTTGATATCCATAAACCGCGATGTCTGCGACTGATTCCAGCCATATTCCGCCTCTGCAAACTTGAAAATGCTGGAATACCCTGCTTCACGAAAGAGTTCAGCATCATCCGCTTTTCTCAAGATGTAGCCAAGTTCGACAACGCTCTTCACCGCCTTGCGCTGGCAATTGTCGATTTCTCTTTTGACATCTTCCATGTCATTTAATACTATCGTTATCTGTTCCATCATTGCCTCCTATCCATTTGATTAAATCGGTGAGCAGTTCAATCATCGCTCTTTTTATGTCCTGTTTCATTTCTTCTCCTTTATTCCCTCCCGGCTTTTAACCGGGAGGTTTTAACATGGCTCGCCGTGATATTCAAGCCAGAGGTGCCTAGATGTAATTTTTCCCGAAGATTCTCATAAAATCCTCGTGGGTGCCGTGCCGGCTCTCAAAGGCTTTTTGTCCTGCCGCCTTTAGAGATAAATTCACTTGATGGTTTCTATGTACTGAGTTCGCACCGTTTCGGTGGCATCGTTCGCCGCACAGTCTCACTTTTAAGCCATATCGTTCCGAATATTTTCGATTCGGTCCGCCAAACACGTGGTGCGTTTCTAAACCACAAGGATCTGCTGTGTAATTTCTGCCACACAAGTAACAAAAATCCCAGTCATGCCCCAACTGCATGATTGACCTCAACGTGCCCCACCTCCCTTCTGAATTTTTCCAGGAAGACATCCACGGCCGTCACTTCTTTTCCTTCCTTGTTGTACTTTCCGTGACGCTGGATGATTTTGTACTCCGGCGTGATTTCTACTGTGTAGAACGGCGTGTCCGGTTCCGTCTTTTTTCTCAAAAACAAAATGTAACTGCTGCCTCTTATCATTTTCTCTGCATAACCTGCCATTCCCACACAAATGTGTTGTGTCTGCCCCTCTTTGACTATTTCTGTTTTAGTTTTAGCCGGACGCAAAACGAATGTATCATCTTCATAGGAAAACCTTTTTGCTATTTTTTTGTATATTTTTCTTAAATCCTCATCTTTTTCTTGCGCTTCTTTTAATTCCTTTTTGCGTCTTGCTTCCACCCTTACTTCTATCATCGCATCATGTGCCGCGTCCAAATCTCTCGGATAAAGCACAAATTCGTCCGTCATGTCACTTCCGAATTCTCTCGCCATATGTAGATAGTCCCTGTATATAGACACGTTTTCAACCTTATTGATGTACCGAAGTGTTTTTTCTGCTTTCATGTGATTCACTTTAAAAAGCAAACGGACGTCTTCCACACTCAGTCTTTCAATCACTAAGCGTATCAGTGTTATATTTTTTGTGTATTCATAAAGCATTTTTGCCTTTTCGACATAAATTTGGTTGGTATTTCGTGGCAAAGCACGATATAACTCTTTTGGTATACCCAGTATCTTATGCGGTTTTGTTTCCTTCTCGTTCAGCTTCATATTGTAATTTCTCATTCTTGCAATGTAATTTTCGACAAATTCTTTCATTTCGACCTTGTACAGTGCTTCCAGACACGGCCACCGGTGCAGTGCTTCATACACGTCCAGAAAGGCGGACACATAAAGGCTGTATCGTTTTCTCGCGTATATCTTTCCTATCAATTCCTTTCCTTCATCGTTAAACCATCTCAAATTGCTATCGTTTATGATTCCTCTTAGGTTCCTTTGATATACTTCTGGAACATTACGGATTGGCTTCCTCGATTGCCAGTGATACAGCGGATTATTTACGCTCTTTGACGACCAACAGGAAGGATTCTCCTGCCACCCGTACGTATAGCCATGATATGTCCATCTCGGCACGTTCTCGTACCAGTACTGGCGGCGTCCTTTCTCGACAGCACCTCGAAGTGTTTCACGGTTTTCCTTCCGTTCAATTCCTTCTCCTGAAAAATGATATACTCGCTCGATAAACCGTACTATCACGCCGTTTTTTATCTTCTGAAAATAAACGAATTTTCTCGATATTTCTTTTACAATCGTCTTTTTGGTTTTTGCCGTCGCCCGCTTCTTACACGCCGGGCACGTGTACATATTACCGATTCGCAGTTTTTTATAGCTTGACACCGCTCCGCAGCCGGTACACTTTCCAACCGTTTTCCCTGCTTCATAAATAATAAAGCGCAGCATCCGTCTATCCATCCAGTCGATAAAGGCTTCAGGGAGAGGTGTGGCTTGGTTATTGATCCGCTCAATTCTATCTTTCTTTCCTGCCATTTTATACCTCCATCATTATAAATAAATATCTACCTGATACACTCCGTTTCTGGTTACAACAATGTGCTCCACTGTCTCATTAGCGAAGTCATCAATTTTATGAGACAGCATGGTGTTGTCTCCTTGTTCTTTCTCATATTCCGCAACCGGAGTTTTGTTTTGGTATACTGTGTAATTCACACGTGCGTTCCATATTTTCTCAAATTCCAGTTCGAATATATCACTTAATTTCATACCCATAATCAATCAGCCTCCTGATAATACTTCTTGATAATCTGATACCCCTGCATCGGTCCGCAGTAGTTACACGTTCCGCCGCCTCCCGGTATCATAACTTTGTGTTTTTTTGACTCCTCAGCCACCAACATGGCCGCTTTTTCGATTCGCTTTCCTCGCTTTCTTACCGCCCTCGCGAACACCTCATCATCACAGTTTCCCGTCAAATAGCCGACTACATCAGCCGCCAAAAAACTCCAGTTAGATGCTTCTTTCTGCTCGACTTTTAACTTTCCGATGGCGGCGGAGATTGGGTCGCATAACCACACTTCACCGGATGTGATGTCATCAGGTGTCTGCTCAAGGTAAATCTCCAGCATGTCCTCCAGTCCGTTTTCTTTTGCGAGAGCGTGAAGGCTTTTTGTATCGCCCTCTTCGTACAAGCCTTGTGCTGCCATGTTAATCTCTTCGCATGAATCAAACTCTCCAAATTTTTCAAACATAGTTATCACTCCTTGTCTGTTTTTGTTCGATAGCCGCCTTTTGAAATCTGTCTCAAAAGGTACTTTCTGTATTTATGTTCCTTGTTAAAAATCACGGTTACCTTTTCCATTCGTGACGCCATAGTGAAATACTCGTGCCACATCTTTTCATATTTCTTTCCGTCCGCTGTTCCGGAGTTTGCCACGTTAACAGCATATGGTGAATCGCATTGAATCACCAACTGACTTGATTTACTCATACAAAGCATTGCTTCCACCAGCGCATACACCGCCAGTTTTTGAAAAGATAACTCTTTCCATGCCGACACGTGGATTTTGCGATACATTTTTCCGTCAATTACCGTCTCCAGCAATATGGCATACGTGCCGGTGCCGCATGGGATTTTTCCGTGAAATTTTGTTGTTATGTAGATATTTACTTTCACGGGCTCCCCCTCCTTCCGTCGTTTTCCACTAGGATATACCGCATGAACCCCCATCCTGTCAGTTCTGAGATACCGGCGTACACGGTACCTTTATCAATCCAGTACCCGCTTCTTTCTCGTGGCTCCTGACGGAAACAGTTTCGATTTGTGATGATTCTCTTTTTGGTTTCCGGACGGCGTAGGTTTGTGCTGTGCGTCCATGCGCGACCTTTACCACCCATTCGCTTAAATTGCAGCTTGTACTTTGCAAAATATTCCGCAAGCCGTGAATACTGGCCCGTATCGTCTAATGGACGAATATCAATCCTGCCTTTTTTCCACTGCAAGCGAATCCAGTCTGTCGGTACTTGATTCATCACCATGTGGTGATGTAGGGCTCCTCGCTTTCCGATTTCCGTAACGAGAATGTACTTAAACTCCTTGTTCTCTTTCTTCATGCGCCGGCGCAACTGGCAGAGGAAGCGTTCTCTATCTGTTTTCGCTCCGTTCAAATCTTCCGGACGTTCATCCGGCGCATATGTGAGTGTCACGTGGTAGTCTCCCGGTTGAAAATTCTCATTCATCAGGATGGTTAATTCTGTGATTGTTTTCCGCAGGTTGACTTTTTCCTGCGCCTCACTTGTTTTTTTCTCTTTTTTCTCTCTTTTCTCTCCCGGCGGGTGGATGTGTGATGAATAGCAGCGCTCAATCAACACTGTCCGCCCCGCCTTTGTTGTCTTTTCAATATACGGCATCAACCGCACCTCCGTGGTTCTGAAAATAATACCTTGAGCAAGTGTGAAAAACGGCTCAAAATGTCCGTTTTCTCTTGCTTTTTGGGTGCGAAAATGGTATACTAATTATGTTAGATTTTTGTATACCATTTTCTTGAAAGCGGCCGGCTTAATTGCCGGCCGCTTTCTTTTTGTCGTTTGCCAGTCGGCAGTCGACTTTCTGGCCGCAGCGGCTACACCGGTCTTGTGGTGTCACCGACCAGTATGTATGCCCGTTCTGGCACGTGCATATGAAGAACGGAAACGTAATCGGTGTTCCGTCTGAGTAATCACTTTGTCTCATTGAAATCCCTCATTATCTGCAAATGCTCCGCCATCTCCTTCAACTTTTTACGATTTTTCGCAAAGACTTTGTTCTGGTAGACTTGTACACCTTTGCTTTCTACCGTCACACAGATACAGTCTGTGTTGCCGTGATAACACACGAACGCGGTTATATTTTTCTTTCTGTTCAAACAAATTGCATTCCAAAAAATCTTTCCAAGAATCACTTTCATATCTTTTTACCTCCATATCTTTCTGTTGGCTGCAACAAACAGTACAAGCCATATTGTCGACGTTACAAATACGATAATCTCCTGCATCCGAAGACTATGAACCTCACGCGCCGTGATAATCCACGCCATCATTGCGGCCACTGTTATCGCCTGAATAAATTTCTCTTTTCTTTTTCGCTTCACTATGTCGTCCTCCTTTCTTTTTTTGTAATGGAACGTCGGGGAATCGAACCCCGGACTTTCCGCTTATGAGGCGGCTGTTCTCACCACTGAACTAACGTTCCTCTTTAGTCAGTACTCTATTTTCTTTCCTTGTCCAGAAGCCAGTAAAACTTCCGGCGGTATTTGTAGTATGTGTTCCTGTCGCATGGAATACCGAATACACTTCTCAGTGTCGTATACGTCATATCCTTCCATATGACGCCGGCGCGGATATACTCCGCCAGTCCCTCCTCTGCCATTAGACAAAGGATGTCAATTTCATCCATCTTTCTCCGGAGGCGTTCCAGTTCCTCCGGAGATTTTTTCCCGGCCAGGTACGCCTTTTCCCATTCCGGGTATTGTAGAGTGTAGTAATACAATTCCCGGAAACGAAATTCGCTGATTCCGTACTGTTTTGGAAGTTTTTTTCGTGGCATTTTTTCACCCCTTTTTTTTAGAAACGCAACTTGTTTCCATTGCTTTTTCATATCGCAACGCTTACGCATTGCTTTTCTGCTATACTTCTATTTTCCCCGACATCAATTCCGGCAGCAAAGCATCCCGCAGCTCTGCCAGATATCTATTCTCTTCTTGATTTAGATAAAAAACGTGTTGCTTCCAACTGTTCAAAATCAAGACCAAAATACTTGATAAAATATCTTTGCTATTATTTTCAAATCTGATTTCGTTCTTTTTCTTTGACGTCATAAAATAGTTTTGCTCCACAAGTGCACTAGCGCCTAATTTCTGCAACAATTCGTTTAACCCACTGATCTCTTGTTTCGCTTTGTATAGTTCAACATCAAAGCCTAATGATTTAGCCAGACTTTCGTTGATTGTAAGTTTGCAAGCATTTTTTTCAGCAACTATCCTGTTTATGTCATTTACGATATCTGAATAATCTCTATGTACTTGGATGTTGTTTACATCAATTTCAAAATAGCAACTTGCATCAAGCCGGTAGTTGTGTGTTGAAATATCTCTGGCGGATACACATACAGAAAAATCTTTTTCCGTCTTTTGATTCTCTATTGCATAGGTTATTTTTTGCATGTTTTCATCCGAAAAAACATTTACATTCTTTTTGTAAACTCTATTCGTATGTGCTTTTGAACCATATTGCCCCCTTTGCTCTCTTGCTTCCGTTTCGCAAATATTTCTTGCATCAACAATTTCTGTTTTTGTAGTGCTTTTTTTCTTATTAAATACAATAATGCAAGTCGCTATGCTCGTCGCTTCAAACATGTTTTGTGGACACATAATTACGGATTCCACTAGGTTTTTATCCACAAGGTATTTTCTTATCGCAGACTCTTTTTTATTTGTTGTATTCAAAACACTACAAGGCAGCAAAAACACGGCTTTGCCATCAATCATTGAGAGTGCTGTAAGAATAAACGCAAAATTCGCATTTCCTTCTGGTGGCACTTCGCACTCACAAAACCGCGGCTGTATCTGTGCAAATGGCGGAATATCCCACTTCACGTTATACGGTGGATTTGATATTAAAGATATCCCTTCCAGTTCCGCAGTATAGTTTTCTATCTCTCTAAATGTTCCATAAATTTCACCCTGGTATATTTTGTATGTATGATACGTTTCTTGCCACAAAACATTGGAATGTAGCACAATACAGTCAATATTCCTGAGTGCCATATTAAAAAGTAGAAACGGCAGCACTGTTTCGTCAAATTCATAAAGTATAAATTTTGAATCATGATTAAGATTCCACCTTTGAATCGCTAACGCTCCACTTCCTGCACACATATCAATAATTGTGTCATTGTCTCCCACTAGTTTACTAATAAGCTCGGCGAGGCTTTTAGGCGTATAGTCCTGCATTTTCTCTTTTCTGTCCGCATAGTAATATTGGAAAATCTTTTGAAGCCAGTCCGTGGACAAATCTCCTACCAGCGAATGAAATTGTGAATATTTTTTTACGTCATTATTTTTTACACATTCAAATAATTTTGATTGCAGGTCTTTAATATCTGAAATTTCAAATATACACAGTGTTTGCTCGCACAATTCTTTTAACTCCAATGTCTACTCCTTTCAAAGATTACTTGGTGATTTGATATGTAGCCATTTCTTTAGTACTCTCGTTTGATATTCTTGGATTTGCTCCTTTTCCGGTATGCTCGCACCTTGCTCCACATAATACTCAAGTATTGCGAGCATACTCATTTTGTACAAGAGTGCCTTGAATGTTGCTAAAAATAAAAGTATAAATAAAACAATCTCCATCATTTTCTTACTCCTTCCTTATACTTTTCTTTCTGGAAGTTCTACCATTACTTCAAGCGAAAGCATTACACCAGCCAGTGGATTCGTACTTTCAATTTTGTATCCGACTACGTTCTTCAACCTTTTTCCATCCAACCATATTTCGCTTTCGCCTTTATCGTTTTGAGATAAATGTAAAATCATTTTGTCTTCGCTCATCTTTCTATTACCTTTCTTGCATACCTTTCACTTCTAATCGTTTTCATTGCAGCCTTTACGGCCACACCTGCCTTTTCCGCATCTTTTTCTTGTATTACGTTATTTCTCAACAATGCATCAACGATTATGTACACTTCTCTGTTTCTCTTCATTCTTCTGGTCCTTTCTTGCTTTTCTCGTCCTTAATCAATTTCACCAGCCGTATTTTTCTCTCCGGCTGCTCCGGGTTTGCCAGTTTTATAAAGTACATCAGCATTTCTTCCGGGATTACGATTTCATTCGTTTTCCTGTCGTAATACATGCTGTAATCCGAATATCCTTGCCATCGGAATCCTTCATACATTTCCATTGCCTTGTTTAATTCTCTGCATCGTTTGCACTTTTTTCTTCTCGCTTTTTCAACGATACTATCAATGATTTCCAGTTCTTTTTGTGAGAGTCTTGATAAAAATGCTCTTGCTCGCATTTTGGGGTCTTCTCTCGTTATACTGTTAATGAGGGTGTTTTTTTCTTCCTCTTGATTCAGTCTCAACATTTATCCTCGCTCCTTTCGTTTTCTTCATCCATAAGCCGCTCCGGGTGCAAATCAGCCTGTATCAGCATATTGTATAGACGTGAGCTGATAATTACTTTATCCGCCCATTTCTCCTCAATTTTTTTCAGGTTGTACAACTGTCTGATTTGGTTCCCGGTTAGTCCGCTATCTACCGGAACCGCTGAATAGTACCCAGTACCTAACTCTGAAAAAACTTTTTTCAAGGACTCAATGCTTTCTCTCTGAGCTTTGAGTTCTTTTGTTGTTTCTTGTAATGCCTTTGTTAATTCTGAAATTTCGCTCATTCCTTTACTCCTTTCTTGCTTTTCTCCACATCTTTCTTTATGATATATTTGTTGGTCGTGGTAATAATCAAATACCAACGGAGGTAGATTTATGGATTTCAATTTATCTATTACTATTATTGTTACTTTGTGTTCTGTTGTGTGTCCACTTGCCACCTCTCACATGGCAAATCGACACGACACCAAAATTCGAAGAATGGAATATGAACACAAATTGATTGAAGACCGGTATTACCATCTTCGTGACATTTACGAGGTATATCTCAAAAATGCCGGTTCTGTCATGACTTTACCAGAAGACGCTCCATTTTCTGGTTATGGAGAATCGTATCTATTAGCTTTGATGCATTCTTCCAAAAATCTTCAAGCCAAAATGATTGAGGCGGACCGTTTATTGCAAGAACATAAATGGAAAGAAGCCCGCCCATTACTTGAAAAACTCACTTTTGACATACGTAAAATATTGCAAGAGCTGTGCATATAGTGCACACCATGATCACGTACACGACATATATTCTGAATGTCGTTTTTGATTCTATTTTGTGCATTATAAACATACATATTATTGCCACGACCCATACAAGAGCTATTAACATTATTGTAGCCATCTTCTCACTCCTTTCTCGCTAAATCCTCGTTTTTGCTTTCTTTTGCCATCTTCTCGGTTTTTCCTAAAATGTAGCCTTTATCAAATTCTGTCATTTCAGGAATTACTTCTTTTAATTTTTCAACAACCTGTTTTTCTTTTTCGCTCATGAAATCACCTCTTTTCGTTTCTGTTTGTTGATTGTAAAACAATTATATGTCACTCTAAAACATTTGTCAATATATTTTTGTTGATTTTTTCAACAAATTATGTTATTCTATTTTTCGAAAGGTGGTGATTGCGTGAACAAACGTATTAAATTAATTAGAACTACCCTCGGCATGACACAACAAGAATTTGCAGACAAAATCAAAGTAAAACGTAATACAGTTGCTACGTACGAAATGGGGAGGAGTATTCCAAGCGACTCCGCAATAGCATTGATTTGTAAAGTTTTTGATGTCAACGAGGACTGGTTGCGGACTGGCTATGGCGAAATGTTTAAGGAAGTTTCTAAAAGCGACCAGATTGCCGATATGCTTTCCGATGTACTCAAATCAGATGAAAACAATTTCAAGCGCAGATTAATTTCTGCATTAGCTCAACTCGATGATACTGGTTGGGATTCTCTTGAGCATTTAATCGATTCGATTGCATACAAGAAGAGCCAAGGGTAAAACATCAACCCTTGACTCTTCTTTTTATTCTATCAAATTTTTAATTATCCTATGTATAAATCTCAACCACTCCTCATTTTCAATCTCTTTCACCATCCTAATTATTTCCTCTTGATACTCCTCATTTATCCTTTTGCTTTGTTCCAAAGTATAACTTCTCTCCCTTCTTATTCGTAAAATTCAAATAGTTCCAAAATCTCACACTCAAGAGCCTTTGATAACCGATACGCCACTTCAAGCGATGGCTGCTCCTGCCCCCTCTCTAACTGACTGATATGTGAGTCTGAAACTCCAGACAGTTTTTCAAGTCTAGCCAGTGTATACCCCCTCCCCTTTCGCTTGTTTTTGATATGGTTCTCGCAGCGCATCATATATACCTCCACGAGTAGTATGCTCATTTTGAGCGAGATTCTTTCGCTATAGTAGCACATATCTTGTCCACAATGGTGGATTTTTATAAAAAATATAAATTTTGTTTACTTTTACCTAAAGTCGTGATAGAATTTTGTCATAAAATACCAATATAAAGCGAGGAGGGAGATATTATGATATGTCCTAAATGTAACAAAGAAATACCTGACAATTCAGAATTTTGTAATCACTGTGGTGAAAAAATCACCACGCCAATTCAAGAGTCAGAACAAACGCCAAATATCAACGGTAAGCCTATCGAGGCAGAAAATAATGATATTAAATGGTCCTCAAAAAGAC
>CAKRGF010000017.1 GCA_934322085.1 uncultured Eubacterium sp.
CCATGACATAGAAATGGAACTCACTCCTGCTGCCGTCTGCTTCAAACCGGTAACTTCAGCCGGTTTTGTTCCGACAATTGCATTCTCGGATATTGCCATCACCTGATGACTTCCCGAATAATGAGAATCCGTGTAGGCAACGACACGTGCATAATAATTTGCACCAGTAGACAGATTATAAATGTATTCATTCGGTGATGAAGAATAGTCCATGTCAGTCCATGTTTTACCATCCTGGCTGAACTGTACGTGGTAGTGGTCTGCTCCAAGCTGTGCATTCCACTCCAAATCAACAGAACCGCTGCCCGCATTTGTCTGTTTTAATCCCATGTTTGTTGCTGCTTTACTCTGCGTCCCTGCTGCAAGAAAAACAACGAAAGCAAACACACATACAGATAACATCTTTGTAATACCTTTTTTCATCTCTTACTCTCCTTTACTTTTTCAAACTCCGTCTTTTGCGAAGCCTCTATAATTACACCCCTATTATAAAATGGGATTCCCCTTATTGTCAACAATTCTTTTCCTTTATCAGGCGCACCAATTTGTGTCTGAATGCTTTTTCGTAAACGTTTCCGGAATCAAATGCATATTTATTAAAATCAAAGCGGCTGTTCGCAATACGTTCCCTTGTATAAAACTTGTCTTCACCGTTTTGGAACGTCACCCAGACAGCCCCCATCAGCTCCTCTGTCGTATAATCCGATTTTTCCACCATCATCGGAATTGCCTTTTTGCTAAGAAGAAATACGTGAGCGTAAGTGCCTACCGTCTCAGCCAGACGATTAATATTTATCTGACGCTCCGAGTCCTCTTCTTCCACAGCCAGAATAACCGGCAGTGTACGCGAATGGTCTGCGATAAATTCACTCAACATCTCAATTTCCTTCATTTTTTCTACTTTATGAGGCTTTGTCATCATTGGAATCACATCTGCATAACCAATCTTTCTGAAAATTTCATCTACGAAGCGAGGTTTGTTAAAACTGTCACGAATCAAACGGTCCGGATTATGGCAGTAATCACAATCCACTTTCATACGAATATAGTCGCTTCGCTCCAAAATCACCTTAGTACGCCATACCACTCCTTTACGCTCCGCATCCGCGTGCTCAAATGTAAGTTTATAAAATCCAAGGCTTATATTCCCTAGTATTTGTAAATAATATCCTGCTTCATGGTATTCATAATCAATCGGTGTATCCGGTATTCCTTCCACAATATTCCGCAGCCGCCCCTGTGCCCATCCGGCAATGAACTTCACCGCCGTTAAAAATTCTTCATTTAAATCTCTTTGCGGGTCATGCAACAAAGTCACTTTTAATTGGAATGAAGGCGTCACATCCAAAGGATTCAGTTCGAGCCTGTCACTTCGCTGAGGCTTTTCTACCTTTAATATGTCATGGCATATTTTAGCAAGTTTCCGTTTTAACTTCGGCTCGTAATCCGCCACGGAATCATTAATAACTTTTACAATTAAATTGTACGTAATTTTTTCGTGGTAACCATCACGCAGCAACGCAAACAGCACTTCCGGTCTGTCGCATCGGTACAGACAGTAAGCAGCTTCCTTATTTTCATCTAAAAACTGACAGATTTCTTCCGCCAATGGCTCTAAATCAAACCGCAGACGGAATTTTGCCTTAAGCATCATTTCCCACTTTCGCTCAGTATAATGATAGTCCGCCAGCTTTTCAAATACATTTAATGTCGTCCAGTCACAAAGTTCCAAATTGGCAAGAACACTATTTAATGTCCTTGACAAATCCTCGCGCCAAAAATCGTCGCCATACGGGGATTTGTAACGCATATCGTGTTCAATCTCATGCCATCCCTCAAAAGAAATGGTACGGAGCTGAACTTCAAAAGTCGCATCAATCGGAAGAAAACTAATGTCTCCATTGTAAACACGCTGATATTCTTCCGGCACCCAAAACACACCATTTAACTTAGATGCCTTAAATTCCTCTTCGCTATTATCCGTTTTGGACCACTCGCCCACCTGCCGAAATGTTTTCTCCAAAATCGTCCGCACAATATTCATATCATCCTGATAATATACAACGACACGCAGTCCAATTAAATCCTGCATCTTTTTGTCGTGTTCCCCAAATCCATACCCCGGTTTCTCTAATTTCTGCGCGATGGAAAATGGAGCCTTCGCACGGCTGAAAATACGAAAATAGATACCGGCACGGTTTAGTATGCTTCTGATATCCTCTTCCAGTCTGTCTCCAATTCCTTCCACCTGTCGTATATGCATATTCTTTTGTATTTCATCTACATTATATTTCAATCCCCCATACCTTCTTTCTCAAAGCAATCTTTTTTTATTTTACCATTGTTTGGGTGAAAAAGAAAGCGTTTGTGGCATTTTTTACGGAATTACCAGAAGCCGAATAAAAGCACATCAAACACCCGGTGCAAACTATTTGTTTTACCCTTCACTGCTTTTAACAAGACCCCCAACTCCAATTCACAAACAATTCACAAATTGTATTAAATTTGAACACCGTTTCGACACATTTGACTTTTATACTAAAGCCATAAGTTGAAACAAAGAACAACTTCAACTTATATGACAAATGCCAATTTCACATTTTTGATATTTTTTCATAAAACTCCTCTTTCAAAAGGGCGGCTGGATTACCAGTCGCCCTTTCCCTTTTGTAATAAATAACCGTTCTCTTGTAATATTGTTCCCTTTCTCGCCCTGTCAAGTAACTTTGCTGTAACCTTAAATCCCAAAATCCCCGCCCGTGCTTTTCTCTGAGGGACTAGAACACCGCCGGTAAGCAGAGAGTGTATTTTACTCTCGCTTACCGCTGCGAGTGTTCTCAAGCGAAAGCGGTCCCGAAGGGGAAAGCTCGGGCGGGGATTTTGGGACTTACAAGATTACAGCAAATTTGCAGAGAGCGTATTTTACTCTCGCTTACCGCTGCGAGTGTTCTTAAGCGAAAGCGGTCCCGAAGGGGAAAGCTCGGACAGGATTTTTGTATTTTAACCGTTACAGCAAAATTAATTTCTTTCTGTCTTGTCAGCTGTAAAGTTTTGTGTTATGATAGGACACAATACACAGAAAGGAACAGATAATTATGTCTGATTTACAAAACCGTATTAAACAACTGAAACAAGAAAAAAATGCTGTTATTCTGGCACATTACTACGTTCACGACGAGGTACAGGAAATTGCTGACTACATCGGTGACTCCTTCTACTTAAGCAAAGTTGCCACGAAAACAGATGCCGATACCATCGTCTTTTGTGGTGTTTCGTTTATGGGCGAAAGTGCTAAAATCTTAAACCCGGAAAAGACCGTACTTATGCCAGATGAGACAGCAGACTGTCCGATGGCACACATGGCAGATATTGACCGCATTGAAGAACTCCGCAAAGAATATCCGGATTTAGCGGTTGTCTGCTACATCAATTCAACGGCAGAATTAAAATGCCACGCAGATGTCTGTGTGACTTCTTCGAATGCAATCCGCATTGTGAAAGCACTTCCAAACAAGAACATTTTCTTTATTCCGGATGAAAATCTGGGACGTTTTGTTGCCAAACAGGTACCGGAGAAGAATTTTATTTTCAATGACGGCTACTGTCATGTACACGCATCTATCCGAAAAGATCAGGTAGAAGCTGCCAAAAAGGCTCATCCGAATGCGCCTTTTATCGTTCATCCGGAATGCCGACCGGAAATTCTTGATTTGGCAGATTTCATTGGCAGTACATCCGAAATCATTGATTATGCTTCATCTGCCGATGCAAAAGAATTTATCATTGGTACAGAACTTGGCGTTTTGTATGAACTGAAAAAACAGAACCCTGACAAGACTTTTTATTCGGCAGGTTCTGCTCAGTGCTGTCCAAATATGAAAAAGATTACATTAGAAAAAATTGTCCATGTTTTAGAGACAGGGGAACATTCGATGTCTGTCACGGATGAAATGCGCACGCAGGCAAACCGTCCTTTGGAGCGGATGCTTGAACTGGCAAAGTAAGGAAGGGAGATATTCTCATGAAACATACTGATTTTTTAATTGTAGGAACAGGGGCTGCCGGTTTATTCTGTGCCCTTCAGATTCCAAGCGATAAACAGGTTCTCATGATTACCAAAAAAGACGCCGATGAAAGTGATTCCTTTTTGGCACAGGGCGGTATCTGTGTGTTGAAGTCAGAAGACGATTACGACAGTTATTTTGAAGATACGATGCGTGCCGGGCACTATGAAAACCGAAAGGAATCCGTTGATATTATGATTCGCTCCTCGCAATCAATCATTGAGCAATTGGTGGAGTACGGCGTGGATTTCAAGCGTGAAAATGGCAAGTTCTGCTACACCAGAGAGGGCGGCCACTCGGATTCACGTATTTTATTCCACGAAGATATTACCGGAGAAGAAATCACAAGCACTCTTCTGGCACGGGCAAAGGAACGCACAAACATTACGATTTTAGAGCATACCACCATGTACGATTTTCTGATGGCAGATAATGTCTGCTATGGTGTGATGGCACAAATGGCGGACGGCACAAAGAAAAAAATCACCGCTGATTATACGATGCTGGCATGCGGTGGACTTGGCGGCATTTACAAACATTCGACGAATTACCGCCATATTACCGGAGACGCTTTGGCAATTGCTAAAAATCATGGCATCCGGTTAGAGCACATTGACTACATCCAGATTCATCCGACTACTTTGTACTCGGAAAAACCGGGACGCCGCTTTCTGATTTCCGAATCCGTGCGCGGCGAAGGTGCAATTCTGCTGAACAAAGAGGGCAATCGTTTTGTCAATGAACTGCTGCCCCGCGACTTATTAACAAAGGAAGTCCGCAAGCAGATGGCGATTGATGATATGCCTTATGTCCGTCTATCGATGGCACCGATTCCAAAAGAAACGATTATCAGCCATTTTCCAAACATTTATAAACGCTGTCTGGAGGAGGGTTACGACTGTACAAAAGAACCAATTCCAGTTGTTCCGGCGCAGCATTATTTTATGGGCGGCATCTGGGTCGACAAAGACAGCCACACTTCTGCCGGACATCTGTATGCGATTGGCGAGACAAGCTGCAACGGGGTGCACGGAAAAAACCGTTTGGCAAGCAATTCTCTGCTGGAGAGTTTAGTATTTGCCCGCCGTGCTGCCGCACATGCAATGGAAGAATATACCGCTTTACCGGAAAAAAATTTTGATGACATTTTACAAAATGATACATTAACAAACCTCACTGAATCCTACCACAAGGAATTGTTAGAGGCAATTGAAGAAGAAAGGGAGAAAACGAATCATGAATGAAATTACAATGCTTACAAATGCAGACCCGTTAATCCGCATGGCTCTTGCCGAAGATATTACGAGCGAGGACATTTCAACCAATGCCGTAATGCGGGAAGCAAAACAGGGTGAAGTTGATTTAATCTGCAAGGAAGACGGCATCATTGCCGGACTTTCGGTATTTAAACGTGTTTTTACGCTACTGGATGCGGACACGGAAGTTACTTTTTTCTGTCAGGATGGCGATGAGGTAAAACAAGGTCAGAAGATGGGCGTCGTGCGAGGCGACATCCGTGTTCTCCTTTCCGGAGAAAGAACGGCACTGAATTATTTGCAGCGCATGAGCGGAATTGCCACTTATACCAATTCGATTACAAAACTGCTTGCTGGTTCTAAAACAAAACTGTTAGACACGAGAAAAACAACACCAAATAACCGTATTTTTGAAAAATATGCCGTAAAGGCAGGCGGCGGTTACAATCACCGCTACAATCTTTCGGATGGTGTTTTGTTGAAAGATAATCACATTGGAGCTGCCGGCAGTGTGACAAAGGCAGTTGAAATGGCAAAGGAATATTGTCCTTTTGTGCGTAAGATTGAAATTGAAGTGGAAAATCTTGATATGGTGAAAGAGGCAGCAGACGCCGGAGCGGATATTATTATGTTAGACAATATGTCGCATGACGACATGAAAGAAGCCATCCGCATCATTGACGGACGTGCAGAGACCGAATGTTCCGGCAATGTTACACGGGAAAACATTGCCAAATTAATTGACCTTGGCGTCGATTATATTTCCAGCGGTGCTTTAACCCACTCCGCACCAATTATGGATATTTCCCTGAAAAATCTGCATGCAACAGAGTAAATGGAGGTACCGGATATGTCTGGAGAAAAACGACGAGACCGATTGCTTCAATATCTGCAGGAACACGACAAGCCGGTTTCCGGAACAGAACTGGCGAAGGAATTCGGCGTAAGCCGCCAGGTGATTGTGCAGGATATTGCGCTTTTGCGAACCGGTCATGTAAAAATTATTGCAACCAACCGCGGATATCTGGTTCCACCGGCTAAACCAAGCGGGGTTCGGCGTATTTTCAAATGCCGTCATACGGACGAACAGGCAGAGGACGAATTAACCTGTATCGTGGATTTGGGCGGTATCGTGGAAAATGTATTTGTAAATCATAAAATTTATGGTAAAATTCAAGCAGATATGAATATCCGCTGCCGACGCGACATCAAAGAATTTATCGCAGGCATTAAAAGCGGAAAATCCACGCTTCTGAAAAATGTGACTTCGGATTACCATTACCACACCGTCACCGCGGAGGAAGAACGGATTCTGGATGACGTGGAAGCTGAGTTAGCAAAGCGTGGTTATCTGGTAGAACAAAAAAAGGAGGAACTGTAATGAGTTTAGAAGTTGGAATTAAAGGAACCTGCACAGTTACTGCCGATGAGTCCAATTCGGCAAAAACAATGGGAAGCGGCACACTGGATGTGTTTGCTACTCCTGCCATGATTGCTCTCATGGAAAAAACAGCGTGGACAAGCGTGGCTCCGTATCTGGAAGCTGGCGAGGGAACCGTAGGAATCCATCTGGATATTTCACATGATGCCCCAACACCGCTTGGCATGACTATCATCTGCGAGAGTGAACTGGTAGAAATCGATGGACGAAAACTGGTTTTTTCCGTCTTGGCAAAAGACGAAAAAGGGACCGTAATCGGGCGCGGCACCCATGAACGTTTTGTGATTTTGGAAGAAAAATTTCAGGAAAAAGCAAATCGGGCATTGTTAGCATAAAAAAAAGAAGTTCAACCGCATTGTAGTCTCCTGCGGTTGAACTTCTTTTTATTTTTAGTAAATCAATTCCACATCATCTAAATACCATGCTAAGTATTCTTTGTTTGCCGGACCATAACTTCCACCAACTACAAAATCAAAGGTTGTCTGGTTTCGCAAATCCGCGGTCAGCTTCTTGTTAAACAGCAGTGTCTTTGTCGCAAAACCAACATTTTTATCCTTTTCTTTGAACTTATGTCCTTTGGCACTCTTTCCGTTTTCCACCTGCGGCATACTGCCATCATCTGGTGTTTCCGGTGTCACCATACCATCTGTGTAATAGAATTTATAGTATTCTCTCTCTTTCGGAAGTGCATTTTCCCGTGTGGTATATGTGTTAAAAGCATATTTTTTATTAATCGTACCCGCTTTGCCAAAGAATGAGTTGATTCCAATTCCAACATGGCGGGACGCATCGCTGACAACGCGAACTTTTACGCGGATTCCTTTATAATCACCCAATTTCTTTGCTGATATGCCTGTCAATTTTTCAAGGTCAACGGTAAATACCGGGCAAAAACTATAGAACTTTGGTATAACCTGAAGGACTTTGTTATTTGCATTTTCCGGATCTGTAATAACCTTCATTGTCTCTCCTTTTGCGAGATAATGTGCCGGTTCGTTTCCACCACTGGTAAGCCCCTCACCAAGTGTGTAATTTCCCCAATCCGTTCCTGCTGTGTAACTTTCAAAGTTTTCGACCATCTGAGACTGATATACGATCTTTTTCTTTACTACTTTCTGTTTCACGGTAATTTTGCATTTCAGCTTCTTCTTACCGATTTTGGCAGTAATCACAGTCTTACCTTTTTTCTTTGCTTTTACAACACCCTTTTTCGTTACGGATGCAACTGCTTTTTTAGAAGATGACCATTTGACTTTTTTCTTTGTGTTTTTCACTTTCAACATCAGTTTTTTGCCAACATATAACGTTGCCTTTGTCTTATTTAATTCATCTTCTTTTTGGCTGCCTGCCCCTCTGCCGGTGCAATCAAAAGTGTGCACGCAAGCGTCAGAGATAACACTGCTGCCATCGTTTGTTTCATTTCCCTCATAACGAAACCTCCTCCAGTTTTTGATAGTTTAATTATAAGAAGATTTCGTAGAAATTACTGGAATCCAAATAAACTGACACATAACATTTGCCACAATCCAATTATTTAAAAATCCGCTTTTTATACCTTCTTTACAGCCGTTTAACTTTTTTGATATTAAAAAAGGTCCTCTCTCCTACTAAGAAAGGACCTTATATCGGCGTGACGGGATTCGAACCCACGGCCTCTTCGTCCCGAACGAAGCGCTCTACCAAACTGAGCCACACGCCGAACAACAAAATATATTCTACTACGAAAATTCCATTTATGCAAGTTAAATTTTTGTCCTTTTTCTTTGATTCAACGAATATAATAGTTGAAAACCATAAGAAAAACTTTAGTGGCTGCCATGCATAGGAGTACGCGGGTATCTGGCATGCGTTGTATGCATGCCGATACCCCTGCGCATTCCTCAAGCGAAAGCGTGCATGGAACCACTAAATTTTTTCTTTTTATTTTAAGACCATCCGTCTAAAGTTCTTCTTACCTTTTTTCAGCACCACACCGTCGCCAGCTAATTTCCCGCCGTCAACCTGTGCGTGAATATCAGTAATCTTTTCACCATCAATGGCTACACCACCCTGCTGTACGGCACGGCGCGCTTCCGAATTAGATGGCACCATTCCGGATTTATTCAACAGATTAAGAATACCGATTGTGCCATTTTCCAAATCTGCATCGGTTAATTCTACGGTAGGCATTTCTGCTGCATTTCCACTGCTAAACAGTGCTTTTGCGCTCTCCTGCGCTTTCATGGCCTCTTCTTCTCCGTGAACCAGTTTGGTAAGCTCAAAGGCAAGAATTTCTTTTGCTTTATTTAACTGTGCGCCTTCCCAGTCGGACATCGCATCAATTTCCTCCAGTGGAAGGAATGTAAGCATGCGGATGCATTTCAGCACATCGCTGTCATCCACATTTCTCCAGTACTGGTAAAACTCAAATGGTGATGTTTTCTCTGGGTCAAGCCAGACAGCCCCCTTTGCTGTTTTACCCATCTTTTTGCCCTCTGAGTTTAACAGCAGCGTAATCGTCATAGCATGTGCATCTTTTCCTAATTTACGGCGAATCAATTCCGTACCACCGAGCATGTTGCTCCACTGGTCATCGCCGCCAAACTGCATGTTACAGCCGTAATCCTGAAACAGTTTGTAGAAATCGTAACTCTGCATAATCATGTAGTTAAATTCCAAAAAGCTGAGACCTTTCTCCATTCTCTGCTTGTAGCACTCAGCCGAAAGCATACGGTTTACACTAAAATGCGCTCCTACATCACGAAGCACCTCAATGTAGTTCAAATCCATGAGCCAGTCTGCGTTATTGACAAGAATTGCTTTTCCCTCGGAAAAGTCGATAAAACGACTCATCTGTTTTTTAAAGCAGTCCACGTTGTGCTGAATCGTCTCCGGTGTCATCATCTGACGCAAATCCGTTCTTCCGGATGGGTCACCAATCATCGCCGTACCGCCGCCTACTAACGCAATCGGTTTATTTCCTGCCATCTGCAGACGCTTCATCAGGCAGAGTGCCATAAAATGTCCGACATGCAGACTGTCAGCGGTCGGGTCGAAACCAATGTAAAAAGTAGCCTTTCCATTATTTACCATTTCACGAATTTCTTCTTCGTTTGTCACCTGGGCAATTAAGCCTCTGGCAACTAATTCTTCATATACCTGCATTTTTTCCTCCATTCTAAAGCTGCCGCTTTTTTAAAATAAAAAAATCTCTCACCCTATTCAAAGGACGAGAGATATCATATCCCGTGTTACCACCTTTTTTCACAATCGACTCGCATCGACTGCCTCATCAAGTACACCTGCCGGATGGCACGAATACTCCTGCACGATAACGTGTGCCGGGTTTCCCCTCTTCCGTCGGCACCTACCAAATTTCAATGCCGAAGCTCCAAGATGTATTCCAAATAAGCGATTTCCCATGCCTCTCACCAGCCGGCTATTCTCTGTTGGCTCTTTCTTATTCGTACTTCTTCTCTTCTTTGCCTATGTGGGTATCTTAATATATCAAAACGCTTTTGTCAAGAACACTTTTTTATAAAAGATGAACTAACAAAAGCGACTGAAATCAAAGCACTACCATTATCGTCAGGCTGTGGCCGTCTTTACTCTCCGCCTGAATGTTTCCGCCGCGGTTTTCACAAATTGCGCGGGCAATAGCCAGGCCGATTCCCGAACCTCCTGTTGCCGAATTACGGGAAGCATCCGACCGGTAAAACCGCTCAAATAAAATACCAAAAAGCCGCCGTATCTCTTCTTCCTGCCCACGGTACATAATATCCGGTGCCACATCCGACTGGATATGTATCCCGTGGCTGCGTGCCTGCGGTTCATAAAGTTCCACCTGATCTAACAAGGCATCCGATAAGGAAAATTCGCATTTTTCTCCTTTTCCCTTTTCCTCATCCATCCGGGTCAGACTTACCATTTGCTGCACCAGATGGCTCATACGCTCAATCTGGTTATGCGTACTTTTAAGCCATTCATTTCCCCCTGCTCCATCTCGAGCACCTCGGTATTCGCCTCAATAATCGTCAATGGGGTCTTCAGTTCATGGCTGGCATCCGTAATAAACTGCTTTTGTTTCTGATAGCTCTCCTCCACCGGCTTGAAAATAATCCGGGAAAAAATACACACTAATAAAAAAACAATGCAAAAGCCTGCCACTGACATCCCAGCACTGATAAGCAGAGTATTCTCATAAGTAGAAAGACTTTGCTCACAATCTACAAATACATACAAAATGGTATCCTTTTGTTTTACCACACGATATCGGTAAATATCGACAAAGCCTTTGTCTCTGCCAGCGTTTTTCACGCTTTCCATATAGGCTTTTGCCGCCATTTATTGTTGTCGTACCCTCCGTAGTCAAAACGGCAGCACCTACACCATAAAAACTGGAATTATCTCCGCCGGTGCTGTTAGATGAATTTCTTGTTACTGTTACATTATTTAAATTTGCTTTGGCTCCTCCTGAAACATGAATGGCATTCTCATCTTTACCGGTAGAGGAAACCGTTGTATTCGATAACGTTGTATCACTTGTGATAGATTTTACAGAATCATAACTGGATACACCGGAACTTGACTGGCCTCCCGGTGCACTTCCCGGACCGCCCGCTGGTGGTGTACCATCCGGTTTTTGTCCAGAAGGCGGTGTTCCCTGTGGTGCATTTACTCCTGCTGCTGAGCCGGAAGCAGCTGTTGCGCCCTCTGTCGCAGCCTGAGAATGTGTCGTTTCTCCTATATTAAAATTCTCTGCTGTCATTGCGGTTCCTGTAATTAAAGCGACAGCCACCGCTGCTGCCGGTACAATTTTTTTCCATCGAGTCATAATAAAACCTCCATTTCCATTTTATATTTGTTATGTGTTGACTATACAATAGCAGGAGAAACTTAAATGGAGTTTAAAATCCCCCTCAAAAAATGTAAAAGAACTGACACATATCCTGCCTATAATAGAGCATGATTTCTTGACAAACATTAGAAAATGTGCGATTATGAAAGAACTTGGCGTCGTGTTTTAAATCATGCCGTCAGGCAGTGAATTAAACAGAATGGAGGTTTTATCATGAAACGTATTTACATAAGAAGTTTGCTTTTGTTTTTGTTTGCTTCTTTGGCCATGACATTTTCCTTTGCCATCACACCGGAAAAGGCTGCTGCCACTACGGAAGCATCAACTGCAGCACATACAGCAGTTCTGACAACAAATCGTGCCGACGGCACAGCAAACTACACCGTAACTGGTCTGGATTTAACATCCGATACTGCAGTTACTGTAAACGCAGTAAACAACACAACAAAGAAAACTGCCTTTGAACAAACCATATCTCTTGATGAGACAAATTGTAAAGAAGGTACATTGACAGGCACTATCAGCTTATCAGATTTAAAATACGAATTTGCCAATTATACCATATCGGTAACCATTGGCACACAAACACTAACCGCTGGTACTGCTGATTTTACCATTCATACAAAAAAAGCAGCTCTTTCCATATCCGGTAATGCCGGTTCTGCTGTCCGGACAGCCTCCTTTGTATCAAAAGAGGATACCGACGATGTCTTAGTTCCAGGTACAGGCAACAAAATTTCCATTCAAATCTGGAATAAAAACCGTGCAGAATCTACTGCTGCAACTGTAGGAAAAGCTATGACACTCAAAGCAGGCCAAACTTGGTCTGTTAACGTATCAAAATCCGGCAATCATTATGGTAAATGGTGTGCAAAGGCAATTGTTACAAACAGCAATTGGGACACACAGTACACACTGGCTTCAACTGAATACACAGTTGCTCCTTCTTGTACTTCCTTTACCACAAAAAAAACAAATGCTCTGGAAAAAAAGCAGGCTTTTGCAATTGAGCTCAAAGGATTAAAAAATGTATTTGGTGTCAAGGGTGTAACATTTCAGGTATTTAACAGTGCTGGCAAACAGGTTGCCACATTGTCCGGCAAGAAAAAAACATCTTCTTATTATTATAAAGAAGTCACCATTAAGACTTTAAAATATAATTTGGATTTGTATACAATTAAGGCCATTGTAATTGACAACAACAATAAAACGTATTCCCTTGCAGTCAAAGCCAAAGCCGACCAACGCATAAAAAAGGGAACACTTACTGTTTCCAAAAAGAAGAATGCTACATGCACATACAAAATCACCGGTGCTTATGTTCCTGGTAATATCAAAAAAATAGAATTTGTTCTTTACCAGATTGTAAAAGGTAAAAAAACAAAACTTGGCACTTATAAAGCAAAAGCTTCTTCAAACAAAAAGAACTATTCTGTAAAAGTAAAAAATGAATCCAAAGGAACTTTTGAAGTACGTGCATTTGCGACATCCGCCTGGAAAAGCAGACTGTTACTGAAAAAGACAAAGTTCAAACTGAAAAAATCAGACCTTGGTAAAAACGGCTGGTATTATGAAAAATATAAGGGAAAGAAATACAAATTCTATTATATTAACAATGAAAAACAGACCGACCTTACTAAGATTTTGAAACTGAAAAAAAGCAGTTCTTCTCATCAGAACAAGTTTTACATCGAAGTAAACCGTGCCGCATGCGTCGTTACGATTTACATGTACAACGATGAGACAAACAAATACGATATTCCGGTTAAAACGTGTTCTGTATGTGTCGGCAGTGACATCTGGACCGTTGCCGGTACCGGTGGTCTCCATGAGAAGTCAGCATATACTCCAATAGGTACATATTCGGTATGCACAAACGGACAGTCCGTAAAATATACGATGAAACCGATGCATGAGCCAGATGGCAGTACCGTATATGCGCGCTGGGCAACACACATTGTCGGCAATGTTTATTTCCACTCAATTGCCGTTGGCACACAATCTCATTACGCACTTCCTGCTGTCACCTACAACAAGCTTGGCAGACCTGCTTCTGCCGGATGTATCCGTATGGCAGTAGCGGATGCGAAGTGGATTTACGATTATACTTCAACCGGCAATACCATTAAAATCGTTAAGGGAAGCACAAAGAAACCGGGTCCTCTCGGCAAAGCAAAGACCATCAAAGTGAAAGGTGGCATCAACTACGACCCAACGGATCCCGGTGTACCGGATTCCCGTAAGAAAAAAGATTATAAAGCAAAACGAATCAGTGGATATCTGACAAAAAAAGGTAAAAAAGTCGGATACTAAAAAAAGAAAAAAGCTGTAAATTGGTGAATCTCACCAGTTTACAGCTTTTTTAATATCTGTTATTTTTCTTTCTTTATGTTTTCCCTATCCCGGTTCATAAATGATTTGGCAAATTGAATATAAAGCCAAAACAGAATTGGCAGTAAAATGCTGGAACCAATACACATTTTAAACAATTCCGGTGCTGCCTTCGATGTGGTGATTCCGGCAATCAAAGTTACGATATATAACGCAACTAAAAAGATTACACCAATGATTGCTGCAATACGCACGCCCTTCGGATATGAACTCTCAAATTTATCTTTCTTCTCTTCTGCCATCTTACCATTCCTCCTTATCTGCTCCAATTTTCTTCATATGCTGCTTTATTTCCTTTTCATAACCATTCTCTGATAAATGGAAAAACCGTTCCTGTTCCGCCTCATCCGGCAGATACTGCTGTCTTACATAATGATTTTCGTAATCATGAGAATACTGGTATCCGATACCATGTCCGAGTTTTGCCGCACTTTTATAATGAGCATCCATCAGGTGCGCCGGAATCCGGTAATTCGGATGTGTTTTTACATAATTCATCGCATCATCAATCGCAACAATTGCCGAATTACTCTTCGGCGCACATGCTACATAAAGTGCTGCCTGCGAAAGTACAATTCTTGCCTCCGGCATACCAAGACGCTCGACTGCCTGTGCCGCCGCTGTCGCCACGACAAGTGCCTGCGGGTCAGCGTTCGAAACATCCTCCGCCGCACAAATCATGATTCGTCTGGCAATAAATTTGATATCCTCACCGGCATACAGCATCCTCGCCAGATAATAAACCACGGCATCCGGGTCAGATCCCCGCATACTTTTGATAAACGCCGAAATGGTATCATAATGATTATCCCCCGTTTTATCATAACGAAGTACACGTTTTTGAATACATTCCTCGGCAACTTCCATCGTAATATGAATTTTACCATCTGCGCCTCTCTCGGTTGTCAAAACACCAAGTTCAATTGCATTTAAAGCACTTCTGGCATCACCGCCGCTGATGTCCGCAAGAAATTCCAGCGCATCTTCCTCAATGACCGCATCAAAACTGCCAAGCCCCTTCTCTTTGTCTGTCACGGCACGCAGTATAAGTTTTTTAATTTCATCCTTTTCCAATGCCTTTAATTCAAAAATAATCGAGCGGGACAAAAGCGCGCCATTTACTTCAAAATACGGATTTTCCGTTGTCGCACCAATTAAGACTATAGTGCCGTCTTCGACAAACGGAAGCAAATAGTCCTGCTGGCTTTTGTTAAAGCGGTGAATCTCGTCGATAAACAAAATCGTCTTGCGCCCGTAAGCGCCCCAGTTTTCTTTTGCTTTTTCAACAACTTCTTCCATATCTTTTTTCCCGGCTGAGGTCGCATTAATCTGGAGAAATGCTGCACTTGTCGTATTGGCAATCACTTTCGCCAGTGTCGTTTTCCCAGTTCCCGGCGGTCCATAAAAAATCAGAGAACTTAATTTATCTGCCTGAATTGCCCGGTACAATAATTTATCTTTTCCGATAATATGTTTCTGCCCTACAACCTCATCCAAGGTGGTCGGACGGAGTCTCGAAGCAAGCGGCGATTCAGTCTCTTTCTTCTGCTCGCTCATATAATCTAATAAATTCATGATTCCTTTCCTTCCTGCCGTTTATCCATCTGTATAACCTCACCTCTATGGAAACCATAACACAGTTTTTCGCCTCGTTCAAGTTTAGCTTTCGCGGCTGTTTTCTCCGTCAATGCTGTTTCAAAAGAATCGATTTTTTCCTCCGGCACCAAAAACTGAAACACAACTTCATTTCCATATTCACACGATAGTTCATGAATCTCGTTGGTTCTTGCCAAATATTGGATTTTCCCAACCTCGTTGTAATCCACTGTAACGGTCAGCGGGTAACCGGTCTGCTTTTCCAAAAGAACACAATGATTTAATCCCTCTTTCATTGCACCAGAATACGCTCTTACAAGCCCCCCTGTACCAAGAAGGGTTCCTCCAAAATATCTTGTAACAACTGCCACAACATTATAAATTCCCTGTCCATCCAAAACATCCAACATCGGTCGTCCAGCTGTTCCTGACGGCTCCCCGTCATCGCTGCAACGTACCGTATCTTTATTTTCGCCTAAAATATAGGCAAAACAGTTATGTCTGGCATCATAATATTTTTTCCGCACCGCGGTAATTTTTTCAAGTGCTTCTTCTTCCGTTGCAACTGGAAAAATGTTCGCAATAAAACGGGATTTCTTTTCTATAATTTCCCCTTGTCCACCTTCGTACAGTATCTTAGATGCTGCTTCCATCCATTTCGTTCCTTTCTCTTACTTCGTTTCTACTCCTTACTATTATAGTAATTGCCCTTTCCCTTTTCAAGAGTTTTTGTTATACTAAAAAAGACAATAATCTAGAAAGGAAAGGACCGCGCATGAATTTTAGTCATAAAGAAATCCAAAATCGAAAACATCAGCTTGAATCTGCAGCCACTCACCGCCTGCACAAATTACAGCTTATGGGAATCCGTCTTACTCTTATCGGATTTATTTTTATCGGTCTTTTTGCCGGAAGTTTCCTAATTGGAATGTACACAAGTATTTTATCCTCAACACCGGATATGAACTCCATCCAGATTGTTCCAAAAGGCTATACAACGACCATTGTAGACAGCGAGGGAAATCCAATTCAACATTTAGTAGGTAAAGATGCCAACCGGGAATATGTAACACTGGATAAAATTCCGGAAAACCTTCAAAATGCCTTTATTGCCATTGAGGACGAGCGTTTCCGCAAACATAATGGTGTTGACACACAAGGTGTCTTACGCGCACTAACCATTGGCATAAAAAATAAAGGTGACTTTACGCAGGGTGCCAGCACAATTACACAGCAGCTATTGAAAAACCAAGTATTTGAGGGCGGCGAGGAAAATACTCTCTTTGAAAAAATAAAGCGAAAACTGCAGGAGCAGTTTCTTGCTCTTCAAGTTGAAAAAAAATACAGTAAAAACCAAATTCTTGAGTATTACTTAAATACCATTAACCTTGGACAAAATACACTCGGTGTCCAGGCAGCGTCCAAACGTTATTTTAATAAAAATGTTTCCAAGCTGACACTTTCCGAGTGCGCCGTTCTTGCCGGAATCACCCAGAACCCATCGGCATACAATCCCATTTCCCACCCGGCAAAAAACAGTCAAAAACGCACAACTGTTTTAACTTATATGAAAAATCAGGGATATATTACCAGTAAAGAATATACCGACACTCTGCGCGACCCGGTTTATGACCGAATCCAGAAGGTAAACAAGCAAACCGTATCAAGCTCTTCCATTACTTCGTATTTTACCGATGCTTTGATTGAGCAGGTGATTGAGGATTTGAAAACAAAATGCGGTTACACAGAAACACAGGCTTATAACGCACTGTACAGCCGCGGTCTAACCATTTACAGCACACAGGACAAATCCATGCAGAAAACGGTTGACACAATGATGAATAACAAAAAATACTATCCTGCCAACTCGCGGTATGAACTGACCTACCAATTAATCCTTACACACAAAGATGGAACACAGAATACTTATTCTTTTTCCGATATGAAGAAATGGTTCAAAAGCAGAAAAAAGAAAGTTATATCTGGATTATACAAAAAGAAATCCACTGCAAGGAAGCAAATCAAACAATTCAAGGCTGCTATAATGACAAAAACCGATACCATACAGTCTGAAACAATTGACCTTGTAATTGAACCGCAGTCCTCTTTTGTTGTAATCGACCAGAATACCGGTGCCGTAAAAGCACTGGTCGGCGGGCGTGGTGACAAGAATGCAAGCCGCACGCTGAACCGGGCAACCGATTCCATGCGCCAGCCCGGCTCAACCTTTAAGATACTATCGACTTATCTGCCAGCACTTGACACTGCTGGAATGACACTGGCAACGGTACAAGATGATGCCCGTTACTACTATCCGGGGACAAAACGGAAAGTAAAAAACTGGTATGGCAGTTCCTACCGTGGACTGACTTCCCTGCGCGAGGCAATGGCACAATCCATGAATGTAGTCGCCGTCAAAACACTAAATGATATAAGTCCTAAAACCGGATATGATTATTTGTTAAATTTAGGTTTTACAACTTTAGTTGACAACTACACCAGCCAGGACGGAAAAACCTATACCGACATTTCTCTCCCACTCGCTCTCGGCGGATTAACCAAGGGTGTTACGAACCTGGAATTAACGAATGGTTTTGCCACCATTGCAAATCAAGGCCTCTACCATCCTGCCGCCTTTTACACGAAGATTGTTGACCATGACGGGAATGTACTGCTCGACAACACAACGAATACCGATGCCAGACAAGTTATGAAAGAATCGACCGCATGGCTTCTAACCAGTGCAATGGAAGACGTGATTACAAAAGGAACCGGCAGCCGCTTAAAATTCAAAAAAATTAATATGCCGCAGGCAGGAAAAACCGGTACTTCCACCGGCAACCGCGACTTGTGGTTTGTCGGCTACACACCGTACCTCACAGCTGGTATCTGGGGCGGTTATGATTCCGGTCAAAAACAAACGGCTCTTACCTATCAGAAGGATTTATGGCGCGATATAATGGAGAAATTAAATGAGAATTATACAAAGGTTTCTTTTAAGAAACCAGATTCAATTACAACCGCTGTTATTTGCACAAAATGCGGAAAACTCGCAATCAACGGTATTTGTGACAAAGCCGTCGGTGGCTCCTGCACAAAAAAAGAATATTTTGATAAAGAGTCCGTACCAAAAGAGAAATGCGACTGCCATGTACGCTGCAAAATCTGTAAGGCCTCCGGACATCTGGCTGGAGACGGCTGTCCGTCCTCACAGATATATACAGCCGTTTATCTGCAAAAAAATGAGTCCACGCAAACCGCAGACTCATCTTTAATCATCCCCCGCTATCTTGTAGGCTCCACATGTAAAATCCATAACTAATGGCGCTTACGCTTTCTCGGAGGAATCAGGCATTTTTTATCAAATCCAATCAAATCATTCCGCCCTGCTTTAAGCAGGGCTTCTTTTACTAAATCATAATTTCTAGGTTCCCGGTACTGAATCAACGCTCGCTGCATGGCCTTTTCATGGGAAGACTTTGGCACATAAATCGTCTCCATCGTACGAGGATCAAGTCCCGTATAATACATGCAGGTCGAAATCGTCGATGGCGTCGGATAAAAATCCTGCACCTGCTCTGGCATGTAGCCAAGGTCTCTAATATATTCTGCCAGTTCGATTGCATCCTTTAGTGTAGAACCCGGATGAGAAGACATAAAATAAGGAACTACATACTGCTTCTTCCCCGTCCTTTTATTTACCTTTTCATAACGTTTGCAGAACTTTTCATAGACTGCGTGCGGCGGCTTCCCCATCGCCCGCAGAACATTACCAGAAACATGCTCCGGTGCCACTCTAAGCTGCCCGCTGATATGGTCTCTGCAAAGTTCACTAAGAAACGTATCATCCGTTTCCTGCATCACATAATCAAACCGGATTCCGGAACGTACAAATACTTTCTTAACTCCCGGCAAACACTTCAGTTTCCGAAGCAGCGAAACATAATCCTTATGATCAACTTTCAGATTCGGACATGGTTTAGGGAACAAACATTGCTTCTTCTGGCAGACACCCTTTTCAAGCTGTTTGTCACACGAGGGTCTTCTGAAATTTGCTGTTGGGCCTCCCACATCGTGTATATATCCCTTAAATCCAGCTTTAATAGTCATTCCTTTGGCTTCTTCCAAAATCGACTCGTGGCTTCTGACCTGAACAATTCTTCCCTGATGAAATGTCAGGGCGCAGAAATTACAGCCGCCAAAACATCCACGGCAGCTTGTCAGACTAAACTGAATCTCGGAAATTGCCGGAACACCGCCCGCTGCCTCATAGGATGGATGATACGTTCCCACATAAGGATAGGCATAGATATCATCCATTTCCTGCGTAGTAAGCGGCTTTGCCGGTGGATTCTGCACAACCAATACTTTATTCGGATATGCTTCAACTAACGGTTTCGCCGTAAAAGCATCGGTATTCTCATATTGCACATAAAAACTTTGTGCATATTTTTTCTTATCCGTACTAACTTCTTCAAACGCAGGAAGAGAAATCGGCTCATACGCACTCAATTCCCCTTCTTTTGTACGGTACACAGTTCCCGCAACATACGTAATATCATGAATTGAAATGCCGGCGTCTAATGCCTCCGCAATCTCAAGCATGCTGTGTTCTCCCATGCCATACGAAATCATATCCGCACCGGAATCCAGTAAAATCGATCGTTTCACCTTATCCGACCAGTAATCGTAATGCGCCAGCCGCCGTAAGCTCGCCTCGATTCCACCAAGAATAATCGGCGTATGTTTATACGTTCTGCGAATCAGGTTCGAGTACACAACTGTCGCATAATCCGGGCGTTTACCCATCACCCCACCCGGCGTATAGGCATCTGTTTTTCTCCTCTTTTTCGCTACCGTATAATGATTTACCATAGAATCCATATTACCCGCACACACTAAAAAGGCAAGGCGTGGCTCGCCCAATTTTGTGATACTTGCATCGTCCTTCCAATCCGGCTGCGAAATAATTCCAACTTTATAACCATTTGCCTCCAAATGTCTGCTGATAATCGCCGGTCCAAAAGAAGAGTGATCCACATAGGCGTCCCCAATGACAAATACAAAATCACACTGGCTCCACCCCCGCCGTTTCATCGCTTTTTTACTCATTGGCAAAAAATCATCTGCCACTTTTTTTTCATTCGGATTTGTCATCTCTTTCACCTTCTCTCTCTTTCGCCGCAAAAAACTGGACAACGGATTCTGCTGCCTGACGATTCATTTCCGGAATCTCCATCAGTTCTTCCACATCCGCTTTCTGAATCTCTGCTAACGACTGATAGGTCCGCATCAGCGCTTTACGCCTTGTCGCACCAATCATCGGAATATCATCAAGAATCGAATGAACCTGCGTCTTGCTTCGAATCTGCTTATGATACTCAATCGCAAAACGGTGCGTTTCATCCTGCACTCTCGTAATCAAACGGAATCCCTCACTGTGTGTATCAATCGGAATTTCTTCATTTTTAAAATACAGCCCGCGCGTCCTATGGTGGTCATCCTTTACCATGCCGCAGACCGGTATTGTTATATCTAATTTTAACAATACTTCTTCTGCAATATTTACCTGACCCTTTCCACCATCCATAAAAATAATATCCGGCAGATTACGGAAAGAATCCATCTCCGACAAACCTTCCCGTTTACTGTGCTCAAAACGTCTCGTCAGCATTTCCCGCATAGCACCATAGTCATCCGGCCCGCTCACGGAGCGGATACGAAACTTACGGTAATCATTCTTTTTCGCCTTTCCTTCTTCAAACACAACCATTGAACCAACCGTTTCAAAACCATTGATATTTGAGATATCATACGATTCCACACGGCTGAGTCCGGAAATACCAAGCAGTCCCTCGATTTCTTCCATCGCCCCCTTGGTTCTTGCCCGCTCTCTCTGTAACTTCTCGGCGTCTTTTTGAAGCACCATCTGAGCATTTTTCTTCGCCAGCTCAATCATGCGCTCTTTCTGCCCGCGCTGTGGATAGCGGAAGTACACCTTATGACCGCGTTTTGCCGAAAGCCACTCAAGGATAGCATCCGCATCTTCCACTTCCTGCTCTAACCAGATCTCTTTCGGAATATACGGCGTTCCGGCATACATCTGTTTAATAAAAGCGGACAAAACAGTTCCTTCTGTCTCCTCATTTGTTCCGGTCAGATAGTAATGCTCTCTCCCTAGCATTTTTCCGCCGCGGATAAAAAATACCTGTACCACTGCATCCTCTTTTCCACGCGCCATCGCCACGATGTCACGGTCTTCAAAATCTTCTGATGTAATCTTCTGCCGCTCTGTCACCTGACGGACACTCTGTATCAAATCACGGTATGTGGCTGCCTCCTCAAAATTCATCTCCACTGCTGCCCGCTGCATTTTTTCCTCAAGTTCCTTTAATACCGATTTGGTATCTCCCTGCAAAAACTTCAGGGCACGCTCAAAATTTGCCCGGTACTCTTCCTTTTTCACATATCCCTGGCACGGAGCCGGACACTGTCCAATCTGATGATACAGACAAGGTCTTTCTTTTCCTATATCACGTGGCAGCACGCGGTGGCAGTTTCGCAGATGAAACAACTGATTCACCAGTTCAATCGTATCACGAATCGCCTTTCCACTCGTAAACGGTCCAAAATACTTACAGCCGTCCCGTTTCATCTGACGCGCAAAAAGAAGCCTTGGGTAGGCTTCTGAAACCGTCGCTTTTAAGAAAGGATAGCTTTTGCCATCCTTTAACATTGTATTATACCGTGGAGAATGTTCCTTAATCAGATTGCACTCTAAAACCAATGCTTCCAGTTCACTATCCGTCACAATATACTCAAACCACGCAATGCGGTCAATCATCCGCTGTATTTTAGGCGTCACATGGCGGCTCTTCTGAAAATACTGGCGCACTCTGTTTTTTAGACTAATTGCTTTTCCCACATAAATAATCTCATCCGTTTTATCATGCATGAGATACACGCCTGGCTTACCGGGCAGTTTTTTCAATTCCTCTTCCAGATTAAACACATTTACCAGTCCTTTATAAAACGCGTAATCACATCCACCAGTCCATCTTCGTCACAGGACGGTGCAACATAATCCGCTTTTTCCTTCAATTGCTCCGGTGCGTTTGCCATTGCCACGCCAAATCCGGCATATTCAATCATCGGCAAATCATTAAAACCATCCCCACAGCAAATCATCTGGCTGCGGCGGTAGCCAAGACGTTCTAACAATTTTGCTACACCGTATGCCTTATCCACGCCAAGAGGCATCATTTCCAAATAAAATCCCTCGGAGCGGTAGACCGAAAGACGCCCCTCAAAATCTTTTGCCGCCTTTTTCTCCAGTTTTTCCAAATGCGCAGGATCTCCGGTCAAAATGCATTTATTGCCCGCAAACTTCACATCCCGATGAAAATCTTCAGGTACCCAGATAGGAATATCACAGCCTTTTGCATCAATTGTAATATACGGATCCGTGTCACTGTGCGCAACAATTTTCCCGGCATCATACGTTAATATTCCGGTATGCTCTTTTTTTGAATAATCATACAGTTCATGAATCATGCCGTCCGGCAGTGTAATATCATATATCACTTCGCCGGTTGCAAAATTCGTAATGCGTCCACCATTAAATGAAATAACATAGCCGCCGAACCGGTCAAGTCCAATCGCTTTTGCCTGATGACGGATGCCCTCTGTGCACCGCCCGGAAGCAATTGCAACTTTGATTCCCTGGTCCTGACATTCCCACAAAGCCTCTTTTGTTCGCTCTGTAATCTCTTTTTTCGTATTGACTAATGTTCCATCAACATCCAGCACTAACAATTCGTAAGCCATTACTCTTCCTCATTCTGCGGGAGTTCTTTTGCTTCTTCTTCCTGTTTTTCCTCGCCGCTTCTCTTTAACTTTTCACCGGTAATTTCTTCGTAAATGGCAACGAACTCTTTTCCGGTAATCGTTTCTTTTTCAATCAAATGCTCTGCCAGTTTATCCATAACCGTCTGGTTTGTCTCAATGCATTCCACTGCCTTTTTGTAGCAGTCATTCAAAATTGCCATAACTTCTTCGTCAATCTGGCTCTCCGTCACCTCACCGCAGTTAAGCACCGGTCTGCCATCCAGATAACGGCTCTGAATCGTCTCTAAGCCCATCATGCCAAACTTGCTGCTCATACCATACTGCGTTACCATCGAGCGCGCAATCGACGTCGCCTTCTCGATATCATTCGACGCTCCGGTCGTAATATCATCAAACTTAATCTGCTCTGCCGCACGGCCGCCCATAAGTGTAACAATCTCTGATATCAGTTCTTCCTTCTTCATCAGATACTTTTCTTCTTCCGGCACCTGCATCACATAACCAAGTGCTCCCATTGTACGCGGTACAATCGTAATTTTCTGCACCGGCTCTGCATGTTTCAAATTGGTTGCCACAAGCGCATGTCCAATCTCATGATAAGCAACAATCTTCTTTTCTTCCTTGCCAAGAATACGGTCTTTTTTCTCTTTTCCGGCAAGTACCACTTCAACAGCCTCAAACAAATCCTTCTGGCTTACAACCTGTCTGCCATCTTTTACTGCCATAATAGCAGCTTCATTAACCATATTAGCAAGGTCAGCACCAACGGCACCGGAAGTTGCCAACGCAATTTCTTCCAAATCTACCGTATCGTCCATAAGCACATCATGCGAATGAACTTTTAACACATCCACACGGCCTTTCAAATCCGGTTTTTCCACGATAATCCGGCGGTCAAACCGTCCCGGACGAAGTAATGCCTTATCAAGCACTTCCGGACGGTTTGTCGCACCAAGAATGATAATTCCTTTGGAGGAATCAAAACCATCCATCTCCGACAACAACTGATTCAGCGTCTGCTCACGCTCATCATTGCCCCCGCCATACTGGCTGTCACGGCTTTTACCAATCGCATCAATCTCATCGATAAAAATAATACAAGGTGCCATCGATGTCGCCTGCTTAAACAAATCTCTTACACGTGACGCACCGACACCAACAAACATTTCCACAAAATCAGAACCGGACAGAGAAAAGAACGGAACGCCTGCTTCTCCGGCAAGTGCCTTCGCAAGCAGTGTCTTACCGGTTCCCGGAGGTCCTACAAGCAATGCACCTTTCGGAAGTCTCGCACCAATTTTTTTGTATTTATCCGGATTTTTCAAAAAGTCCACTAACTCCGTCAGCGACTCCTTTGCCTCTTCTTCACCGGCAACATCCTTAAATGTTACGCCAGTCTTTTTCTCTACATACATCTTCGCATTTGACTTGCCGACGCCGCCCATAATGCCGCCGCCCTTGGTTGCCGAGCGCATAAAGAACCAAAGGAGAATCCAAAGTCCCGCAATCGGAAGAATATAAGAAAGCAAAAAGTCCATAATTCCCGAACTGCTCTGAATCTCCGCCGTAAACTCGACTCCATATTTATTCAGCAAATCCTGCACCAATTTTTCGTCATTGACATACCCGGTATAATAAGTCACCGTAAGCATTGCCACTTTTTCTTTTGTCTTTGGCTCAATGACAATCATATTTGACTGAAACGTAACCTTTTTCACCTGGTCCTTTTTCAGCATTTCAATAAATTTTGTATACGTGATTTCCTTTTCCGTATTTCTTTGAATCTCGGAATTCAGGAAAAAAATCAAGCCAATCGCAAACAGCGCCGCCATTAAACAAATCAAGAGATTGGTCTTGTTTTTCTTGCGCTTGTTCGGATCCTGATTATTTCTTTCATTATTATTAAAATCCATTCTATCTTGTCCTTTCGTATCCTGAATCGTTACTTTAATTAGTATAAAAGATTTTAAATGATAAATCAATGGTTAGTATGTGAAAGATTGGTGAATTTGACACTTGAAACAAACTGGTAAAAAGGGTATACTAGAAATAAGTTTGTTTATTTTCATTAAATGATAAAATTTGTAAAAAGATTAAGGAGCTGTTGGCTCCGGAATGGAGATTAAAATGGCTGTAAAGTACGTTTTTGTAACTGGCGGTGTTGTTTCCGGTTTAGGAAAAGGAATTACTGCCGCTTCTTTAGGTCGATTGTTGAAAATGCGTGGCTACAAAGTGACCATGCAGAAGTTTGACCCGTATATCAATATTGACCCGGGTACGATGAATCCAATTCAGCATGGTGAAGTATTCGTCACCGATGACGGTGCAGAAACCGATTTGGATTTGGGACATTATGAGCGCTTCATTGATGAAAGCCTCACCAAACAGAGTAATGTCACAACCGGTAAAGTTTACTGGTCGGTTCTTTCCAAAGAACGCCGTGGTGATTACGGTGGTGGAACCGTACAGGTAATCCCTCATATTACAAATGAATTAAAAAGCCGTTTTTACCGCAACGATGGTGTAAAAGAAACGCAGATTGCCATCATTGAAGTCGGAGGTACGGTTGGTGATATCGAGAGCCAGCCATTTTTAGAGGCAATTCGTCAGTTCCAGTTAGATGTCGGACATGAAAATGCGATTTTGATTCACGTTACATTAGTTCCTTATTTAAAGGCATCGCAGGAATTGAAATCCAAACCAACACAAGCAAGTGTAAAAGAACTTCAAGGTATGGGAATCCAGCCGGATATTGTTGTATGCCGTACCGAGGTACCTCTCGACAAAGCAATCCGTGACAAGATTTCCTTGTTCTGTAATGTACCAAACAGTCAGGTTATCCAGAACTTAGATGTCGAAACACTTTATGAAGTACCTCTTGCCATGGAGAAAGAAAACCTTGCACAGACCGTCTGCAAATGTCTTCACTTGGATTGTCCGGAACCGGATATCAAGGGCTGGGAAGATATGGTAAATTCTATTAAGAACTTAAACAAAGAAGTAACCGTTGCCCTCGTCGGCAAATATACTGCTTTGCATGATGCTTATATCAGTGTTGTTGAATCCTTAAAGCACGGTGGTTTCGCCCACAATGCACAGGTCAACATCAAATGGGTAAATTCAGAAGATGTAACTCCTGAAAATGTCGCTGATTTTTTAGGCGATGTAAGTGGTGTTTTAGTACCGGGTGGTTTTGGTGACCGCGGTATTGATGGTAAAATTTATGCTATCCAGTATGCCCGCGAAAATAACATTCCATTCCTTGGTCTCTGCCTTGGTATGCAGTTATCCATCGTTGAATTTGCACGTAATGTTATCGGCTGGAATGACGCTCACAGTGCGGAATTAGACCCGTCTACAACGCATCCGGTAATCCACCTGATGCCTGACCAGAATGGCATTGAGGATATCGGCGGTACCTTACGTCTTGGTTCTTACCCATGTGTTCTTGCAAAAGACAGTAAAGCTTATGCGCTGTACGGTGAAGAAACAATTCATGAAAGACACCGCCACCGCTATGAGGTAAATAACTACTATCGTGATGACTTAGAGAAAAACGGCATGAAACTTTCCGGACTTTCACCGGATGGACGAATCGTTGAAATGTTAGAGATTCCGGAACATCCTTGGTTCGTTGCCACACAGGCTCATCCGGAGTTTAAATCTCGTCCAAACCATCCACATCCGCTATTTAAAGGATTTGTTGGTGCAGCACTTGAGTATCAGGATAAGTAAGAATAAGTAATCTATATAAAAAAAGAAGAAATGATAATTGGCTCGAAACAAAAGATTCGCTTCGCGAATAAGGTTTCTCTCCAATTATCATTTCTTCTTTTTTATAAGTTACTTATCTTACTTTACTTTTCTGAACTTCCCCGTACCGCCCTCACAAAAGCTTCTATTCGTTCTTTACTCTTTCCGTTACCATCTGCCCGCTCTACACCGGAACTGGTGTCCACACCATCAATCTTTCCCGTGCAGGCAGCCAGAGCCTCCCCCACATTGTCCGGATTAAGCCCACCGGCAAGCAATACTTGTTTCTCTGTCGAAGGAAGCTTTTGCAGCAAATCCCAGTCAAATGTTTTTCCGCTTCCCGGAACTGCAGCATCCATAACAAATCCAACGACCTCATCCATTTGTTCATAGTGTGAAAAAGCATCCATGTCACTTACATTAAACGCCTTAAGGACCGGAATCTGGCAGGAAATGATGATCTGGTCTTCTACCTTGCCATGAATCTGAATTGCCGAAAAGCCGGCATCCACAACCGCTTCCACCTGCTCTTTTGTCGGACTTACCGTAACCGCCACTGAAGCAATGTCTGCCGGAAGTTTAGCAATTAATTTCTCTGCCCGCTCTAACGAGAGATTGCGTTTACTTTTTTTGAAAAACAGCACAAAGCCGGCATAATTAATACCGGCTTTTGCTATATATCCAATTTCTTCTTCGGAAGTAATGCCACAAATTTTTATCAAAGGGTTCTTCATCTTATCTACCTCGTTTCATTCAATCATTGACATGATTCCATTATACATACCAAGTGCTTTAATGACAACCCTTACATTTGCTGCAGTCACCGCCACAGCTTCCTTTTCCATTTTTACGGTCTTTTCTCATGCCAAATAGAATAGCGGCTACAATCACCACAAGAATACCTGCTACAATAATTGTTCCCCACATATTGACACACTCCTTTCGATTCAAAAGGCTAGACCTGCATTCCAAAAAATGCAGGTCATATCCAAATGGCTTATTTATGTTCAAAATGTTTTTTACAAATTTTTGAGATGATTACTTGGAGGCAGCAACACTCGTTTTGCCAACTTTTAATGTCTGGCTTTCTTTATAAGGACGAACCAGAAGGTAAATCATTCCAATAATTACCAAGATAGCAACTACTGTCCAGATACTGAATACGCCCTGTGCGAGCAAACCAATGTTATTTACAATCAAACCAATCAAGTAAGCAAATCCACACTGATAACCAACGGCTACGAAGAACCATTTACGGTTATTCATCTCACGTTTAATCGCACCCATTGCTGCGAAACATGGAGCACACAAAAGGTTAAATGCTAAGAATGCATAACCACTGACTGCGGTAAAGTTTGCAGCCATGTTCTGATATACAGTGCCATCACCGGCAGAGTACAGAATACCAAGTGTACCAACGATATTCTCTTTTGCCACAAGTCCTGTAATCGAAGCAACAGTTGCCTGCCAGTTGCCCCATCCAAGAGGAGCGAACAACCAAGCGATTGCTTTACCAATTACTGCCAAAATACTAGCATCGATTTCATCCTCAGAAAGCATACGGAATGTTCCGTCTACTACACCGAAGTATGTTGTAAACCATACAAAGATTGTGGAAAGAAGGATGATAGTACCTGCCTTCTTAATAAAGCTCCAGCCACGCTCCCACATGCTGCGAAGTACCGTACCAACGGTTGGCAGATGGTAAGCAGGAAGCTCCATAACGAACGGTGCCGGGTCACCAGCAAACAATTTCGTTTTCTTCAAAATAATACCAGATACGATAACAGCTCCAATACCAAGGAAGTATGCGGAAGGAGCAACCCATGAAGCACCACCGAAAATAGCTCCGGCAACCATTGCGATAAATGGAAGTTTTGCTCCACAAGGGATAAATGTTGTTGTCATAATTGTCATCTTACGGTCACGGTCATTCTCGATTGTACGGGAAGCCATGATACCGGGAACACCACATCCGGAACCAATCAACATTGGGATAAAGGATTTACCGGACAAACCGAAACGGCGGAAAATACGGTCCATGATAAATGCGATACGTGCCATGTAACCACATGCCTCCAAAAATGCCAAAAAGATAAACAATACAAGCATCTGAGGAACGAATCCGAGTACGGCTCCGACACCGGCTACAATACCATCCATAATCAATCCATACAAAGGTTCTGCACAAACCGGATTTCCTTCGTCATCCAAAAGTGCCTTATCAAGCAATGCCGGGATACCAGGAACCCAAACACCATAATCTGCAGGATCTGGCTCTTCCAAGCCTTTTTCATTGACATATTTCTCTGCATCTTTGAAGGACATACCATTTACGGTTTCTTCATCTACACCATCCGGTACTGCATCGTAATATACATCAATTTCATCTGTTGCCAAAGTTTCTTCATCTTCTACTTCATATTTTACAGAAGCTTCAGAAGAACCCTTTGCATCTAACTCTGCCATCTTTTTCTTTGTTGCATCAACATCAATGGCATCCTCATCGTCTGTTACCAGTACGCCATAAGCATCCAATGCGTTGGTTGCCTGTGTATAGCTGTCAGCATCTTCTTCGTAAGCAGAAGTTCCGATGCCGAACAAGTGCCAGCCATCACCGAACACACCATCATTTGCCCAGTCAGTAGCAATTGTACCAACTGTTGTAACAGAAACATAGTATACGATAAACATAACAACCGCAAAGATTGGCAGTGCCAAAATTCGGTTTGTAACAATCTTATCAATCTTATCGGAAATTGTAAGCTTTCCGGATTTTGCTTTTTTCAGACAGCCATCAATGACAGATGTTATGTAGCTGTATCTCTCGTTTGTGATAATACTTTCTACATCGTCATCAAATGTCTCTTCCAGAGAAGAAATCTCACTGCTGACATCTGGTACAGAAGCCATCTGCTCAATAATCTTATCATCACTCTCCAAAAGTTTGATTGCATAGAAACGTTTCAACTCATCTTTAATCTGTCCGTCTAACATTGACTCAACAGAATGAATTGCCATCTCTACTCCTTCAGCAAATTCATGAACCGGTGCTTCATAACCTTTCTTTGCTGCAGCCAAAGCCTTTTTCGCAGCATCCTCAATACCGGTTCCTTTCAGGGCAGAAATCTCAACCACGTCGCATCCAAGAACTTTGCTCAGTTCTTTAATGTTGATGACATCGCCATTTTTCTTTACAATATCCATCATGTTGACAGCCATAACAACCGGAATACCAAGTTCCAGAAGCTGTGTGGTCAAGTACAGGTTACGCTCAATGTTCGAACCATCTACAATATTTAAAATCGCATCCGGTCTCTCATTGATTAAGTAATTTCTGGCAACTACCTCTTCCAATGTATATGGGGAAAGAGAATAAATACCAGGCAAGTCAGTGATAACAACGTCTGAGCTGCCACCTGCCAAACTCTTCTTCAGCTTTCCTTCTTTTTTCTCTACTGTTACACCAGGCCAGTTACCAACAAACTGATTGGCACCGGTCAAAGCGTTAAACAATGTTGTCTTACCGCTATTCGGGTTACCCGCAAGCGCAATCGTAATAGCCATTTCTTTTTCTCCTTTTCTAAGTTTGATATTTCTATCTTGTATTTGTTTTGACTTTCCCTTGTTAGTTTTTACTAACTATGACACAAAAAAATTACTGAACTTCAATCATTTCTGCGTCAGCTTTACGCAAGGATAATTCATAGCCACGTACGGTAACCTCAACTGGGTCTCCAAGCGGTGCTACTTTCCTTACAAAAATATCAACTCCTTTGGTAATACCCATGTCCATAATACGCCTTTTTACCGGACCTTCGCCTGTCAACTTTGTAACTTTTACTGTGCTGCCAGGTGTCACCTCTCTCAATGTCATTGTCTTTCCTCCTTAAATCATTATCTTATTTGCCATATCTTTTCCAAGTGCAACGCGGGAATCTTTGACATTCAAAATCATATTGCCGCTGATTTCCGATACCACTGTCACAACCCCGCCGGTCACAAAGCCTAAGTTCTCTAGGAATTTCTTTGTCTCTTCACGACCGCCAATTCGTTTAATCGTGTTTGGCTCGCCCACTTTCGCCATCGTTAAAGGCATCATTCCATCATCCTTTCTGTATCGCGTCATAAATGACATGACGGTTGATAATGAATTCTATCACTTACGCAAGTTAGTATACACTAACGTATATTAGCTGTCAAGAACTTTATGAGTTTTTTTCGCGATAAAACGAATTGATTCATCTGCAAAAGAATGTTATACTATATAATACAATGCGAATGGGGATACCCCCAGTATATATTTTTTTGGAGAGGAGTTACTTATATATATGAAGAAAAAATATAATGAATCCGCTGAAGATTATTTGGAAACTATCCTTATATTAAGTAAAACACTGCCGGTTGTCCGTGCCGTTGACATTGCTACCGAATTAGATTTCAAAAAATCCAGTGTCAGTGTCGCCATGAAAAACCTGCGTGAAAAGGGACATATTACCGTAACCGATGCCGGTTACATCTATTTGACGGATTCTGGGAAAAAAATTGCCGAAATGGTCTATGAGCGTCATGACGTTTTGATGCACTACTTAATTTCTCTTGGTGTTGACGAAAAAACTGCCGAGGAAGATGCCTGCAAAATTGAGCATATCATCAGCGAAGAAAGTTTTCAGGCAATTAAAAACACTTTTATTAAAAAATAACGATTCAAAACTACATATATAAAAACACCCTTTGTCTATGCCTGCACAGACAAAGGGTGTTTTTTATATCGTTTCTTATTTACATAAAATAAACCGCCTGTAACGACTGTTACAAGCGGTTTTCACGTACGTGAGAGGATTCGAACCCCCGACACCTTGGTCCGTAGCCAAGTGCTCTATCCAGCTGAGCTACACGTACAACGCAAGTATTATAATAGCGCAGCCGTCATGAAAAGTCAAGCACTTTTTTTATTTTTTTATATCTTTATAATTGAAGCTCCATCCCCGGTTTTAAGAAGGAATAAAAACTGGCTTTTGGCACACAGTCCGTATCCCACAAATATTTATTCTGATGATTGTTTTCATACAACGGATAATCATCACAAATACCAAATACAGTTACACTTGTAATATTGCATGGACCACCATTGTCTGTATCCATCTTAAGCAGAAGCCGCATCATTTCCTCGTAACGATCTGCCTGTGCCTGTAACTGCTCCTCACTTGGAATATACATCCAATCGGCAAGCAACGGAATATCAAAAGACAATTCTGTTACCTGAATCTCAAGCCCTGTCTCCCCATATTTTTTCAGGCAGGTCTTAAAACTTCCCTCTTTGTCAGAATCAAGAGAAGGGCTCTGCAAGCCTACCGTTGGCTGAAGTCCGATTCCATCAATCAGACCCTTCTCTTTCATTTCCGTTACCATTTTATAGATGTTTTCCATTTTTTCTGTCTGAAATACATTATAGTCGTTATAAAATAGCTTTACATCCGAATCAGCATATTTTCTGGCATAACGAAATGCATTTTCCACATAAGCTTCTCCCATCGTAGCATACCACAAATTCTTTTTCGCCTCATTGTGGGTAAAATCATTGTCCTTCTTCGTTGCCGCACGCAGTTTCCATCCACCGCTTGTCACAATATATGAATTTTTGTCGACACACACACATTCATTTACCACATCCCAGCAATAAATCACACCTGGGAAGTACTTCTGGCAGTGTTTGATAACCTGACCAATATAACTTTCCATTCTGGCATCTACCGTATCCGCATCCGCCAGACTCTTGGTCGTATCATAATCTTCATAAAAGAACCACTCCGGTACCTGATTGTGCCAGACTAATGTATGTCCACGCATCTCAATTCCATTGTCCATACAGAACTGCAATGCCGGGTCACATGTATCATAGCGGCAGGCCGGCATGCCATCACTACTATTTTGCGTTGCTTCCTTATCTAATAAACATTCCGGTTTCATTAAATTAGAAAGAACCGTGCTGTTAAAATGTTTGAGAAGCACTCCTGTCATTCCTTGATGATTCAACGCCATCGTACTTAAGGAGCTTCCATTTAAAGCAGCCCCCACCTTAAAATATTTCTGATAAACATCCTTTAACGGTTTCTCTGAATCTCCCGTATAAGAGGCTTTATAAGTCGGACATGCCGCCTTCTCTCCTGCCGACGGTTCCGGTATCGCCTTGCGGTCCGCATGCGGTGTTGCAACCGGCTCAGGTGTCGGTATCACAGTTGGCGATGCCGTCGGAACTGCCGTTGGTGTCGATGTCTGAACCGGTGCCGTTACAGCCGGCATCTTCGTAGCGACCGGCGTTTTCGTAGCAGCTGGCGTCTTTTTAATATAGGAGCAGGAAATTTTTAATTTCTTTTTGTATTTCTTCTTTCCTTGACAAATCAAAACTGTCACGTTTGTATTCTTTGCCCCTCGTTTTCCTTTCACTACAATTTGCTTCGTTTTCTTACGAAAACTAATTTTCAACAACTTCTTTGTTTTCTTTGGCTGTGAAATTGTCACTTTTGCATTTTTAGCAATATTTTTAACTTTCACCTTTGCCGATGCCGTATTGCCATAAAAAGAAAGCGAAACCTTACTTTTTGCCAACGACGGCTGTTTCTTTTTTGCAGACGCCATATCCGGCGATAAACAACCAGCAAAAAGAGCTGTAACTAAAACCAATGACCATACTTGCCTTTTCAAAATTCAATACCTCCATTATGTAGATTAAAAATAATCAATATAAATGATTAAATTTAATCATTTCCTTTTTACTAAAAGTATGATAACATATCATATAGCAAAAGGCAATGACGAGGAATAGTAATTTCTTTTCTTTCTTGCAGAGAGCTGCCGGCTGGTGAAAGGCAGTAGAAGAATAGTTGTGAACTCGCCTCCGAGCTGTACATTTGAACCTTTAGTAGAATGTACCGGTCACCCACCGTTATGAGGGAAAGGCATGTTAGTGCTGATGAGGGCATGTCCACCGGACATGAAGTAGAGTGGTACCGCGAAGGATTATCTCTTTCGTCTCTACAACCACATTGGTTGTGGGGCACGGAAGTTTTTTTATTTATACCACAAATCATCCAATCCCCTGCAGCAAAACAGTATTTTAATAGGAAAAGAAATGGAGAATTTGAACATGAAAAATTTTGACAAGTATGAAAAAGCCTATTTTATGCCACCGGAATGTACCTATGACTGGGTAAAAAAAGATTCCATTACAGAGCCGCCGATTTGGTGTTCCGTCGATTTGCGCGATGGTAACCAGGCGCTGATTGAACCAATGAGTTTGGACGAAAAATTGCAGTTTTTCCAGATGTTAGTAGATATCGGATTTAAGGAAATCGAAGTTGGGTTCCCTGCTGCATCGGAAACCGAGTACGAATTTATGCGTGCTTTGATTGAGAAAAACATGATTCCTGATGATGTTACTGTTCAGGTTCTGACTCAGGCAAGAGAACACATTATCAAAAAAACATTTGAGGCTGTAAAGGGTGCTCCTCACGCAGTTATTCATCTGTACAATTCCACATCGGTTGCACAGCGTGAGCAGGTATTTAAAAAATCCAAGGAGCAGATTAAACAGATTGCCGTTGACGGTGCGGTACTTTTGAAAAAATTAGCAGACGAAACCGAAGGAAACTTCTCTTTCCAGTACAGTCCGGAAAGTTTTCCGGGAACGGAAGTGGATTATGCCGTTGATGTGTGCAATGCCGTTTTGGATGTATGGCAGCCAAAGAAGGAAAACAAAGCAATCATCAACATTCCTGCTACCGTCGAAAATGCAATGCCCCATGTATTCGCCACTCAGGTGGAATACATTAACAAACATTTGAAATACCGCGATGCCGTTACGCTGTGTCTGCATCCTCATAATGACCGTGGTTCCGGTGTAGCGACAGCAGAACTTGGTATGCTGGCAGGTGCCGAGCGTATTGAAGGTACTCTGTTTGGAAACGGTGAACGTACCGGTAACGTTGACATTGTTACTTTGGCAATGAATATGTTTACACATGGCGTAGACCCGAAACTGGATTTCTCCAACATGCCAAAAATCCGTGCGAATTATGAGAAATTCACAAGAATGCATGTTTATGAGCGTCAGCCATATGCCGGCGATTTGGTATTTACCGCATTCTCCGGTTCCCACCAGGATGCTATTGCCAAAGGCATGCAGTGGCGCGAAGACAAAAACTTGAAAATCTGGAGTGTTCCTTATCTGCCGGTTGACCCTAAAGATGTCGGACGTACCTATGACGGCGATGTAATCCGAATCAACAGCCAGTCTGGCAAGGGCGGTGTCAACTATATTCTGAAACAGAATTTCGGTATTTCCATGCCGGATGCGATGCGAGAAGAAGTTGGCTATCTGATGAAACACGTTTCCGACGAGGAGCATAAAGAGCTGTCTCCACAGTGGGTTTATGAAATTTTCGAAGACAATTACATTAACCCGACACCTTATTTCCAGATTTCCGAATGCCACTTCAAACAGGTGGATGGCATCATGGCAGAAGCAACCATTACCTGCGGTGACAAATCCACTATTGTGGATGCAAACGGAAACGGACGCTTAGATGCCGTAAGCAACACCATCAAACAGTTCTTTGGCATCAGTTATCAGTTGTCCACTTACGAAGAGCATGCTTTGACTCAGGGCTCCTCTTCCAAGGCAATTGCCTATGTCAGCATCACCTGTCAGGGCGATGTATTCTGGGGCGTCGGCATTGACGAAGATATTATTTCGGCCTCCATTCACGCATTGTGCGTCTGCGTGAATAAACTGCCGGACATAAAAAAAAACGATAATTTGAGAGATGAGCGGCTGGTCAGCATGATTAATTTCATGCAGGCCAATTACCAGACCATAACACTTGAAGATATGGCAGAACAGTTCCACTTAAGCGTGCCGTATTTAAGCAAATTCATCCATGAAAAATCCGGCAAAACATTTGGCGAACAGGTCACAAATATCCGGATGAAAAAAGCAAAAACACTTTTAAAAAATGGAAATATGACCGTAGAAAATATTGCTGCGGCAGTCGGCTACCCAAGTGTGGAACATTTCAGCCGGACATTCAAAAAACTTTACGACAAAACACCGGTAGAATACCGGAATAGTGAAAAATAAACAATACCAAAAGAACCACCGAGAATACACGGTGGTTCTTTTGGTATTTAGTTGTTTTGTATTCTCAAGCGCCACTTTTCCTCTGCCTGTGACGATTTCACTTTTTCCATATACCAGTGTACACTGCCGGACTGCCCGTTAAAAACTTTTTTCTCCTGTACTTTTTCTGCAACTGACTCACCCTGTTCTTTCGTGATTCCAAACTGCATCAATGTTTTTACTAACGCATCTTTTTCAGCCCTTGTCAACTGTAATTTTGCACTGTCTATGTTACTCACAATATCTGCTTCAATATCACAATAGAGTGAAAATTCATATTCAGCCTGAAGAAGTTTTTTATTTGAAATATAATATGTAACACTATTTTGCAATACATCTGAGCCGTCCATTCCATAAAAGGATGCTTTCTTAATTTTTCCTCCTGGCAAAATAGAATCAGCCATAAATGCTTCCGTTATTTCATTAGGAATTACTTCCTTTAGTACATCCGGCATAAAGACAAAACTAACCGGTATCTCCACACTCATTACATTATAAAAATGATGCTCCTCCTCATCATCGTAAAATCTAAAACAAATCCCCTTTTTCCCAATCACGCAATCTTTTAATTGTGAATCCATCTGTTTGTCCACAACTTGTTTTGTCAAATCGGAAAAGCCCATCTGTTCTAACTTCTGAAGCAATTTCACTTGTTCTTCTTTCGTCTTAAAATGCACTTCAAAATACTTTTTTGTGACAAAATCCCCTATCTCATTCTCCAAGCCATAGCTTGTTTCCTCACACCAGCGGCGCAGCGTAACAAGCGGGTCTTCCCACTCATCGTTTTCACCATACTCCATTTTACAGCCCGGTATTTTACCTGAATCAATACTGGTAAACAGTGTTTTTAATTGTTTTAAAATCTCCTGATTTTCAGGAATTGCATTCCATCTTATTTCCTGAATCGTTTCTGCTTTTTGTTTTTGTATTTCCTTTTCTACCTCCACCATATTATTGCAGACCGGAACAGCCATTTTGGACATCTGGCTGATAACCGCATCCTTTGCCGGTTCCGCTTCACATCCACTACAAAGTAAGACTGCGGCAATACCTGCTAAAATTATTTTTTTCATCCTGTTTCACTCCTCTCCATCTATTGAAACGATATCGACAGCATTTTCTTCATAAAAAGATATACCAATGTTCCAAAAACAATGCTGAGCATAATAAACACCAGCAGACAATCGCCTCCACTAACACGGTATCCAACAAAATATGCTCCCAAAAGTCCAAAAGCTGTTCCAAAACATACTCCCATTCCTGCACTGATAAATGACCTTGCAGATTTCTTCTGTACAACAATACCAGTTCTTGCCATATCTACACGGCCTGAAATCCAGTAAGCAAGCCCGCCTATAATAAATATCGTTGCAAAGGCAGCAAACAGCATAAGCCAGAAATTGGAATAATTGACAATTATGTAATAGGAAGAGCTTTCCATCTGGCTGCACATGTCAGTGGAACGAAAACCACTTCCGACACACAAACCAAAATACTGCCCCCACTCCCGGTATTTTGGAATATCAAGCTGCATTTCTCTGAAAAACCAGCCATCATATAATAATACATAGCCAACACTCCACAAATAAATGGGTGCGAAACTCATACCAGTTCCAATCAGTGCAGCCACAATCCCCCTGCTCACAAGAATATGCGCAAGTAAAAAAATAGAATACAATGCAAGCATCATAAGGATAAGCTGCAGTCCAAGCTGTATTAACTGCCACATCGTGTTATTTCCCATGATAATATCACTATAAGCAATCCCTGACAGGTTTTTCCAAAATTCTGTAATATAGCAATTTCTTACATAAATCATTCCCAGTAAAACAGTAATTCCAGACAATAAAATTGTACCATACCCACACAATGCTTTTGCAAGGAAACGTTCTTTTTGAGTAAATGGCAGGCTCAGCAGGTACTCCTGTGTACTCTTTTTATACCAATCCGAAAATTGAAAAATAGACATAACAGCAATACAGCCAACAATTAAAATAGAAGCGCTCCCAAGCATCTTACAAAATCCAAAATTAATTCCTCCCCCCAAATAAAACGAACCATCTTCAAAGGCCCCCTTAAATTCATGCATCATCAAGATAGTAAATAACACCCCGGCAATTATCCCGGCAAGTGCAAACCAGCGCATACGTTTGCCCTCATAAAGAAATACTGCTTTTTTTCGGCTCATTAATTGTCACCTCCCATAATATAATCAGCATCGTTTTGTCGATTCATGTAAATAAAACTCTCTTCAAGTCCCATCGGCATCTGCTCAACCACAACCGCTCCCTGTTTCCTCATTTCTTCTTCAAAAATCTCATCCGTTCCCGGTAGTACAACCGTGTACACACTTCCCACATTAGAAATATGACAAACATCCTTTCGATGATATAATTCTCCCGGTGCCCCTTCCGGAAACACAAGCTGATACTTGGCCATCTTAGCGGTTACCTCTTCTAATTCATCCTGAACATAAATACGTCCATCGCGAATCAGCGTTACATCATCACATATTTTCTCCAGTTCACTAAGATGGTGAGAAGAAATAAGAACCATCATATCGTTATTTTCTACAGATGTAACAAGGATATCCAGTAAATCTTTTTTTGCTATCGCATCCAGCCCAGACGTTGGTTCATCCAAAATCATCACTTCCGGTTTTCTTGCCATATTCAGCATAAAGGATACCCGCATCTGCTGCCCTTTGGACAACTGACTGATTCTTTTATTTGTATTTACCTGAAAAATTAAATTCAGTTTTTCAAACTCATCTTTTGAAAAATCCGGATACAAATTCTTGTATAAAGCCACCATTTTTTTCACTTTATAACTGCTAAACATATGATTACTGTCTGCCACATAACCAATCTTTTCTTTAACTGCCGTATTTTCATATACTGTTTTACCATCAAGTGTCACCGTCCCTTGATCCGGCTTATAAATCCCAGTAAGACATTTAATTATAGTTGTTTTGCCGGAACCATTATGTCCAATCAGACCATGTATGCTTCCTTTATTAATTTGCAGATTAATACCCTCTACTGTATAATTTCCTGATTCTCCATATCCTTTACAAAGCCCTCTCACCTCAAACATGTTGCTCTCCTCCTTGCAGATTTTCCAATATTTCTTCTATCAAGTGCACAATCTCTTCTTGTTTCATCCCCTGATAAATCAATTCCATGCAATCTTCCTTTAACTGATTTGTCACTTTCCGGATCACTTCCTCATTTTTTATTTTATCCGGTACTGCTGCAATATACGCTCCTTTTCCCCGTAAAGTTTCAATCATTCCCTGACTCTCCATGATCCGGTAAGCCTTTGCAACAGTTCCAGGTGTTACTTCCAGCTGTATTGCCAGTTTTCTCACAGATGGTATCGCATCACCCGGCTTTAAATACCCTTGCAGTGTCATATACTTATACTGCGATATAATCTGCTCATAAATCGGCTGCGAACTGCGAAAATCTAATTGTATCATCCGCTTCCAAACGCCTCCTTTTACATTATACTTTATTGCATTAACTGTATCACTCGTACTAGTACAGTCGATACGATAACTATAACATTATCTTTTATATTTGTCAATCTAAAAATAAGGCACTGATTTACACCAATGCCTCATTTCTATTCCATATTCTAAAACAAGTTTATTTTTTATAATTAAAGCAAACGCCATACTGGCCAATTGCCTTCTTGCTGGTACGTAAAATCTTAACATAATAAGTACCCTTTGCTTTCAGCTTATATTTCACAATCTTACAATCCGAACTGGTATCCTTCATATGTTTAGTATCAAAATAATACGTTTTAACGGCCTTCTTCTTACCTTTTTTGTAAATCACCGCCTTAAAACTACCGGATGAAAGCATGTTATTATAAATAGTCAGAGCCCCCTGTTTCTTATCTGTCTTTGAAAAACGATACCATCTTGTATTTGCTTTGTCCTCATTAAAATAATACCCAAAACGGTAATAATCATCATTTGACTCAATATCAGAATCCGTCTTATACAGATTTACCGCTTTCTTTTTCGTCTTTCCATATGAATTCTTTGCCAAATGCTGATAATCCGATTCATATGCCGCAATCTGGCTCACACATCCGGCTTTTGCCATAATCTTTAACCGGTATTCACCTTTCTTTAGAGCAAACTGGATATCCTTTGCTGTCGTACCATTCATATGCGTGTACAAATCAAACTTCTTACCCTTCTTCACCGAAATCTGTTTGGAAACGGAAGTCCATTTGGAACCATTTTTCTTTTGAACTTCAATTTTCATGTTCGGCGCGGTAACAAGATTCAAATCAACAATTCGAACAATCACACCGCCATTTGTTTTCTTTGTAAATGGCAGATACTGTACTGTTCCATTTGCCATGAAATAATTTTCGTTGATATCCTCACCAAGTTTTAACGCCGTCAATTCCGGACAGACAAATGCATTATGAATCTTAAAGGTACCGGTTATTTTTTCCGGTGTTTTCAGATAAAGAACATCTCCCATTTTCACCTGTTTACAGTTGTTTACTTCTTTTTTGTCTGCATCATAAAGTTTTACTTCTTCACTGGCATAGTAGTAAAAGATGCCGGACTCTTTCATGGTTAAGGTAATAAACTGATTCTGCATCGATGAATCATACGAATAAGCGCCGCTCACCGCATCAAATGCCTCGCCGGTACAATCAATTGATTTCGCATTCCTGCGTTTTGCCTGCTCTTCCTTCTGCTTTTTCTCATATTCCGTGAAAGAAGTATAAAATGTATCTTTTTTTGCCTGCCACTCTTTTGAAATGCAGTCACCAATTTCTGTCCAGCAAAATGCATCTTTTCCGATTTCCTTTAATGAAGCCGGAAAATTAATTTTCATAAGTTTTTTGCAGTTATAAAATGCATTTGCACCTATTGTCTTTATGGTCGAAGGCAGCTTAACTTCCTTCATATTAAAATTACGGAACATTTCATCCGGAACTGTCTCAACGCCTTCCGGAATTTCAAGCGTCTCCTCTTCTGCCTTTTTCTTAGCATCTGCTTTGTCAGCAAATTCGGTAAGATATGTTTTATCAATAACCACATAGTCACCGGCAAAGGAAATCCGCTCAGGCATCTGACGCATTGCCTCTTTTTCTCCTATCGTGCCAAGTAAGACGGCAACGCTCTCCTTCGTCAAATCCTTTGACAAAACACTATATTGAATACCCGCCGGTAAAGGCTCGCCATCTTCCACAATACTTTTTACACCGGCAGGAATTGTAAATTCTTTCAATTCTTTTACCGGTACATAGTTGTCATCGCCTAAATCATTCGTAAATGCACTCGTCAAAATACTCTCGCAGGAAGGCTTTACCTCCGCCTGCTTCGCATAAAGAGCAAGGTACATCAAAGTGTCACCTTTTTTGTTATAAATAGCACCTTTATATGAGCTAAAATTCTTATCGTTCTTATTTACCACATAAGCCCTCGTATCAAACTGATTCAAACTGATATCATTCAGTGATTTAATGGCAGATGTAAACGTCAACTGCTCTAATGGCGTATCATTGATCACACCTTTCTCATCCACCCGGTTATAAGCATATAAATCAGCCGGTGTTGATACCTTCTTCAATTTTTTACATTTGTAGAAAGAAAAATTTCCAATATACTTAACGCTGTTTGGAATTGTGACATTTGTAAGCGCTGTATTGTAAAAGGCATACCCGGAAATCTTTTTCAGTGTCGATGGAAGTTGTACCTTTTTTAACTTTTTACAATTTTTAAAGGCATTCTTAGAAATGGTAGTGACACCTTTTTTTATCACAACCTTCTTAATATTTTTCGTTTTTGACTTCTTGCCAAACACCATGCTCTTTGGCATCTCACCTTTTCCACTAATGGTAAGTGTTGTTCCTTTCACTTTGTAAGTCACCTTACCGGCTGCATCCACAGGGGCTGCCGGTACTGCCGGAGTAATCAGTGATAACACCAAAGCACCTGTCATCACCGAACCAATTATTTTTTTACTCATAGCCATTCCTCCTTTGTTTTTCATTCTAATAATAAAACGATTTCCATGACAGAAAAGTTGCATTTTTATTCTCTTTTTTCAAAAAAATCATCAAACAATATCCACATTGCCCGAAACAAACGCATAATCTGCCATACCGCCATGCCACGCAGGTTGTATTCCTTAATCAAACTATATTTTGCAGATAAACTTCTCACATCCTCAAACCATACTTCATGCCGTACATTGTCTCTTTCATAGGTAAAATACGGAGACTGCACCGTCCCATCAAATTCGATTACAGCACTGTTATTAATTGCAATCTGCACCGCTTCCACATGTCCAATCGTGACTGCCTGACTCTCCCCTCTCATAAAAGGAAGAATCCAGTCATATCCGTAATTTGGCACCCCCAATAATATTTTTTCCGATGGAATTTCTGTCAGTGCATACTCCACAACCTGCCTTACCTTATTAAGCGGTGCAACAGCCATTGGCGGACCGTATTTGTAGCCCCACTCATATGTCATAAGAAGCACCTGATTTGCCGCCTCACCAAGTCCTCCATAATCTTTTCCCTCATATAAAAGTCCCGGCTGCTCTGCCGATGTTTTTGGTGCTAACGCCACACTCACGAGATACCCTTCTTCATTCATACGAACCCGCAGTTCTCTTACAAACGCCGTGAACAAATCCCTATCCTCTTTTAAAATATACTCAAAATCAACATCGACACCACGGAAATTCTTCTCCCTGACTTCTCTCTGCAGTCCGCTAAGCAGCCGCTCCGTGCTCTCTTCGCTCGTAAGTACCGCATGAATTCGGCTGTTACTGAATTTTCCATCCGGCCCAATCGGTGTCAAAGTCAGGTATGCATTTCTCCCGTATTCAGCCGCCATCCGGCGCATTGCATCATCGGATGGTACCGGTTGAATTAATTCTCCCTCCTCCGTAAAACCATAAGAAAATACGAGCAGCCCACTCATATAGGGAAGTGTCTGGCGCAATACCCATGGACTGATATACGGATAGGCATAGCCATTTGCCGACGCCGTCATTTTTACTCCAGAAGACACACCATCCGGAATCAGAAGTGCTTCTCCAACCGCCAAGCGATACGGATACGGAATCTGATTGATGTAGGCAATTTCTTCCGTCGACACATCATACAATTCAGCTATTTTATCAATGGTATCCCCTTCCTTCACAACGTAAATTGACATATCCGTTCTCTCCAAAAAACTTCATAACTCTCATCTATTCTATGCTTTTCCCCAAAAAAAGAGAACTACCACAATGGTAATTCTCTTTTAACAATGCTGGTAACCGGAATCGAACCGGTACGGGTGTCACCACCCACAGGATTTTAAGTCCTGGGCGTCTGCCAGTTCCGCCACACCAGCATAATAAGTATTTAATCCAGCAGACATGGTCTGCTTAAACGACCCAGATGGGACTCGAACCCACGACCTCCGCCGTGACAGGGCGGCGCTCTAACCAACTGAGCCACTAGGCCATATCCATGGACCCTCGGGGACTCGAACCCCGGACCGTCCGGTTATGAGCCGGATGCTCTAACCAACTGAGCTAAAGGTCCGCATATCCTCAAGGAATACAAAGTGACCCCTACGGGAATCGAACCCGTGTTACCGCCGTGAAAGGGCGATGTCTTAACCGCTTGACCAAGGGGCCTTACATATAGATGTTGACATAATACAGCGCGTCAACATCTAATATAATACCACAATAATTTTAAGAATGCAAGCATTTTCCATATTTCAAATAAAAGTTTTTTACAAATTTACAAAAAGCGAAAAGAACTGCAGCCACCCCCGTTTGAGATTGGTTATTGCAGTTCTTTTCAAAAGATTCCTTCCTTTTACAAAGTAATCAAAGTAGCATGAGCATTATAGGCCATCCAGCGAATCTGATAGCCATTTGGTCCGACAATAACAGCTAATTTCGGACAATCATTCACAGCAGACTGTGCGTTCTTTAATTTTGTTCCACTAGCAAATACAATGGACTTCAAATTATTTAAACGGGAAATACATCCATATGGAAGTTTTTGTATTCCCTTTTCAAAGTACAATTTTGTTAAATTTGTTACGCGGTAAAATGCATCATAAGAAACTTTCTTTACACTACGTGGCACATTAAATGTTTTTGCCTTCTTCTTTGACGGATACTGAATCAATTTTGTCATACTACCATTGTAGAGTACGCCATCTTTTACACTAAATTTCTTTCCATGTCCACCGGTAAATGCTGACAAGTGGTTACAACGGTAAAATACACTTTCATTCATTACCTTCAACTGTGAAGGAATGTGCGCTTCTCTTATTTTTGTTTCAGAAAAAGCATAATCACCAATATTTTTCACAGAATCGGCGATATCTGCACGAGTAAGTTTGCTGCACGCCTGAAATGCATAGCTGCCAATCTTTTGTGTTCCTTTATTAATATGAACTGTTCGCAAGTTTCCCATCTGCTGAAATGCATGACTTCCGATTTTCGCCGCAGAGGTGGTTAACTCTCTAAGATAATTATTTCCATTAAAGGAATCCGAACGAATATATGTTACACTGGCCGGTACCCGAAAAGTTCGATTAGTCTTATGTAATGGATACTGAATCAGTTTTGTCATATCTTTATTATACAAAACGCCATTCTTTGCAGAATAATGCTTGTTTGCGGATGCCACCCGGATAGAACGCAGGCTCGAACAATTATTAAAAGCGTTGGAATTAATTCCCTTCACATTCGCAGGAATATATATCTTTCTCAACCGGGAACAATCTGCAAATACATTATTCCCTATATAAAGAACATTCTCACCCATATTCAGATTACGAATACCAGTTGATGCAAAAGCACTATTTCCGATGAACTGAACATGTTTATTCAATTTAATACTTTTCAATCCGCTTTCTCTAAATGCCGAATCACCTATTGCATACACTTTTTTTGTCAGGTGAATGCTTTTTAACGCTTTACAGCCACGGAATGATGACGCCTTAATAAATGATACCTGTTTCGGAAGTGTCAGCTTATTAAGTTTTTCACAGCCATAAAATAATTTTTCCGGAATATATTTCATCTTTCCCGGCAGAGAAACTTTCCTAAGACTGGTACAATTTCTAAAAATACTATCACCAAGTTTTGTGCCGATTCCATTGAACTTAACACTCAATAAATCATCGCACTTGGCAAATGCTTCCTCTTCTACTTTTTTTACACTTGCTGGAATCACAACTTTTTTTAATGAGTAATTTTTATAAAATGCTTTCGTTCCAATTTCAGTAAGTTTATTTCCTAAATTAATTTTACTCAATTTAAAGCATTTATAAAATGCATAGCCTCGAATTTTCTTAACGGAATTTGGCAAATCTATTTTATTCAGTTTCACACAATTATAAAATGCTCCTGACTGTATCTCACGAATAGAACTTCCCAATGTTACATTCTCAAGGGAAACACAATCTTCAAACAGATAATAACTGATTTTATCCAATTTAGAAGGAAGTTTCACACTTTTCAGCTTACTGCATTTATAAAATGCTCCTCCCTGAATTTCCGTTATAGAGTCTGGTATAGAAACCGACTCACAGATATTTCTGCTAAAAGCATAGCCGGCTATTTTTGTTACCTTAAATCCCCCAAGAGTCTCTGGTATCTGAATATTGCCCTTCACGGATGGTACCTTTTGAATAACCGCTTCCTTATCCTCCAAATAATACTCATACCCCTTTTCCTGATACGTCTTCGCACTAACAGGGTGTGCCAGAAAACAAAACATCAGAAACAGCAGGGTTGCTGCAAGACTAATTTTTTTCATAACATTTCCTCCATTCTACTTTGTGTTTATATATATTACGATTCAGAATATGGAAAAGTTGCATTTTTTCAATTTTTTTTAATTTCTTTGCTCCTTTGGTTTATGAAATGCCACTGCAAAAATCCCACCTAACAGTAACAGGGCAAATGCCATCCACAATACAAGCGTTTTTATTCCCATACCTGCAAATGTATCATAATATCCTTTCAGATAAATAATAACGATAATCAATGGCAGTACATATGTCATATAACCACGCAGCCAGAGCGGAAATTTCTTTCCTTCTCCCTGATTGACTTCATCGCAGAATGCATGCCATCCCCATCCGTTTTTTCTTGTACAAAACAGTACAAACACCAAACCGCCCAATGGAAGAATGTTATAGGAAACAAGGAAATCCTCTAAATCCATAATACTTGAACCTGCTCCCATTGGCTGAAACCATTTCCATATATTATAGCCAAGAACTGCCGGCGTACTAAGTACAGTCATGAGCGGAATATTTACCAGAACCGTCTTTTTTCGGCTCCATCCCAACGTATCCATGTAATAGGAGATGATACTTTCAAATACGGCAATTACAGTTGACAATGCCGCAAATGCCATAAACACGAAAAACATTCCCGCCCAGATGCTGCCTCCCGGCATATTACTAAATACATTCGGCAATGTTAAAAACAGAAGAGACGGACCTGCTCCTGGTTCTACACCAAATGAAAAGCATGCCGGAATAATAATAAATCCTGCCATCAAAGCAACGAAGGTATCTACGCACATAATACGGGTTCCCTCACCCAGCAGTCTACGCTCTTTTCCTAAATAACTACCAAATATTTCCATGTTACCCATACCAACGCTCAAGGTAAAAAATGCGTGCGACATTGCAGCAAAAATTGTATTTCCAACACCATTTTCCGCTACGGATGAAAAATTAGGAATCAAATAAAAGGCAACACCTTTCATCGCTCCCGGAGACAGCAGCGAATGAACGGCAAGAATTACCATAATGATAATCAACACACTCATCATCACTTTTGTTATTTTTTCAATACCATTCTGCAAACCAAGCGCACAGACAAAAAAGGATACGAGAATAGCAAGAACATTCCAAAACATCATCGTCTGTGGCGAAGACTGCATGGTATCAAATGCATTTTGAATGGCGCCACTATCCAGACCATGAAGCTGTCCGGTCAGCGAACGGTATGCATAATACAAAATCCATCCTGCCACCATCGTATAGAACATCATCAGCATGTAAAATCCAACAATACTCAGCCATTTCATATGATGGAAGCGGCTTCCCTTCTGCTCCAGTTTCTCATATGCCTGCGCCATGCTTTTCTGGCTGGCACGTCCAACCGCAAATTCACAAAGCAAAATCGGCAGCCCCAAAATCACCAAAAACACTAAGTATATTAAAATAAAAGCAGCCCCTCCATATTCACCACAAATATAAGGGAACTTCCATACGTTTCCAAGTCCTACCGCACACCCTGCTGATACCAGAATAAATCCTAAGCGGCTTCCAAATTTTTCGCGTTCTTTCATCTTTTTTCCTTTCAAAAATACAAATTGCATTAAAGGATAATTATACCGCAAAAATTTAAAATTTGTCAACTGCACCTATGACGTTATTTGTATCAAATATTTGTTGACAATTTTTTGTTTCCATAATTCAGTAGCAGAAAAACTTTGCGTCTCGTGGGCACTCCCGTTCATTGAGTGCGTAGCGGTATGGGCACTGAAACTACCAGTGCCCCATACCGACGTACTCAAAACCCACTCGTCACAAAGTTTTTCTGCTCCTAAATTATTGGAATCAAAATAAATAGGCATCAAACATTTCACACGAAACAATTGTACAAAAATAATTAATCTGCTAAAGTTCTAAAATATACTATTTTTTCACTTTAATCTTTTTTACTTTACTCCACTTACTATAAATCTTTTTCCCGCTTTCTATTGTAACAGCTCGTATTTTAATAAAATATGTTTTTCCAATCTTTAATTTAGTCAAAGTAGTTTTTGTCTTTGTTACTTTCTTTGTTTTCTTGTTTTTAAATTTTTTACTTGTACCATAAGCAACTTGGTACGTTTTTGCCTTGGCTAACTTTTTCCATGATAATGTAATTTTTCTTTCCTTCTTATTTTTTGCTGATGATATAACAACTTTTTTTCGCTTAAAGGCTCCCTGTTGTCCCTGTTTTGTAGAAGGCACTGGTGTCACCTTAATGACAGGCGATGGACTTGGGGTTACTACCGGTGTTGGTGTTATAATCACATCTTTAGTCTTTGTAAGCACTATACTTTCAGACAAGTTTTTAGGCAGCACTGTATAAGTCTTTCCTAAAGCATCCTCCCAAATCCCTTGAGGCAATTTTATCTCAGCTTTCAGATTTATAGGTGTTTTTATTTCAGACAAAGACACCGTGCCTTTAAAAAATGATTCCCATCCATTATCTTCATTTGCCACATTTTTCAAATTCCATTTGCTAAGATTCAACTTTGTTAAATTGTGACAACATTCAAATACACCACTTAGTCCATATGTCTTGTCAATACTATCAATACTTGAATCTCCTAAATCCAACTCCCGAAGACTAAAGCATTTTTCAAACATTCCCCCAAAATATTTTACCTGTCGTAAATCAAAACTTTGCAAATTAAGCTTTTGTAATGAATAACATTTACTAAACATACCCGCCATACTACATACTTTATTTGTTTTTAAATTACTTAAATCCACGTTTTTCAATGAATTACATTCCGAAAACATCTTATACATTGTTTCTACATTTATTGTGTTAAATGACCCTAAGTCGATAGTTTTAAGAGAATAGTCTCTATAAAACATATAACTCATATTAGTAATCTTAGATGTATCAAAATTTTTAAATTCTATTTTTTCCAAATAAGGCAAATCTGCAAATAATCTTTCTGCATCCGTAATATTGCTTACGTCAACCACACAAGATTTAATATATTTTGAAGCTTCATGCCATTTCGGATATATTTCTACATCTTCTTCTGCTTTCTCATCTTTAGCTACTGCTTCACCACTTCCAGTAATCGTAAGTTTACCCTGCGCATCAATATTCCATTTTAAATCTCCACTTACACCTTCAAAAACCGCAAAAGATTCCGGATGAACGATTTTTCTTGTTAATTTAATTGATTTACTATTTATTGGAAATCTGCTATACGCTTTTCCTGAATCATCTTTCCACGGAGTATAATCGGAGGTTAATTCCGGCAGCGCAGCATCATCCTTAATATAATCGCTATTAGAATCCCCGTTATCAAATATATTTTTAAGATTATACGGTGTCTGAATTTCAACTAGATTATCTAATTCATCAATACGAAAACTATTACATTTCGTCAAATTAAATGAACTTAAATTTATACTTTTTAATAAATCGCAATATCTAAATATGTCATACACCGATTTTAAATTAGAAGTATCTAAATTGCTTAAATCAGCAATTTCTGCATTTGAGCAATTAGCAAACATATAATCCATATTTTCAACATTCTCGGTATTGAAATGCTTAAATTTAATTTGAGATAATCCCATGCAGCCCTGAAACATTCTGGACATATTTTTTACATTAGAAGTATCTAATGTTTCAAAATCATCCAATGATTGTAACTTCTGACACCATGCAAACATTGCCTTCATATTTGTTACACTTGAAGTATCCCAATCACTCATATCAATTTTTACAAGATTATCACAGCCATCAAACATATAATTACAATTTGTCATTCCTGTAACATTTATTTTTGCCGTAATAATTTCATCTGTATAATCCAGCCACTCGGGAAGCCTCATATCTTCTTCCCCAATAATATAGCCATCCCCCAAGCCTTTCCAGTTACCATTTCCCTCCAATTTAAGACATCCATTTGAGTCAATTGACCATACTATATTTCCATCCTTTCCTGAATGTGCAACTTTACTGCTTGCACACTCCGGTACATCAATAGAAAGGTTACCTGCCGACGGTGTTTCTACCGGATTCGTCTCTTCATAATCCCACTCAAAATTATGAATCACACCTGCATTTTTCCACAGTAAAGATGCTTTTTTAATAGTAATAATCGGGCGCACGGTCACATAACTTGAAAATGACAAAGTACCATACTTCCCTATATAAAGATTATCTGTCACATTCGCCATTCTGATAATACCTCTTTTCGCACAGGTTCTCGTAATTAAACCACGCTTTGTTCCGCCCTTTGACTTAACAAAGTCTGTTAAACGCATATCCAAATTAATTTTAGAATTCGTAAGCGCATAATCCTTTTTAGATGCCTCATCCCATGATAATAACGCCACATTATCTTGTGTGTCATTACATTCCACAACATAGCGACTATCAATATCATTCGATAACATTTTTTGAACAATTGCATTCTTTTCATCTGCACTAAAAGCATTGTTATAAAACTCATTATTCAGCCATTTTCGCAGAGAACAGTTTTCCCATGTAACGCTTTCCTCCGTTCCATTATGAAACTGCCGATACTCCAGACATTTGTCTGCCAATAATAATACTTCATCATTGTCAACAGACAACACCCTCCACTGTATCGGAGTTTTATTATCCTTATCATCTGCTTTTCCATCATTGTTTGTGTCATTTTGCCAGTATCTTCCAAAATAAACACTATCCCATGATGTCACACCGTTTGCATCCGTTGTCGGAGCTTTTAAATCACTATTAACCGTATTTGCTGTTGTTATTGTTTTTGCTATTGTTACTTTCGTTTCCTTTTTCAATGGTGTAATGCATACCGCAGCAATAAGCAGTAACACCACCATTATTCTCCTAATTCTTTTCATTTTAGATTCCTCCTTCTACATTTATGTAATGCTACACATATTTTAACATAATTATAATTATTACGCTACATATTTTTACATTATATCTTTTATTCGCACATATAATAAACGTACAAAGGGGGCTATATCATTGAAAAAAACAATTATTCCGGAAAAATTAAAAGAATTAAGAAAAGCAAATGGCTACACCCAGGATTATGTAGCATCTTATTTAGGAATTGTTAGACAAACTTATTCTCATTATGAAACAGGAAAACGTACACCTAACTATGACACCCTCTACAAACTTGGAAATTTATATAATATTTCAGTAGACGATATGATTCAATTAATAGCAGTTCCTGACGAATTAGAAGAATATAATTTTGCACAACCGCCGGCAAACAAGGACTTATCTGATTATCTGGATTATCTTAACAACCCAAATAATCAAAAAAAGTTCCATTTGTTAAATCGATACGAAAAAGAATTGCTGTATTATTTTGAAAAGCTCTCTGACATAGACCGTAAAGAAATTATTGAGTTCACAAAAATCAAGGCACGGAAGAGGAAATAGGATCTTCATAGCCTTCCTCTAACTCCTCCCACAAGGGCTGTCCCATCCTTCTCACTACTAGGACAGATAGTAATTAGTAACATGTACCGCAAAACACATAATATATAAAGGCATACACTCAAAAAACACCCTACCATTTTACAGTGTAAACACCACCTTACAATTAAATATTTTTTATTAATATTTTATATTTTTCAAATCCTTGCGAATACGTGACATATATTTTATATTTTTGGCTCCTTTTCAACGTCACTTCTTTGTACTCATTATCACTATATGTTTCGAACATACTTTCATTCTTAGAACTATATACAGAAATTTTATAATTATTATCAACATTATTAGTATCAAATGTAAAACAATAAGTTCCTGTCTTTTCTGCAGTATAATAATATACATCTTGTTGATCGATAAAAGTCATATTGCCACTAATGACATCATTTGTTACATTCAAAATTTTATTAGGAACATGAATTTGTACGCTATAACTAGCAACCCCCGTATTCTGACCTACTTGTATTTCATATTTTTCTCCTTTTTCCAATTCTACCGTTTTCCCGTCATTTGAATAACATGTTGTAGCAATTTCTCTTCCTTTGTTATCTGATATTTTGAAATCATATTCATTATCTACATTATCAATATCAAAATCAAACCGATATATTCCCGTTCTCGGCGCAATGTAAGTATATACATCATTCTGATCGGTATATTCAATTTTCCCCTCTATTATGTCTCCAGTTATTGCTTTAATTTCTTTTGGTTTTCCTATTTTAATTTTATATTTTGGGAAACCCGACTTTTGAACCACCTTTATTTTATATGTATTGCCCTTAATTAATTCTCGCGTTCCACCTTCATCCAAATATTCCTTATATAACAATTGCTTATTTTTTGAATCAAATAAGTAAAAATCATATTCTTTAGTTTCATCATCTATATCAAAATCAAACCGATATTTTCCTGTCTGGGCAGCCGTATATGTATATTCTTTTTCTTGATTAATATAACTAATTTCTCCCTCAATTAAATCCCCCTCAACTGTTTCAATTCTATCTGGCGAATGAATCAATATGCTATAGTCAACGGTCTCATCTTCTTCATAATGCTCTACTACCAACGTATATTGCATTCCACCTTCCAAATAAGCACTAATTCCCGCATCTGCACTATATCCACTTTTTATCGGTTTATTTTTTGAACTACGTATACAAAAAAAATATTCTTTAGTTTCATCATCTATATCAAAATCAAATCGATATTCTCCTGTCTGAGTAGCCATATACTGTTCTATTCTTCTATTCTTCCCCGCCATAGTTCCATTAATTTCAGTATTACCAACTTTTGCAATCTTTGTTGGTTTAGGTTCTTTAGTATCCTCTGATTTAGACACTTCCCTATCTTTTTCATTTGTGGTTTCAGGTGTATTAATTAAAATTGATGTTGTTTGTTTTTCATTATCACTTTCTTTCTTCGATATATCCACTCCATTTATAAAAGGAAATACCGCAATAATTATATTCAATACCATAACGATATAAGCAGCATACGCTTGTGCTTTTTCCTTTTTATGAATTTGTGCATACAAACCATAGGTTGCTGCTAAAAAAGCTATTATTCCACAAACTACTACCATACTACACACTCCTTTTACCTAACAACAATTATATCATTTGAGCCAATAAGATCTTATCATATTACATTTTTCCACTTTTCTTCCCCCCTAAAAATCACATATCAAACATGTGCTATTATATAGAGATAATATTCAATAAAAAAAGATAGATTCACATATTATTCCATTCTTGCGTCATTGGAAATTGATATATCATATCAAATGCTGCAATAGCAGCTCTGTTAACATCAAGAATCTCCATGAAATCTCTATTTTGTCCTTTTATTCCTTTTGCATTCAATCCATTTAATAATTGCTCTGTTGTTTGCAACATCATTACATGTGCATCCCTTGTTTCAGGATAAGTATCTCTTACGCTTTCTTTACATTGCACGCTCAAACAATGTAAATAATGCCTAAAAGCTTCTTTTTCACTAAATCCTGAAGACGATGGTAAGGCAGCACTAAACAACATATCACAATACTTACTTTTCATTGAATCTGCTGGTTCAATTCGATCAAGCAAATTCATTCTTTTGGCAATATCCAAAAAAGGAATTTTATATTCTGATAACGCCTGCGGACAGTAATACCAAACAGCCCTTCTACTTGGTGACTTATCTAAATTAGTGACAAAATGTTCTGCTTGAAACCACCTTAAGTTCAAAAAATTTCCTGAAGCAATAGCATCACATTTAGATAATGCTAAACACAACATCTGATGACTTGCATATCCCACTACAACCTTCTTTTTTTGCCTTTTCAATCCTGCCACTAAGGACATCAAGTTTGTGACCCACAATGGTTTTTCAACTAAATATAATTCCTGGGGATGTTCACAAACAATATATATACCATCTACATCCCATTCTTCAGCATATGCAACAATTGCTTCTATTTGTTCTTCATGCTCCATAACATCACATGATAATGCAATAGTATGCATCTTTGCTAAATCTGGAGCATATATATTGGACTTATCAATACATATTTTTTGAATTTTATTCCATAAAGTATTAATTTTATTCACTGCAATACTTGGCAAAATCATTGTCTTTGCATCTATAGAGTAATTTATATCTGCTATCTTCGAAATAACCTGCTCAAAATCTCCACTTTCAAGTGCTGTAAAATTTTCCTGTGGCCAATACTCGTATAAAGTCAGATTCCTTTGAAATTTTCGCGGATAATATAATTGCGGATCAAATAAAATCTCTCCACCCAATTTTATTATATCTCCTGAAAACTTTTTTAAACTCGTTGGTTTAATATTCATCGGACTAATAATAACTGTTCCCTGCCCCTCTTCCTTAATTAATTCCTTTGAAACACTTTGCATTCCATGCCCCATCTGTAAATATAATTCCATAATTTCTTCCTCCAACTATACATATACCAAAGTTGACTTTGCTGCATTGAGCCATCCTAATGCTTGTTCCGCCGTTTTGGGTCTACGCGATGGATATTTTCCCATCATTGAACCAAGTAATGCCATAAATTGTTTTTGTTCATCGCCTACGATAGAATAATTTACAGGTGTTATTGTTTCAGTTTTTTGCAATACTTCCAACGCATTCTCAGAATTTTCTCTAAATGGATTTTTTCCTGTAATACATTCATATGTTACAACCCCCAAAGAAAATAAATCCGCACGCGAATCAATTTCTTTTTTTAGATTATTAAACTGTTCTGGTGCAGCATATCCTGGTGTATGTGGTCCTAATAACGCCTCCGTCTTTGTCAAAGATTCTCCACCTATAATTCTAGCTATACCAAAATCCAAGAAAAAAATATTTCCAGATTCATTTATAATAATATTTTCTGGCTTTATATCTCTATGTACAATTCCTTTTTTTTCAATATAAGCAACAAATTCTAATCCTTGTTCTAGAAAATGAACAGCTTCTTGTAAAGTAAACGTTTTACCTCCATCAAGTATTTCCCGTAATTCAATTCCCTCAAGCATCTCTTCAACAATATACAATGTCTCTGTATTCTCATATTCTACAACTCCCGTGTCATATATTTTAGGAACCATAGAAAATGAAATATTTTTCTCTATTTCAATTTCACGAACAGAGCGAGGATCATTTTGTGAAAAATATAGTTTTATCACACATTTCTGACGATTTCTATTTATCGCCGAAAAAACATTTTTTTGACCTCCTCGCTTCAATATCCTTACATTTTCATATTCTTCACATAACTGTTCAAATTTTTTCATTAATATTCCTTTCTATATTATAGCGTTACCAATCCACTCATTAAATTGCAAAGATAAATAACTTGACGGTAAAGACATTTTTTTTGCTTCTATTATCTTTTTAAATCCCTCATCTTTACAATAAAGACCAACCCCTTGCTTTCGAATATTAAGAATTGTATCCTTTTGGGGATGATTAGTACCAGTCAATATATATGACTGCGAAGCAAACCATGTATTTTTTAATGATTGTTCAAGTACTTTTTTCATATCGCACATTTTTGCCTCTACTGAAATCAATTTCTCTATACTATAAATTTTTTTTAAATTTTGAGCACGCCATACTCCATTTTTTCGAACTATCATATTAGCATCTAACAATCTTTCTAATGACTCTAATGTTTGTCCTTCAGATAATTTCAAGCAATTCAGCAAATATTCTCCCGAACATCCTCGCGAATATAATAATTGTGAAAGAAGCTTCAAATCACTTGTCACTAGTTGCTTCCTTTTATCATTCCAATTCTCAATTATAATGTTTGGATCATACTTTGCAAAAACAATGTCTGGAAATCCTGACTCGACTTTAGGCTCAATAAATATTGCTAAATTTTTTTTCTTATTGACTTTCTTAAATTTATAGATATAAAAATCAATAAATTCTCTTACCAGTTTAATCTCTTCACCTTCTGTTGTTGTTCTAAATTTCAATCCTATATTGGGAATATTCTCATTTAAGCACATGACATGTTCCATCTGTTACACCCCCAGTCTTTCTTCTTACTCAATACTGTCAAAAAAATTATTTAGGTACTAAAATCTTAGCTACTTCTAATTTTTCAACTGTTGTGCTATTAATATAACACTTTATTCTTATCTCCGCAACAAAATTCTTTATAACCCTTTTTTAATATGCTTCCATAAAATGCCAGACTCCATCTAAACCCAGTCACCTATTTGGGTCTCAACAGATATACTTTTTCTATTTTTAAATATAAAAAAACCACAGACAAAAAGCCTGTGGTTTAGCTCCCCGAGTAGGGCTCGAACCTACAACAACTCGGTTAACAGCCGAGTGCTCTACCATTGAGCTATCGAGGAATA
>CAKRGF010000018.1 GCA_934322085.1 uncultured Eubacterium sp.
CAAAGTAATCTTTGTATCTGCCAATGCTTCTGCTTTTGCGTCTGCCTCTGCAATTGTCAAAGCAACGAAGAAGTTGTTTCCATCTTTTGTAATATCAGATGCAGATACTACATTTACTGGAGCAGCTGCCGGAGTAGCAGTCGGCTCTGCTGTAGCTGTAGGCTCTGCTGTAGCTGTAGGAGCTGCTGTAGCTGTAGGAGCTGTTGTCGGTGCAACAGTTGGTGCAGCAGTAGGAGCTGTTGTAGGAGCTACTGTAGGAGCCTTTGTAGGAGCTACTGTAGGAGCTGTTGTAGGAGCTACTGTAGGAGCTGTAGTAACTGTAGCAGCCTTCTTAACCGTTACTTTCAGTTTCAGTTTCTTTGTTTTTACCTTTGAGCTTCCTTTTACTGTATATTTAACTTTTGCAGTAATCGTAGCTTTTCCGGTTTTCTTAGCAGTCAGCTTTACGGAAGTATTTTTCTTCTTGCTGATTGCAACTACACTTTTCTTACTTGTTTTCCATGTAGTTTTTGTGATTTTCTTTACTCCGTTTTTCTTAACTTTCAGAGTATAAGTTTTTTTGCCTGCTTTGTTAACGTAGAGAGTTTTCTTCTTCGCTGTAAGCTTAGGCACCTTTTTCTTGGCAGCGTCAGCGTTAGGAGCCACTGCCAAAGTGGACATTGCTAAAGCAAATGACATACCGAATGCCACTGCTCTTTTGATTGCCCGTGATGATTTCTTACTGTGAGTTTTCATCATGTTTTCCTCCTTTATTGATTTGATAATATGGTTTCCCCACATCATGCACGAACTTATTCTACCACTATAGGAACGAAAATGCAATAGGTATTTTTACTTATTTCATTTTTTTGTTTCCGTGCATGATTGCCGAATCCAGTATCTATTTTATCGTCTAATCCTCTGTAAAATTTAATACCAAATTGCAATTTATTTTCAAAAATTCAATTAACTTTAAAAGAAAACAGTCAAAAAACACGAGTTTAACGTACGTATGCAAGAGAAATCAAGAGTTATTATATCATATTATAGAAAAGTCCATTAATATATCTAAATTAATGGACTTTCTTCATTTTCAGTTCTTATTTTCTTTTAAAAGGTGCAGTAAAAATACGAATTTTCCAGTGTTTTCAGGCGTTTCCTTCGCTTTAATTTGTGTTAAAATTGTGGCATTCTTTCATTATTATAATGTCACTTTAAATAAACACTTGAATTATAATCTGAACTTCACCTGCATATTGCTTTTATTTTTACAGCTTAAAGTATAAAAAGTCCCCTTATATATTCCATAAATTACCTTTATATATGAAGAAATAATGCAAAATCTATATCTATTTTGCATAAAAAACCCTCTGCTACTAAAAGTGCAATGCTTAAATTTATTTTTCTTTGCCAGCATGCACCATCTAATTTCAAGTGTTCTAGCTCCATTATTCTGTCCTTATCATCCATTTTATCTCATGGAATACAGTCCGTTGTCGTTCTCCAACTGGAAAAATCAGGAAAATATAGTGGTAGAATAAGTTCGTGCATGATGTGGGGAAACCATATTATCAAATCAATAAAGGAGGAAAACATGATGAAAACTCACAGTAAGAAATCATCACGGGCAATCAAAAGAGCAGTGGCATTCGGTATGTCATTTGCTTTAGCAATGTCCACTTTGGCAGTGGCTCCTAACGCTGACGCTGCCAAGAAAAAGGTGCCTAAGCTTACAGCGAAGAAGAAAACTCTCTACGTTAACAAAGCAGGCAAAAAAACTTATACTCTGAAAGTTAAGAAAAACGGAGTAAAGAAAATCACAAAAACTACATGGAAAACAAGCAAGAAAAGTGTAGTTGCAATCAGCAAGAAGAAAAAAACTTCCGTAAAGCTGACTGCCAAGAAAGCCGGAAAAGCTACAATTACTGCAAAAGTTAAATATACAGTAAAAGGAAGCTCAAAGGTAAAAACAAAGAAACTGAAAATGAGTGTAACAGTCAAGAAGGCTGGTACAGTTACTGCTGTTCCTACAAAAGCCCCTACGACTGCTCCTACAACAGCTCCTACTGCTGCACCAACCGCAGCTCCTACAGCTACGGCAGAGCCTACTGCTACAGCAGAGCCTACAGTTGCTCCTACCGATGAGCCAACGCCAACAGCTACTGCTACACCAGCACCAGTTGCAACAACTGTTGAAATCAGCCCTGAAGAAGCATATATCGGTGTTGCTGAAGAACTCAACACAGTAACCGTTGCAGCTAAGGTATTTGATCAGTACCAGGCTGAAATGGCAGATGCAGCTATATCATTCTTGTCCAGTAATCCGGAAGTAGCTACTGTTGATGAAAAAGGTGTAGTAAAAGGAATTAAAGAAGGAACTGCTAAAATTACTGCACAGGTTGTTGTAGATGAAAAAGCGATTGTATCAAAAGATTGTGTTGTAACAGTAGATGCAACTGCACCGACAACAACAACTGCTACCGTAGTGAATTATAAAACACTTTCTGTAAATCTCTCTGAAAAAGCTCAGGGTACACCTGATGTAAAAGTGTATAAAGATGCTTCTGCAACTGAGATGACAGGAATCACAGCTTCACTTTCTGAAGATGGAAAATCAATTACAATTGCAAACAGCGAGGCATTCGCCGCAGCAGATTACGAAATTGTTATTAGTGGTGTGTCTGATATGGCAGGAAACAAAATCAAAGATAAGACATCCGCATATGTTACAAAAAATCCATCTGTAGCTGCAAAATTTATTAACGTTAATGAAAACGCTCCTTCACCATACTATACAACACTATTGACTGGTACTTTTGGTTATTCGGACAAAAATATTGATGTTTATTATTCTGTAGAAGACCAGTATGGCCAGGCTATGGATGCTGCTAATGTAACCGGTACACAGACTGTTACCGCTGAAATTGATGGTTCTTCCTACCCGGTAGAAGCTAAAATGGTAAATGCACTGGAAAATGGTTCCGCAAGAGCTCATGTACAGTTGACACCAGCAAGAACAATGGAAATCGGAAAAGTTGTTAATATCACAATTGTTAATAAAATTTCTTCATCCGTTGAATATACAAGTACAATGAAAGTAAACCTTGTTGATTCTGTAAACAGAGGTGTTGCAACATCGATTGAATCCTTTAAAGCCTCTGAGGTAGCTGCAAAAGTAGCTAATAAAGGAACTGCAACAGCTCCTGAATTTACATATTCAACAACACCAGATGAAAATGAATTCAAAATCGAAGCAAAACTTTTGGATGAATTCTCTTATCCTGCAACAAACGGAAAAGTAACTTATAAATCATCAAACAAAGATGTGCTTGCATTCGGTTCTGCTTCATTTACTACGGTAGACTATAATGAGACAGCTACCGTTACTATCAAAGGATCTGGCACAGCAACAATTACTGCTTATCTTGAAAACAAAGATGGCGTAACAAAGACAATGGAAGTTAAGGTAAATCCGGCAGCTTTGAAGACAATTTCTGTTGCAGGTACTAGAACTTCTCTTAATACAGATGTTCAGAACATTTTAACAAATGGCATTAACAACTACTATGAAATAACTACAGACCCAGGCATTACCTACACAGGACTTACTGCTGACGACTTTAAGGCAGAGGCTGTAACAGGTAAAGACTTAGTGGAAAGTATTTCCGTTGTAAAAGCCGCAGAAACAAAGAACGGTTTGACTAAAGATCATTTCTATGTATGTGTAGTACCAAAAGCAAACACAGCAGAAGAAAGCTTGATCAGCTTCAAAGTTACAAGCGGAAACATTTCTTCTGATACTACTGCAAAATTCAAAACATACGCAGAAAAGAGAGTTAAATCAATTAACATTACACCATTTGCTGCAAATGATGTTTTGAAAGGCAAGACAACAAAAACAGAAGTCATTATTTATAATGCTCAGGGTGAGAATATTACAAAATATGCTCAGAGTACAGAAGAAGTTGGTAAAGTAAAAGTTACTGCTGATTCCCAGGCTAAATCAATTGTTGATTCTGCTTCTTTCGCTTACAACAGCACCGACAAGAAAGGTTACTTAACAGTAACTGGTAAAGCGGTAGGTACAGCAAAAGTATATGTTACATCAGAAGCTGTATCTGAGACAATTGAAGTAACAGTCGGCGATCCAGCCGTAATTAAAAGTGCATCATTTGGTTCGGCCGTTCAGGTTATCAACAATGATAAAAAAGTAATTGCCGGTGACAAAACAAGAGCACGTTTGGCAGACAGCGGATTCTATTATACCTTGATTACTCCTGTATTTAAAGATCAGTATGGTCATACTACAGAACTTACCGCTGAGACATTTAGCAATTTGTTCCAGGATGATATCGATGCTCTTAAAGTAGCAGATGGCTCTGATTTTACATTTGATAATGTAAGTGTTAAGCTGTTTACCACAACAACTCAGGGTGCAATCGAAGAAGCAACTGGAAATAAGACCGTAAAATATGTTGGTATATCCGTACAGTATGATGGTGAAACTGCAGAAACAAAGGCAGCTAAGAGTCCGACACGTGTTATCGGAAAAGTAACAATTGCATTTGATAATTCTGAATTTGAAGGTGTAACAGCTGAAACTACAGCAAAACTTGGTACAATCAGCGCAAATGTAACACCAGAGCGTATTGTTGGTTCCATCGATACCTATACCAAAAACCCAAATCTTATCGTTGGTTCTACTTACGAAATGAAGTATAACAAAACATATAAAGACCAGTACGGTGTTGCAATCAGCAAAGTATACGGTCAGACTGGCTCAAATGCGACCGATGTAATTTATACAGCAAATGACGAGTTACTTAAACGAAACGGTACCGGTGAATATACATCTTATGACGTTAAGAGTTATTGTAATAATATTACCGGAATTAAAGCCGGCGATGAAAATGTAACAATCTATTACGATATTAATAGTAACGATAAACTGGATAGTTATGAGCCAAAATATGTACTTCCAGTCAAGGTAACTGCCGCTGCAGATATTAAATCTGCATCGTTCAATACCAGTCAGGTAGAGACTTCAGTAGATAAATGCGGTTATCCTAATTCTTACTATGATGCATCCAAGGCTATTTATGTAGACGGTACAACCGGAAGCGACCTCACTTTAGGTGTTACAACAAAAGATGCTAATGACGCTCAGGTATCTGTTCCATTGAATACCTATACATGGTCAGTAGAAGCAGTTAATTTGAAGTCAGCCGCCAAAAAAGCTGATGGAGTTACACCAAAAGTAAATATTACAAGTGTTGATAATCTTATTCATTCATTCGAGAATGTTCAGAATGCAACATCTGGTAATAATATTGTATTAAAAGTTGATTCCAGCAACTTTACCGATAGCTCAGATGATGTAACTGGTACCATCACATTGAAAGCAGTAAATGTAGCAAATAACGTTTCGACAGGAAATGTTGTATTAAACATTAGTACAATTGCTCCAAAGGCACAGAATAATACTTATTACATCTCTGATTCCAAAGTTTCCAAATCTGGAAGCGGAAATGGTTTAGGCAATGATCGTAATTTGAACAATACTGCTAAAACATCAATTGATGTAACAAACACAAAAACTGTATACTTATGTGCTAAAGACCAGTATGGACACAATATTGATGCTCCAGCTAGTGCTTATGCAAAAGTTACCGGTTCTGCAAAAGATGGAGCAATTGCAGGTGTTAATGTAAAAGCGGATTCCATTGAAATCGTTGGTGTAAAGAAGGGAACAACAGATGTGTACTTCTCATTGGCCGGTGGATTGAACGAGGCAGCATTAACAATTGCAGCAAATGTAAAAAAAGATATTGCAAGTTACTCTTTAGATGATGCTTATATTCAGAATAATAGCAATTGGTCAATCAAATTAAATAAAGCTTCTGTTGAGAATGGTGTAATAACATTAGCGGACCAGTATTCCGAAGCACAGATTAATCTTCCTTTCGCTGTTGATTTATCAAAATACAAAGTAACAGTCGAAGGACAGATAAATAGTGGCAAAGATACAAAATTAGTTCTTGAAGCTGGAAAAAAGGTTTTTAGTTGGGCTGATGATTCACCTTGTAATCATGTAGTCAAAACTGGTGATACAGATGAAGGGTTTACTTTAGAAACTCCAGTATCAAGTGACCTGATTACAACAATTGGTGTGAACGCTAATGTATATAAAGCAGGAGCAACCAATTCCGTTACTATTACAGAAATTACAATTGAAGCGCTTGCATAAAAAACTTCAGCAAAAATCCCTTAGCATGTTATATGCTAAGGGATTTTTTTCGTTCCCATTTTCCTCCGTTCCCCATAGTAATATGTAATGGAAAATATCGTGGTAGAATAAGTCGCTATTTTCCTTGATACCGCAATTTTTCGTTGGTTACAGGCATTTTTTAAAATCTGTCGCTACTATTCTGCTACTATTTTATCTCGATTTTCCCGAGATCTTCTAACATCGAAACAAGTTTCTCCTGCTTATTTGGAAACAGATGAGCATATGTGTTCAATGTCGTAGACACCTTTTCGTGCCCCACTCTTCGTGCAATAACTAACGCATCAAATCCCTGATTAATCAAAAGGGATACATGCGAATGCCGGATATCATGTATCCGAATCCGCCGGACACCGGTCAGCTGACATGCTTTTTTCATCGCATTGGTCAAATAAGCTCGATTGTAGGGAAACAATCTTCCCTCATTCGAATACACCTTATCCATATATTGCTTGATTTCCCGGCAAAGGAAATCCGGAATCGGTATTTTACGCTTACTTTTCTCTGTCTTTGGAGAAGTGAAAATATCTTCTCCTTTCATCCGCTGGTAAGTCTTATTAATCGAAATCACTTTCGCATCAAGATCCACATCCTCCGGAAACAGAGCAAGCAATTCGCCTTCTCTCATACCTGTCCAATACAACACTTCAAAGCAGGTATAAACACCTAGTCTTCCTTTCAATCCTTCACGAAAATCGAGAAATTCCTGTAATGTCCAGTAATCCATCTCTTTTGCCATACTAGTTCCAATGCTTCCCGCTTGTCCACACGGGTTTGTCATCAGATTAAAATACCGCCTGGCATAATTTACGAGAGCAGTCAACTGATTGTTAATCGTTTTCAGATAGGTTTCTGAAAAATGATGTTCTTCCATCAATATATTCTGCCACCGTCTGACATCAAGTGCCGTGATTTCATTCATCGGCTTATCGCCAAAATACGGTAGTATTTTGGTAGTACATATACTCTGTTTGATATCCAGAGTAGAACCTTTAAGTCTCGACGCCATCTCCTCCATATAGATGACATACAAATTTCCCAATGTAATATTGGGATTTGCCGACTGTCTTTGCAGGAAGTCACTCTCAAACTGTTTGGCCTCCCGCTTTGTAAGAAATCCTCGTTTCCATTTCTGACGCTGATTTCCCGTCCAGTCTTTGTAATAAAATTTACAATACCATTTGCCACTTTTTTGATCTTTATACGCTGGCATGTTACCATCTCCTTTCATTCTTAATATAAATAAAAAAGAAACGTTTCATACACAAGCATATTATTATATCATGAAAAGCCAAAAACTCCACAGTCTAACAACACCGTGAAGTTTTATGGCAAATTCGCGAAAAACTATTTCTGCAAAGATGCAGCATAATCATTAATCACATAATCCATAATGGATGCTGTTCCTACAATTTCACATCCGTAAATGTAGTCATCACCACTTTTCTGTTGACGGATAATGCGAACTACGCAATTGAGTGAATCATTTTCTGCCAAAGTAAGTCTTGCATTAAAATAATAACCCATCGGCAGCACACTGGCTGATCGAAAACCAATCCCCGCCTTGGAAACATCAATAACCTCAATCGGGGCATTAATATTTTCCACCTTAACATAATCCTGCTTAAACAGATTAGAAATCTCCAAATGCAGCTTAGCAGGCCAGCGTTTTTCTCTTCTCATCTCAATCATAATTAACCTCCACTTTTCATCCTCAATCAATAACATATGAGGCACCAGATTCCTTTTCACACTAATCTTTTCAACTAAAATATTTTTTTCGCTACTGTCACCGTAATACTGGCTTTTTTCGACGAATTTGCCTTGGTGTTAACCATAATTTTGGCTTTACCGGTTTCTTCGCTTTCAAAACGCCTTTTTTACTTACCGTAACGACAGATTGGTAATCTCACATTTCACCATATGATACCCCTATAAACATATGATGGTATCTATGAATTTCTTCACAGATACCATTATTTTATCATACGCACCATTTTATTGTCAAATAAATGGTACTATTATTATTTCTGATTCAAAATCTCTGTCAATATCTGATTTACCATGCCAGGATTTGCCTTACCCTGCATCGCTTTCATCGTCTGACCAACCAAGAAACCAATTGCTTTTTTCTTTCCTGCCTGATAATCGGCAACGGACTGTGGATTTTCCTCTACAATCTTCTCAATGGTTTCACGCAGAGCTCCCTCGTCACTGACCGTGCCAAGTCCATGCTCTTTGACATACTGCTCCGGGTCTGTATTCTCTGTGAAAACAACTTCGAAGACTTCTTTTGCTACGGTGGAGTTAATCGTTCCTTTATCCGCAAGGGCAATTAACTTTGCGAGGTTCTCCGGTGCAAAAGTGATGTCTTCCGGCTCCATTTCCTTCTCTTTCAAAAGACGCATCGTCTCGCCCATCAGCCAGTTTGATGCTTTCTTAGGATTTGCTCCAAGAAAAACCGTCTGCTCAAACAAATCTGCCATCTTCTTGCTTGCCGTAAGAATCGAAATGTCGTAGGCAGGAATATCAAATTCTTTTTCGTAGCGTGCTGCCTTTTGCTCCTGAAACTCCGGTTCGCTATCCTTAATCTTCTGAATCCATTCATCGGAAATGACAATCGGCGTCAAATCCGGGTCCGGGAAGTAACGGTAATCCTGCGCATCTTCTTTGGAACGCATTGCATAGGAATATTCTTTATTGTCATCCCAGCGTCTTGTTTCCTGCACAACCTTTTTGCCATCTTCTAACAGTTCAATCTGGCGCGCACGTTCTCCTTCAATGGCGCGGGCAATTGCTTTAAAGGAGTTCAAGTTTTTCATCTCGGTACGGGTACCAAATTCACTCGCACCAACCTCACGCACTGACAAGTTGACATCCGCACGCATCGAACCTTCATTTAATTTACAATCGGATGCGCCAAGGTACTGAATCGTCATACGAAGTTTTTCCAGATACGCAATTACCTCATCTGCACTTCGCATATCCGGCTCTGACACAATCTCAATCAAAGGCACACCGGAACGGTTATAATCCACAAGGGAACAATCTGCCCAGTCATCATGTACCAATTTGCCGGCATCCTCTTCCATATGAATTTCATGGATACCAACATTTTTTCTGCCGCCGGCTGTCTCAATTTCAACATGACCATTAATACAGATTGGCAGATACAACTGGGAAATCTGATAGTTCTGTGGGTTATCCGGGTAAAAATAGTTTTTTCGGTCAAATTTGCAATACTGGTTGATATCACAGTTTAATGCCAGACCAACCGCCATCGCATATTCTACAACCTGTTTATTTAATACCGGCAGAGAACCCGGCATACCGGTACACACCGGACAGGTATGAGTATTTGGTGCACCACCAAATGCCGTTGAGCAGCCGCAGAAAATTTTCGTTTTCGTTGCTAATTCCACATGGACTTCCAGTCCAATCACTGTTTCGTACTGTTTTGCCATGATTACTCCGCCTCCTTTGCCTGTTCATATGTGTATGCCGTCTGAATCATTTTCTTCTCATTAAAACAATCCGCGATAAGCTGCAAGCCAATCGGCAGGCCATTTTTATCCGTTCCACAAGGGACTGTCATTCCCGGCAGTCCGGCAAGGTTTACAGAAATCGTATAAATATCACCCAAGTACATTTTCAATGGGTCACTTAAACTGTCTCCAATTTTAGGTGCCGTCGTTGGTGCTGCCGGTGATAAAATTACATCATATTTTTCAAATGCACGGTCAAATGCTTTTTTTATCAATGCTTTGGTACGCAGTGCTTTTAAGTAGTAAGCATCATAATAACCACTGCTTAAGACAAAGGAACCAAGCATAATACGACGTTTTACTTCCGGGCCAAACCCTTCGGAACGGCTCTTTTTGTACATATTATGAAGTCCTTCATATTCTTCTGTGCGGTAACCATATTTTACACCGTCAAAGCGGGACAAGTTGGAACTTGCCTCAGCGGAAGCAATGACATAATACGCCGGAATTGCATACTCGACAAGACTTAAGTCAAATTCCTCGACAATTGCTCCTTTTTGTTTCAAAACTTCTGCTGCCTTGAAAATCGCATCTTTTACCTCAGAATCAAGTCCTTCTCCAAAATAGTCTTTCGGAATACCAATTTTCATTCCCTTTACGTCATCTACAAGTGCCGATGTGAAATCGGTATCCTCGCGTGCCACACTGGTGCTGTCCTTCTTATCATAGGAAGAAATTGCTTCCAAAATTGTTGCGCAGTCGGTTACATCTTTAGCAATTGGGCCAATCTGGTCAAGCGAGGAACCATAAGCAATCAGCCCATAACGAGAAACTGTACCATACGTTGGCTTGATTCCGGTCACACCACAGAATGAACTAGGCTGGCGGATGGAACCGCCGGTATCCGAACCAAGTGCAAAGGAACATTCCTCCGCTGCGACTGCCGCACAGGAACCGCCGGAAGAACCACCCGGCACATGCTCCGTATTGTGCGGGTTTCTTGTAATTCCATAGGCAGAAGTCTCTGTTGTACTTCCCATCGCGAACTCATCCATGTTTGTTTTGCCGATGATAACTGCTCCTGCTGCCTCCAGATTTTTTACTGCTTCCGATGTATACGTCGGCACAAAATTATATAAAATCTTGGAACTGCATGTCGTAAGTACGCCCTCGGTACACATATTGTCTTTGATTGCCACCGGTACTCCCGCAAGCGGGCCTGTCAGCTCACCGGCATCAATTTTTTTCTGTATTTCTTTTGCTTTTTCTAAAATAGCTTCTTTCTCTAACACAGTAACATAACTGTGAATCGTATCTTCTTTTTTCTCAATCTGCTCTAAGGCGTCCAATACCGCCTCTTCTACGGTAACTTCCCCGGCTTGAATCTTTTTTCCGAGTGCAACCGCTGTCAAACTCATTAAACTCATATGCTTCCTCCATTCCGCTTATTAAGCAAAGGTTTTTGGCACCATGTATGTTCCTTCTTTTTTCTGCGGTGCATTTTTCAACATGTTCTCTCTGTCATCTCCATTTGTCACTTCGTCCTCACGGAACACATTGTGAACCGGGAACACATGAGACATCGGTTCCACGCCCTCGGTGTCAAGTTCGTTTAATTTGTCAATGTAATCGAGCATACTTTCCATATCTTTTTTTGCCTGCTCTTTTTCTTCTTCATTCAATTCCAGTTTTGCTAAAATTCCTACATATTCAATTGTTTCATCTGAAATATGATTTGCCATACAAACACTTCCTTTCTTTTATGGTTCGAGACGGTTCAAATCCCTTGGGAACAAGGTCGTCTCACGAACATTCTCTTCCCCTAACAGTTTCATTGTTAAGCGCTCCATTCCAATTCCCAGTCCACCATGTGGCGGCATGCCATGTTTGAAAATCATCATGTACTGCTCCATGCCTTCCTGCGTCATTCCCCTGTCCGCAATTTTGTCCACAAGCGTCTGGTAATCGTGAATGCGCTGTCCACCGGTTGTGATTTCAAGTCCGTGGAACAATAAATCAAAACTCAGTGTATACGTCGTATCTTCCGGGTCATCCATCGCATAGAACGGACGTTTTTTCGAAGGATAATGGGTGACAAACACAAAATCGGCATCCATTTCTTCCTTAAAATATTGTCCAATCAGTGCTTCCTCTTCCGGCTCTAAGTCAAATGGGTTGCGGATTGTCCGGTTGTATTTTTCTGCCACGAGTTCTTTTGCCTTGTCAAAGCGAACCTGTGGAATTTTATCAACCTTTGGCAGTATGACTTTCAAAAGATCCAATTCTTTTTTGTACTCTTTTTGCAAAAGTCCCATCGTGTACTGCAAAAATCCGGTTTCCATCTCCATAATATCTTCAAAACTGTCAATATAGCCCATCTCAAAGTCAAGAGAAGTATACTCATTCAAGTGACGCTTTGTGTTGTGCTTTTCTGCACGAAATACCGGCGCCGCCTCAAAGACACGGTCAAACACGCCAACCATCATCTGTTTGTAAAACTGCGGGCTTTGTGCAAGCACAGCATGTTTATGAAAATATTCGAGACGGAATAAGTTTGCGCCGCCCTCAGCACCTCTGGCGCCGATTTTTGGCGAATGGATTTCAGTAAAGCCTTGCTCATGCAGAAAATCCCGGAATCCACGGATGATTCCTTCTTGAATTCTGAATTTTGCACGCTCTCTTACGTTTCGCAGAGAAAGCGGACGCAAATCCAATTTTGTTTCCAGCGAAGTATTCATTTTCCATTTGTTAATGGCTATCGGCATTGGCTCCGTTGGCTTTGACAAAATGGTTACGGTACGCAGGCGGATTTCAAATCCATGCGGTGCGCGCTCCTCTTTTGCCACAATACCAGTGACACAAACCGTATCTTCTTCCTGCAATTCTTTCAGTGAAATATCCGTAACGCCATCTTCATAAACGGTCTGCAAAAGTCCCTCGCTCTTTCTCAGAACCACAAATGCCACATCGCCCATATCTCTGATTTTGTGAACTGCACCATTTACCGTTACTTCTTTTCCCTCATACTCACCGGCTAAAATATCTTCAATGCCAAGTGTCTTTTTTTCTGTCTTTCCTGTTAAATATTCCATAGTAACCTCCATTCCCATGTGTCTTCACATGATTCCACCAAATGATTTTGAAGGTTGCAAAAAAAGCAACCTGCCATCGACAGATTGCTTTGAAATAAATACGTCCCAGCAAAGCATCTCTGCCTTCTGGGACGGGAAAAATGTTCATCAAAATAAGAGCCTAAAAACCCGCGGTACCACCCGCATTGAGACACCCCGTCGTATCTCCACTCATTCAACCAATAACGGTGTCGCCCGGATGAGCCTACCTCTTATAATCGTTTCAACTCATCAGCTCCGGAATGTTCTCCTGTTTACCGCTTCCGCAAGACGCTCGCAGTCCATGACGTCTCTCCCTGTCGTAAGGTCACTGCATAAACAATCGTTTCCTTCATCGCTTTGCCATGTATTGTAGCACAGAGGGAAAAATGTGTCAAGCACCCGTGAAAAATTTTTCCCTATAAAATTTACGTTCAACATTTTCACTCAACAGGGCTGCTCAATATTACTTTTCCGGTATTCCAAAGCATACCATTATAACACTTCTTTTCCCAAAAACAAGTCAATCGCATTAATATGGTGAACACCTTCTTGTTTATCACGAAACTTATCTAAAGAAATTATATATCGTGGATATCCATCTCTTATTTTTCTAAACGGTCGATATTCTCTTTCCCTAATGCGCTCCGTTGCCTCTATATCCTCTCCCTGCAACGTATAAGCAACTTGAATGTACGCATAATCCCCCATTTTATTTCTCACAATAAAATCACATTCCATTTTACCTATTTTACCTATACTAATTTGATAATCGTGGCTTGCTAAATACAAATAAACAATATTTTCAAGTGATGGGCCAAAACTTAACCGATTATCTGTATTCATAGCAAAATATATAGCCAAATCAGATAAATAATATTTCTGTTCCCTTCTCAATGCTTTCTTACTCTTCAAATCGAAACGATTACACTCATATACTATTTTTGCCTTTTTCAAATCTTCAATATAACCTCTAACCGTTACCGCTTTGGTCTTATACCCCTCTTTTTCTAAACATTCAAGCAAATTATTAAGAGAAAAAGGTGATGCATAGTTATTTAGAAGAAATGATTGCACTCTTTCATACACCGGAACATTAGAAATTCTCTTTCTTGTTTTTACATCCTTTTCAAATATTTCTGATATAATCCCCCTTGTATAGGTTTGTCTTGCCTGAATATCCTCAAATTCTAATGTCTTTGGAAATCCTCCATTTAATATATACTCTCCAAACTCCACATACATATCTTCATTGATTGGTTTATCAAAAAACCTTTTCATTTCAAGAAATTCAGCAAAATCCAAAGTAAATGTTTCAAAATTCAAATACCTTCCTGTAAGCTTTGTTGATATTTCATCACTCAACAAATAAGAATTTGAACCTGTAAGAAAAATTGAATATCCCTCTTCCGCATAAGCATGAATTACCGATTCAAATCCAGTAACATTTTGAATCTCATCAATAAATAAATATTGTATTTCTTCATCACCCAGCATAGACTCTATCTTAGTTTCAAGCTGCTCGGGTGTTTTTATATTTTTGTACCCTCTTCTATCAAGTGGAATATAAACTATTTGGGATTCCGATACTTTTCTTGAATGTAATTCATTCATAATAGCCTTCAAAATAAAGGATTTTCCACATCTCCTAATTCCTGTAATAACTTTTATAATATCAGAATCATAAAAAGGTCTTATTTTTTTTAAATACTTTTCTCTAGGATATACATTTTTAAACATGCCACCGCTCCTTTCAAACATAATTTTACCACAATATGTCTATTCACGGTACTATTTTATTCATTTTATTCATTTTAATACCCTAAAACCGTTTTTATTATAAAATCACATCAAATCCCTGCTGTCAAGCACGACTGTAAATGGGCCATCATTCACAAGTGCAACCTTCATATCAGCACCAAACTCTCCCTGCTCTACTACCGGGATTTCTTTGCGGCAGGCTTCCAATATATACTCATACATTGGCTCTGCCATCTCCGGTTTGCCGGCGTCTGTAAAGGATGGACGGTTTCCCTTTTTGCAGTTGGCATATAAGGTGAACTGGGAAATCATAAGTAATTCGCCGGACACATCTTTTAGGGCAAGATTTGTTTTCCCATTTTCGTCTTCAAATATACGCATATTCAAAAGTTTGTGTAAAAGTTTATCTGCAATTTCTTTTGTATCATCCCCTCCAATGCCAATCAGCACAACAAAACCTTTTCCTATTTCTCCACGTACTTTTCCATCGATTGTGACAGAAGCACTGCTGACTCTTTGTATTACAAAACGCATGGTTTCCTCCTTTTTATGCCTTTCTATTTTTCTGGCATGTGAAATAAATAACCTGATATTCTTTTCCAACTTCCTTCAAAAATGTAAGCGCATGACGCATTTTTTCATCGTCCAGATTCACAAAGGAATCGTCAAAAACAAGAAATGGTTTGTCCTTTTCATACATGGCATCTACCATTGCCATACGTGCACAGATTCCGGCGAGGTCTTTGCGTCCCTCACTTAGAAAACGAATTTCCCGTGGCATACCCATTTCCTCCACAGTCAAATTCACACCGGCATCAAATCGGTAGTCTTTGGCATCGCCGCCATCTACCATTTGATAATATTTCGTGAAACCTTTCTGCACCGGTTCAATATAGCGCGCTGTCAGCGTATCTTTTGCCTGCTGTAACTTATCCATTGTTTTTAGCAAAAGCTCATACTTCTTATTGCCGCTTGCAAAGTGCTCTTTCCGCTCCTCTAACTCAAGACGGATTTCTGCAAGTTCATCAAGTTTTTCCTCCAGCTGCTCTAATTGTTTCTCATATGCAGCCATATTTTTTCGGTTGGTTTCCTGTTCAGTCATCCACCGTTTTTCGCGCTCGTGACTTTCACTCAGCCCTTCGTTTTCCCCGGTTTCCTCTGTCTCGCGGATACGCTCCATGTCGTGGTCACTTTCAAACTGTGACAGTTTTTCTCCTGCCGCCTGCCATGACTGCTCTGCCGCCTGAACACGATTGACAGCCCCGGCAATTTTTTGCAGTTCCTCATCAAACGGCTCTTCAAAAATCAAACCATACTCTTTTCCGCCAAGTACAAATTCTTCTTTTGCCTGTTCATATTTCTTTTTTGCCCCCAAAAAACTTTCCTGCTTTTCAGAGAGACGGCGGTACTGTTTTAATTCGCTGCGAAGTTTTGATAGTCCAAATGCAAATCGTTCTTCTAAAATTCCTTTTTCCACATAACCATCCATGAACTCACGAAGCGTTTTTTGAAGAGTCTGGTAGCGAACTTCATCTTCATCATTTACCACCTTGCTCTTTGCCCGGTGCGACTCATAAGCAGTCATATCCATCTGCATCTGCTGAATCACATCGCGGAAATCACTGGAAATTCCTTCTGGAAAATAAACAGAAAGTACTAAAGAAATCCTTTCATTTCCCTGTTCTATCTCTTTTTTTGCCCGTTCCATCTCCTGCCCAAGTTCCAAAAGCGGCTGCTCACTTAAATCTTCTTCCTGTTTTTTCCCTTTTTGCTGTACAAAAAAAACCACTGCGGCAAGTGCCAGAACAACAAATACTGCCACACCGGCAATCACCTGCACAAAACTAAGTCCCACACCAAGAACCAGTGCAAGACAGCCAAGAACAAGTGGAAGCGGTGACGCTTTTTCCGGCTTTTTCTGTGCCGCCACCTGCTTTAATGCCCGGGCTGTTGTCTGTGCATTTGCAAGCTGATCCTCCTTATGTCGAACGTCTTCACACATTCGATTTAATTTCAGCAATTCTTCCTTCGCCGGCATTCCATTCGGATAGCGTTTTTTCAACGTTTCCCACTCATTTTGTTCTGTCGGTGTAAACTCTCCTTTGCGAATGGTCTGTTTCAGCGATTCGTATTCGGTAAGAGCCTCCTCCATCGACTGCAGTGCTGCATCCTCTGGAATCTCCTGTCTAAACCGCTCTTTGACAGAAGACACAAGTGCATTTTCCTCACCTGTCAATTGATTTCTCACCATCTGCTCACGGAACTCTTCGCATTCCCGTCTTTGTTTCTGCCATTTTGCCATCTGCTCCATCGAAGGAATTTTATCCTCGTAAGGAAATGCATTTTTACTGTCTTCCCACTGTTTTCCCGCCTGTTCTTTGGCAGACACAAGTGTCTCATACTCTTTTCTATTTACCGCATAGTCCATCGCTTTACTAAGTTTTTCCTGCTTCTTTTGCTCCGCAGCAATCACCTCGGAAAGCTCTTTTTCTTTTTCTTCACACTGCTTGTAATAAGTTTCTGCCTCTAAGATTCCCTGCCGGATGCTTTCTTCTTCACGCAGTTTCTGCTCTCTTTCTTCGATTTCACGTTTTTCTCTGTTCAGCGAACCGGTTTTTCTTTTTGGCGTCATTTTATTCGTAGTGTCTTTCAATTTTTCATATACACTTTGAAAATTGTGGATATCATCCGTCTGCTCAATCAGATTACCAAGTTTTGCATGAATCCCGTCGGTCGGTGCAGACTCGCATTCCTTCTGTGAAAAAAACACTGTACGGCAAAAGGACGCGGCATCAATACCAAATAATTCAATACCGATATTCTCGGAAAAATCCTCGCACGGAAGATTTGTCGAAAGGTCATAGAGTTCAAAAATATCATCTTTATCTTTTTTCCCAAACACGCGGTTAAGCTGATAACTTTTCCCCTCTGTTTCGAATTTCACGCTTCCGCCATACACGCCCTTCGCACTCTGCCACGGAAAATAACGCTTCCTCTCATTTACCAGTTTGTCCTGTTTATTACCATTTAAAAAGCCAAAGAACATAATTCGGATAAAATTTGCAAGCGTACTTTTTCCCCATCCGTTTTCCTCGCAGAATGTATTGACACCCTCTGAAAAGTCAAAGGAGACATCGCTTAATTTACCGAAATTTTCTATTTTACACTGTAATAATTTCACTCGATTTCCTCCCCTTCCAAAGCTCGTATGCCATACTGAATCATCTGCGCCTTTTCCTCGTCAGAAAGTTCTTCATCCGCCTGCACCAGACGAACAAACTCGCCACGAAGTGACGCATCGTTTTGATAATCTTCATAGTCAATCCGAATTTTCGTTTTGTCCGTCACTTTCACGGTATAATAATCATCCTGAATCCATTGATTCAGATAATCCAAATCTTTTTCACTGGCAAGTGCCATCTCGCCAACTAACACAAATTTCACAAAATCCTCATGCGACAGATGCTCTTTTTGTGCCGTGTCATTGATAGCATCCATAATCTCTGCCGTACTCATACAGTCACTGACATCGACTTCCACATAATGACCGTTTCTCAGGGCAAATGGAACAAATTCGCTCGCCACTGTCCCCTCTTTCAAATCTACATCTAAAAGAACAAAGCCATGCTCCCCATATTCATCAAACCCACGGCATTCTAAACATCCCGGATAGCAGTACTCGCCCCGGCTGTCCAGTGTTTCTTTTTTATAACCATGCACATGCCCAAGTGCCAGATAATCAATGCCCTTGCCACGCAAATCACGCAGCGGCACGACTTCCGCCTTATCTTGTGCAGCGTATTCCGCCTCCTGTCCGTGAAGCATGACAATGTTTACATCCTCCCGGTTCAAGGTCAGTGAATTGGCTATCAGCGCATGATTTTCCTCACACAACTCAACGCCGCTAATCACAAGACGGCATCCCTCATCCGCCTGCACATAAGCGGTCCACTCTTCACCAAACAATTTTAAATTTTCCGGGCACTCTTTGCCATTTGGTAAAAACAGACGCACATCATGATTTCCTTTGAGATAATAAAATGTCATGTCAGGACGTGTCGAAATCGCATGATAAACTGCATTGCGTGCTGTCGCCGAAATGTTTTTCCGATCAAACAAATCCCCCGCAATCAAAACTGCCGACACATTTTCTCTGTCGGCATATTCCATCATCCGGTTAAAAGAAGCGAGTAATTCTGCTTTTCGCTCCTTTGCTTTTTCCTTTGTCAAATGCGTCGTCATGCTTGAATCCAAATGCAAATCCGCACAATGAATCAGTTTCATCGCTTCTCCCCTTCCTCTTACTCTCTCTCTTTGCGGCTCCATCTTCCGCTTGCACCGCACGGCAGAACAAGACCCTGCTTACCGCGCACTGGCAATCCGATTTCATCCGCTTCAACAATTCCGCCAAAACGGCTTTTTATTTCCAAATTTAACATATAGGAAAGCACTGCCGGCTGTAATCCCGTTGTGTAAGAATTAATCAGGAAAAATAATGGCTTGTCCGCAAGTACCTTCGTGCAAAGCTGTACCAGTGGGAAAATTTTTTCTTCTATTTTCCAGATCTCACCTTTGGGACCTCTTCCATAAGAAGGCGGGTCCATAATAATTGCATCATAATGATTGCCGCGGCGGATTTCACGCTCCACAAATTTCACGCAGTCATCCACCAGATAGCGAATCGGCGCATTCGCAAGTCCGGACGCTGCAGCATTTTCTTTCGCCCAGGTAACCATCCCTTTTGATGCGTCCACATGTGTCACAGCTGCCCCGGCATCGGCGCATGCCACTGTCGCGCCACCCGTGTATGCAAATAAGTTCAGCACTTTGATTTCTTTTCCTGGATTTTTCTTCTTTGCCTCGCGAATCAAATTTCCGCTCCACTCCCAGTTTACCGCCTGCTCAGGGAAAAGTCCGGTATGCTTAAAATGAAATGGTTTCAAATGAAATTTGAGATTTCCATAGGAAATCTCCCACTGCTCCGGCAAATTAAAAAATTCCCACTGTCCGCCGCCTTTATTGCTTCTGTGGTAATGTCCGTTTTTCTGTTTCCACTCTCTCACTTTGTGCGGTGTGTTCCAAATCACCTGCGGGTCCGGGCGCACAAGAATATAATCGCCCCACCGCTCTAATTTTTCTCCCGCCGAAGTATCTAACACTTCATAATCGTTCCATCCATCTGCAATCCACATAATTTACAATCCTCTTCTTCTATTTTTTCTCGCTTGAAAATACACTCTTGATTTCTTTACCAACTTTTTTTGCCTCTTTGGTGACAACCTCTGCAGCATGGTCAATTTTCTTGTCCAGTTCTTTTTCTTTGGCGTATTTGCCGGCTTTGTCCGCCACATTGTTCACGGCGTCAACCGCCTTGCCAAAACCGTCTAACATCTTCTCTTTATTTAATAATGGCATAACGCCACCTCCTTGTCATTTGGTATGATTATATCATAAGATGGGGGAAGAAACTAGTGGGTGTTTGTGTCAAATGTTCGGTGGGACTTTTTTGTTTTCCGTAATTCCGTAGAAAAGCTTTGCGTCTCGTGGGAGTTCTCACTAGTTGAGTGCGTAACGGTATGGGCACTGAAACTACCAGTGCCTCATACCGACGTACTCAAACCCACGAGTCACAAAGTTTTTCTACGGAATTACTGGAATCCAAAGGAATTTGCAGCGAACATTTGTCACAGCCCGATTACTCAAAACTCAACTTTGTTAAAACTTCAATCGAATTTTTCGAGACAAGGCAACTCTTTTTTTATTTTGAGTGGATTAGCGTTGCCTGAGACTTTTGATGCTTATAAAACGGATTTCTCCATTGCTCCACAACTTCCGCAATCCTGCAAACAGCGAAAAATGGTGCTAGGACAACAGTCCTAGCACCACTTTGTCTACATAATACTTACTTTCCTTAATTAGCAGTTAATCTCTGCTGTAATTCCAAGCAAGTCTTTGTTTTCGTCGAGAATTGGTGTGACCACGTCTTCAACAAATTCTTTTACCTGACTTGGTGCACGGCCAACATATTTGCTTGGGTCCATGGTCTTCTGCAATTCTTCCAAAGTCATCGGGAAAGCGTCATCTGCGGCAATCAGCTCTAAGAGGTTGTTGTCTAAGCCGCGCTCTTTTACATTTCTGCCTGCTTCCATGGAAAGCTCACGAATCTTCTCATGCAGCTCCTGACGGTTGCCACCGGCTTTTACGGCATCCATCATGATGTTCTCGGTTGCCATAAATGGAAGTTCGGACATGAGACGTTTTGTAATTACTTTATCGTAAACAACAAGTCCATCGGCTACATTTAAGAACAAATCTAAAATACCGTCGATTGTGAGGAAACCTTCTGCTACACTCAGACGCTTATTTGCGGAGTCATCGAGTGTTCTCTCAAACCACTGGGTTGCCGATGTAATTGCCGGGTTCAAGGCATCAATCATCACATAGCGGGACAAGGATGCAATTCTTTCGCTTCGCATTGGGTTTCTCTTGTAAGCCATCGCAGAGGAACCAATCTGGCTCTTTTCAAATGGCTCTTCCACTTCTTTCAAATGCTGAAGAAGACGGATATCGTTTGAGAATTTATGTGCGCTGGCTGCGATGCCCGCAAGCACATTTACCACGCGGGTATCTAATTTACGGGAATATGTCTGTCCGGAAACAGGGAAGCATGCGTCAAATCCCATTTTCTTTGCAATCAGTTTGTCCGCTTCTTTACATTTGCTCTCATCACCGTCAAACAGTTCAAGGAAACTTGCCTGTGTACCGGTAGTTCCTTTTGAACCAAGAAGTTTCATATGAGACAGCACGTGATTCAAATCTTCCAAATCCATCACAAGTTCCTGAATCCAGAGTGTTGCACGCTTACCAACTGTCGTTGGCTGTGCCGGCTGGAAATGAGTAAATGCAAGCGTCGGAAGGTCTTTGTATTTCATTGCAAAATCAGATAATACGGAAATAACATTCACCAGTTTTTTCTTTACTAATTTAAGTGCTTCGGTCATGATAATGACGTCTGTATTATCACCAACATAGCAGGAAGTTGCTCCGAGGTGAATGATTCCTGCTGCCTTTGGACACTGTTTGCCATATGCATATACATGGCTCATTACGTCGTGGCGCACTTCTTTTTCACGAGCTTTTGCAACATCATAATTGATATCTGTCACATGCGCTTTTAACTCCTCAATCTGCTCGTCTGTGATGCGTGGATTTCCATCTGCATCCTTTAAGCCAAGTTCTTTCTCGGTTTCTGCTAACGCAATCCATAATTTTCTCCAAGTCTGGAATTTCATATCCGGCGAGAAAATAAACTGCATTTCTTTGCTGGCGTATCTCTCCGACAACGGGCTTACATATCTGTCTGTACTCATATTCTTTCTTTCCTTTCTCTATCCTTTTATAAAATAGTGCCAGGGCTTTTCCTTAACACCTATTTACGGTTCAAAACTTCCACGAATATCTTCGGTTGGCGGCTCTACCGGGTAATTTCCGGAGAAGCACGCATCGCAGTAACCGGTGTCTCCCTCAATCAATTCCGGCAGTCTTTCGCCATCTAAGTAACCAAGCGAATCCGCTCCAATCAACTCACAAATCTGGGATACCGTGTGGTCATGCGCAATCAGCTGGTCACAGCTTGGTACATCGGTTCCAAAATAACATGGGAACAAAAATGGCGGCGAACTGATTCTTACATGCACCTCAGTCGCTCCGGCATCTTTGAGCATTTTTACAATGTGGCCGCTCGTCGTACCGCGCACAATCGAATCATCAACCATCACAACACGCTTGCCATTAACCACCTCTTTCAAGGCATTCAATTTAATGTTTACACTGGACTCACGGGCAGACTGTTTTGGTTTAATAAATGTTCTTCCCACATAACTGTTCTTGATAAAACCAACACCATACGGAATATTTGACTCCAGGGCAAATCCCATCGCAGCCGCATTTCCGGAATCCGGTACTCCGATAACAATATCCGCTTCAGCCGGATGCATCTGGGCAAGAATTTTTCCTGCCATAATACGTGAATTATAAACGCTCACACCATCCACATAACTGTCCGGTCTTGCAAAATAAATATATTCAAAAATACATCTTGCTGGTTTTACTGTGCAGAGACTTTCATCCGATGTAATACCGTTTTTATCTAACATAACAATTTCACCCGGTTTTACATCCCGGACAAATGTTGCACCAACCGCATCGAGTGCGCAGGTTTCGCTGGCAAGCAGATAACTGTTATCCCGTTTTCCAATCACCAGAGGACGAAAACCAAATGGGTCGCGGGCACCAATCAGTTTTCTCGGACTGGAAATCACAAGTGAATACGCACCTTTTAATTTCTTCATCGCATTTTTCACAGCTTCTTCTACCGTACCCGTTTTCAAACGCTCTCTTGCAATGTGGTACGCAATGACTTCCGAATCAATGGTCGTCTGGAAAATAGCTCCTGTGTATTCCAGTTCTTTGCGGAGTTCCGGAGCATTTACCAGATTTCCGTTATGCGCTAACATAAGAATACCTTTGACATAATTTAATACTAACGGCTGCACATTCTGTCCATTGCTCGCACCTGCTGTCGAGTAGCGGACATGTCCAACCCCGATATTTCCTTTGAGTTTTTCAAGTTTTTCAGAATCAAAGACTTCATTGACAAGTCCCATGCCTTTTGAAGACAATACTTTTCCTTTGGGTCCTTCCGTATCGCTGACCGCAATACCACAGCTTTCCTGACCTCTGTGCTGCAAAGCGAAAAGTCCATAATAAATTGTGGAGGCAACATCACCGCCATCCAAATCATAGACACCGAAAACACCACACTCTTCATGCAGTCCATCGTAATAAGTTTCATCAACCTGTGAGTTCATTTCAAGTCCTTCCTTTTGCTGTTTATTCTAACACAAGTATGCCCCTTTGAATCTTATTCTGTAAGATCCGCCGGACGGATGTGTTAATCACTTTTTCATCAATCCTGCCTTCCTTCACGGCAGTAATTAAAGCCTCATAGCACTCCTTGAAATTCCCCGGCAGGACGATTAGATCACATCCTGCTTTCACCGCTTCCACTACGGCAAATTCATTTGTATAATTGTTCTCTATCACATTATCATTGAGTGGGCTTGTCATAACAATTCCATCAAATCCGAGTTCTTCCCGTAAAAGTTTTGTCACAATATCCTGCGACATAAATGCCGGTACTTTTTTTACCGTCAGCTTACTGTATGCGGCATTGCTCACCATCACACAGTCAGCACCTGCCTGAATACCGCTCGCATACGGCACAAAATTCGTATCACGTATTGTCATCAGACTGTCTGTATTTTCGGCAATTGACTCCGTCACATCCGCAGAAACATTACCAATCCCCGGGAAAGTCCGAAGCGTCACAGAAATTCCGCCCTCGCGCATACCACTTACAAAATCATCTAACAAATCTGCCACAGCATCCGCATCACTTCCCAGACAGCGCATCGCATACGACGGATTTTGGTCACTAGCCAGATCTGCCACCGGCGCCAGATTCAGATTTACACCGATTTTCGTCAATTCTCCGGCAATCGTTTTTCCCGATTCATAAATCTGGTTTGCCGTCATATTTTGTCCCATTTCTTTTGGGGTAACATAACCGGTATCTTTTAAATCCTCAACTTTAGCAGAAATGGATTTTTCTCCACCACCGTCTTCCTCTACGGCAACGTAAAGCGCACTTCCGGACACAACGCTCGCCTGTAAATTCTGCACGAGCTTTTTCGTCTGCTTCTGCGACTTAATATTCTCCCTCGTAAGATAGACGCCGCCAAGGTGATAATCAAGAATTGCCTGTTTCATGCTGTCCGTCGCCTTATACGCGGTTCCGTCCACCGACGGCGATGCATCTAACTGTAGTAAATCTACCAAAAACATCTGTCCTACCTTTTGTTCAATTGTCATTGTTTTTACAATCTTCTCTGCTTCTGAAAAAGCCTCATCTTCTGAAATCAGCGGCGTAACGGTCGCTGTTGCAGACGGTGCACTCGTACTTTCGCCGGCTTTCTTCTCTACCGTTTTATGTGTGCCACACGAACACAAAAGCAAAACAAGGCTCAGCATAATCCCCATCCACTGGTATCGTTTCATCGTCGTGAATCCCTCTTTTTCTCTTTCCTATATCAAAATATTTAACGCAAAAAAGCCAAACTTCCACTAATCATAATACTGTCAATATTATAGTATATTCTCTGCCTATATGCAAATAAAATATTTCCGTCTTTTTTTCATTTTTTTGTGTAAATCACCCAAGCCACCCTGCATAGGATAACAGTGTAAATGAAATTTAGGAGGCAAACCTATGAGTGATTTGTCAGCAACAAACTGTGGCGGAGGATGCTCCTGCAACGAGAACAATTCTTCCTGCTGCTGGATTATTATCCTTTTACTTCTTTGCTGCGGCGGCTGTGGTAACGGCTTTGGCGGCATGGGCGGTGATTGCAGCTGCATCATTTGGATTCTCATTATCCTCTGCTGCTGTGGAGGCAATAACGGATTCGGTGGATTCGGCTGTGGCTGCTAATTGAGGCATGCGTAATCTTTAGGGGAATCGAACCCCTGTGGACGCAAAAAAATGGGGCGGATAACCGCCTCATTTTTTTAATTTCGATTCATTAAATTAGAACTGTTTCTCTGATGCAGTCTGTGTTCCTCTTCCCATGTCTGCGGAAAATATTTTCTTTTCTCCTCTGGTGTTAATGATTCATAACACGCTAAATCCACCTCATAAATCGTTGTATCATCCACAATCACTTTTGTCCTTTCCTTCATCGGTATCTGCCCGCCTTATGTTTCTTATTTTATTGTATGAAAGCTTTTTAGAAACGGTTCAAAAAGGACATTCACGGACAGACTCTCATTCGCCGGGACTGCTTGATATTACCTTTCCGGTATTCCAAAGCATAACTGCACGTTTGGCGGCATCTAAGCGCTCTTCATCCGAACGGAAATCAATATTTACCGTATGACATCCACAATCCAGGCATGATACATAATAACTACATCCACATTCCTCTTCTAATAACGCACCGCCATCACATAATGGACAATCGCTAATTTCTAACATTTCATCGATGTTCATAATTTTCCTCTTTTCATTTATTCTTTGCTCTATCATAAGGCAGATGGCAATGCTAAGTCAATAGGTTATACGCTTTTACCTCATTAACTTTTATTCTTTCTCAAGAACAATAATTTTATTTGAAAAATTCTTGACTCCCGGAATTTTACCGATAACACGATATATCGGCATCATTTTTTTCATGCCTTCAATCACAACCAATACATTTTCACCATCATTTATGATTTCATCCATATAGGATGCGTCCATTGCTGACTTGGCAATCTGATAAATTGGTCCGCTTTCTGTAAGAAATTTCTCTCTTATCTCCATTGTTTCCGGCAAATCGACATTATACCAGCGCAGATACTTTCCCTCCATCCGGTAACATCTTGTATCCATGCCACTGGCAATATTTATCACAACTGTTTTTGGATGTTCACTCAGATACCGCCCGACCATCTCATCCAGCACAATTGTTCTCGCGATTACACCATAACTCATCGCCTTATCTTTATCGGCATTTGAAAAGTCGTAATCCAGCTTTGACACAATCTCTGCCGCCATATCGTCCTTTCGTAACGTTTGTTATGAATTGTTATGTTATAAAAAAAGCTCCACAGTTAGTTCCTGTGAAGCCTTCTTAAACTCTCTATTAATCTCTCGGTTCCGCCTCCGGCATAAACGCCAATCTGTTTCACTAAATACAGGCTGTATTCCATGTCATAACCCTCTTTTACAATCTGCAAACAACTGTCTAACCGCTGCTTTGCTAATATTTTTATCAAACCTTTATCCGGCACTGCCTTAAGTTTGCTCTGGTAATACATAAGAAAAGACTGCTCCATCATTTTTTCAACACGCTCCCGGAACCCTTCGTAACAGCTCCCCTGTGCTTTCTCCATGATGATAATCGTTTCTTTTCTGTGCTTTAAAATAAACTGCATCACATATACATCAATCTCTGGTTCCTCGGACGGATTCTCCAGTTCAATCTGCATACTTTTTGCCAGCATCTTTTCATATTTTCCCTATCAGCACAATTAGACCTGCAACTGCAAAGGCAAGAACCAAATACATTATGGTAGCCAGTCCTCGTTTTATCAAAATTTTCTTCCATGGGTCAGTATAGTTGACGCCTTCCATTCCTTCAATAACCCATATTTTACTATGTCCTACCCATAAGCACTTTCACAATTTCACCTATATTTTCTATGATATAATCTGGTTTTTCATATTCTTTTTCAACGCTCTGATACTTTGCAAATCCCTGACGTACCCAAATCGTTTTCATACCTAGCTGTCTTGCCGGAGCAATATCATTTTCAAGTCTGTCTCCGACCATTATTGCATTTTGTGGATTACAGCCAGCCTGCTCAAGCGCCAACTTAAAGATTCTCAAATCCGGCTTTTCATACCCCGCTTCTGCGGAAGCTGCGACAACATCAAAATACTGCAAAACTCCCCAATTATGTAATCTCTTTTGCGTCCCCACTAACTGATTTGCAATAATGCCCAATTTATATTTGCCTGACAAAGCTTTTAGCACATCTTCTGTTCCTAAATAAAGCTTTTCTAAACTACTGTCCCATTCCGGCAAAGTGACTCCGTAAGCCTGCGCCGCCTGTTTTATCGGTGTAGGACTCACTTTTGCCGCCTGATGCACTTTTTCTATAAATTCATCATGTTCCAAGCCCTTCTCACTCATCCATACCCGCCTCCTATTCCTCGGACTATTATTTCACAAATCCACCAGATAATTGACTGAAAATTCAAATTTCGCTCTAACAGTCAACCTTTTTCGCTGTCTTCGTTGACTGCTTTTAAGCTTTTTCTTAACTAGGTCAACCTTTTTCGCCGCGCCCATTGACTGCTTTTAAGCTTTTTCTCAATCAGGTCAACCTCCTCACCCTTTTTAGTTGACTTGAATCCACAATATTGAAAAACCAGTCACCCCCAATGCGCGATTCGGATGACTTATTTAACAAAAACTTGTTTTTAGGTCAACTTTCTCGCAAATATCGTTGACTTATTTTGCATTTTTTGAAATACCAGTCATCTCATCCCAAAATTCCACTTACTCGCCTTTATAAAATTCACGAATCTTATCCATGCGCGCGGTCATTCCGACGAAAAGCCGGTCAACAAGTGTAATGGCTGCCATGGATTCTACCACAACAACCGCACGAGGCATGATCACTGGGTCATGGCGGCCTTTAATCTCGATTTCTACGTTTTCGCCGTCGCGGTTTACGGTTTCCTGTGGCTGGAAAATCGAAGGCGTTGGCTTGAATGCAGCGCGAAGCACAATGTCATCACCGTCGCTCATGCCACCTAAAATTCCACCGGCAAAATTCGTATGTTTTTTCACCTTGCCGTCCGCTCCCATATAGAAACCGTCATTATTTTCGGAACCACATTTATCGGCAACAGCAAAACCGGCACCGATTTCAACACCTTTTACCGCACCAATGGAGAAAATCGCTGCGGACAGCATAGCATCTAACTTGCCAAAAACCGGCTCTCCGATTCCTGCCGGCATGCCGCTGATTACACATTCAATCATACCGCCTACGGAATCATGCGTCTCCATTTTTTCTGCCAGATAATCTTCAGCAAGAGAAGACTTTTCCAAATCCGGCATGCGCAGTGGACTCTTTTCAATGTTATCCAAAGACATCTTTTCTTCCTCGCATACAAATGGTCCAATCTGCTTTGTGTAGGCAGTTACAGTAATTCCAAGCTCACTTAAAATTTTCATGGCAATGGCACCGGCTGCCACACGGCCAATGGTCTCACGCCCGGAGGAACGTCCACCGCCTCTGTAATCGCGGAATCCATACTTGGCATCAAACGTAAAATCCGCATGGCCCGGGCGAAATACGTTTGCAATGTTGGAATAATCACCAGATTTCTGTGAAGTGTTCACGACAACCATGGAAATCGGTGTTCCGGTTGTCTTTCCTTCAAATACACCGGACATAATTTTTACTTTATCGCCTTCTTTGCGGGGCGTCGAATATTTCGTCTCGCCCGGTTTTCTTCTATCAAGACACTTTTGTATATCCTCTTCAGAAAGGGAAATGCCTGCCGGAGCACCATCCACAACAACTCCTACCCCCTCGCCATGAGATTCTCCCCATGTCGACACACGAAACACTTCTCCCCATATTGAACCTGCCATACGACAAACACTTCCTTTCTCTACATTTCTTCATTGAACTTTTCTGCGTTCTATTGTATAATAATTTTACAACAATTGAAAGGAGATTTTTATGTTTAGTCAGTTTTTTGGTCAATATTTATTAGATAACCAGAAAATCACCGCTGAGCAATTTTCCTCCTGCATGAAATACATTAAAGACAATCGCGTCAAACTGGGGTTAATTGCAGAAAACGAGGGTTTATTAACTCGCAATCAGGCGAATGAATTGAATTATTTGCAAATGCAGACAGACAAACGTTTTGGTGATTTGGCTGTGGAGAAGGGTTACTTAACGGAAGCAGATGTGAATTATCTGCTTGGTCGCCAGGGAAATCCGTACCTGATTTTCATTCAGGGGTTGGAAGAAAACGGCATTATGAGCCGCGAAGAAATTGAAACAACTCTTGAGGCATTCCAAAAGGAGAATGGTTTTTCCGACGAGATTTTAAAATCAATTCAGGATGGTAATATCGAAGGTATGATTCCTGCATTTGTTGATGCGAAAGATTCTCGTTACCAGTCGCTGATTGGTCTTACATTAAGAAACATTGTACGTTTTGTAAGTTCTTACATACGCATTGAGAAGGGACAGTTCGTCACCTCCCACAGTGCAAAGTATATTGCTTACCAGCATACAACCGGTGATTATGATGGTTTTCTTGGTTTCACCTGTGATGATGACAGCATTTTAGCGCTTGCCGACGGTTATGCAAAAGAAACTTTTGATACAGTCGATGAAGACGCTTTGGATTCGGTTTGTGAATTTACAAACTGTGTCAACGGACTGTATGCTACTGAATTAAGTTATCAGGATACAACCATCGATATGCAGCCGCCGGAATTTAAATTTGATTCATCCATTGATGGAGAAGGCGAGTTCTATGTATTGCCAGTTTACATTGACGGCAAACATTCAGACCTTATTGTAAAATTAGGCTAGATAAAGGAGATTGGAACTATGGCAAAAATATTGATTGTTGACGATTCCCGTACGTCACGCCGTATGCTTCGTAACATTCTTGTCGAGAATGGTCACGAAGTTATCGGGGAAGCAGAGAATGGTCAGATTGGATATGAAAAGTATATTGAATTGAAACCGGATATTGTAACACTGGATATCACGATGCCGGTTCTGGACGGTCTTGGTGCATTGGAGAAAATCATTGCTTATGATGAAAATGCACACGCAGTAATGGTTACCGCTGCCGGACAGAAAAACAAAATGGTGGATGCCATTAAATTAGGCGCAAACGAATTTGTTCAGAAGCCTTTTGAGCCGGACCAGATTTTAAGCGTCATAGGTAATATTACAAAATAATAACAAAATATACGAAAAAGAAGAAACGGCAAATCGACTCGAAATCGGGAATTCGCAATGCGAATTATATTTCTCGCTGATTTGTCGTTTCTTCTTTTTAAGATTTTCTTATTATTTAGCTAATTTTAAATCTCAACTTGATAGGTGGAGAAGTCCTGAATAGTTATTATTTAGCTAATTTAAATCTCAACTTTTTACTTGTTTCTCCGATTGATACCAGTTTCTTACCATCCACACAGATACGGCGGCAACGAATGCGAGCACAACTATATACACAATCTTAGCGACAAGTGCCGGTGCATAAGTATTTAAAATCACGTCGGTAAACCGGATAAATACATACACAATGATTGGCGTAAGCCATGCGGCAAGTCTCTTCTTTTCCAAGTAATTCTTTCCAACCAAAAAGGCAACACCCATGTAAACAAGTACCACTAAAATGTTGCGGACGGCGTCCAGATATAACGATGCGGTAGATGTCGATAAAATACTCGCTTTTGCCATATCCGTTCCGGTAAATGCTCCTACGTTAATCCGTATCGCATAATAAAGCTGGAATCCATAAGTAAGAAGTGCAGCTCCAAGACCAAAACCAAGTCCTACCGTTGTAGAGCGGTACAAGGAACGCTGCTTGGTGTTTGTCAAATAAACACCCCAGTACAATCCTGCTGCAACAAAAATACTGCCCGCAAGTGCTTCAACAAATGCAACAACAACCGCATTTCCTCCGGTCGCATTCAAAACATCACGCATTTTCGTAAGTGCAAGAAGCCCTAAAAAACTGTAGATAATTTCCTGCCAGAAATATCCCATGATTCCGTAACCGATGGCTCCGAGCATCCCGCGCTCCACTTTACTGGACTGTTTCCATAAGATATAAAAAGGAATCAAAACGGCAATCAGTGGCAGCAAAATTGCCATCACATAGCCCATCATTTGTCCTGTTGATACCATAGTTTTCTCCTTCTCAGTAAGTCTCTCTTTTGCTAGAATCCAACACGAATTCTCGTAATAAATGTATCAAACTGAGAAATGGTTTCGTTAAATTCTTTTTCTGTCATGATTCCTGTCAAAAAGCCAAATTCGTCTGCAATTCCACCATCTACCGGTGTAATTTCTTCAAACAAATCTTCAGCTTTTGCTTTTTCATCTGCACCAATGCGGACGAAGAAACGGTTTTTCATTTCATCCATTGGAGCAACTTCCTGTTTTTCATCTTCCCAGATTGTCATCACATTGACATTCATATGTTTTACTGCGTCTACCACATCCGATACAACTGCGCTTGCTGTTGCCTCTTTTCCGGCACCTTTACCATAAAACATAACATCACCAAGCATGTTTCCTGTCACACAGATTGCATTAAATACATCATTGACTGCGTACAGTGGATTGTCTGCCTGAATCATCTGTGGTGCAACCATCGCATACAATTTATTTCCTTCTTTACGACTGGAACCAAAGATTTTAATAGCAGCGCCAAGTGCTTTTGCATATTTGAAATCTTCCGCCGTAATTTTGGTAATTCCCTCGGTATAAATATCCTCGTAATCCACCTGCTGTCCATATGCTAAAGAAGTCAAAATCGCAATCTTACGGCAGGCATCATATCCTTCCACATCTGCGGTCGGGTCTTTTTCTGCATAGCCAAGTTCCTGTGCCTCTTTCAAAACGTCGGCAAAATCAGAACCTTCCTGCGCCATCTTCGTAAGGATATAGTTTGTCGTTCCATTTAAAATACCATTAATCTGCTCGATTCGGTCAGCAGTCAGACTCTGGTTTAACGGTCTGATAATCGGAATACCACCGCCAACACTCGCCTCAAACAAGAAGTTTACCGTCTTGCTCTTTGCGATATGCACAAGCTCTGCTCCATAAGCAGCCACTAATTCTTTGTTGGATGTACATACACTTTTTCCGGCTAACAAAGATTTTTTCACAAATTCATAAGCCGGTTTCGTTCCGCCCATGGTCTCTACAACAATGTCCACTTCCGGGTCTTCTAAGATAACATTAAAATCATGTACTACTTTGGACTGAATCGGGTCGTCCGGGAAATCACGAAGGTCTAATACATATTTCACTTCAACTTCCTGTCCGGCTCTCTTTGCAATAATTTTTGCATTTGTCTGAATCACCTTAACAACACCGGAACCAACCGTTCCATAACCTAACACTGCAATTCGAATCATTTTTTCCTCCATTTCCAAATCAAAAGTCCTACTCTTCTTCAGACTCTTCACTTTTGCTTTTCAGCACTTTATCGACTTCCTGCCACTCTTCTTTTGTGAGAAGGCTTCCCGGATTGATACTAAGAATTAACCGCCCCTTGTGGTTTACCACAAAATCAGCATAAGCCGTCTTTTTCGTGTGCACAAGTGCCGGAAAATCCTGTATTTCATCACCATCTGCCTGAATGATATTCGAAACACCATCCACTAAAACAGCTACTTTCCCCTGTGGCAGCTGGAACACCAGATACTTGGCCTCTCCTGTTACGGGCACTGGCGGCAGAACCAGTTTCTTTTTCAGATTCAACAAAGGAACCCACTCATCGCGAATCGAAACAATGCCTAAGAAACCATCGGAAAGCCCAGACTCCTTTGCGTATTCCACGTAATTTTCAATTCCTTGTATCTCGGAAACATCTGCTCCGTATTCTTTGCCACTCAAAAAAAATGTAACGACTTCTTTCATACCTTATCCCCTTCTAACTGTTAATCCATTTCAAATAGGCATTCATAAACATGTCAATATCACCATCTAATACCGCAGAAACATTTCCGGTCTCTGCATTGGTCCGATGATCTTTTACCATCGTGTAAGGCTGCATAACATAAGAGCGAATCTGACTGCCCCAGCCAATTTCTTTGACTTCACCACGGATATCGGATTCTTTTGCAAGATTTTCCTGTTCACGCAAAATCAAAAGTTTCGCTTTGAGCATCTGCATCGCTTTATCCTTATTCATATGCTGTGAACGCTCATTCTGACATTGTACCACAATACCCGTTGGAAAATGGGTAATTCGGATTGCCGATGACGTTTTGTTGATATGCTGTCCACCGGCACCGCTCGAACGGTACGTGTCAATTCGGATATCATCATCTGCGATTTCAATATCAATATCCTGCTTAATATCCGGCATGACGTCACACGACACAAACGAAGTCTGTCGTTTTCCCGCCGCATTAAACGGTGAGATACGAACCAGACGATGAACGCCGTGCTCACTCTTTAAATAACCATAAGCATTATCTCCTTGAATTTCCAATGTGACGGATTTCAGTCCTGCCTCATCACCATCCAGTGAGTCTAAAACTTCTACGGTAAAGCCGCGTTTGTCTGCCCATTTCTCATACATACGGCACAACATACTTGCCCAATCGCAGCTCTCTGTGCCACCGGCTCCTGCATGCAGGGTAAGAATCGCATTCTCGGCATCATGCTCACCGGTAAGCATCGTTGTAATTCGTAAATCTTCAAATTCCTTCTGGAACTGCACAAACTCATTTTCAACTTCCGGAACCAGTGACTCATCCGCCTCTTCATTCCCCATCTCAATCAGCGTCATAATATCATCATACGCCATGCTGAGAGCATCGGCACGTTCAACAATACTCTTTAAGTCCTTTAATTCCTTCATATCCGCACTTGCCTTCTCGGCATCATCCCAAAAGTCAGGTGCTTCCATATTTCTCTCAAGTTCTTCAATCCTTAACTTTTTCTCTGCTAAGTTAAAGTGAATCCCTTACTTCCAGAAGTGGTTTTTCAAAACTGCTCAGTTCGATTCGGATGTTATCCAATTCAACCACAAAATCACCACCTTAATTTTTTATATGCAAACGCAGTCATTCACTGCTTATCTGCCACAGCAATATTTGTATTTTTTACCGGAACCACATGGGCACGGTGCATTTCGGCTGATTTTTTCTGATTTGCGGACAACCGGTGCATTTGCCGAATCATCTTTATTGGTTCCTGTTACTTCGGCAACCTGCTCACGCTCAACCTTCTGTTCAATGCGGACATGCATCAACATCTTAACTGTCTCTTCACGGATGGATTCCGTCATATCGTTGAACATATCATAACCCTGTAAACGATATTCAACAACCGGGTCTCTCTGTCCAAATGCCTGAAGTCCGATTCCCTGACGAAGCTGATCCATATCGTCGATGTGATCCATCCAGCGGCTGTCGGTTACTTTCAAAATAATGACACGCTCAATCTCACGAATCTGCTCCGGCTCTGGAAATTCTGCTTCTTTTGTCTCATACAGACGAAGGGCTTCTTCCTTCAAATTCTGAATCAATTCCTCTCTTGAGCTGCAGCCCTCACCGGTAATCGGTTTAACCGGAATCATCGGAATGAGAATTTCATTCAACTCATTCAGATTCCACAAAGAAGGTCCCTGATCAGCGCCAATTACCATACTAACATATTTTTCAACCAGTTCATCAATCATGCTGATAATCGTATCACGCATGTCATCGCCATCGAGTACCTTGCGGCGCTCTGCGTAAATAATCTCACGCTGCTCGTTATTAATCTGGTCATATTCCAACAGATTTTTACGGATTCCGTAGTTGTTGCTCTCAATCTTCTTCTGTGCACGCTCAATCGCTTTATTAAGCATCTTGTGCTGAATCTGCTCGCCTTCCGGCATACCGAGCGAATTAAACATCTGCATCAGATTCTGGGAACCGAACAAACGCATCAAATCATCTTCCAGCGAAATGTAGAATTTCGATTCACCAGGGTCGCCCTGACGTCCGGCACGACCACGCAGCTGATTATCAATTCGACGGGATTCATGACGTTCCGTACCAATAATCTTCAAACCGCCAAGTTCGGTTACGCCCTCGCCCAGTTTAATATCCGTACCACGTCCGGCCATGTTTGTCGCAATCGTAACCGCTCCAATCTGACCGGCATCCGCGATAATCTCTGCCTCAAGTTCATGGAACTTTGCATTCAATACTTTATGTGGAATTCCACGTTTTTTCAACAACTGTGACAATTCTTCCGAAGCGTCAATCGTAATCGTACCAACCAGTACCGGCTGGCCTTTTTCATGACTTGCCGCAATATCCTCAACAATCGCATTCAATTTCTCGCGTTTTGTTTTATATACGGAATCGTTGTGGTCAACACGCTGTACCGGCAGGTTTGTCGGTACTTCAACAACGTCCATGCCGTAAATCTCACGGAACTCTTTTTCCTCTGTGAGAGCGGTACCAGTCATACCACATTTCTTATCATATTTATTGAAGAAGTTCTGGAATGTAATCGTGGCAAGAGTTTTACTCTCTCTTTTCACTTTTACATGCTCTTTTGCTTCAATTGCCTGATGTAAACCGTCCGAATAACGTCTTCCCGGCATGATACGTCCGGTAAATTCGTCTACAATAAGTACCTGATCATCTTTTACTACATAATCCTTATCAAGGTGCATCAACGCATGTGCACGAAGAGATAAGTTTACGCAGTGCTGAATCTCTAAGTTTTCCGGGTCTGCTAAGTTTTCCAAATGGAAGAAACGCTCCACCTTTTTGATACCCTGCTCGGTAAGGTTTACTGTCTTTTCCTTTTCATTCGCAACATAATCGCCAGTTTCATTATTATCTTCTTTCATAATAATGTCCATCTTAGACAATTCCTTTTCAGTACCTTTTTTCAACTGGCGTACTAAGTTATCACAAGCCTCATAAATCTTTGTCGACTTTCCACTGGAACCGGAAATGATAAGAGGGGTTCTCGCCTCATCAATCAATACCGAGTCAACCTCATCGACAATAGCATAGTGTAAATCGCGCTGCACTAACTGCTCTTTATAAATAACCATGTTGTCACGAAGGTAATCAAATCCCAGTTCGTTGTTTGTCGCATACGTGATATCGCAGTTATAAGCTTCTCTTCTCTCGTCATTATCCATGCTGTTTAAAATAACACCAACAGTCAATCCGAGAAATTCATGAATCTGACCCATCCACTCCGCATCACGCTTTGCCAGATAGTCATTTACCGTTACAACGTGAACACCCTTTCCTTCAAGCGCATTCAAATAAGCCGGAAGGGTAGATACAAGCGTTTTACCTTCACCAGTACGCATCTCTGTAATACGTCCCTGATGCAAAATAACACCACCAATTAACTGCACACGAAAATGTCTTAATCCAATCGTTCGTTTGGATGCCTCACGCACAACTGCGTATGCCTCCGGCAAAATATCATCCAAAGTTTCTTTATCTGCCAAACGTTTCTTAAACTCCGCTGTTTTGCCACGAAGTTCTTCATCGGATAACTTCTCCATTTCTGGTTCAAGTGATTCAATTTTGTCAACAATCGGAAGCACACGTTTCACTTCACGTTCACTATGTGTCCCTATAACCTTACTAAATAATCCCATTTTGTCACTCTCCAATTATTTTTTGCGTGGCACTTTCATGCTGCCACATGCCATACATCCTAACAAGAGACGTTACTGTCTCAATATGGTATTTTATCATTAGTCGGGGGAGAATGCAACCTTTTCTATTTCTTTTTGGGGAAGAGATTATTCCCTCTGTCCGTTTCTTCTCTTCCTTTTTTGCGAAAAATAAAATCACCCCCGGGGGAAGCTATATTTGCGAAGCAAATATCCTGCTTACCACCGGGGGTGATTATTATTTTTCATTTAGAATTCCGGCTCAATCAAACCGTATGTATTATCTTTTCTCTTATAAACGACATTTACTTCATCGGTTTCCGAGTTGCGGAAAACGAAGAATGTGTGTCCCAGAAGTTCCATCTGTACACAAGCTTCTTCTGGGTCCATCGGTTTCATCGCAAATTTTTTGGAACGAATAATGGAAATCTCTTCCTCATCGTAGACATCCTCATCAACAAATCCCTTGCTCAGCTGCGCTACGTTCTGCTCTTTCTGAATCAGCTTATTCTTATATTTACGAAGCTGGCGTTCGATGACTTCTTCTACCAAATCAATTGATACATACATATCAGTGCTTGTTTCTTCTGCACGGATAATGGTTCCTTTCATCGGTACCGTAACTTCGATTTTCTGACGATTCTTCTCTGTGCTCAATGTAACATGAACCTCTGTTGAATCATTGAAATACCGCTCGAGCTTTCCAATCTTCTCCTCAACTGCTGCACGCAATCCTTCCGTTATGTCAATATTTTTTCCACTTATTACTAAGTTCATACTAATCAGCTCCTTTGCCCATAAGTTTCAAGATGTCCATTGGCTCATCCCGTAATCATATTATACAACAAAACCCTCTGTTCGGCAACATAAAAATCCACAAATCAGATAAACATTTTAACCTTGTGTTGTCAAGTTGTCATGCAACTAAACAACTTGTCTTATAGGTAAAAATATGCTACATAAGTCTACTTAAATTGTTGACAATGTTTATAACTTTGTTCACAACTAACAAATATCGCAATTTCGTTGTTTTAATTGTTGATAAATAACGCCTGTACACATGACTACTATTGTCTGCGTACAGGCGTTCGTTTTCGAGTTGTATGACTTCTTAGTTTTATCCAAGAACTCGTCTCGCACAATATGGTTTACGATAATACATATTACTTGTCTTAATTCCGGTACGAGGATTACTTGCGTGTACCACTCTTCCTCCGCCAATGCAAAGCGCTACATGGTTGACATGTCCGCCGCTTGCATAGAAAATCAAGTCGCCGGCTCTTGCACTGGATGGGCTGATTTTCTTACCTACACCCGACTGTGCACCAGATGTACGTGGTAAGCTGATACCAAATTTCTTAAATACGGACATGGTAAATCCAGAGCAGTCTGTACCATGGGTCAGACTAGAACCACCATATACATATGGATTTCCAACAAATTTCAAAGCGTACGAAGCAATTGCAGAACCGTCACCGCTTCCCAGTGTGCTTCCACCGCCATCGGAAGAAGAAGAACCTCCACTTGCTCCACCGGAACCATTGCTGGAACTGCTCGTTCCGCCTGCACCGCCGGAACCATTACTGGAACCACCGGAACTTCCTTTTGCTCCACCGCCGCCATTACTAGATGACGAACTGCTGGATTTATGGCTTCCACCGTTACTGCCGGAAGAACTCTTTCCAGAGTTTGATGACGATGATTTATGACTTGAGCTGTCCGAAGAACTGCTGGAAGAACTCTTGCCAGAATTCGATGAGGACTTCGCCGGACGCTGGCTTTCTGCTGCCGCTGCTTCCGCTGCCGCTTTTCTTCTCTCTTCTTCGCGCTCTTCTTCAATCGATACTGCTTTTTCAAACTGAACCGAAATTTTCACATAGTCATCTCTGACGTAACCGGTCGTATCACCATCGACACGAACCTTAACCCAGCCGGACTCATGTTTTAACACTTCATAACTTTCATCACCGGCTATAAGGTCGAGAATCTTACTTGACTCGCTCTCTTTCTCGCGGACACGGAGCGTCTCTGTTGTAACTGTCGCCCATTTTGTACCAAATTGGTCAACCAGTTTTTCTGCACTATAACCGATTGCCAGATAATCTTTCATAATATATCCGGAAACCGAACCAGACTTAATGTATACCCAGTCCCCTTCCGTCTTAGCAATCGTAGCTGCGCTTCCACGATATAATTTACCGACAATTTCTGAATCGGTATTTGGTTTCTTACGAATATTTACATAATCCGCCGCAATTGAGATACCAACATTGGCATATTCCGATGCTGGTTTCGGCGTTGCTGTTGCCGTTGCTTCTTTCGTCGGCTCTGGCGTTGCATTAGAAACAGCAGAACCACTTACGGCGCTTGTCCCATTGGTATTTCCCGGCATATCTTCAAAAGCTACTATCGCTTCCGGGTTTGACTGTACTGCACCAACCTGAATCGTACAGTACTGATCTAACATGTAAGCCATCCCGGCAAGTTCTGTCTCAGAACCCATAGTAGTAGAAGATGAAACCATATATTTTCCAAATATTCCAAAGGATAAAACAAGTCCTGCCCCCAACGCACATTTTACAAACTTAGTGTGCTGCATACTTTTCTTCCCTCCATTACCACTCATCTGCCGTTCTCAATCCCATCCGGCAGTCTAAATGTTACAAATTTGTTAACTACTTGTTTCAGTATAACAACTCTGTCTGTATCTGTCAACCTTTGAAAACTCATAGTTTCTACTAATTTTTACCACGATTTTACGAAAAGCAATCATTTTGCATTTATTCTACAGGATTCGACTATTTATTTCGCAACAATCGCTTCAATTTCAATCAGAACATCCTTTGGCAGTCTTGCCACCTCCACGCAGGAACGTGCCGGACACTCTCCAGTGAAAAAACGGGAATAAATTTCGTTTACTTTTGCAAAATCATTCATATCTTTAATAAAGACAACTGTTTTAATCGTGTCCTCAATTTTTGCACCACTTGCCTCAATCAATGCTTTCAGATTGCCAATTGCCTGCTCTGCCTGTTTCTCAATACCGCCTTTTACCAATTCGCCGGTCTCTGGAATAATCGGAATCACACCCGATGTAAATACCAAACCATTTACCTCTACTGCCTGAGAATAAGGACCAATCGCTGCCGGTGCCTTGTCTGTTGAAATAATTTTCTTCATATTAAAACACAACCTTTCTTTTCATTATTTTCATAGGTGATATTACCACATTTTCAGAAAAAATTCACTAGTTTTTTTAGAGCAGGGGTAGTATAATGAAACTGTTTGAATGAAGGGAGGAAATCGTATGTATTCCTATAATGATAGAGTATCTTACAGCAGAATTGACAAAGACGGACTGCTCGGCGTCTCTGACACCGTAAATGCAATGCAGGACTGCTGCCTGTTTCACAGCGAGGACGTTGGACATTCTGCTTTAGATTTATTAAAGAAAAACCGCGCTTGGTTAGTGAGCGCATGGCACGTTGTATTCAAACGCCGCCCGGTTATGGGAGAGCGTTTCACGGTACACACATGGCCGTATCAGTTTAAGGGCATTTTCGGATGCCGTAATTTTTTAATGGAAACACCAGACAAAGAGGTTCTTGCCTACGCTGATTCGAGATGGTTTTATTTTGACCCATCCACCGGCCAGCCAACAAAAATTGACGACGGGGAAAAGAACGCTTACCCAACAGAGCCCGCCTATGACATGGAATACTCTTCCAGAAAGGTAAAATGCCCGGAAAACTTGACGCTTGTCGAAGAAGTCAATGTGTGCCAGAATTATCTTGACACAAACCACCATGTAAACAACGGACAGTACATTCGTCTGGCAGTCAATGTCCTGCCGATTGATTTTGAAGTTTCCGAATTTCGCGCCGAATTTCGTCTGGCCGCTAAGATGGGAGACACGATGTACATTCGCACCGCCAGTGAAAACGGCAAATTTTATGTAGTCTTTACGGATAAAGAGGAAAATCCTTATTTCCTCAGCGAATTTACCCCGACAAAGAATGGAGAATAGTATGAACGAATCAAAAGTTCTTGGCAGATTTGCCAGATTATATGTTTCAAAAGTCACAAAATTCGGTGTGATGCTTCGCTCTTTTGAAGAAAGAGATTTGGAGGTGCTGCTCCCGAATAACCAGGTAAAGAAAGGAACCGAAAAGGGCGATTTTTACGAAGTATTTTTGTACAAAGATTCCGAGGACCGCTTAATCGCCACCACACAAAAGCCATATCTTTCACTTGGCGAAACTGCGGTTTTGGAAGTCAAAGACGTAACTAATATTGGTGCTTTTTTAGACTGGGGGCTTGCCAAAGACTTGCTGCTTCCTTTTAAGGAGCAGACAAAAAAAGTTCACTTAGGTGAACGTGTGTTAGTTGCATTATACATTGATAAAAGTAACCGCTTATGTGCCACAATGAAAGTATATGACTATCTTTCCTGTGACAGTCCTTATCAGAAAGGGGATCACATAGAAGGTCTGATTTATGAGATACTAGATTCTTTTGGCGCATTTGTTGCCGTGGACAATCAATATTCCGCTTTGATTCCGCACAACGAAATGACAAGAGAACTTCACATCGGCGATGTCGTGAAGGCACGCATCAAGGAAGTTACTGAAGAAGGGAAATTAACTTTGAGTCTGCAGGAAAAGACAAAAGTGCAGATGGGCAAAGACGCCGAACTTATTTATGAGAGACTACAAAAAGAAGGCGGTTTCCTGCCATTTCACGATAAAACCTCTCCTGAGATTATCAAGCGTGAATTCAAAATCAGCAAAGCCGCCTTCAAACGTGCAATCGGTCGTCTGTTAAAGGAAGGAAAAATCAAACTGACCGGGGACGGAATTAAACTTTAATTATCCAAGAAGCGCATACGGTTATCCGTGGCGCTTTTTTTTGGTACTGGCTGCGCAACTACTTTTTTATCCTGTCCCGCTGCATGGCGGAATCCGGTTGCTAACTCTGCCTTACATTTATCGCAGAAACGTCCAGTCTTAATTGTTACGCCACAGCTCTCACAAGGAAGTCCAACCGGTGAATCATCTGAAAATACCAGTCTCTCCTCACGCACCCAGCGGTTAATCTGACGGACGGAAACTTCCATTTCCTCCGACAATTCTTTCACATCTACATTCGGATGCTCCCTGACATACTTCTTCACTTCCATGAATTTGTCCTCTAATTTACGGGAACACGCCGGACAGATTCGCTGTCCACGGATAAAGTTAAATAATTTACCACATTCTTTACAAGAAACAATTTCCATTGTAACTTCCTCCTCATCAATAATCTCTGCCAATGCAAAGGCATGCAAAATATACTTGACTAACACCAGCTTTCTTTAATTCACTGGCACAAGCCTCTAATGTTGAACCGGTTGTATAAATATCATCAATCAGCACAACCCGCTTTCCAAAAAGTTTATTCTCGCTGCTCTCCCGGACATAAAAAGCACTTGACATATTCCGTCTTCTCGCCTTATCATCCAGTTTTTTTTGCGGATCCGTATCCCGTCTGCGGTATAAAATATCCGTCTCAACCGGAAGCCGCAGCCGCTTTCCAATTTCCTCTGCCAGCACCTGCGCCTGATTATAACCACGGAACCATCGTCTATGTCGATGCAGCGGTACCGGAATTAAGCAATCCGGATTCCACGACTGTACCTTCGCCATGCGAAATCTGGTAAACTCGTCTGCAAAAAAAGAAGCATTCTCGTAGCACCCTTCATATTTGAATAATGCCATCGCTTTTTTCATTATACTATTATAAACCCACAATGCGGTTCCCTGACATAAAGAATCCGATTTCTGATGACGTTTCTTCTCACAATCATAACAATACTCGATTTCCAGCCGTTCTAACGGCTTTCCACAACGACCACATACCGGCTCTGTCACACGCGCTCTCGAGAGTTCGCTTCGACAAGATACACAGACTTTCGTCTCTCTTCTTTTTAAAATATTTCCACAAATCGGACATGCCAGTGGAAAAAGAAATCCAAATGGATTCAAAAACACTCCTCCCCTCTATCTATAATAGCAAATTTTTCCTGATTTTGCACCCTTTTTTTATGATTTTTCCTGCTCTAATTCTTTTAACCTTTGACAAAGTGATGAATAACGCATCTGCTCAGATTTATTTTGTATCATTTCACGCACAGTATCCTTGTTTCCGACAATCGTCACACACTTTTTACCACGCGTAACCGCTGTATACAAAATATTCCGATTCATCAGCGGTCTTGGTCCCGATAAGAGAGGAAGCACAACCGCCGGATACTCGCTTCCCTGCGACTTATGTATCGTAATGGCATACGCCAGTTCCAATTCATCCAGATTCCCCTGCGGGTAGGTGACATATTTTTCATCATCAAAACGAACCGTCACTTCTTTATTGAATATATCAATTTCCGTAATAATTCCGCAGTCACCGTTAAACACGCCGGTTCCCTCTTCAATCATCATATGATTGTAACCGCGGATTTCCCACTTAATCTGGTAATTGTTTTTCATCTGCATAACTTTGTCACCCTCGCGGAACAAAACGCCGTGAAGTTCCATTTGATTTTTTCCTGGTGCTTCCGGGTTCAAATACCGCTGCAAAACTTCGTTACATCGGTGAACTCCCAGTTCTCCTTTTTTCATCGGAGTCAGAACCTGCACATCAAATGGCGTACAATGCGTGTATTTTGGCATCCGGTCGCGGACGAGCCAGAGCATCACTTCAAGCACTCCATGGCTGTCATCGCGTTTTAAGCAAAAGAAATCCTTGCTCTTATTATCCAGTGCAATCTCTTCTCCGCGATGGATGCGGTGGGCATTTACAATAATATCACTTTCCGCTGCCTGGCGGAAAATATGAGACAACCTCACGACATTAAAACAATGGGAATTAATCACATCCCGCAACACATTTCCCGGCCCCACACTCGGAAGCTGATTCACATCGCCCACCAAAATCAGGCGGGTTCCCACAGCAATTGCTTTCAACAAGTTATGGAACAGAAAAATATCTACCATCGACATTTCATCGATAATTACAACATCGGTTTCAAGCGGATTCCACTCATTTCTGCCAAACAAATCCGAGCGTTCCTCACCCACATTTTCCTGTTCTGCCGCCGCTCCATTATACTCTAACAGGCGGTGAATGGTCTGTGCCTCCTGCCCGGTCGCCTCCGCCATCCGTTTAGCAGCACGTCCGGTTGGGGCAGCAAGTAAAATCGACAGTCCTTTTTCCATGAGACACGCAATTAACGTATTAATCGTTGTTGTTTTACCGGTACCAGGTCCACCGGTAATCACTAAAAATCCACTGGTGAGTGCTTCCCTCACTGCAATTTTCTGCTGGTCATCCAGTACAATTTCCTGACTTTTCTCCACACGTGAGATAAGTTCATCCAAAGCCTTCGTCGGACGCTCCACCGGCACATTTAAGTCAAATAACATTCTGGCGCAGTTCATTTCCGAATAATATAAAGACGGCAGGTAAACATCCCGCTCTTCGGTCACAATCACCGATTTGTCATATGCCAGTTCTTCCAGAGAATCCATCACCTGCTCCATCGACACTCCAAGCTGGTAAATCGCTTCCTGTAAAAGCAGTTTTTCCGGCATGTAAACATAGCCCTCTTTTGTTCCGGCATTTAACACATACAAAATACCCGCACGGATTCTCGGTGCAGAATCCATTGCGAATCCGCTTTTTCTCGCAATTTCATCTGCAATACGGAAACCAACACCACTGATATCTTCCGCCATCTGATACGGATTTTCACGGACAATTTCATAAAGCGCACTGCCATAGGTCTGATAGATTTTTACAGCAAGTGCATTTGAAATTCCATACTCCTGCAAAAAAAGCATAGCTCCGCGCATCTCTCTTTTTTCTTCAAACTGCTCGGAAATTGCGCGCGCTTTCTTTTCCGTAATTCCTTTGACTTCGGCAAGCCTCTCCGGCTCTTTTTCTATGATTTCAAAGGTTTTATCTCCGAATTTATCCACAATCCTCTTTGCCAGTCCGCCACGCACACCGGCAATCGCACCAGACGAAAGATACCGAAGCATCGCCAGTTCATCATCCGGTTCCTGCACCTCACAGGACATGACTTTCAATTGTTCCTGATAAATTGGATGTGTAACCAGCTCCCCCTTCACACATACATATTCTCCTTCATTTAGAAATGGAATGTTACCGACGCAGGTTTCCTCCACACCTTCATCGGGATTTTCCAGTTCAAATACCGTGTACCCATTTTCCACGTTGCGGTAGACAATATGTGACACATACCCTTTTCTTTCCTCCATGAGTGCCTCCTAAATAAGCAAAAAGCCCTTGACTGTGTTTCTTTTCGTCAAAGGCTTATTCTTTCTTTGATTTTCGCATTATACTTTGTTGTTCACCATTGATTCGTAAAGTTTGTCTGCGATGCCAAGTCCCTGACCGCTGTTTACCATCTGGTCAGCGATGGCAGATAAATAATTATCCTGAAACATATTAACGTAATCATTGCTGTTATCCTCGTCATCATCCGAAAAGACTTTTGCGGATTCTTCCATGGACTTAAACATCTGCTGTACCAGGTACGATTCAAACTGTTTGCACGCATTTAACATTTCTTCATCCGTTTCGGCATCCTGAATCTGGCTTGTCACTTTCTGTGACACCGCATCGTTTGCCTCGGTCGAATAATTTGTAAAATAAGTATCACCAATTGAAGATACTGCCATATGTCTCACCTCGCTTTACTTATCATGAACGTAAATTATTTGCCTGCTGAAGCATCTCATCCGATGCTGTGATTGCTTTTGAATTCATTTCATAAGCACGCTGGGCAATAATCATATTTACCATTTCATCGGCTGCCTGTACGTTTGAGCTCTCCAAGTAGCCGGATACAATTTTCGATTTTAATTCTGTTGCCGTATAAACCGTAGGTGCTCCTGACGCTTCCGACTGCAGATAATTCGAGTTTGATGTTTTCTCAAGCCCACCGGCATTCGGAAAATATGCCAGCCCAATCTGAATTCCGATATTCTTCTGGTTGTTATTCGCATCCGGATAAGTCAAATTACCAAACTGGTCAACGCCAATTTTACTGGAACGGTATGTATTCGGAACAGTAATTGCATTTCCGTTTACATCGAGTACCGGATTTCCCTCACTGTCTGTCAGGGCAATGCTGTCGCCCTGAATGGACATATTAAAATGACCATTTCTCGTATAAGCAATACTTCCGTCTGCTAACTGTACACGGAAAAATCCCTCGCCCTGAATGGCGTAATCAAATGCGCCATTTGAAGCATTTAAGGCTCCCTGTGTAAAATCAGAAGAAATTGAGCCAACACGGACACCAAGTCCAACCTGTGCTCCTACCGGCTTTGGTTCTCCGGTCGTTGTCGTTGACTTTGCCTGCAAATTCTGATAAATCAGTGATTTAAAATTTGCTTTCTGAGTCTTGTATCCGGTTGTATTAATATTTGATAAATTGTTTGCAATCACGTCAAGATTGCTCTGCTCGCCAATCATTCCACTGGCTGCAGTCCATAAAGAACGCATCATCAGCTGCCACCTCCAAATAAACTATTACTTAAGTGCTCCTACCTGATTAACCGATTTGTCTAACATCGAATCGTATGAGTGAATCACTTTCTGACTTGCTTCATAAGCACGGGTTATAGTAATCATATCGACCATTTCACGCACAACATTAACATTTGACTGTTCGGTATAACCTTGCAAAATTTCTCCTTCTGCATCTTTGGTCGTGGCTCCGTCCACTGGTTCATACATAGTATCTCCGTATTTTTTCAAATAATCGTAGTCCTCAAAATCAACAATATTAAGAGTATCTACAAGTTCGCCGTCTGCCGTAATCTGTCCGGTCGCCGAAATCGTTACCGTTTTCGACGAAGGATCAATGGTGATATTTCCATTTTGTCCCTGAACAGCATTTCCATCGGCGTCTACTAACAGACCGTCTTTTGTCAGATGAAATCTTCCATCTCTTGTGTAACGTGTATGAACCTCTCCTGCCTTGTCCGTCACACTCAATGTAAAGAATCCACTGCCACTCAACGCCAAATCATATGTACCCCCGGTCTGTCTGACCGACCCCTGCGAATAATCGGTATAAGTCTCTCCGATTTTTACGCCAAGGCTTAAACTTCCAATACGCTCGTTATGATACGCCTGGGAACCGTCCCGGATTTTAATTCCAAGCACCTGGTCAAATGCCTGACTGGCAACTTTTTCATCTTTATAACCAACTGTATTTGAGTTCGCCATATTATTCGAAATAACATCCAGTCTTTTCTGTTCATTTGCCATGCCGGTCCACGCTGTATAAAGACCTCGGAACATATCATACCTCCTGTTCTTTTTTTGCATCCCACAACGGGAAAACTTAGTTTGCATCCCCGATTGTTGCTTCTCCACTTAAAAATTCTACATAACGACCGGTACCGATTGCAACTGCTGTCATCGGATCTTCTGCCGTCATCGTTGTAATTCCTGTTTTGGATTCAATCAATTCTTCCAATCCATACAACAAACTTCCGCCACCAGTCAGAACAATTCCGCGGTCTGCGATATCGGCTGCCAGTTCCGGCGGTGTTTTTTCCAGTACGCTATGTACTGCTTCTACAATCTGTGAAGTTGTATCTTTTAATGCTTCTTCTGTTTCCTCAGAAGTAACGGTAATGGTCTTTGGCAGACCTGTCACTAAGTTACGTCCACGGACATCTACCGTCACACTTTCCGGCCGTGGATAAGCAGAACCGATACGAATCTTAATATCTTCTGCGGTTCTCTCACCAATCAGCAGATTGTGTTTCTTTCTCATATAACGGACAATCGCATCATCGAAATCATCCCCGGCAATCTTAATCGAAGCACTGACAACGGTGCCTCCCAAACTAATTACCGCAATATCCGATGTACCACCACCGATATCTACAATCATATTTCCACAAGGACGGGCAATGTCAATACCGGCTCCAATTGCTGCAGCAATCGGCTCCTCGATAATTTTTACATCGCGCGCACCTGCCTGAAAAGCTGCATCTTCTACGGCTTTTCTCTCAACTTCTGTAACCTGGCTTGGCACACAGATACTAATAAGTGGTTTACGAAATCTCTGTTTACCAACCGCTTTCTGAATAAAATATTTTAACATCTTCTCCGTTACGGTGTAATCAGAAATAACACCCTGACGAAGAGGACGAACAGCTACAATATTTCCCGGCGTACGTCCTAACATCAGACGCGCCTCTTCTCCAATTGCTTTAATCCGGTTTGTGTCACGGTCAAAAGCAACTACACTAGGCTCTTTTAATACAACGCCTTTTCCTTTTACATATACCAATATGCTGGCGGTACCCAAATCAATTCCAATATCAAAAGCCACTTTACTAATCTCCTTTCACTATCTCCTGTATACCTGTATAGCATTCCCATTATCTATACATATTATAAACGTATTTCCAAATATTTCAAAGTTTTTTTTACAAAATTTCCATCTTTTTGAAATGATGAAAGTTATGCTGTCCTAATTTTCCTCATCATAGGCTTCTGCTGCCTTGAGCATAATCGCACATTCCACACGTTTGCGCTGCAATTCACAGCCGGTTTCATATGGTTTGTTAATGTCACCGTGGCAGTGGTAAGCATTTGCTGCACACCCGCCGCTGCAATAGAATTTGGCAAAGCAGTTTCTACACTCTTCTTTTGCATATACATTACACAATTTGAATGTGTCACGCATGTCCGTATTTACAACGCCGTCATCTACATTTCCCAAGCAAAATTGTTCTTCACCCACGAACTGATGACAAGGATACAAATCACCCCATGGTGTAACCGCTAAATATTCCGTTCCAGAACCACATCCAGACAAGCGTTTGTAAACACATGGACCGCCGCTCAAATCAATCATGTAATGGAAGAAATTAAATCCTTTTCCCTGTTTTTTGCGGGCAAGCATCTCTTTTGCAAGAATGTCATAGCCCTCACAAATTTGAGGAATATCTTCCGGCTGGATGGCATACGGCTCTTTCGGATCTGCCACAACCGGCTCAACCGAAATCTGTTCAAAGCCTTCATCTGCCAAATGCAGCACATCTTCAACAAAATCCAGATTATTATGGGTAAATGTTCCACGCACATAATATTTCTGCTGGTTTCTCGATTCTGCTACTTTTTTGAATTTATCTATAATAAAGTCATAACTTCCGGTTCCGTTTTTGAACGGGCGCATGTGGTTATGCACTTCTTTACGTCCATCAATACTTAAGACAATGTTGTCCATTTCCTGATTCGCAAATTCAATGATGTCATCGTTTAACAAAACACCGTTTGTCGTTAAGGTGAAACGGAAATGCTTGTCTTTTTCTTTTTCAATTTCTCTGCCATAAGCTACTAATTTTTTTACAACATCAAAGTTTAAAAGCGGCTCTCCACCAAAGAAATCCACTTCAAGATTTCTTCTACTGCCGGAATTTGCCACCAAAAAATCCAATGCTTTTTTTCCTACTTCATAACTCATAAGAGAGCGGTCGCCCTGATATTCTCCTTCCCCGGCAAAGCAGTAATGGCATGCTAAGTTGCAGTCATGGGCAATGTGCAGGCAGAGTGCTTTTACTACCGTCTGTCTCTTTTTGAAATCAATGACGCCTTCTTTGTAAACATCTTTTGTGAAAAGTGTTCCGTTCTCCTCTAATTCCTGCAAGTCAGAAAAGACGTCTTTTAAATCCTCTTTCGTAACTTCTTCTTCATAATCATTCTTCAAAATAACATCGGCAATACGTGAAAATTCGGCTTCTCCATAGCGATCTGCATTTTCTTCATCCATCAGAGAAAGCACGTCATAAACAACGTCATCCACAACATGAATGGAACCGCTGTTTACATCTAACACAATATTATATCCATTATTCTTATACTGATGTATCATCCTTGACCTCTCATTCTGTAACGGTGACGCTATAACGTGCAATGAGGACTAGACCGAAGTCTCCTTCGGTCAGCCCTCCATTGCTCATAATCACCGTTTATTCAAACAGTTTCCTTACTTATTTGTTTTCGCAGCTCTGGTTTCCTACTGTACAGGATGTTTTACAAGCTGACTGGCAGGATGTCTGACATTCTCCGCATCCACCTTTTTTCAATGTTTCTTTTAAATTCTTTGTTGTCAAAGTTTTAATTCTTTTCATGATTGCCTCCATTTAAATCCATCGTTTCGTTTTCGTAACTCTTATTGTAGCATAGGTTTTGGTGTTGTGCAAGATAATTGTAGGGTGATTTTTTTAATTTTCCGTAATTTAGCAAAAGGTTTTACGCTTCGTGGGCGCGGGAGTTTGACACATTGAAATCAAAAAAAGTACTGCAAAGCCTTGAAACAGGCTTATTTTTTTGTCAAATTTTTAT
>CAKRGF010000019.1 GCA_934322085.1 uncultured Eubacterium sp.
TCCGCGGATTTCGAATGTTTGCAGGATTGCGGAAGTTGTGAAACAACGGAGCAATCCGTATCATTGTTTGCAATTCAGCGAGGAGGAATATTATGATACAAATTTTCAAAAGAAACAAGAAAATCACAAAACTATTTTTGTTACTGTTTTTTTTATGCTGCACTGCTTTTCTTCTTATTTTTTACATAAAATCGGACAAGCCAAAAACAACAAAAAATCAAACGGCAGCCAAAACAGCTGCAGACAAAACAACATCCATTTCTTATTGCGTGACTTCCCTTTCTGACGGAAAAGAATCGGCATTGATTTATCATCCGACGGAACGTGTTTTATCTCAATTTATCCGCAAAAAAAATCAATATATCCGAAATATCTGGGATGAAAAATCCGGATGGACGACTAACGTAGAATCTTGGAAAATAAAGAAATCTGAAACACTAGAGCAATTTTCGTATAATACGAACGGGGCTCTCTATGCCTGCAAAAAGAAATGGTCAAAAGGTAAATTAGTAAGGCAGTCCATTGTTTGTCTGAGAAACAACGGCAACATAAAAAATATAAATCTCATCCACTTAAACAACAAAAAAAATACGGATGAAATCAAAGATATCCGATGCAATGGCACTTCCATCGCCATCACCTATCAATATGGAAATGTAAAAATATACAATTTATTAGAACGTCAGGCATTTGGCGGCAGTTCCATAAGCGGTATGCCAAGTGAAAATATTTTTTATGACTTACATTATTTAACGATTGAAACAAAAAAAACCACCGAAGAAATTTATCTGCGTGACTATGATATCCGCTCCGGTGAGGTCACACACACATTTCCACTTGGCAGTTTTGCACAAAAAAAAGAGTATTTCCACATCACAAATCTTGGAAATACTCTTTATGTTCTGACACCTCGTGGCTTGTTTCGCGGAGAATGCAAAAGCAGTTCCCTGCAAAAACTGCTTGCATTCCGCGAATTACAATTACCACCGCAAAGCAACATTTTAACCATGTTTTCCGGTTCTGCCGATTCTCTCTACCTCGTTATCAAAGAAGCAGACGGCAGCAAATCCATTCGGCTTATTCATCTTCCAAGCCAAAATCTTTCAGACCAAAATCATCCCGAGTCAAATCATGCTACACAAAAGGTCTGACATGGCTATTTACTGGAAGAAGTGTCCTGCGAATTTTGTCCGGGCTGCCCCATGGCAGACATATCGGAAACGGTAATACTTGTTGCCTTCTCACCATCTGTCTCCACACTGACCATCTCTCCCGGATTAATTTCACTTACCGATATTTCCGTACTTTCCTCACCGGATTTCTTATATATCTTGGTATCGCTGTCAATCTGGTAAGTCTTTGACTCACCTTTCTTTTTGCCACCATCCTTCGCATCTGCCGGTGGGGTTCCCTGTGGTTTTTCATCATTCTTCGCATCTTTGTTATCCGCCGGTGGGGTACCTTCCGGTTTCTGTCCGTCATTATCCTGCTGCATATCAGCCGGCGGAGTTCCCTGTGGCTTGTTTCCTTCAATTCCGGCAGCGCCGCCACTTGCTGCCTCCGGCTTTTTATCATCCTGCTTATCCATAACTTCCATCACAATCTGCGTGTCTGAAATACTTGTCACACGACCCATCACTGCATTTGCCGAACTCTCACTATTCTTTGAACCACATCCGGAAATGTTCATTGCCGCCAAACACAAAATCAGACTGGTACCAATTGCTCGAATCTTCTTTCCTTCCATATGTAACCTCCGCTTCATATACAAATAATTTATTGTTATGGTCACATTGTATCGAAAGGAAATGGTCACTCTGTGTTTAGTCTGTGTAAAATGTGTGACCGATTATTTTGCCTGCAATTCGTCCAGTGTCAAATCATAGGCAGGCAGAAAATCCTGCATAAACACTTCAACTTCTTCCATATTCATATCATGCAGTGCTTTTTTCGTTGTTTCGTATGCCGTCTTAAATTCCTGGTTACCGGAATTTAATTCCTGCTTGCATTTAATCAGTGCGGATAACTTATCTGCCGCTTTCACAAGACGCCACTCATAAGCTTTGTCCTCCTGTGGGAAAAACAATTTCTCATAATGCTTCTTCATATAATCCGGCAGTTTACCCACCATCTTTTTACTCGCAACATACTCCACCCGTTTATAAGCTTCTTTGATATCATCATCATAATACTTAACCGGCGTAGGCATGTCTCCGGTAATAATTTCATTCGCATCGTGATACATTCCCATGAGAGCAATTTCATTGGAATCCACATGTTTTCCACATTTCTCATTGGCAATGAGTGAAAGGCCATGCGCTAACATCGCAACTTCCAGCGAATGTTCACTAATATTTTCCTGAACAGAATTCCGCATAAGTGCCCACCGCTCAATATTTTTCATACGTGCCATCATCGCAAAAAATGAATACATCCTAATTCTCCTTCAACATCTTTTTCATATAGTAACCCGTATAGGATTCTTCACAGTCCGCCACCTGTTCCGGCGTTCCCTGCGTAACAACCGTACCGCCGCGGTCACCGCCTTCCGGTCCCATGTCAATAATATAATCTGCCGTCTTAATCACATCCAGATTGTGTTCAATAACAACTACCGAATTACCGCCTTCGGTCAGCCGCTGTAAAATTTCAATCAGCTTATGGACATCCGCAAAATGCAGTCCTGTCGTTGGCTCGTCCAAAATATAAATGGTTCGTCCGGTACTTCTCTTACTCAACTCTGTCGCAAGCTTAATACGCTGAGCCTCACCACCGGACAATGTAGTAGACGGCTGTCCCAATTTAACATACGACAATCCCACATCATACAACGTCTGAATTTTGCGGTGAATCGTCGGAATATTCCGGAAAAATTCAAGGGCATCTTCTACCGTCATATCTAACACATCGTAAATACTTTTTCCCTTATACTTAACATCCAGTGTCTCACGATTATACCGCTTTCCGCCACAAACTTCGCAAGGGACATAAATATCCGGAAGGAAGTTCATCTCAATTTTCAATATACCGTCACCACTGCACGCTTCACAACGGCCGCCTTTCACATTAAAACTGAAACGCCCCTTCTTGTATCCTTTCGCTTTTGCATCCGGTGTCGAAGCAAACAAATCTCGTATCATATCAAATACACCGGTATAGGTTGCCGGGTTTGAACGAGGAGTTCGTCCAATCGGAGACTGGTCAATATTAATTACCTTATCTAACTGTTCCACGCCTTCAATTCCTTTATGCTTTCCCGGGATACAGCGAGCCCGGTTTAATGTGCGGGTCAGACTCTTACACAGAATTTCATTCACAAGAGAACTCTTTCCGGAACCGGATACACCGGTCACGCAGGTCATTACCCCCAGAGGAATCTTGACATTAATATTTTTCAAATTATTTTCGCTGGCACCTTTTACTTTCAGATACCCTGTCGGTTTGCGTCTCTTTGCCGGCACCGGAATCTGCTTTTTCCCACTTAAATAAGCACCTGTAATTGACTCCGGCACTTTCATCAAATCCTCTGCCGTACCGCACGCAACTACATGTCCGCCATTTTTTCCTGCCCCCGGTCCAATGTCCACAATATAATCCGCCTCACGCATGGTATCCTCATCATGTTCCACGACAATCAGCGTATTACCAAGGTCACGAAGTTTCTTTAACGTAGCAATCAAGCGGTCATTATCCCGCTGATGCAGACCAATACTCGGCTCATCCAAAATATAAGCCACACCGACAAGTCCCGAACCAATCTGTGTCGCCAGGCGGATTCGCTGTGCCTCTCCGCCGGAAAGTGTAGCCGTCGCACGCGCCAGTGATAAATAATCAAGACCAACATCTACCAAAAATCCAAGACGCGAACGAATTTCCTTTAACACCAGACGCCCAATCTGCTTTTGTCTGTCAGTCAGTGTCAATTCATCCATAAATTTCTTCAAATCTATAATGGAATATTCACTAATTTCTGCAATGTTTTTATCCCCAACTGTAACCGCAAGAGATTCTTTCTTCAACCGTTTGCCGCCGCAGACGTGGCAGGGCGTAATCTGCATAAATGACTCATACTCCTGCTTCGTAGTCTCCGAACCAGTCTCACGATACCGCTTCTGTAAATTACCAAGCAGTCCCTCAAACGCAATATTATAAACACCATGTCCATGTCTGCCGGTATAATGAACTTCCACACGCTGACCGCCGGTTCCATACCAGATTAAGTCATGAACATCCTCCGGATATTCGCCATACGGTGTATCTAAATCAAATCCATAAAACTCTGCCATCGCATCCAAAATTGCACGACTGTAGCTATCCGGATTTACCACAGACTGCCATCCCGGTGCCGCAATCGCTCCCTGCGCAATACTAAGCGTCTTATCCGGAATAATCAAATCCTCATCAAACTCCATCCGATAACCGATTCCATGACATTCAGGACACGCACCAAATGGATTGTTAAACGAAAAACTGCGTGGCTCAATTTCATCTACACTAATTCCACAGTCCGGGCAGGAAAAACTCTGACTGAAAGAAATTTTTTCTCCTCCAATCACATCGACAACCAATAAACCATCGGCTAACTTAAGCACCGTTTCAATAGAATCGGTCATTCGTTTTTCAATTCCTTCCCGAATTGAAAGTCGGTCCACTACAATTTCAATGTTGTGTTTTTTATTTTTCTCTAACTTGATTTCTTCATCCAGTGAATACAAATTGCCATCCACGACAACGCGCACATAACCACTGCGCTTTGCCTTGTCTAACACTTTTACATGCTCTCCTTTACGCCCACGAACAACCGGAGCAAGCAGCATAATTTTCGTACGCTCCGGCAACTTCATGATTTCATCCACCATCTGATCTACCGACTGTTTTTGAATTTCCTTGCCACACTTCGGGCAATGAGGAATTCCAATTCTGGCATATAAAAGACGAAAATAATCATAAATTTCCGTAACCGTTCCTACCGTAGAACGTGGATTACGATTCGTCGATTTCTGGTCAATTGAAATCGCCGGTGGAAGTCCTTCTAAACTCTCTACATCCGGCTTCTCCATCTGTCCTAAAAACTGTCTGGCATAAGAAGATAATGACTCCATATATCTTCTCTGTCCTTCGGCGTAAATGGTGTCAAACGCCAACGATGACTTTCCGGAACCGCTTAAACCGGTCAACACCACAAATTTATCTCTTGGAATATCCAAATCAATATTTTGAAGATTATGCTCTTTGGCACCTCGTATCCGTATTTCTCGCTTTGTATCCATACTAACCTCCATCACTTTTTGCTTCTAAAGTTCACTGCGGATTTCCTCTAAATGCTTTTTATATTCAATCATCCGGTCACGCAGTTTGGCAGCCTTTTCAAAATTCAACTCAGCCGCTGCCTGATTCATCTGTTTCATCATCTTAGCAATATGACGCTGCAATTCCTCAAAACTCATGGATTCCGGATCTTTCTCTTCTTCCGTAATATCCGTACCCGCTTTCTTTGAAATACGGATTCGATCGCGCACCGCTTTCTGAATTGTCTTTGGCACAATACCGTGTTCTTCATTATATTCTTTTTGTATCTTACGGCGCCGCTCGGTTTCATCAATTGCCTTACGCATGGAATCGGTAATCTTATCCGCATACATAATAACATGTCCTTCCGAGTTTCGTGCCGCACGTCCAATCGTCTGAATCAAAGAAGTCTCCGAACGTAAGAAACCTTCTTTGTCCGCATCCAAAATCGCCACTAACTGAATCTCCGGAATATCAAGCCCCTCTCGCAACAGGTTAATTCCGACTAAAACATCAAACACATCCAGACGCATATCGCGGATAATTTCTGAACGCTCCAGCGTATCAATATCCGAATGCAGATACCGCACGCGTACCCCGACTTCTTTTAAGTATTTCGTTAAATCCTCTGCCATTCGTTTTGTTAGTGTCGTAACGAGAACCTTTCCCTTCTTCTCGGTAACCTTTCGAATCTCTCCGAGTAAATCATCCACCTGTCCTTTAACCGGCCGGACATCAAGTTCCGGATCCAACAGCCCCGTCGGACGAATAATCTGCTCGGTACGAAGCAGCTCATGCTCTGTCTCATACGTCGAAGGCGTTGCCGAAACAAACATCATCTGATTAATATGCCCCTCAAATTCTTCAAAGTTCAGAGGGCGGTTACTTTTGGCAGAAGGCAGGCGAAATCCATATTCTACAAGTGTAGACTTCCTCGACTGGTCCCCGGCAAACATCCCGCCAATCTGTGGAATCGTAATATGTGACTCGTCCACAATTATCAAAAAATCATCCGGAAAATAATCCATCAAAGTCATCGGCGTTTCCATCGGCTGTAACCCGTTTAAATGCATGGAATAATTCTCAATACCGGAGCAAAAGCCGGTCTCTCTTAACATCTCAACATCAAAATGTGTCCTCTCGGAAATCCGCTGCGCCTCAATCAATTTATCCTCACTCTTAAAATACTTCACACGCTCATCCAGTTCTTTTTCAATTCCCGCAATCGCACGTTCCATCTTATCCGGTGCCACCACATAATGGGATGCCGGAAAAACAACCATATGCTCTAAGTCCGCCGTCGCCTCTCCGGTCACAACATCAATTTCCTGAATTCTGTCCACTTCATCCCCAAAAAACTCAACCCGAATCGCACGGTCACTTGCCGATGCCGGAAAAATCTCAACCACATCACCACGCACACGAAACGTGCCACGATGAAAATCCATATCATTCCGCGTGTACTGAATATCAATCAGACGCCGAATCACCTCATCCCTATCCTTTTCCATGCCCGGACGCAGAGAGACCGTCATATTTTGATAATCGATTGGACTACCCAGTCCATAAATGCAGGAAACACTCGCAATAATAACCACATCACTGCGCTCAGTCAGTGCCGCTGTCGCCGAATGGCGCAGCTTATCAATTTCGTCATTGATTGCCGAATCCTTTTCTATATAGGTATCGGTCGAAGGCACATAGGCTTCCGGCTGGTAATAATCATAGTATGACACAAAATATTCTACCGCATTCTCCGGGAAAAATTCTTTAAATTCGCCATACAGCTGTGCCGCCAGTGTCTTATTATGCGCAATCACAAGCGTCGGCTTATTCAGTTTTTCAATCACATTTGCCATCGTAAAAGTTTTACCGGAACCGGTAACACCAAGAAGGGTCTGAAACTGATTTCCTTCCTGAAAGCCTTTTACAAGAGCATCAATTGCCTGCGGCTGGTCACCGGTCGGCTGATATTCGGAATGTAATACGAAATGGTCCATCGTTTATTTGTCCACCTCCGTCTGGATGAATTGGTATAACAACATAGGGAACAAATCATATGATTCATTCCCTATCCATAGGTCGTTCACTACTCGTGATACAAGTATAGCACATTGAAAATTGTATTGCAACGAAAAAAATGAACATTTGTTCGTTTCTATTTTTTCATCCACCACACCGACGCATTTAAGACCACTGCAAAAATCACCCACAAAAGATAGGGAACCTGAAGCAGCGCAGCCACCGGGTCAATGCGCCACCATAAAAAAGCTATTCCAGTCCTTTGCGAAACCGGTCAAGCATCGTTGCCGTAAGGCTTAAAAGATTTTTATCTTCTTCAATTTTATCCCGCTTAACAAAGCGTGCCGTTGCAAGTTCCGTTTCGTCCATTGTAATCGAAGTACCGCCATCTACTTCGCAGTAATAGCCAAGTAAAAGATTCGAATCAAATCCCCATGGCTGGCTGTCAAAATAACGAATATTTTTTACACGAAGTCCCACTTCTTCCTGCACCTCACGCACGACCGTCTGCTCCGGTGTCTCACCAATTTCGCAAAAACCGGCAAGCAGCGCACGCCCTTTGTAGGGACGATCTGCATACGTGGAAATCAATATAGAATCCTCATGAATCAACCCGATAATCACCGCTGGGGCAATCTTTGGAAAAATCAAATTTCCACAATGCGGGCACCGCATCATCCGCTCCTTTTTATCATGCACGATTTTTGTGCCGCAGCGCCCGCAAAAAACATTGTCGCGGTACCAGACATACAAATGATACCCTGTCATCCCGGCAAAGCAGGTGTATACCGGGTCATTTCTGCGAAGGCTCCGAATTGGTTCATAGGAAAAAGAAAAAATGTCTGATATAAACAAACCCGCTGATAAATCCCCCGGCATATACAAAAAATAGCAGGTTTCATCAATCGAAAATAAATATTGTAATAAATGCTTTTCACACCCCAATTCACTATAGGTTGGAAGTATAATTTTCCCATCTTCAATACAGCATAAAATTTTGTCATCCGATTTTCCATGTCCACGAAAAACAAGGACAAAATCATCCGGCTTTGGGCTTTTTTCCTGATAAGCATTATCAAACTTTTTTGGTGCAATTTCCTGAATCATAACCGTCTCTCCTTAAAATCAGTAAATATCTTAAATCACTTTTTTCATCTGCCAGCGTCCAGACAAATATCTCACAACAAACAACAGCGAGCGGACCGCCCAGTCAATAAACATGCCAAACCACACGCCTAAAATGCCCATGTTACATACCACCGCAAGTAAATAACTGCAAAGCACACGGAACAGCCACATAGAAATAATTCCGGTCAGCATCGTAAACTTCACATCGCCTGCTGCCCGCAATGCGTTTGGCAGGGTAAAACTGAGTGGCCAGATAAAAACAGCAATTGTACTAAACCACCGAAGCACCTCCGCCGCCATCCGGGTTGCTTCCGGCGAAAGAGAAAACACCGATACAATCGGAACGGCAAAAATAAACAAAACAAGATTCATGATCCAGTCTCCCAGATAAGCAAACAGCATCAGTTTTTTTGTGTATTTTTTTGCCTGTGCCACCTCACCGGCTCCAAGACAGGTTCCCACCACAGTAATCAGGGCAAGCCCCATTGACATCCCCGGAATATTAGGAAATTCAATAATAGAATAACTTACTGAATTGGCTGCGATTGCCGCCGTTCCAAAAGACGTAATCATACTTACGACCATTAGTTTTCCAACCTGAAACATACTATTTTCAATACCGCTTGGAATTCCGATACGGAGAATCCGAAGAATCATTTTTTTATTCGGAAGCAGTGAAGATAATTTCTTTATCTGCAAAGGATTATATGGGCGGGCAACTAAAACTGTCATACAGATTCCACAAACAACACGGCTCACTAGTGTTGCAAGAGCCACACCAAGCACCCCATAACCGAGTGCCACCAAAACCGCATTCAACGCAATATTAATCGCATTCATTAACACACTGAGTCCCATGCTGACCTTGCTGTTTCCCACACTTCTAAAAATAGCGGCTCCTGCATTATAAACTCCAAGAAACGGATACGAAAGAGCCGTTACAAACATATAAATCCACGCACTGTTCATAACCGAATCTTCTACACTTCCAAAGATTGCCGGTAACATCTGCTTTCCAAAAACAGCACAAATAAACGCTGCTGCCATGGAGAAAATAAACAACACCGTTTCCAACTGTCCTGCCGCATAAGCAGCATCTTTTGTATCACGCCGTCCGTTATACTGACTGCAAACGACGGCACCTCCTGTCGCAAGTGCCGCCATTACCTGAATAATCAATAGATTAATATTAGTCGTAAGTGCTACGCCGGATACTGCTGCTTCTCCCGCCTTGGAAACCATCAGCGTATCCACCATGCCGACCATTACATTTAAAAACTGCTCAAACATAAGAGGCATCACAAGTGCCCTTAGCTGTTTTCCTGTGTACATCATAATTCTCATATCCTTGTTTTAATTTCAACCATAGTGTACCACAGGTTTTTCTTCCTTTCAACTATCTAGTTATATCCGATTGCCATCAGGGTGAACTTCTTTGATTCACTTTCATCATTCATGCGAAGTTCAATTGTATGCTCTGCCTCGGCATCCTCTTCGATGGCTACATATACTTTACCGTTGTTCCATCCGCTGGTATCATAACCACTCAGAGTTGCCTGAAGTTTGCCATCTACATACAAATCAGCCGAACCATATTCTGTCGAATTGCTTAATTTGTAAATTAACGTAAGTGCTTTACATTTTACTTTTAAGTTCAAAGCGTCCGTGCCGCTTGTTGACGTATGCATCCAGTTATCCGGGAACCATGCCGCACCTTTTTGTCCCTTATACTCGTACTGGAAAGAGCCCGTTGCATTATCATTCTGATTAAATCCACCGGAAGTAAAGGAAGTAATTGCATTGTCCTTTGTAACATCAGTCTTAGAATCCAACATCTTCATTCCCTGGTAAGCAGATGACTTAACCGGTGCCATCGCATCCATATCGGTGATATTATCTTCTTCTGCCGTTTCTTTATCCATCTTATCAAACATGCGTGTAATACAGTCTGCCATCAACTGATAACCGGTGTTGTTTGGATGCAGGGAATCACCAAAATACCATTTATAAAATGCTTTCTGATCATTTCCATTAAAATAAGACGAAATCGCATTTCCCATACTAATCATCGGTAAATCATAATGCGTACCAAATGGGCGATAATCGTTTTCACAGACAACACCGCCACTCGCCTTCTGAAATACTGAGAATACAAGCACAACGGCGGAGCCGGATTTCAATGCCTGGCGAATCAGTCCTTCATAACCTTTTCCTGCGGTTGCCGTACCATAATCATTTACGGCAAATTCAATAAACAGCACATCCGGATGGTCGCTGCCTTCCGGTAAACGGTCAATCACATCACGGTTGTAGCGTACCACACCGATATCAGACGGCGTTCCGCTCATTCCGGCATTAATAAAGTGAACATTTTCTCCATTGTTCTTTCCATATTTTGCTCCAAACGTCTTTGCGGAAACTTCCGCATAACACATACTGTTTGGTTTTGCTAATGCGCCCTCTGTAATGGAACCACCAATGTAGGCAAGCGTGACATCTTTTCCATCTCTCGCATTTTGGATTACTTTCTTGATTCTTGCGTTATTTCCGGTTGAGTACACACTATTTTCAAGCATCTTCTCGTACTGAGCATCTGTAACTTTATACACATCATTCTGTGCTTTTCCGCTAATGATAACATCATCCACAAGGAATGAATCTGTCGCGGTAGTCATGGTGAGTGTCATCGCTGCATCACCCTGATTTTTCGGAATCGTAATCTCACCTTTGAGCGTAGTCCATTTACCGCTTGCACATGCTTTTCCTGCATCTGCGTTTGTAATCAGCGTAACGTCTCTTGCCATTCCATTCTGGTCAGTATAAGTCATACGAAGTGCAATCTTCTGGCTTTTTCCGGTATCCTGCTTTACAACAACGCTGAACTGATAATGCTCACCGGCAATCACATACTCGGAAATTGGAAGTTTTGCACCATCTGTTTCACTCGTTCTGTCTTTCACAAGAAGACTGTTCATACCGCCTTCTGTGTAGTTCTGTGAATTGGAAACTTCCAGTTTGCCACCAATCGGCGCAAATCCTTTGAGGGACCCGTCTTCAAAATAGTTACTGTAGACTTCCGACGCAACCGGTTTCGGCGTCTTAATCGGCACTTTAGTCACCTGTGGTTTCTCCGATGGTGTGCTTGTCGGCTGATTTGTCGACTTATCCGTCTGCACCGGTGCCTTCGTTACCTCAACTGTCTTTTTCTTTGTTACAATAATCTTTACGGTTCCGATTTTCTTTGTCTTTTTCTTATACTTTTCCTTCACCGTAACTTTGGCAGTTCCGACTTTTACTGCTTTGACCTTGCCGGAAGCTGAAACTTTAATTTTTTTGTTTGATGCGGTAAATTTGTATTTTGCTTTTTTCTTCTTATTCTTCACCACAATCTTTTTTGATTTTCCCTGCTCAATCGTAATTGTTTTTTTGGCAGGTTTTGCTTTCTTTGCTGCCGCACTGCTGTCGGATGCCGTTGCTGTCAATGACACAACCATCGCCGCAGCCAGTCCATGGCAGATTAACTTCTTCATTTTTGCGCAACCCATAATTGCCCTCCTTTATAATTTTGTATTTATATTATAGTGGATTTGTATAAGTTTTGCAAGGTGGCATTTTTTCTTGATGGTTTACTGGAATCCTGAAAAATTGATATCTAATACTATATATAAACCCGTTCTTGTAATGCAATTTGGGGACAGAGCATACTTTTTCTTACTTTAAACAATAAAAATATGTATTTTTTTCTTGCCTCACATACTTTTGTTGTCAAAACAAGCATTTTATATGTAAATATTCACCTCTTCTGCATTTAAGCTACATCAATAAACATATTTTTCAATCAAAAACATGTTAAAAATATGCAAACGGTACATACTTTTCTGCAAAAATATTAAATAAGTATGACACTAAAAAAATATGATACATACTTTGGGGCTGATTTGTTTTCAAACATATGAACACATACTTCACGCAAAGCTTTTCTACTGATTTACCAGAATCCTGAAAAGAATTTCACTGTATGCTTAACTAGAAAATGTGAAACAACATTCTCATTTTCTAGTTAAGCATACAGTGAAACTAATTTATTCCAACCCTTCATTATAAATCCGATTGATGGCTGCTTGTGCTTGTTCCATCTCATGCTTTTTTATGATTCGGTCTCTGTCCTCTAAGATTGCTATCATTTCGTCGACGAGCTGTTCTTCTTTTAGCTCGGTCATGCGATACAAATAGCCAAGCATTCGTGTGGCTGTATAATCGGTATTCATATATTTGTATGCAATTTCCCGGCACAGACTTTCGGCGAAGCCTTTTTGTAATAGTATTTCGTAAATTGCGTCACTTTTTCTTGTATCCATGAAATTCCTCCAATTTCAATACACTATTGCTCACCTGCATATTGCTACTTTCCAGACGTAACAAATCTAAAATCGCATTCATCGTGTCTGTCCACCATAAACATATACGCAGGCACCGCCCCCAATCACCAGATAAAGCGACCGGAACGGATTTTGGAGACTTCTTTAGAAACCCGGCATTTTCCCAAAATCAATGCCATATGTGTAATACATTCCCGTATCTTTTCTCATAAGAAGTGCTTCGTTCATTTTTATGTATTCAATTCCTTTCACGAGAAATGATTTGCCAACGGCTGTGTTGTATAGTCCTTCGGTTAGGGTTTGGTAAGTAGGCATAGGCGCTCCTTTCTTAGTGTTTTTGGGGTTGAAATGTTTGGTTTTAGTGTAGCATGTTTTGGGGGATGGGGCAATTATCTTCTTTTTATTTTTGATTGTAAAAATAGCACCCTTTTCATCTAGGTACTAATTTGATGTTGCCTCATCTCTGTATTTCTTCTCCAATCTATCACACACAGCATTAAAGTCTTTTGTCTTTCCCTCTTTTATCTGTTCTAACCCAGCCATTACAAGCTCTCGAACTTCTTTTTTCTGCTCATCTAAAGCTCTCCGGTAATCTTCGTTTAATGCCACAGCCATATTACTCAGTCCTTTCCATTTACATTATTTCAACAAATCCACTGAGATTTTTTTAGTAAAAAGGCATTTTGTAAATCATAATATTCACAACAAGCATACAAACAATAATAGTAAATTTATCAAAACCACATATTTTTTTCTTACCAGTTGTTTTTCCGCCTTCAAATGGGGCATATGACTGATACCGATACATTTGAATCAAAGCATATACAATCACAAATAATGCAACAAAAAGAAACGTGAAATGTGTCATACCAAAACGCCATGTAAACAGGGCATGAATTAAAGTTCCAAGAATGAAACCAATACCACAATAAAAATCAGTATGAAAACCACGATATTTTCTTTCCTGTTTACTATAATAACTAAACATATAATTTCCCTCCTCTGTCTACTGTGTCAAATTCCGATTTTCTTTCCCATCATAATTTACAATTAAGCAACCGACATTAATACTCTTTTTCGATTTCTGTTTCAATTCCATACATGGTCTTGAAATATTCTAAATCAGCCGACGTTTTTATCAGCATAATTTCTCTCATTTTGCCTGTATGAATATTTTTAAATCCAGCAATCTGCTCCCCATTGCAAATGCTCGCCTTAATAATGGGCTTTTCATTTTCTCTGTCAAAATATCCACTTGGCGCAGCCTTTTCTTTTTTCTTAAAAAATCCCATAGCAGCCACCTTCTTTCGGTTGGAATGTTTGGTCTTAGTGTAGCATGGGTTGGGGGAGGGTGGCAAGGGGGGCGCCTCTGTTTCCATCTTTCTCCACGAACATATACCTGAATTTAATTCACACTCCCTTAAAGGGAGTGACGGAGTTGGCTATGGGGAAAAATAAAAAGAATAATATTTCAATCCACACTCCCACAAGGGGAGTGACGGCATAGGGAGCATGAAACGCTTGTTGTGATTGATATTTCAATCCACACTCCCGCAAGGGGAGTGACTCCTCCATTATCCGAGAGTTTTTCTCTGGCATGATTTCAATCCACACTCCCGCAAGGGGAGTGACTCTTCACATGTTTTGACGGATCCAATACATTGATATTTCAATCCACACTCCCGCAAGGGGAGTGACTCAACAAATTTCTTTGTCAGCTTATACTGATTTTTATTTCAATCCACACTCCCGCAAGGGGAGTGACAATATTTTGCAAAGTACAAGCTGCAATTTAAGCGATTTCAATCCACACTCCCGCAAGGGGAGTGACATTTCGCTATCTGATATGTCAGATATATCCTTTTTATTTCAATCCACACTCCCGCAAGGGGAGTGACATGCACCATCTGTATAAAACTCACCACCAACATAAATTTCAATCCACACTCCCGCAAGGGGAGTGACGATGATGATGATGATGATTCAGATGACTTTGATATTTCAATCCACACTCCCGCAAGGGGAGTGACTACAAAGTATTTCCTTTTTGCCTTGACTATAAAAAATTTCAATCCACACTCCCGCAAGGGGAGTGACATTTGACTAAAGACTTTAAGCCGTTCGCAGATGTATTTCAATCCACACTCCCGCAAGGGGAGTGACCACCTGCCGCTTCCGCTTTAGCACATAACCAATATGATTTCAATCCACACTCCCGCAAGGGGAGTGACTTTAACAAGCAATGTATATATAGCATATTGCACATATTTCAATCCACACTCCCGCAAGGGGAGTGACTCGCCGTGACTTGCACGGAACCAACCATCTTCTGATTTCAATCCACACTCCCGCAAGGGGAGTGACACTCTCTACCTCGTTTGTCCAATAGAGCAAAAAAAAATTTCAATCCACACTCCCGCAAGGGGAGTGACGCTAAAGGTGTTACATGGAAATCGTTTGTTGATGATTTCAATCCACACTCCCGCAAGGGGAGTGACCCAATCATTTAATTTGTTTAGCATAACTGCCAATGATTTCAATCCACACTCCCGCAAGGGGAGTGACGGATGGGATAAAGAAAAGTGGGGTGAATTAACAATTTCAATCCACACTCCCGCAAGGGGAGTGACAATAATTATATCAAAGAAAGTGAGGATAAGCAAATATTTCAATCCACACTCCCGCAAGGGGAGTGACTTATCAAGCAGAGTTCTCTCTGCTTTTCTTCAGATTTCAATCCACACTCCCGCAAGGGGAGTGACGAATTTAATCCAAATAAAGTGGGTCAACAAGAGATTTCAATCCACACTCCCGCAAGGGGAGTGACTCTGTTCCATTAAATGATAACCCAATCACAAAAATTTCAATCCACACTCCCGCAAGGGGAGTGACTCTTCGACAAAATCGTTAGTTTGGCGAATCAGAGTATTTCAATCCACACTCCCGCAAGGGGAGTGACCCAGACCATCCCTCTTTGAATCCGTCTGCAAATTCTATTTCAATCCACACTCCCGCAAGGGGAGTGACCGTGGATAAGGAGTGATATTATGGTGACTATATGATTTCAATCCACACTCCCGCAAGGGGAGTGACTCGGAGTAGTCCGGTACTTCTGGTGTTTTCTGTATTTCAATCCACACTCCCGCAAGGGGAGTGACGCAAAAAACAAACAGACCAACAAGGTATTACATGATTTCAATCCACACTCCCGCAAGGGGAGTGACTTCATAATTATTTTCTTCTTGCTAAGCGGCAAAATTTCAATCCACACTCCCGCAAGGGGAGTGACTGCAAAAATGCACATAAAAGCATCTAGTCTTCTATTACATTTTTATATATTTTACACAAATATCAACTGTATTTCAAGAGCATCACAAACAAAAAACTAAGAAACCAAATAATATATTGGTGCGAACAACACAAGGAATAACTGTATGCTTGTTTATCGCACCTAATAATATTTTGTCCTTAAACCAATAAATACTTCATACTTTCCATTCCAAAACACCTTATAACATTAAAATGCCTTCGGGATCATAGGAACTTTTTATACCATAATGCTCTATCTTTGTATGATAATTTTTACCCAAATAGTAAAAACGAATACTATCCTTTTCTTGATCAATTAAAGAAAGTAGACGTACTTTAAGTTGTAATGCTTGAGACGAATCCACCAAACACTCAAACACAGAATTCTGAACCCTCTGTCCATAATTAACACATTCTTTTGATACTTTTCTCAATCTACTTTTCCCCGACGCATCAACTGTCGAAACATCATAAGTTACCAAAACCAACATCATTTCACCTCCCTATTTCCAAAAAAATGGTGGGTACTCATCCAAATCGCCACGAATTGTGCGTGCGAGCAAAAGTGCTTGCACATATGGAACCAGCCCCCATTCTATTTTTTCTTTAAGAAATGGATGTGTTATTTTCTCCTTTTTTCTGGACTGCCAAGATGAAAAAAATATTTTTCGTCCTTCATCATTCAGTAAAACAGCATTATCCTTTTGTCTTACAAAATATTCTTTCCGAATAATTTTTTTATTAACAAGCGTCAAAACAAAGCGGTCAGCCACACAAGCACGCAGTTCTTCCATGATATCCAACGCCAGTGATTTTCTCCCCGGTCTATCTCTATGCATAAATCCAACATAGGGATCAAGTCCCACACTTTTTAATGCATTAGCACAATCATTTGTTAAAACCGTATAACAAAACGATAAAAGTGCATTAATATTGTCAAGTGGGGGACGCCGGCTTCTGACCTTAAATTCGAAATCGTTCTTTTGATTTAATATCAGTTCATCAAATACAGAAAAATATCGTTCGGCTAGTTGTCCTTCAACTCCACGTAATGACTCCATATTGTCAGTCTCGCGGATTTTTTTCAGACCACTATTCAGTTCGAGCGATACATTCTTTAAGCACTCCGTATCTACTCTCAATTTGTGATCTCTTAAAGTTCTTTCCACACACCATCGAGCATTAAAAACCTTACCTATAATCATGTTCTTTGCATATCTGTGACTACTTTCAAGACAATCTGAAATTCTATATTGCTCTTTACGCAATAACACATTTCCCTGTTCCCATCCGTCTATTCTTGCTTGAAATCGACCATTCGGTAAATAAAAGCTCATCCCTACACCTCTAGCCGCACATGCTCCCATTAAAGCCGGAGATGATCCTTTATAAGAAAAACATACAACGTTTTCTAATGTATGTAAAGGAATCCTTCCTAACACATTTTTATTAGCACTAACCACAATATTTTCACCATCTAACGAAAGATACGCCTCTTCATTCATTACATATAACGTATTTAACAACTTTTTCATCTACTAATCCTCTTCATTAACCTGAGCATTTATATTATCTTTTATATATTGCGCTACCTTTATTTGTTTTTGAAGTTTAGGTACACATTCATTAATCAGAGAACATAATTGACATCTTTTACTTTTCTTAACTTTTGGCGTATGTCCCCTATTAAACATTTCATGCATCTCTCTACTATATTTCTTAGTTATCTCTCGTAATTGTTCTGAAAAAAAGACCTCTGTTCGTCTTTTTTTCTTCCCATAAAACAAGTATCCCTTCAAAATATCCGTTGCAAACATTTCCTCCAAACAGATTGCTTGCGCACAAAGTTGTACCTTATCTTCCACACCCTCTTTAGGTTCTCCATTTTTATACTCAACAGGCATAACATCCCATTTCTCGTCATATCCAAATAACGCAATACCTTTTTCATTTTTATGAAATTCAACAACATCACATTGTCCACTTAACCCCAGAACAACAGAGGAAATCCTCAAGCCTCTGGCAATAATAAGATTTCCCCGCTTTTCAAACGCCTCATCATCATGGGCTTTTTTATGCATCAGCTCCCCCGATGTCGTCTGATAATTTTCACTCCACTGCTGTTCAATATGAATCAATGCCCACTGTCTTCGACAGTAGGCAAAGTGTTGGATTCCTGACAATGACAAATAATCATCTTCTTTTATACTCATAAATTATTCACCTTCAATAATTTCTGGCTTTAAGCCATCCAGATTATTTAAAGATACTTCATAATCATCAAATGTCTTCGGATTTTCATTCTTAGCCACAACCTGTAAACTTCTATGTACTTTAGCTGAAGAATACTGCCCCATCGGACAATTATGTCTCCACCAATATACTTTCTTGACCTCCATACTTCCGTCCGGTCTTGCAGAGGAAGTATCATTTTGAAAAAGTGTTCGTAGTGCTTCTTTAATCTTCTCTGCATCTTCTTCCGAAAATCCTGTTTTATCAGCCAATTGCCGATTAATACTGCCTTTAATTATATATAAAGCAGATGAAACTTTATGTTTCATGCCCATCGTATCAGATGATTTCTTTTTCCCCGTTCTACTATTAACACTTTTTGTAATTTGAATACTTGCAATATCAATAGGTTCCACACTAAATGCTGATTGAATAGAAACCGGACCTCTTACACCAATGGACATTCCTTTTTCCCCTTTGAAGGCAAAGACCTGACCAAATGCACGTACATCAATCCAAGTTTTACATGCTTCTCTTTCGTATGCATCCGTGTCGTTTTTTTCTAAAGCTTTCTCCATGATTTTATTTCCTTTTGCCCTATCTGCAAGACTTTTGTAACCATCATCTACACGTTCATTACTCTGAACAAATATATTCTCCCCCATATCTTGTAATCGGTTTCTTATTTTTCTTTTGATGCATACATCTGATATTTCTCCATATCCATCATAGGTTTCTCTAGGGCGATTTCCATTCAATGGATCACCATTGGGATTTGCATTTGTTACCATTACCAATACTGCAAAGTCGATTTTATTCGTAAAATTATTCATTAGTCATCTCTCCTTTTCTTTCTAATTATTTTTAAAATAATCTTCCATCTGTTTCCTCTCTAAATAATAGCCAGGAAGATACAAGTCAGACAATGCTCGGTTATCATAACCATTATCAGCCAACAAGACCATCAATTCCTCCATACGGCTTTCAAAATATCCCGTTTCATAACCAGTTAGCTTTTTCATATAAGGCACAAGATTTTCACATAATGTTTTTAATGTAGCCGCAGGTCTCATACTATAGGCATTCCAATATCTTTTTGCATTGGTCTGGCGTTGTTCTTTAATCTTTCCTTTCTCATCACGTTCAAACATAGCACGTTGTTCCATATAATCACAAACAGCCAATAAGCGTCCAAACAACACACTTCTATTATCTACGTTATCCTCTAAGAATGTACCCATTTTACCATCTCCTTTCTTTTTTTCATATTGATACCGTATCATGGCACAGGTTACACGTAATAAATTATTTTCCCATACAAAAAATCCTTTATTATAATAAGCAAGTGGCTGCGATGTTCGTATTACAGCTGCTCGTACTAAATCTTTGGGAATATCAATGTTTTTAGTAATACATGGCAGCAACCTTTGCACCGTATTTCTAAGCAATTTAGAATCCGCTTCCAGCGTACCACCCCTCTTTAAAACACCGTATGCAGCCAGTGCCATTTCGCGGGGCGCCGGAGTACTTTCTTTCCATATTCCAAATTTATTCTTTTTATCCAGAGTAATATAGCGCTCCCACATACAGTGATTGTACCAATACTGTATTGCGGATATGTATTGTCTGCCTCCCATTTCATCATAATAAGAAATTGATATACGTCCTGTCGTGGCTGCATCCAAAGCTATCAATGACACTCTATCATTCTGAGCAATTTTTTCAGTGTAACCCTGAATCGCCTTGTTAAACTTTTCGGCAAAAACTTTTCCAGTATCAAACTCCTTATTTTCGTCTGGTTCATCCAGAAAATCAAGCCATTCAAAACCAGTTGCTTCTTCTGTTAAAATTTTTTCATATGCGTGAATTGAATCCTTTCCAATATCCGGGAGTATCATATCTCGATTTGTCATCCAACTAACAAATGCAGCTTTATCTTGTCGATATCCTTGCTTCTGTAATAACCACTTCAGCGCATTATGGGCTTTCTGGGACGTAAAATACCCGACTGTAACAGCCTGCTGCTTATTTGCAAACCTTCCACGATACGTAAATCCCGATTCATCATTACCTGAAATTAATTTTGCTTTATCTGCCGTATTTCTAATTTTCGATGGATGCTTATTTGTACACACCTCATATCTTCCCGTAACATAACATACATCCTTATCATTAAGTGTACTGGAATAATACTCCACATAATTATTGTACACTTCTGGATTTTTCCATACTCGATTTTCTGTTTCATCATCTCTATTTTGCAAATAAACAATAAATCGAACAAATGCCGCTGTCTGTCCATATCCTTGTATTTTATTCACTTTATCAGACAACACACCAGCTGCATCTAATTCCAAAATACCAGCTTCTACCAAATCACAAATTACGGTTCCTTTACTCAAGTATCGATAAATAGCCTCTACCATGGGATGCGCACTACCACGTTTGACCCAGCCACTTAACTGTTCTATATATTTTTCAAAACACTCCTCCTTATTTTCTTTGGTGTAAAAGGAGTAATCTTTTGCAATATAACACAGTTTATCACATAATGGATGAGGCGTAGGTCTACTACTACTTCTAGAAGCAGAATCTTCTGTAACAGGAATTATTGTAACCTCATTTCCCTTTTCAACCTTAGCACATGCGAGTAACTGCCCCATCGCATTGATTGTTATTTCAATCTGCGCATTTGCCGTCGAATGTGCAATTGGCAGCAATACCGGTTGATCATCCCTGCATACTCCCACCAAATTCTCGTAGGTGTCATAAGTATCTGCCAACACTTTCATCCATGCCAATTCATTCACCTCCTTTAAATTCATCTAATCCAGAAAAATTGCCCTCTCCAAATTTTTTCATTTCAAACGCACCAATGTTACGTCGAATTTCGCACTCTTCTGGTCTTGGAAAATTTATAATTCCTTTCCTCATTTGTGCATTCCATAATCGAATCGCCAATTGATTTCTTTCATCTTTTTCAACAGCTTCATCTGGATAAGTAATTCCATGAACCATAATTCCAAAGGATAAATCCACCTCATCATATGCTCCCATTCCCTCGTCAAACACACATGGTTCTACATACGCCTGGCACTCTCTGGTTCCCAAAAAAACATCTCTACGACCACCACGATCAATCATTCTCTTGGCTATCTGAAAATGTTTATCCTCATTTCTATCGCCCTCTAACTCCGGGCGATTTTCATTCCATTCAAAGTGTGCTTTAACCCGATACTCTACATCTTTTAAGTAGGTATAATTTGCCAAATCATTATCCCCACTAAATTTAATAGGGCGTACTCCTTTAGCTTCTGTTTGAATGGTATTCATAACTCTTACAGAGTCAATTACCCAATAAAATGTAGGTTTCCAATATATAGATTCCGTAATTCCTTTTAATGCTTGGTACGTTGGAATCTGATAACTAAATTTCTCACCTCCTGTTTTCGTCAATGGATCTGTAAACAATGCATACCGACCATAAACTTTGTACTCAATCTCGTTTTTCCACTTCACGCATCTTGCCTCCTTTCTTCAGAAAAAAAGATCTTCAATTTCCCCTGTCATTCCCATTTCCTTATTGTAAGAACCATGTGTAGCAAAATAAATATTTGAAAATGGCTCTTTACATGGAGAAATTATTCCTTTTTGACAATATTGCTCTAATTTATATTGAGGTATATTTACAGTATACCTTTGAGCCTTACGAATAAGTAATTTCATTTCCCGATAATTGCATACCTCTTGAATCTGATTTACAATCTTTCGTCCCTCTCCATAAGGTACAATCACTCCTACTGAACTCTGATCAATCACTTGATAGTACCTTCCTGCTGTTTTATATGCTTGTTTTATGTATGCAAACTTCGTTTTCTGCCTTTCTTTAAATCCCATCGATAAAATTTTAAAAATATTTGTATCATATTCTTCTATGGGAAATGCCATTTTGTATTCCTCCATAAAAAAATATTGTTTATAAAATGTTTTCATATACTGTGGTGATAAAATGCTTGATGATGAATCACACTCTGTTAATACATATTGTGTCGCATTTATGGCATCTAATAATTCCTCCATTCTGCCTTTATTTTCATCCTCCACATTTACAATAAATACATCTCCCCTCTCTCGTTCACCGTTTCGATTACAACGTCCAGCAGTCTGTGCAACACTATCCAGTCCAGCCATAGATCGATAAACACATTCAAACGAAATATCTACCCCAGCTTCAATCAAGTTAGTGCTTACAACAATCCATTTACCACCATGTTCTCTATCTTCTAATCCTAACTTAATCATTTTAATTTTTTCACTTCTATGTTCTGCACAAAGATTTGTTGTTAAATACTCCACGTGAACACTTTCTTCAACTATTTCGTTCAATTTGTTATAAACACTACTAACTGCATCCTTTGTATTTAATACCACTAATATTGACTGATATGTGTTTACCTGTCTACCGATTTCCTCTGCCAACTCACATAATTTATAGTTTTTCTTTCGCTTTTGTGGTATCACTTTTACACGCTCGAATTGCTTAAAACGCATACCAAGATTACTTATCATATCAGTTGGCTGTGAATACAAAATTGGGCAAGCAAATTTATTATAATCAAGTTCTGGCTGCGTAGCCGTACATAACACAATATTAGCGTTGCAAACCCGCTGAAGAAAATTCATCATATAATTAAATGTATACACACATTTGACAGGCATTGCTTGTACCTCATCAATGATTATTACTGAATTTGCCAGTCTGTGCATACGCCTGATTGCCTGTTTTTTATCAGAAAACAATGTATTCATAAATTGTACAAACGTGGTACATACAAACGGCTCTTCCCACGAAAAATCCGTCCATACATTTTCGTCATCCATTTCATTCTCTCTTATTACACTAGAGTGATGTTCCAAAACCCACTCATCATTTCCAACTGCTTTTTTAATAACGTCAACATTCTGTTCAATAACTGATATAAATGGTGCTATGTAAAATATTCTTTCAGTACCGGGATGTTCCTTCGCAAACGCTAAGGCATATGACAATCCACTCAATGTCTTTCCGCCCCCTGTTGGAATTGATAATCGATATATCCCTACCTCATTTTTTGCAAACGCAATACACTCATTCTGTATTTCATTGCGTATTTTGAAAATTTTATTTTCTTTATCCGTTCTCTTTTTCTTAGAAAAAGATACCTTAATGGTCTCCATATATTTTTGAAAGTTATTGCTTGCCTTCGCAAATATCTCTTTTGACTCAAATATAACAGACTCTATTTCACGCATAAATTTTGCTGTATCTTCCCAATCAGAATCTATCAAAATTGAAAGTACCAATCGTTGAAAGCAAGCAAGATAAAAATTCAGTTCCCTTTTTATTTCTGTTTTCCCACTTTGTTCTTTTTTGATAAGTGATATTATCTTTTGGAATACATCATATATTTCTTTTTTTGCCTTGTCATAAATCTTATCAATATCATATTTTGAAAGTATTTCTTCCTCGGAATTATGACAAACTTCCTCAAAATCCTGTACTTGTTCTATTCTATGAGTAAAATTTATACTTCCCTTTTTATTTACACAATCAAACACTCCATGATGCGCAGCAACAGCATACGAAATAATCTCCGATAACAATACATCTAATTTGTCTCCTGTATGATATTTTTCAAATACATACTTTGCACCAGAAGATGAATGTTCAATTTTACCTTTTAAACTTCTTTGCACGTCTATATCTGCTTTTATATAATCATCAAAAATCTTTTTTTCTTTTCCTATATCATGGAATATAGCACATAGCTGTGCTATATTTGCTATCTGTAATTTTCTACCTTTATTTTCACACAATTCGTATACCCCTTGCGTATGTTCCGCAACCGTTTGTTCACGCAATTGATCTTCTGATATATGTGCTAACATAAAAATCACCTTCTCACATCTTTGTTATTAATTAATACAACAAAAATCCCCAAACCACATTCCTGCGTTCTGGGGATACATCTATTCCTATTTATTTATCCCCATCAACGCTTTATACGCCAATACTATCACATTTAAAAACTGTTGTCAAAAAATCTGTAACTTTTTGTAATATTTTTATATCCACTACCACTATGCATTTTATTTTTTATTTATTGTTCTGCCAACTCCTTTTCTATTTTCTCAAAAAGCACATCAATTTTTTTCTTCTTTGTACGCATCATCTTCTTGTCATGATGGTAGATATATTGCACGACGTCATAAAAATTATGAGTTTTCAAATTCTGATTGTGAAAGCCCTGGTTGCATTTTATACGACCACGTTTGGAAGCGGTTGAACGATTGACGCGAAAGTTTGCATGCATGACATACCGCACATTATCATCATCCAGATAAATCCGCCAATAACCGGCTGCCGTAGTGATAGAAACCATATCCGCAATGAAATTACAGGAAAAGCCAAACGCCTCACAGATTTTCTCAATGTTATTATCAGTAAGCGGAAGAAGCCTTAATCTTTTCACTTTTTGCTGCTTTCTATCTTCCTTGCTCGGCTTTTTCCAATAAAAACGCTGCCATTGGTCTTTTGAAAAACAACACCGGCAGGGTTTATACCCAGAAAAGACAAACTTTTTTGCTCCCTGCATTTCAACTGCATTTTTTCCTGCCGCATACCGGCAGTCACTCTGATGTATTTTTCGGGTAACCGGATTCACTGCACATAAATCATCCCTCGTGCGCCCATCGTATTTTATGTACATGCTCTTAAATAGTTCATACAGATAAGAAACATCATATTTGGAATAATGCAGCATCCACGGCCGATACGAAACTTTTGCCTGCCTGAGAGCTGCTTCAAAACCAATTGGATTCTTTTCTTCCACCGCTATCGTTTGCAGAATTTCCTGCATCAATATAACTCGATGCTTCGGCAGCTGTATCTCCTCTCGTTTCATAGTCTCACGGTATATCTGATAGGTTTCCCAAGACCAGACAACAACAAATGAGAATTTGGGAAATGTTTGTTTCAGGTTTCCGAACACTTCCTTTGCCGGTTTTGCCACAGCCACTTCTTTCCTTTGCACATGGGTTAGTTTGCAGGTATTTTCTGTAAGGGTCTCAATATCTTTCAGACCTACCCGCTTGGCAAATGATTTTTCTGCCTTTAAATCTGCATCTGCTCCGATTGCTGCCACCTGAACCGGCTCCCAATCGGATATGTTCTTTGAATTGTTTTTTGCATTCCATTCAATATCTAAGAATAAATATTCTATCATTCATACCGCCACCTTTCCACCTTTTTCGAATAACTGATATTTCTATAGTTTCCAAAGGTTTTCTTCCCTTTCGCTGACTCCATTCTACCACGCCCCACTGTCCAATAAACATCCCACTAAACATATTTATAACACATTACTTAAACAAGTTCAACATCAAAAAACATTTCCATACAAAAACAACCCCGCACTTTCCAAAGTACGAGGTCGTTCAAATGATTTTTATTCAGTTTCCTTTTGTTGATACCATATGCACATCCATCTGTGGAAATGGAATAGAAATTCCGGCTTCGTCAAACGACTTCTTAATCTGCTCGGTCATTGCCCAGCGGGTCGTCCAGTAATCTTCCGGTTTCACCCAGAGCTGAATCAGCAAAATCACAGCACTGTCGCCAAGCTCTGAAACGACAACGCGAATTGGTTCGTTAGGAAGTCTGTCTTTCTGGCTCTCACCGATTTTCATCAACACTTCTTTTGCCAGATTAAGCGGCGCGTCATAAGCAATTCCAACTGAAATATCCACGCGGCGGCGGTCTTCTTTTGTCGCATTGACAATGTTAGAATCTGCCAGTTTCCCATTTGGTAAAATGACGGCACGGTTATCAACCGTTGTCAGCGTGGTGTAAACAACATCAATCTTCTGAACAACGCCTTCCACATCACCGACAATGATGTAATCACCGACACAAAACGGCTTCATAATCAAAATCAGGACACCACCGGCGAAGTTGGCAAGGCTGCCTTGAAGGGCGAGACCGATTGCAAGACCGGCAGAGCCGACAATTGCAATAATCGAGCTTGCAGCAAATCCGAAAATCTGTGCCACAATAATTACCAAAAATACATACAGCGTGATTTTAGATGCCGAGAGGAAAAAGGAAATAACACCGGGGTCCATTTCTCTTTTTTCCATCGAACGCCGCACAATTTTCAATAGTTTTTTTATAAGCTTTGAGCCAACAAAAAAGACAATGATTCCAATGGCGAGGGAAAGGATAAAATCCATTCCCCGCGGAATCAGCTGCTCTACATACTGAATGATCTGCTGCATTATATTCACCATGATTTAACTCTCTTTCTTTTTGCGTCCTGCTTTTGACGGCACTTTTGTGCAGGTAAATACCTGAATGGCAAGTGGCGCAAGACGACACTCAATCGAATTTACTCTGCCATCCCAGTGCTTGCGTTTGGACTGTTTTACGCGCGGATTCACAAATCCGGTTCCGCCATATTCGGACGCATCACTGTTAAAGATTTCTTTATATTTTCCGGCAAACGGCACACCAATACGGAATGCCTCGTAAGAAACCGGAGTAAAATTGCAGACAACCAAAAGTGTTTCATCTTTGCTTTTTCGTAAAAAGGCAATTACACTGTGGTCCGCATCCAATGTACTAATCCACTCAAAACCGGCAGGACGTGCATCCAGTTCATACATCGCCGGATGTGCCAGATAGAACGAATTGAGAACACTGACATACTGGCGCAGTCTCTCGTTATCCGACATTTCTCCATCTACAGCATCCAAAAGATTCCAGTCGAGTTCCCGTTTTTCCGAAAATTCTCTTTCCTGTCCAAATTCCTGACCCATAAAAATCAGCTTTTTGCCCGGATGAGCTGCCATATAACCGTACGTCAGACGGAGTGTAGCAAATTTATCCGAAACGCTTCCCGGCATTTTCGTAAACATGGAGCCTTTCATATGAACAACTTCATCATGGCTCAAGACTAGCATAAAATCTTCCGAATACTGGTAAATCATGCTGAAGGTGAGCATGCCATGACGCCCTTTACGAAACAGCGGGTCGGTGCGGATGTACTCCAGATAATCATTCATCCAGCCCATGTTCCATTTCAAATCAAAGTCAAGACCGCCCTCTTTGACAGGACCGGTCACCTGCGGCCACGCCGTAGATTCCTCAGCAATCGAAAAGCTTCCATCTTTTCTATCATGAATTTTTTGATTCAAATTCTGTAAAAATGCAATGGCTTCTAAATTCTCATTTCCGCCATAAACATTGGCAACCCATTCGCCATCTTCCTTGCCGTAATCGAGATACAGCATCGAAGCGACTGCGTCCATCCGAAGTCCGTCAATGTGAAAACGCTCCAGCCAGAACAGTGCATTGGCAGTGAGGAAATTGATTACTTCCGGTCTGCCATAATTGTAAATCAGTGTGCCCCAGTGCGGATGTTCGCCCTGACGCTTGTCCAAATGCTCATACAGGCAGGTACCGTCGAAACGGGCAAGTCCATGTTCGTCTTTTGGAAAATGCGCCGGTACCCAGTCTAAAATAACGCCGATTCCATGCTGGTGCAGAAAATCTACCAAATACATAAAATCATCCGGCGTTCCATAACGGGAAGTCGGTGCATAATAACCGGTTACCTGATAACCCCATGAAGCGTCATACGGATGCTCCATAATCGGCATCAGTTCCACATGCGTGTAACCCATTTCTACACAATAATCACAAATCATCGGTGCAAGTTCACGGTAATTATAAAATTCTTTTTCGGCATCCGCCGGCTTTTTAAAAGCTCCAAGCGCCACCTCGTAAACAAGCATCGGCTCCTTTTTCGCATTCCATTTTTTACGCTCGGTAAGCCACTTTTCATCTTTCCAGTGATACTTATTCAAATCCCATACAATACTTGCTGTCGCCGGACGACGCTCTGCATAATTACCGTACGGATCTGCTTTCATCACACGCTTTCCGTCCGCGCCCCAGATTTCATATTTATACAAATCTCCGGCACTTACACCCGGAACAAATAACTCGTAAATTCCTGCTGCCTCTAGATAGCGCATCGGATTTCTCGCTGCCTGCCAGTCGTTAAAATCACCTACGACACTGACCGCCTTTGCCTCCGGTGCCCACACAGCAAAATACGTTCCTTTCACGCCCTCGATTGTCATCGGATGAGCACCCAGTTTTTCATAAACGGTATCATGAATTCCGTTGCTAAACTGCGTCATGTCCACACCGTCAAACAAAGAGTCTACCGCGTAAGCATCTGTTTTTTCTATTTTCTTTTTCCCCTGTTTTAAGACAAAATGATACGAAGGAATCTTTTTTGCCGGAATCAGTACCGCAAAATACCCCGTCTCGTCCATTTTTGTCATTTTGTATTCTTTTTTCAAATCCTCACCGGAAACGACAATCGAATCTGCCTCCGGTTCAAATGTTGTGATAAGCACATGGCTTTTGTCCACCTGCTTAGGTCCAAGAACCGTCTCCGGTCTGCCGCATTCGGCATACATAAGCGCCTCAATTTCCGGCCACTGCATATAGTCTTCTAATTGTTTTGCCATAATTTTCTCCCTTTTCTTTACTCGTTATACCAAGCTACAATTTCTTCCCCATCTTCTGTGTATTTTTTTTCTTCTTTTGGCATATATTTTTTCATGACATGCTCCATTGGGAAGGTGTACAAAAGGGAAGCAGCACCCGGTGCAAAAATGAAAATAAGCACCACGTTTGTCACCATGCCAAGCCAGATAAGTGCTACCGTTGCCGCCAGAATCACAAGCATCAAAAGTGTATGCAGAAAATGACGGAACGCACAATATAAACTCAAACGCAGAATCTGCGAGAATTTTGTTCCAAATCGTGAAATAATCGGGTAAATATAACAGCTGATACACAAAATAATAAACAAAAGGGCGTAATACGCACCAATCAGATACCCGCCTTTTTCACCGCCGGTCTCCGCTACAATATTCATGTTCAGCCAGAGAAGTACCACGATAATTGCCGTTACAACCCACGCGATTGTAGACTGCAAAAAATTAGTCTTAAAACTGTGCCAGAACTCACGCCATACATAACTGCGGTTGTGGCGCAGCACTTTGGCACTTACATAATACAGCGATGTCGTTGCTGCTCCCACGGTAACAATCGGAATACAAAATACGAGATAAATAAGCGTCAGCCAGCCAATATCAAAAATTTTGCTGAGCGTGCGCATTACCACATTGTCCGAATTAAAAAACTTATCCATTTAAATTTTCCTCCTTAGATTTCGTGAATAAATAATCCACTGCGTAATTTCGGTTCAAACCACGTCGATTTTGGCGGCATCAAAAGTTTTTGATCTGCCACGTCAAAAAGTTCCGTAATGGATGTCGGATACATGGAAAATGAAACCTTCATGTCGCTATCTGCCCGACGCTCCAATTCTTTGAGTCCACGGATTCCTCCGATAAAATCAATCCGCGAATCGGTACGCGGGTCGCCAATACCAAGAACCGGTCCCAAAAGATAATCCTGCAGCACCGATACATCCAGTGAACCAACCGCATCTTTTCCTTCAAACAACTCTGGTTTTGCTATCAGGCGGTACCACTGCTTGTCGAGATACATTCCAACTTCGCCCTTCTTTTGCGGGCGGACGGCGTCATCTTCTTCTTTTACCTCAAAGCATTCCGCCACTTTTTTCAAAAATTCGTCTTTACTTAATCCATTTAAATCTTTTACAGTACGGTTATAATCCATAATCATCAACTGGTCATGCGGGAAAAGCACCGACAGGAAATAATTAAATTCTTCTTCCCCGGTATAACCCGGATTTTCTTTTCTGCGTTTCAATCCGACTTTCACTGCCGAAGCTGCACGGTGGTGGCCATCTGCAATGTAAATATTTTCAATATCCGCAAACGCTTTTCCTAATTTTTCTACGTCCTCTGCCTCCGCAATTTTCCAGACGCGGTGTGTAATTCCATCCACTGCCGTAAAATCATAAATCGGCTCTTCTTTCTGTTTTTTCGCCACAATTTCATCAATCACTTTTTCACTGCGGTATGCAAGAAAGATTGGTCCGGTCTGGGCATTACACGTGTCTACATGTGTAATACGGTCAATTTCTTTGTCTTCTCTTGTATTTTCATGTTTTTTGATTACGCCATTTACATAATCATCCACGGATGCGCAGGCAACAATTCCCGTCTGTGAACGTCCATCCATCACGAGTTCATATACATAATACGCCGAATCTGTGTCTTTTATATAAACACCGTCCGCAATATCTTTTTCCAGCAATTCTTTTGCTTTTTGATAAACTTCCGGTGCATAGGTGTCCACCGAATCGTCAAAACTGGTTTCTGCACGGTCAATTTTTAAAAATGACATCGGCTCACGAAGAACTTCTTCTTTTGCCTCCTGTCGATTATATACATCATATGGTAAAGCGGCAACTCTCGCTGCTTTTGATTTTTCAGGTCTTACACATTGAAATGGTCGAATGACTGCCATATCTGTTGTACCTCCTATCTGGATTTTCTGCTTTTTTAACGTATCATATCTATTATACCGAATTCCATGAGTATTCGCAAGCATTTCGGGGCATACTGCTTCTAGGAGGGATGGCTTTGAATAAGAAATTAAAAAAACAAACAACTGATTTTCTGAAATGTGGTCTCATCGGCTGGGGCATGGAATGTTTATGGACCGGATGCGGCTCTTTGTGCGGAGAAAAAAATAAGAAAATGCCCTGCCAGACGTCCATCTGGATGTTCCCCATTTATGGCATGGCTTCCGTTCTTTCTCCTCTCTTTAAAAAAATGCAGGGCAAGCATGTCCTCGTGCGCGGCTCCGTCTACACCGCCTGTATTTTCCTCACCGAATACAGCACCGGCTCCTTCTTGAAAAAGCGAGGCTGCTGCCCGTGGGATTATAGTAAATCCAAAGCAAATTATAAAGGAATCGTCCGCTTTGATTACGCCCCACTCTGGTTTTTGGTTGGGCTGATGTATGAGAAGGTGCTGATGAAGTAGAAACTGGGCGGGCTTTTTGTTTTCGAGTAGTTTATTAAAAAAATATGTATCAAGTGGGCGCTCCCGCTCGTTGAGTGCGTACTTGATACATATTTTTTTAATAAATTACTGATACCCAAAGAAGCCGACCATAAATTCTTGACTCATTCAGGCCCCCTCTAATGCAAGTAAATGCCGTATGCAACCTTAACCTTTATAAAAAGCGAAAAGAGTTGCATGGATTTTGAAAAAAAGTGTCTGAAAACAACCAAAAGGCCAAAAATTCATAGAAAAGGTTGCATTTGCCCCGTGATTTTCTCTAATAAGGGCTGATAATCGGGCAAATATGCAACCCTATAAGACAAATCAAGCGAAAAGCGTTGTTTTGAAAACACTAGAGGGGCAATTTAACATTTAAGCATGGTTCAATTGTGCCAGACATTTGTTGTCAATCAATTTGGAATTCCAGTAATTCAAACAGTTTCCAACAAATATTTATCACAAAGACTTCTTACATACCTCCTGCAAACAACACTTCTCACAATAAGCTTTTCTTGCAGTACATACTTCCCTGCCATGATTAACAAGGCGGTGGCAGAAGTCGCTTCCCTTCTCGCCGGGAATGATTTTCCAGAGAGCCATCTCTACCTTCTTCGGGTCTTTGATGCCATCCACGAGTCCCATCCGGTTTGTGAGGCGGATGCAGTGTGTGTCAGTAACAATTGCCGGCTTTCCAAAAACATCGCCCATAATCAGATTGGCACTTTTTCGTCCGACGCCGGGGAGTTTTAACAATTTGTCAAAGTCGTCCGGCACCTGTCCGTTATACTGTTCTACAAGCGTAGTCATGCATTTATGAATATCTCTTGCTTTACTTTTCCCAAGTCCGCACGGCTTCACAATCTCTTCGATTTCTTCCGGTGTGGCGGCGGCAAGCGCTGCCGGTGACGGATACTTGGCGAATAAGTCTTTCACCACAATATTCACTCGGGCGTCTGTACACTGTGCCGCCAAACGCACGCTGACAAGCAGTTTCCATGCCTCATCATAATCAAGAGTACAGTCCGCAAGCGGATATTCTTTTTCCAGCAATTCAATAATTTTTTCTGCCCGCTGTTTCTTTGTCATACCGGTATCACCTCGTAAAATTCTATCATAACAATTGTGAATTCAAGAAAAATTCGATATATTCCCAGACCTCATCCTTTCCCTCTTTGGTCGCTGAGGAAAATGGAATCACAGGCACTTCCTGTGATAATCCAAGTTTCTTGCGGATGATGGAAATATTTTTATTTCTCGCATTTTTCTTTATTTTATCTGCCTTCGTCGCAATAATCAGCGGATTAAATCCTTTTTTGAATAACATCTGATACGTTTCAACATCTTTTGCGGTCGGCTCATGGCGGATATCCACAAGCAAAAATACAACACGCAGTGCGTTTGACGTATCCAGATAACGCTCAATCATACGCGCCCATTTTGCCTGAATCTCCTTGGAAATTTTGGCATAACCATATCCCGGCAAATCTACCATGTAACACAAATCATTGATGTTATAATAATTGATGGTCTGGGTTTTACCCGGCTGGGACGAAATGCGTGCCATGGATTTCCGGTTCCACAGCGTATTCAAAAGAGAGGACTTTCCAACATTGGAACGTCCCCAAAACGCCATTTCTATTTTGTCATGCTGCGGCAGTTTACTGGTAATGCCGCATACTGTCTCTAATTCTAACGACTTTATCGTCATATTTTTCTCCCTTCACATGGCAAATGGCCACTACTTTTGAACAAGTGCTTCTTTCAGAACATCCGAAATCGAACCGGCAAAAACAATCTGCATACCTTCTGTGATTTCTTCCTCCAGTTCTTCAACATCCGGCTTGTTTTCCTTTGGAACTACAACCTTTTGGATGCCCGCCTGTTTTGCTGCCAGCAGTTTTTCCTTTAAGCCGCCAATTGGCAGAACGCGTCCACGAAGCGTAATCTCGCCGGTCATCGCCACTTTTGACAGTACCTTTTTCCCGGTTACCGCCGAATAAATCGCTGTCGTCATCGTCACACCGGCTGACGGACCATCTTTTGGCACCGCGCCTTCCGGTACATGGAGATGAAAATCATGCGTTTTGAAAAATTCTTCCTCCTTCGGAAGCAGTGCACGCACCAGACTCAGCGCAATTTCTGCTGACTCTTTCATCACATCGCCAAGCTGTCCGGTAAGTTTCAAATTACCCTCACCAGGCATCGTATTCACTTCGATTTCCAGTGTATCGCCGCCAACTTCCGTCCAGGCAAGCCCGCGAACAATACCAACCTCATCTTTTCTTGCTGCCTTTTCCACGCGAAAACGCTTTTTGCCAAGAAAATCTGTAATATTTTTAGAAGTGACGCGAATTGTCTCCGTTTCGCCTTCCATGATTTTTTTTGCACATTTGCGGCAGACTTTTCCAATCTGACGCTCTAATTCACGGACACCTGCTTCCTTCGTATAGTGTGAAATAATCGCACGCAGTCCGCCATCCAGAATCTGTAAATTTTTCTTCTGCAAACCATTTTTCTCAAGCTGTTTCGGAATTAGATAATCTTTTCCGATGTGGAACCGCTCATTTTCCGTATATCCGGCGATGGAAATTAATTCCATTCGGTCAAGAAGCGGTCTTGGAATCGTTTCTGTCGTATTTGCCGTACAAATAAATAATACATCCGACAAATCAACCGGCAGTTCAATATAATGATCCACAAAATTTCGGTTTTGCTCCGGGTCAAGAATCTCTAACAAAGCCGATGCGCAATCTCCTTTGTAATCACTTCCGACTTTATCAATCTCATCCAAAAGCATCAGCGGATTTCTCACTTTCGCCTTCTTCAGTCCTTCAACAAAACGTCCCGGCAAAGCGCCCACATACGTCCGTCTGTGTCCACGAATTTCCGCCTCATCACGAACACCGCCAAGGCAGATACGCACATACTCTTTATCAAGTGCTCTGGCAACCGAACGGGCAATCGATGTTTTACCGGTACCCGGTGGTCCCACAAGACACAAAATCGGACTCTCACTCTTATCCGTCAGACAGCGGACAGCCAAAGATTCCAGAATACGCTCTTTGACTTTTTTAAGTCCGTAGTGGTCCTCCTCTAAAATCTGTTCCGCATGCACGATGTCATTGCGGTCAATCGATGCCTTATCCCACGGAAGTGCCAGAAGATTTTCAATGTAGGTGCGCTCCACAATATGCTCAGATGAGCTTGTTGGAATCGCATCCAGACGCTTGATTTCTTCTGCAATTTTCTGATATACCTCTTCGCTGCACGAAAGCTGTTCTAACTGTTCTTTATATTTTTCCTGATATTCCTCCGCAGATGCGCCGTCACCTAACTCATTGCGTATCACTTTCATCTGCTCACGAAGGAAATATTCTTTCTGATTTTTATCAACTTCTTCTTTGACCTTGCGGCGGTATCCTTCACGAATCCGTGATAAATTCACCTCATTCGTAAGAATCCCGGCCACCATTTCATAACGAAGTTCCAAATCCAGACACTCTAAAATTTCCTGGCGTTTGTCAAAGCCCATATTGATATGCATCGCAATTAAATCCGTCAATTTACCTAAGTCCTTCATGCCTTGGATTTTTTCCAAATCACTCCGGCTTGCCCGCGGATTTTCATTCAGATAAATCGTATACACATCTTTCAAATTACGGCACATTGCCTCTTTTTCAAGTGCCCCCAGACGCAGTTCTTCGTCACCCCACTCATAAGGAACAACATCTCCCTTAAGAAATGGTTTTGTCTGGTTTAAGCTCAAAAGATTTCCGCGCTCCTTTGTCGAAATCATGACGCGGAGCACGTCATCCTTTACTTTTACTTCCTGCTTTATTTTTGCAATCACACCGATTTCATATAAGTCATGAAATGACGGTGTCTCAATTGATTCATCGCGCTGAAGGGTGAGGAAAATACTTCCATCCTCTGCCATCGCTTCTTCAATTGCTCGTTTTGTAATCTCTCTGCTCACATCTAAATGAACCAACATGCCCGGCAGTACGCACACATCCCGCATGGCGAGAATCGGCATCGTCTTCATTTGCTGTTCACTCATAAGTATCACCTGTCCTTGTTTCTTTTCAGGCACTTTCACTTTCCTTTTTCTCAGGTTCTTCTTGCTTTTCTTCAAGTGCCGGCACTTCTTTTCCGGCTGCCAAAAGTTTTGGCTCTCCCTCACCGGTAATTACATCTTTGGTAATGATACATTCTGTCACATCTTCTCTGGATGGCAGTTCATACATATATTCCATCATACTGGATTCAAGGATCGCACGCAAACCTCTGGCACCCGTTTTTCTCTCATTAGAAAGGCGGGCAACTTCCGTAATCGCACCATCCTCAAAATTCAATTTCACGCCGTCCAGCGAAAGCAGTTTCTGATACTGCTTCGTAATTGCATTTTTCGGTCTTGTCAAAATTTCTTTCAACGCCTCTTCGTCCAGAAGGTCAAGTGCAACCGTCACCGGCACACGGCCGATAAACTCCGGAATCAAACCAAATTTCACAAAATCCTGTGGCAATGCCTGTTTAAACAACTCACCGACATTCTGCTCGGTCGGATCTGCTATATCCGCATTAAACCCGATAGATTTTTTATCAATACGGGAACTGATAATCTTATCCAGTCCGTCAAAAGCACCACCGCAGATAAATAAAATGTTTGTCGTATTGATATGGAAAAACTCCTGCTGTGGATGCTTGCGTCCACCCTGTGGTGGAACACTGGCTTCTGTTCCCTCCAAAATTTTCAAAAGTGCCTGCTGTACACCTTCACCAGAAACATCACGGGTAATGGATACATTTTCCGCTTTTTTCGTGATTTTATCAATCTCATCGAGATAAATAATACCATGCTCGGCACGCTTAATATCATAATCCGCTGCCTGAATAATTTTCAGAAGAATGTTCTCCACATCCTCTCCGACGTATCCTGCTTCTGTCAATGTCGTTGCATCGGCAATTGCAAACGGAACATTCAAAATTTTGGCAAGCGTCTGTGCCAGATATGTCTTACCGGAACCGGTCGGACCTACCATCAAAATATTACTCTTTTGCAGTTCAACGTCCATATCGGCACCGTTCATAATTCTCTTATAGTGATTGTAAACTGCTACAGAAAGTGCTTTTTTTGCATCCTCCTGTCCAACTACATATTCATCCAAAAAGGCTTTGATTTCTTTTGGTTTTAAAAGATTGATTTCTGTTTCCTCTTCCGGCGTATCAAAATCATCTTGAAATTCTTCCGCCAGAATTTCATCACAGAGGTCAATACATTCGTCACATATATATACTCCATTTGGTCCTGCAATCAGCTTGTGAACCTGCTTCTCTGTCTTTCCACAAAAGGAGCAGTGAACCATTGGCATATTGGTATCGTTATTCTTTCCTGCCATCGTTTTACGAGCCTCCATCCATCTAAAATATGGCAAAATGGCGCCGGCGTTTCGGCGGCACCATTTCACTTGTTTATTCTTTTTCTTTTGCTGCGTTACGGCTTTCTACAATTTCATCAATCAAGCCATATGCTTTTGCTTCTTCTGCGCTCATGAAATTATCACGCTCTGTATCTTCTGCAATCTTCTCTACTGACTGTCCGGTATTTGCTGCTAAAATCTCGTTTAACTTTTTCTTCGTCTTTAAGATATTTTCAGCAACAATCTGAATTTCAGTTGCCTGTCCTTTTGCCCCACCGGAAGGCTGGTGAATCATCACCTCTGCATTCGGAAGAGCTAAACGTTTGCCCTTGGCACCACTGGATAACAAAAATGCTCCCATACTGGCTGCCATACCGATACAGATTGTAGATACATCACATTTGATATAATTCATTGTATCGTAAATTGCCATGCCGGCTGTTACGGAACCACCCGGACTGTTGATATACAGCTGAATGTCCTTGTTCGGATCTTCCGATTCCAAAAACAAAAGCTGTGCAACAACCAAACTTGCGGTCTGATCATTTACCTCGTCTGCGAGGAAAATAATTCTTTCTTTTAAAAGGCGTGAATAAATGTCATAAGAACGTTCACCGCCACGACTTGTCTGTTCAATCACGTAAGGTACTAATGCCATTGCGAGATACCTCCATTCTTTTTGAATTGATTATTTCTCTTCTTTGTCTTCTTCTGCAGGCTCTACTTCTACTGCATTTTTCACAACAAAGTCAACTGCCTTCTGAACAGCAAGATCTTTACCAATCTGCTCTTTTTCAGCATCACCAATCATTTCTTTAATCTTGTCCACTTCCATCTGATACATGTTTGCCATGTTCTCGATTTCTTTGTCAATGTCTTTTGCTGTTGCTTTGATTTTCTCAGCGTCAACAATTGCTTCAAGAGCAAGACGAGTACGGATTCTCTTCTCAGCTTCCGGTTTCATCTGTCCCATCAATGCATCTACTGTCATGCCAGTCATCTGCATGTACTGGTCAAAGGAAAGACCCTGACTTGACAATCTTCCGGCAAACTCCTGAATCATCTGCTGTGTCTGCTCATCAACCATTGGTTCAGGCAGTTCTACTGTAATATTTTCTACTACTTTTTCTACTACTTCGTTTTCTTTTTCTCTCTTTGCTTCTTCTTTTCTGCGCTCTGTCAAGTTTTTCTTAACACTTGCTTTATACTCTTTGAGTGTCTCAAATTCAGAAACTTCGCTGGCAAATTCATCATCCAGTTTTGGAAGTTCTTTCTTCTTAATCTCTTTTACTGTAACTTTGAAAAGTGCTGGTTTACCTTTCAAAGAAGCTTCATAATACTCTTCTGGGAATGTTACATTAACATCAACTTCTTCGCCAGCTTTTTTACCAACCAGCTGGTCTTCGAATGTATCAATGAATGTGTGGCTTCCGATTACCAGAGAATAATCCTCGCCTTTGCCGCCCTGGAATGGCTCGCCATCAACAAAACCTTCAAAGTCAATTACGGCTGTATCATCTTTTTTGATACCGCGGTTCTCAACAGTAATCATACGGCTGTTCTGCTCACGTACTTTGTCGATTTCTGCATTAACATCAGCTGCCATAACTTTTACTGTTTTCTTCTCTACTTCGATTCCTTTGTAGTCGCCAAGTGTAACTTCTGGTTTAACAGCTACTGTTGCTGTAAATACGAAATCTTTACCTTTTTCGATTTCTACGACATCAATTTCCGGACGAGATACGATTTCCAAACCGCTCTCTTTTGCTGCTTCTTCGTAAGCATCCGGAATTGCAAAATTTGCTGCATCTTCATAGAATACTTCCGGTCCGTAAAGTTTCTCTACCATTTTACGAGGTGCTTTACCTTTACGGAAGCCCTGAATGCTGATGTTTTTCTTGTTTTTGTTATAAGATTTTACCATTGCCTCTTCGAATGCGTCTGCATCTACGGTAATGGTGATTTTTGCCATGCTCTTTTCTAAATTTTCTACTGTGTAACTCATTTTGTTTTCCTCCAATTTTCTTTCCTTAATAGATTCGATAATTTCCACTTAATGCTAACAACGCAAACAAATACAGACAATTATCATAATATCTTCTCTCACCTTTACGAAGCGGTGTATTCCAGAAACGCTCTACACATTCTTTCGCATAAGGTCCGTTTGCAGCCAGAGACGCCTGTGCATTCGTAGCAATCATAGCTACCGGATGCAGTGCCGGTTGTTCAATCACCGTACCGTCAATCTCGTATATTTTAAATTCTTCATCTTTGTGCGTTTCACAGAAGAATTTCTGCACTTTGTTATTATTCTCAACGTTCCACTCATCTGCTGCAAACCACTCGTAATCAAGACCAATGTTTGCAATAACACGGTAGGAATCGCTATAATACCAGTCGTGGCGTCCACCGAAAATGTCCTGCTCTTTCTCGTATGGTGTTCCATCATAATAAGCATATTCAGCAGCCAGTCCGGTGTCTTTATGACACGCTTTTTTCAAATACTCACGGCTTGCCTTTGCTGCTTTTTTCCAGAATGGACGGTCTTCTTCGTTGGCCCACATACTGAATAACTCATAAAAATGAGCACAATGATAGGATGGATCACTGAACTTACGGCTCGGAATGAATCGAATCAAATAATTCTCTGGCTCCATAATCGGGTCTCCCGGCTCTTTCTCACCGTTGTGGATACAAGCACTTAAAATGTTTCTTGCTTCCTGTGAGTAGTTGAAAATGCCTTCGCCGTCCCCCCAGCGGTGGGAAGCAAAGAACAATGCCATTGCAAAAAATTCTTCTCCATCCGGCGCCGGTCCTAAATCATTCTTTTCACCGGTTGTCTTGCAGGACCATGCAAAATATCCTTTATTATAACCATCTTCCATGTACATATAAGTTCTAGCCCATTTCCACACACGGTCAAACTCATTTTTCATATCCATCTGTACACACATCATCATGGCATATGACATACCCTCTGTACGGGCATCGAAATTACCGGTATCTTCAAAATATCCCATATCATCGCCAGCTTCAAAATAAAATTTCTCATCATCCGGACCATAAAATACGGTATGGAATGCATCTTTGAGTTTTTGATCAATTTCTTCCTGTGAATGCCCCAGTTCCGCAAATACATTGCGGTACTGTCCTGTGTAAAACGCACCTTTCATTCGTTACTCTCCTTTATTCCTGTTTCTTTCTATTAGTCTAGTACATGACCTTTTTCTTGTAAAACCTTGACAATCTTATCTACATTCTCTTTGCACATCTCATCGGTTTCGGCTTCTACCATAACACGAATCAATGGCTCCGTACCGCTTTCGCGAAGCAAAAGCCGTCCGGCGTCTCCAAGACTTTCCGTAACTTCTTTCGCTGCCTTCTGCACATCTTCATCTTCCCTTGCGGCCGCTTTATCCTTTACTTTCACATTTTCCAAAAGCTGCGGATAAATTACCAAATCATTTGTCAGCATCGACATCGGCTTTCCATAATGAAGCCACGCTTCCATAATCATAAGAGATGTCAAAATACCATCTCCGGTCACTGCGTGTTCCTTGAAAATAATGTGACCAGACTGCTCACCGCCAATCACATATCCGTTTGCCATCATGTTCTCGCAGACATATTTATCACCAACCGCCGTCTGCTCATAATGAATCCCAAGTTCATCAAATGCCTTATACAATCCCATGTTCGACATAACGGTCGTAACTACGGTATCGTCCTTTAACTTGCCCTGCTCTTTCAGGTATTTGCCACAAAGATACAAAATATGATCGCCATCAATCACCTTGCCATCGTCATCCACAGCAAGACAGCGGTCCGCATCGCCATCATAAGCAAATCCAATATCTGCACCAGTATCATAAACCAATGCCTGAAGAACTTCAATATGAGTGGAACCACATTCACGGTTAATATTCGTACCATTTGGCTCATCATGGCGGGCAATCACCTGCGCCCCCATTGCTTCAAAAATTTCTTTTGCTATCATAGAAGCCGAACCATTTGCCAAATCCAAGGCAACCGTCTTTCCGTCAAATGGTTCTTTCACCAAATCTTTCAAATATTCGATATACTCATTTCTTCCCTTTGTATAATCAAAGCAGCGGCCAATCATTTCCCGTTTTTGCATTGGAATTTCTTCGCCTTCGCCATCGATATACTTCTCAATCTGTTCTTCAATCTCCGGCTCTAACTTATGCCCTTTGCCATTGATTACTTTAATACCATTATCAAAATATGGATTGTGGCTCGCTGAAATCATAATACCACAATCAAAATTCTCTTTTCGCACCAGATATGACACACTCGGCGTCGTAGTTACATGCAATTCATATACATCAGCACCGCTTGCTGTCAATCCACTTGCCAGTGCAGTTTCAAACATATAGCCGGATAATCTGGTATCTTTACCAATTACCACACGTACCTTATGGTCTTCTTTTTGAAAATAATTTCCCAAAAAACGGCCAACTTTGTATGCATGTTCCACAGTCAAAGTCACATTGGCTTCTCCGCGAAATCCATCCGTTCCAAAGTACTTCATGTCAAACTCCAATCTGCCTTTATGGCACAACAATTAAAATGGGTATAGTTCACCCAAAATCTCATATGTACTACATTATACACAAAGGAGGTTAAAAAAGCAACCAAAACTTACCTAAGTGCTTTGCACCCGTCATTTTAGCTGCTTTCTCTTGCTTTTACCTCTCTTATTACCCGTGAAATAACAGGAAGTGAAAAACCCTTCCGTGCCAGATATGCGGTAATCTTATTCAATTGTGAATACTCCATATCAGACAATCGCTGCCCTTTTGTCTTTTTTTGAATCAACATCTCAATGGCGGCAGCTTCATCATCCGTTTCGTATTCTTCCATCACCATCGACAGCACTTCCGGCGGAACTCCTTTGTTTTTTAATTTAAACAAAATCTCCTTCCGGCTTCTTTTTCCTTTATGAAAGGCAATATAATTATCCGCATAGCGCCTGTCATCGAGATATCCAAATCCAGACACATACTGCACCGCCGTTTCCGATGCCGTTTCCGAAAAGCCAGCGCGGTACAGGCGGTCTCTTAATTCCTTTTCCGTTCTGTCCTGCTGCAAAAGCAGGCGCATCGCCTTCTCTTTGGCTTTTCGGATTTCTTCCGGTTCTTGTATCTCCTTTTCCATCGACTCGTTCTGATTCATTGATTACTCATCCTTTTTTGCAGTTTTCTTTGCCGGTGTTTTTTTCTCTTCTTCTGCTGCTTCTTCTTCTGCAGATGCATTCGGCAGACACTTCGCACGTACCGCCGTATCTACTTCCGCAAAGACTTCTGGATGCTCTGTCAGATATTTCTTCGCATTCTCACGTCCCTGACCAATCTTCTCTCCATGATAAGAATACCAGGCACCACTTTTAATAATGATGTCATTCTTCGCTGCCAGGTCAAGTAAGTCTCCCTCACGCGAAATTCCCTTTCCGAACATAATGTCAAACTCTGCTTCCTGAAATGGCGGTGCCACTTTGTTCTTTACTACTTTTACACGAACACGGTTTCCAATCTTTTCACCGCCCTGAGACAAAGTCTCAATTCTTCTTACATCCAAACGAACAGAGGCATAAAACTTCAGTGCACGTCCACCCGTCGTCGTCTCAGGATTTCCAAACATAACACCAATCTTTTCACGCAGCTGGTTGATAAAGATAACCGTACAATTTGATTTATTAATTACACTTGTCAGTTTACGAAGTGCCTGACTCATCAAACGGGCCTGCAGTCCCACATGAGAGTCTCCCATGTCACCATCAATCTCAGCCTTTGGTACTAACGCAGCCACCGAGTCCACAATCACAATATCCACTGCTCCAGAACGTACCATCGTCTCTGTAATTTCCATCGCCTGTTCTCCACTGTCCGGCTGGGATATATAAAGTTCATCAATATTTACTCCAATGTTCTTTGCATAAATCGGGTCAAGTGCGTGCTCCGCATCAATAAACCCTGCGATACCACCCTGTTTCTGCACTTCTGCTACCATATGAAGCGCAACCGTCGTCTTACCACTGGATTCCGGTCCGTAAATCTCTATGATACGTCCTTTCGGAATTCCGCCAACTCCCAGTGCCAAATCTAAGCTTAAAGAACCGGTCGGTACTGACTCTACCTGCAAATGTCTGGTATCTCCCAGTTTCATAATCGAACCCTGTCCATAATTTTTCTCAATCTGTGCAATCGCTGCCTCCAGCGCTTTTACCTTATTTGGATCTTTTTCCATGTTCATACCCTCCTGATTATCCGAACGGATGTTCTGTATGTACTTATACTATCCTATCCGCCCCTTGTTGTCAACTGTTTTCTCAATTATAAAGTACAATCTTCCCTATTTCTAGTGTCGTCTGTCCGTTTCATCCCCCTCTGAAACGACTAAATCAACTTTTTACCCCAAGCCGGTACGAAGTTTTTACTTTATATTTATCCGACACCGTAATAACTTTTCCATCCCACGGGTCAAGTGCCTGCAGATCCGATGCCAGAATTGCTGTGCCGCTTCCTGTCTTTTTACATCCGATAATCGTTATCCAGTGCTGCGGTGTATTCCCTGTCACGTGGAGAATTGATGGTTTTCCCGCCATCAGCTCATTGTACGCCGCCTGTAAAACAGCCGCCTCCGAAGCGTAAGACTTCGTCGTATAGCCACCTTTGCTCCACATGCAGTCTACATTTGTAGAACTGCTCCAGTAACTGTGCGGACTTGTGACAGTGCCGGTCATAATAGCATTGCAGTAAGCAAGCGCATAAGAGGCACATGCCTTTTTTTCAAGTGCTGTCCCGCTGCTCTGATGTCCAACCGCTGCAATTTTAGCAGCATCAAAAGACAGCATCATATTACTTCCACCTGTCAACACTCCTACTGTAAACTGGCGGCTGATTAGGCAAATAGCGGTCCCTGTCACATCGCGGACTGCCACCTGGTAACAATATGTTCCTTCTTTTAATTTACCAAATGTAATTGCCGCATCTGCATCCGATATCGAGCCAAAACAATTTGTTCCTTTACATTTTTTCTGCAATACAGCTTTTCCTGTTTTGTCATATATAAAAACATTAAAATAAGAAATAGAATATCGGGAAATAATCGTTCCTTTTAACGAAAATGCATGTCCCACTAACAAACGAGCCGGATATGTTGCACCTGAAACAGATGCTGCCGGCGCTGGTTTCTCTGTTTTTTCCCATGTAAATCTCCATTTACTATTTCTTTTCCGTGTTCCCAGTGTAAGTGTTTCTCCCTCAATACCAACAAATGCATTTGCGCCAAGGCATTTCACATAGGTACTTCCTCCACTCCCCTGATAAAGAGAAAATATCTGATTATTATTTTTTTTATTATATTTATTCTGGACAAGCCGATTCGTCGCTTTCTGATACGAAAGATAGAGACCACTATTCACATTTTTCAGACGAATTTTTTTACCACCGGCAGATTCCGCCTTCCACATACGACAGGCATAATCACCACGTTTGCACAAAGAAACCAGACTATTTTGACTCATTGATGAATTTTTTGCTTCAATAACTAGTTCTTTTTTCTCTTGTGAGGCAATGTAATAGTATCCCGCCTGCTTATGTACTGTCTTATTTATCGTGATTTCATATTTCTTCTTTTCAAAATATAAATACGTCAATTTCTTTTTGCCAGAAGTTGTTGTAACACAAAGAGTGTACCATCCCTTCTTTTGAATCAATAACGACTTTTCACTCTTTTTAATCTTCTTTCCCTTTTTCCAGACTGTATGGGAAGTGCTATGTATTTTCCCCTTCTGAAACTGAAGCCTTTTTGTTGATTTCGCCACCATTTTTTTCTCTAATTCCGCAATCGAACCAGCGTCTTTCGCCTTTTCTTTTGCATGAGAAGGCACCGGTACCAAAATAAGCACCAGTGCCAGAATACTTCCCATAATTCCCATGCCCGCAAACCGCAGTCTGTTTTTTATCATTCTTTTGTTTCCTTTACTTTTTCATTGAAAACTACATAATTCGATTTAAAAATTCCACATAGCCTTTTTTCGTCTCATAAACATCGGCTTTGCTCGTAATTTCCCACGGTGCATGCATATTCAAAACGGCAACACCACAGTCAATCACATCCATGCCATACAGTGCCATAATGTAAGCAATGGTTCCACCGCCGCCGACATCTACTTTTCCAAGTTCGGCCGTCTGATAAGCCACCTTGGCATCTTTTAAAATACCACGAATTTGTGCCATAAATTCGGCATTTGCATCATTACTTCCAGATTTCCCGCGGGAACCGGTAAATTTGTTAAATACCATACCACGTCCAAAGTAGGCTGCATTTTTCTTTTCATAAGCGGATGCATAAACCGGGTCAAACGCAGCACTTACATCGGATGAAAGCATTTTTGAATTAGCAAGGCAGCGGCGAAGAGCAAGGTCTGAATATTGTCCGCACACAGAAAGCACTTCTGCTACTGTATTTTCAAATACGCGGGAGCGCATACCGGTTGCACCAACACTGCCGATCTCTTCTTTGTCCACAAGCAGACAGCAGGTTGTATATTCGGTATTTTCCACTTCAAGCATTGCCACTAAAGATGTGTAAGCACAGACACGGTCATCCTGTCCATATGCCATAATCATACTGGCATCCAGACCAGACTCGCGTGATTTGCCAGCCGGTACCACTTCCAGTTCTGCCGAAAGGAAATCTTCTTCTTCCATATCATATTTTTCTTTCAAAATAGAAAGAATCTGTTTGCTGACCGCCTCTTTTTCTGCACCTTTTAACGGGCGGCTTCCTACTAAAATATCAAGAGCTTCTCCCTCAATGACTTTATTGGCTTTTTTCTCCATATTTTCGCCAGCCAGATGAATCAGCAAATCTGTCACGCAGAATACCGGATCATTTTCGTCTTCACCAATGCACACATCTACAATTGAACCGTCTTTTTTTGCAATCACGCCGTGAATCGCAAGTGGCAGTGTTACCCACTGATATTTTTTGATACCGCCATAGTAATGCGTATCCAAATAAGCAAGTTCGGTATCTTCATACAGCGGATTCTGTTTGATATCCAGACGTGGCGAATCAATGTGTGCTCCTAAAATCGCCATTCCTTTTTCAAGAGGCTGTTTTCCTATCTGAAACAAAGCAAGCGATTTCTTCATATTAACGGCATACAATTTATCGCCGGCTTTTACCTGTTTTCCTTCTTCTATCACCTTTTTCAAGTCACGGTATCCGGCTGCTTCTGCCATTGCAACCGCCTGTTTCACACATTCACGCTCCGTCTTTCCGGCATCCAGAAACTTTCTGTATGACTCATTCAATTTTTCTAATTCAGAAACTTCTGCTTCTGTATATTCTTTCCATGCATTTTTACGTTCCATTTTTCTGTTCCTTTCTATTTATAATACCCGCGGATTTTTCCGCAGTTCTGTTTCAAATGTCTTCCTCGTCAAATTCTACTACGACATAAAATCCTTTTTCCGTATGCTTTATTTCCTGCACAATGCCTGTCCGCGACCGCAGCCGCTCCCTGAACACATAGTTTCCGGACATTGCAACTGCCGGATTGATTGTGTAATAATAAGCACTTGGCAAAACACCTTCTGTAATGGTGACCTCGTCTCCTTCTTTTACGAGATTTGGACGCTCCATTTTAAATTCCATTCGTCTCATCCAATGCCTCCCATTTTTTAATCATAAAGAACCCGCACTAACGTAAGACCTTTCGCCGGTGCTGTCACGCCCGCAAGCGCACGTTCTTTCTTTGTAAATACCTCATCAATCGATTCTTCCGTTCTTTCGCCCATGCCAATCTCGACAAGAGTTCCTGTTAAAATGCGGACCATGTTGTACAAAAATCCATTTCCATAAAACGTCAGGTAAATCCGATTTTCATCCTCTGTTATCGTGATGTCGTACAAACTTCGTACCGTTGATTTCTTGCGCGAAGCTTTGGTGCAAGATCCTTTAAAATCGTGCTCGCCGACAAGCTTTTCCACCGCCTGCCTCATCTGCATGACATTTAATTCTTTATCCATCTGCCACATGTACTTTCTGCCAAACACATCAAATCCGCCCTTTTTGCAAAGGCAGTATTCATATACTTTTCCGGTTGCATTGAGACGACTGTGAAATCGTTCGCCCGCCTCTTCTACTTTCAGTATCCGTATATCCTCCGGTAAATATTCATTTAACACATCCTGCAATTGCTGCGTTGTTTTTTCTGTATCTAAACGAAAATTTGCTACCTGCTCTTTGGCATGCACCCCCGCGTCCGTACGTCCGGCTCCATCAATCGTCACCGGAAATCCCATCTGCTTTGACAGCACTTGTTCAATCCGTCCCTGAATCGTATTTTTTTCTCCCTGCTGCCTCTGCCATCCACGGTAACGGCTTCCATCATACTGTATTTTTATACGGTAATTACTCACAGTCTGTCTCCCCGGTTACTTTCATATTTTTCTCTCATACGAAGTTCCGCCATAATTCTCTCGAATCCATCTTCGTCATCCTCTAACGACAAATCCAGACTCACAGCAAGATTATTCAATATGTGCTCTGTTAAATCATCCTGCATGTCTTCCAGAATCCGAATTTTCTCATGACACGATTCTGCATCCAAAAAGGCAAGCATCTTCTGAATTGCCTCTGGCACTTCCGGTTCTTTTGCTTCTTCCGGTTCTTCGGTTTCTGCCGGTTCCTCATCCATAATTTCTCCTTTGGAAATTCTTGGCTGCTTATTCGGCAAATCTTCTCTTTTTTCAATCTGTTTTCTTCCAACCAGTGGCAATTCAGCAAATTCTTTTACATACTCAGCAAAAAACTGCCGCTTTTCCATAACAAAATGATCATAGGGTTTTGTCAATTCCTGATAACAGATTACTTCCTGATAAGTAGGCTTTGTCTGGGCTCTTGCAATAATTTGTACAGGCGCCCCTGTCTCCTTGTGGTAAAACAATCTTGATGTCATCCCAAACACTTCCTTTATAGTTTATAGTCAATCTTATCATAACAAAAAAAACGGGAAACCGCAAGGAGCATAAAACTCTTTACTGTTTCCCGTTTTGCTTTTATTTTTTAGTATACCGTAACACTGCTTACGATTTTACTTGTTACTTTTTTCTTACCAACTTTTGTCTGGTATCTTAACTGAATATAATATGCTTTTCCTTTTTTCAGTTTCTTCTTACCACACTTTGTAATCGTATAGCTGGATTTCTTTGAACTTAAAGATTTCACTTTCTTGAATCCACTGGATGATTTTGTGGACACATATACCTGATAACCGCTGGCACCGGAAATCTTTTTCCATTTCAAATAAATCTTTTTACCATTGCTGCTTCGTTTTGCCGTTACTTTTTTGTTGGATGCATGATATGTATATGGAGACCATGCACCGTAATAAATTTTATTTGCAACGGTTACATAAGCTCTTACACGTGCTTTTACGAAAGTTCCTCTTGGGAAAGGTTTTACATAAGTATAAGAATTTGTTGATGTAGCTCTAAAATATGTCTTTTTGCCATTTGCAGATTTCACTTCATACTGATAACCATCGGCATTGTTTACATCAGTCCAGATGTATTTTGCTTCTTTCAGAACATCCCAATAATACTGCATAGCAATCTGGCTTACTTTAACCGGAACTGCTTTCATCTGAACACCATTACTGCGCTCACCGGTTATCGTAGCACCGGTTACATTCTTAACAGCTGCTACAGCAAAACTGGTACTTGTAGTTGCTGCAATACCAGAAATGGTAACTGAATTTTTCTTTGAGGTACCAATCTGTGTCCAATTGTAGTTAATATAACCATAAATCACATAAGAAGACGCTCCTGCTG
>CAKRGF010000020.1 GCA_934322085.1 uncultured Eubacterium sp.
TGGTCTCTGCTCTTAATAACTATCAATAAAATCTTATGTCAGTTTTTTGAGTTTACACAAAACTTGAAACGGTCTCAGATTGTTTCCCATCTGTCAAACCACCAATCGGTCTCGCAACGATTTTTCATCACGTGGCATTCTCTTCAGCAATAATAATTCACTTTTGTCATCGGCCAATTCTTAATAAATATACTCATAAAAATAAACAAGTAGATAAGAACAATACGTAATTTCGCCCCTCTCCCATCACCGGATTCTCCACGCATTCTCCGTCCAGTTCTCTATTACATTTCAGTCTTTTTTAGTGTGATGGAATAATTTCCCTCTGTATATACCGTCAATATACAATTTTCTATGCATACTGTTTGAAATTTATTCGCGATAGATTCATCAAGCACATTTAATGTTGCAAAATTTTTATTTATTCCTACACCTAGATATTTTACATATGCCTCTTTTTTCGTCCATATCTCATAAAAGCGCCTAGTCATTTTATTTTTTTCTTTTCCATTTAATATATAACATCGTTCTTTCTCATGATAGCATCTCTCCAAAATCTCTTGATGAATTTCTCCAACGCATTCTATGTCTACTCCTATCGGGCGATTTTCACATAATGCAATCACGCCCGCACCTGTGGTATAAGAAATGTTGTATTCAATTATGCGAGATACTACAGCATATGGTTTTCCATATTTCCCTTTTTTAATGGTAATCTCATTAGTAGAATCGATATATAAATTTGTAAGTTCTCTCATCAATAATTCGTGTAATGCTTCTCTATAATTTTTATTATTTTCATAATGTATATAATAAATCATTACTTTACCTTTTGGCATTCTTTCCACCACACTCAACAAACATTAGTGTCCGCCATCCAAGCAGATATTGATAATTCACCTATTGCATGCCGCACCATAGTTTAGCGAAATAGTCTTACGGTATAACACCGGGAATAATCAATTAAAACAATAAAACTATAATTACCGTTTTTTACTTTATCGAGGATTCTATTCTCGACCATAAATCCATCTCTTTTCTTAAAACATCTTTTATTTCACTATTAACTAACTCTAAATCATCTTTTCTCTCTTCTTCATCAAAATATGATTTATACAAATTTAAACGGATATCAAGCCAGCGTTTTTCCAAATACGCAAATTCTGTTTTTAAATCAGAAAAACAGTGTTCTTGCATAAATGAATCCACGAACATTTGGTTAGCCCTTTGACGCCCCTCTATTCTTTGTAAATATATGCCATTTAATTCCATATGTGAACGTGCTCTAAAATCATTATCACTCATCTGTAGAAAAAAGTTTTTCGTCAACACATTAACAATACTATCGCAAGTCCTTTTTACATTTTCCTTAATATCAGTAATCGTTAAACTTGGTAGCGAAAATTTCTCTTTTAAATCTACTAACTGAATAACACCCTTCTTTTCTATATCCCGTACTATCGAGGAATACAAAGTTTCAAAATCCACCATAAATTCTACATATTTTCCCTGTCTTTCATCAAAAACTACATATTTATCATTACTTTTATCATAATCTGCAACCAAACTATAATGTTGCCAGTGAAACTTTTTCCAACTCACACTCCCCTCTAACCAATTAAAGAGGTCAACGTAAAGGATTACATATCCTCTTTCTTTTTCTAATTGGCTAATAATAATATCTTTTAATTCATTTTTTTCAGGAACAGAAATCTCTGATACATCTGAAAATTGTTCCATTTCTAAAAAATAATTGCATATTGTCAGATTATAAAAATTATTATTTCCACCTGAAATCTCCTGATTTGCAATATACTCATATGAATTAAAATAAGCAAATCGTTCCGCTTCTTTTTTTAGAGTTAACAGCAAGGATAACTTCAAATTATTCATACATCCTAACCATACTTTGTTAAATGGTTTTATATATTTCAAGAATTCTCCCCCTTCCAAATCACCAAATATTTCTTAACTGCTCTTCTCTTAAAAGCAAAATTTTTTTCAAATATCTAAACTCGCATGGATTTACAAGTTCCATTTCCATTCGTAATACAATACATATTTTAATTATATATTTTTGAATCTTACAAAATGAACTATCAGGAATGCCAACTGAATCTGTATTAATAAACGAGTTATAGTAACAATCTCCACCACATATATATCTAACATCGCACTCCTTGCAAACAGTGTTAGAATCAACATCTAAATTGTTTAAAAATCCTTTTTTAAACTGATGACTAACAATGTTACCCATTTCAAAATCTTCTATTCCAACAAAACTATCACAAGGATATATGCTTCCATCTGGACAAATAGAAATTTTATTAAATCCTGCCCCGCATCTTCTACAAACTCTTTTTCCTATCAGTATTCTTTTTAAAATCTTTCCAAAGTTATCATTATCGTTCAATATGCACAAAAAGAAATCATACTCCTTTTCTTTGAATTTCTTTAAAAGAAATGTTTTTAAATCATCATACTTTGTTTTTAAACCAGCAAAATTGTGCGAATTATTCCGAATAAGTTTAAATTGCATATTTTTAAATCCTAGTTCAAAATTATGAGTCAGATTTTTTACAATATCATAATCAGCATCAGCAATAACAGAAAGAGCCGTCATATTTTTAAAATTACTAGAATAATCTTTACTTTCAAAAATATCTTTAATTCGTCTCACAACCAAATCATATGTGCCATTGCCATTTTCATCTTTCCGATTATTGTTATGTACTTCTCTTACTCCATCAATACTAATTCCAATTGAAATATTATGTTTATCCAAAAATCCACATACTTTTTCATTTAATAGCTTTGAATTAGTACAAAGCCAAATCTTTATCCTTTTATTTTTCTTTCTTTTCAATTCTTCCGCATAAGAGACTGCATAAACAATCACATCAAAATTCAAAAGTGGTTCACCACCACTCACAAAATCGATATGATAGTCAGACGCATTCGGAAATGCCTCAAAAACAAAATAATCTATGGTTTTTTTGACCATTTCCTTAGAAAACGCCTTAATCTTTCCTTTGTATTTTTTTCCATATTTACCAAAACAATACCTACACCTAAAATTACACTCATATATAGGTGCAAAAGACATGTATACGTCATCAAAATCATCCTTAATCTTTTCTAGTTTGAAAGAATCACTTGCAACAATATTCCTTTCAAAAAAAAATTCTAATAATTTCATTTCCTCGATATTTTCTTTTTCCAATATCCCACCATAATATTTCTCTAGAGTTTTTTTGAATTTAGATGATATAATACACACAAAATCATTTACATAATCATATAAATAATTCTTTCCATCAAATTCAAACACAAAACTATGTATGAATTTTCCATCAAGGCTACTGTTAAATTTGTATTTCAATGACATTTTAACTCCTCCTTAAATCACCATTCATTATTACATTTTTTAATGTTAACATAATCCACTAAATCATTTACTGTTTTTACTTTCGTATCGAATTCGTACTCAATTCCAAACTCCTTTTCTATATAAAGAATCATCTTAACAAAATCTATAGAAGATAACTGAAGAGATTCCGTTTCTTTTTCATAAAACAAATTTGTCTGACCACTTATTGAAATGTTTTCTATATCTATTTGCTCCCTTAAATACTTGATTAATTTGTCTAAAATCATCTTATTCATATTTATTCAATCCTTTCATTCATGATATATTGATTTTTTTGTGTCAAATACATTTTTCTATAAAAGTTGCTGCTATTCATCAGATCTTCATGTTTTCCCGAACACATTACACGTCCCTGATGCAAAACAACAATTCGGTCTGCAAATCTGGCAGAAGATAAACGATGTGTTATCAACACGAACGTTTTATTACGAGCTATCTCAGTAAATAACTCCAGCAATCGCTTCTCCTCTAACGGGTCAATTGCAGATGTGGGCTCATCTAATAGCATTATATTGGATTCTTTATATAGTCCTCTGGCAATTGCAAGTTTCTGCCACTGACCAATTGACAAATCCATCCCCCCAAATTTCCTTAACAAAATCATATCCAGTTGCTGCCCCAGATTATTGAGCCCAACCCGGCTTAATAAATCGCGATAAAAGGCATCGTCCTTCTCCTTCCCATACTCCCCTATCTGAATATTTTCTTTCACTGTCATATAATATTTTTGAAAATCCTGTAAAACAACCGAAAAAGATTGTTTTATGTTATCCACCTTTATCCTATTTACGTCGTCGCACACAACCTCCCCCTCCGACACAGGCAGGATACCAAATAGTATCTTTGCTAACGTTGTTTTCCCTGCCCCATTTGTTCCCACCAAGGCAATCGTTTCACCTTTTTTTATATTGAGCGAGATATCCTTAAGAACATAGCTGTCTTGTCCGGGATATCTATAGGACACATTACATAGCTCAATTGCATTTTCTAATTGATAATTTTCGTTTTCCCTGTAATCTTTGTCCTGTAATAGAAAGATAACATAATTACAAACACTTGCAAATTCCTTCAAAACGCCAAAGGAAACCTCTGTTATTAAACCATTCACATTGTCAAAAAGGGTATGCAGGGAAGTAAATATTGTCACAAAACTGGCAATCGAAATATTTGCCTGCATAACTTCATACAGCAAAAATACAATGATGCCACAATATCCAACAAGAGTGAATATTTGAGCAGTAAGACGTATACGGAAATTTCTATTTTCCATTTTTTTCTTTTTAACATTATATTTTTTCAACGAATCGACATATTTCTCTAAAAAAAATTCTGTCGCGCCCAAATATCTTGTCTCTTTTGCGTATTTTAAATCATACATACACTGTTCATAATGCTTACATAATCTTTGCAGCTCGATGGTATCTTTTTCCGTCTGCCGATAATTTTTTGTTTGAAGCATATGACCAAATAGCTGAGGTATAAATATCAATAAAAGAACAAGCATAAGGGAAATATGAATTCTGGCCAAGAATATACTGACCACGAAAAAATATGGAATTCTGGCAAATAAAATAACAAACAACATATTGATAAATCTTGTCGCATGCTTTGCACCATTTTCCGCATTACACACTTTTTCGACTTCTTCCTTCGACTCAAAAGTCAAACTGCCTAAATGTTTTACACTATCCTGCAGTCTTTTATAAAAAATTTTATCCATCATAAAGGAGTACTTTTCTATCTCGCTATTATGTAGGGCAATCAAAATGTATTCCAATATCACAGAGCCACCTAAAATCAACAAGCTTGCAACAATAGAGGAAAGTCTGAATTCATTGCTCTGCATGACCGCTTGTAGTTTTTCAAAGAAATTTTGTGTACATATGACTACCAAACCACTGGAAATTCCATGTAAAATTCCCAAAATAATTGTCATTAAAAAATGCAGAAAAAAATCATGGCATAATATTTTAATCAATTCCCATATTGTTTTTACACTGGATATTTTTTGGCTCATTGGTAATACCCCCTTTGCGTGTCATACATTTCGTAAAACAACCCTTCTTTTCTCATCAATTCATGAAAGTTCCCTGCTTCCTCCACTTGTCCTTCTGATATAACAACAATATTGTCGACAAATTTTATTGCCCCCAATCGATGAGTAATCAGAATTGCCAACTCATCCCCAATCAATTTATCAAAGTCTTTATAAAATTGAACTTCAACCAATGGGTCAAATGCCGAAACCGGCTCGTCCAAAATATAGGCAGAAGATTTACGTATCATGGTTCTGGCAAGTGCAATTTTTTGCCACTCACCCCCTGAAAGTTCATTATTATTATCCACTTTCCCCACTACCGTATTTTCATTTTCTGAATATCGCCTCATCATCCCCCCTAAATTCAATTTATCTATAATGTCTTCAAAATCACCTGATTTTGAATAAAAATCTCCAATACGGATGTTTTCCGATAATGACAGATTATATCTGGCAAAATCCTGATGCAAAACAGAAAAAAAAGAACGCCTTTCTGCTGTGGAATAACTTCTCAGTTCTTTGCCATTGATATAAATATTCCCATCATAATTATCATATAGACCCAGCATTAATTTGACTATTGTTGTTTTTCCCTGACCGTTCTCCCCCACAATGGCATACTTGTTTTTCGTCTGAAACACATAAGAGAAATTCTTCAATACCTCTCGGTCCGTGTTGGGATATTTGAAGGACACATTTTCAAACACTATCTCTTCCACCTTCCTATAAGGAAATGTGGGCTTACTTAATAATTCTTCGTTTTCGTCCAGGTTTATAAATGTTTCAAAATCCTGCAAGTATTCTTTTTTCCTTGCCATTTCCCGAATTATCTGAGTAAATTCCGTTGTAATTGTGCCTAACAAAGTAAGTAAATTCGTTGAGATTGCCATAAAGGCACCGATGGAATCACCAGTATCAAGCAAAAACAGTGCCAAAATACCAATCATAGAAATTGTGATTATGCCGGAAAAAATACTGTACAAATTGACCTTCCAAAAATAGGAATAAAACCCCTTCAAATATTTTTGTGTCATTTTATCAAAACTTGTTTCCCATTTTGTTTGTATCCATTTTGAAAATCCAAAAACATTTCTCTCCAAATAAGATTCTTTACCCAGCAAAATGTCATTATAATAATCGATTTCTCTCTGAAAAAAAGAAACCTCTTTATCCATTTCATAAACACTTTCGCCATTTTTCTTAGCTAAAAGCAGCAATGGTACATTTAAAATAACAATCCCCAATGAACACAGGATGGAGTATTTAGCAACAATAACTACCGTACTGATTATGCGTATTATGACAGAGGCAAAGTTCATAGTAAGAAAGAACGTCTCCGCAAATTCTATCTCTGCATTATTTATAACTCTGCTAAACTGGTCATTTATATCTTTGTTTTCGATATCTGAATATTTTAATCTTGCCGCTTTATTCAAAAGCATGTAACGCAATCTTTCACTAAGACAAAAAATATGTTTTGTCATAAAAAATTCTTTTAGCTGATTTACTCCCCAGGAAAAAATCACGGAAAGAACAAGCAAAAACAGATTAAGTAATTCAATTTTCCCCTCTTGAATCGTCCAAATATCTTGTATTACAGAACTCAGAATCACGGTTTGCAACGCTGGCAAAAGTGATTCTGTCAAACATATAAAAGAGATAAAAACACTTGTATATGTGGAATAATAAAATGATATTTTACTCGTTTTAATTATTTTATACATAACTACCTACTCTCTTTCTAGTTTCTGGAATTGTTTTTATTGTTAAAACTATCTATAATACTCAAACAACATTTTAACTTATTTGTTTTACACATGTAATCAGGTGATATGCCCTTTCCCTCTATTCTCTCTTTACTTGGCAACAACATTTCATGAGTGCTGATTTTTAAACTTGTGCCATCTGCAAACTCATAACATTCTTGCATTAACCCCTTACCATGTGTTTTTTCACCTACTAAAATAGCATTATTACAATATTTTAATGCACTAACTAACAGTTCAGCTGCACTAGCTGTATTTTTATTTATAAGCACAAAGAAAACAACTGATTTCCCTGGATTTGCCGAGTTTATAAATTCATACTTATCATTATTATCACGAATAACCCCCATCGTACCTTTGTAGCAAAGTAGTCTTGCTACTTTTATACACTCTTCAACCACTCCTCCCATATTGTCACATAAATCTATTATTATATATCTCCCCCTATACATATTATATTTCTGATAATTTTCTTGAACAATTTCGTACGTTCCATTTGAGAACTCACTTACTTTCATGTAAAAAATATTTTCAGAAATTCTTTTCGATATTATACCATTAGTTTTAGTTTGAATCTCAGTTAATATGTAAGTGCCTCTCTTACTACCATCATACAATTCTAAACAGATTCTGCCACTTTCTTTTTTACTATATAAAGCATATTCTAATTCTCCAACATTGCTATACTCTTCTCCATTTACCTTACACACTTGATCCCCCAGTTTCACCCCCTTCCTTGCTGCTTCGCTCCCTGGAATAATCTCTGAAATATAAATTCCGTTTTCTATAGCATCTCTAAATAAAATTCCATATTTTGTTTCATAATGTAATCCCCATTCATAATTTCCGCTACAATTTCCAACCATATAATCTGCATAAGGATCATTATATTTCGTTATAAATCCCAAAATCATCATATCAATTAATTCCTCTTCCTTGTATTTTCCTCCCCATAAACTTTTGCTTATTATTAAATTAATTACCAGCGCAATCTTTTTATATTTTTCAAAAAAGCTATACAGGTAATCATAATCCATTTTTTCCTTTTCCATCATTTCAATCCCCATATTCTTCATAATTTGACAATATTTTTCTAATAGATCTAATAGTTTTCGCCATTTTTCCCTTATCCTCTATTGTAAAGTCAGAAATATCTATTTTTTCAAGTTTCTTCATTTGCAGATAAGCGCTATAATACGCACATACTTTAACAACTTCGCAAGCCGATTTATTCTTCTGATTAATACTACCACCATATAAAAAATCTGCCCCATAGCATGTTGGACATATAGGATACAAATAACAAGTATCAAAGCATTTTTTATCGACGAGTGCTCTTATATTAGTATAATCTTTCCTCATTAATAAGTCTAGTTGTTCCTCTGTAAAAGTCATCGGCGTAATAAAATTGCATGGATATTTCTTACCATCAACATCTACGGTCATTAGTTCTCTCCCCACACCACACCATTTATACATTACTCTTTTATTTTCGCATCTTCCCACTTCTTGATTAATAATATTGGCAGGCGTCAATTGCGGATGTTCTATGTAATAGGTAACCAATTTTTTTAACTCATTTTTTAGAGTAGCCACATTATGTCTATCACTCCAATCTATACCCATTGCCAAATTACAGTCAGAAAATCGAAAACCTTTTTTGTGAAAGAAAATAATATCATTTGAAAGATTTTTCAAACTATAGGGTGATACAGTCATTTTTACTTCTGGATTAATCCAATTAAATTTAAAGAAATGATAATCAATTTTGTCATAAGAGTTACTTTTGGTCTTATTCGAATCCTTATGGCGATTGAATAATGCCTGTTTTTGACCAACGACTCGTGCCCATTCCTCCACCTCTCACATAACGCAAGTGGTATCATAGGTTCGAACACTACCTTTCAGCACTGGTTCATCTGCTTATTATTCTTCGTCAGATTATTCCATATGGAATCCAGTACCTTTCCTTGTTCCAATAATTCTATCTGTGCATATATACCCTTAGGTTCCTGCTATGAGCCTGCCAGCTTGGTTATGCCTGTAACATAACATGGTCGTTCGTAGGGAAAATTTCTACTAAACCACACTGGCTACGCATTAACGTACCTGTACATTTCTATACAGTCTTCTTATAGACCCGTACATTCACAGGTTTGTCAGGGTGTCTGCCAGGACACTCATACTAACCCATAGGTATTTTATAGACACTCGACCTATAGGTAACACAATCCACCTCTGGACCGCTTTCGGCAACTTTTTGGCAAGTTGCTACGGTTACTCTCAGCCTTTGTCATGGGGCTTCATACAAATTCCTTTACAGAAGATGCATGCCCATCAAGTGTAAGCGTTTCAAGGCGTTATCCTATCATTCCACTTATCAAATTATCAGTTCATAAGCAACAAATATGTCACTTATGCGTAGGCTTTTTACCGCCTACGAACAAGTCGCACTCTCCCAGAAGGGGTCCTGACTGGAGTTTTTGATATTTGCCGAGTTCGTATTCTGTATCAGATTGGTAACCAGTTTCGTCACATCACTCTTGCTTCGTATATAGAGAAACGGATTAAAATGCATGCTTTTTTCCATTTCACAAAGATTCAGGGTGTAGACTCTGGTATCTTTTTGCTCTGCTAACCACGCTCCCAATTCCTCTGCCAGACCACCCTTCGGATCCGTGTAAATATTGCAGTCATGCAGGGATAGCAGATTCGGAGTCAGAAAAAATGCAGTTTTTCCGGCACCACTACCGCCAACTACAAATATGTTGTTGTTACGAAGCGTGTCGGAATCGTATCGAAATCTGACATTTTGAGATAATACCTTATTTTTTGAAGATAACTCCATCTCCGATTCTTCTGTCATTGCGGCATATTTCTCATTGAAAGCACGAACCTCGCCCCACCTGGCTGAACCAAATTCATTTCCCGGCATGCGATTGTGGTCGTTTTTGCTATAAGCAGTAAAACTAAGTATCATCCACAAAAGTCCGCCTACCAGAACCATACTAAGGCTCTTGTCATTGTATATCTGTATCGGATGCAACAGACACCATAGTATCTGTTCCTTCAACTTTGTCATTTCCACATCTACAATATACAAGCCACTTAAGCCATAAAACAAATAAAGCGTGGGCAGCAATAACACTGCACACACTTTCATTAAACTCTGCAATCTTCTGGTTTTTATATCCCCGGCGACATATGTCTGCCTGCTTTTCTTCTTTTTCTTTCCCATTCGTGATCCCCCTACAGTTTCTTTCCAGCCGGTTTTATCACAGCCTTTTCCAACAGTGTTTTCTCTAAAGAAGGGGCATCCGTTCGCCACTTGCTCCTTTGATATTTCAGACACTCCGTTGCAATTTCTTCGTTTTTCTTTTCATATTTACGAAGTTCTTTCCCCTCCCGATTCATTTCTGTAATCTCCGAACTTTCAGAACGCTTCAGATATCCGTTACCGTAATGACCCTCGCATGGATTCTCATTTTCATGCGCTGATGAATACCTACGATTATGAGGATGCACTTTTTCGGATTGATCCTAACTTGAAGGATTTTCGAGATTTAAAAGAGATATATGTACAGTTTAATTCCAGAAACGGTGGAAATCCTCTCCTTGCCCGGAATGAATTAAAAGAATTGATTCAGACATACAAAAGCTCTAGGTTTGAAATTTTTCGTGACTTTGCCTCTTTATTAGAGAAATTCGAAGACCCGATTGTTAATTCATTTATCATGGTTGAAAAAATCGGTAATGGAAAAATTTATGATGCGCGTTTATCTAATGGTCCCATCGAATCCATAAACCGCAAAGTAAAAGATTTAAAGCGTCTGGGCAGAGGCTTCCGTAACTTTGAGCATTTCCGCAACAGATTCCTCTTTGCAACCAGGCAGACACCGGTACTGGACGGAGTCACTGATCATAACCCTGTAACTTATTATGAAGATGATGATTTTTAGGAGGAAGCACCATGGAAAACTACTGCGCATTTAGCAAAGACCCTACTTGCCTTAAATGGCTCGATTACATAATAACACGCCAAGAACTAGAAGAGGCAGATGCTCTCTGCCATGGAAACTGGATAGAAATTGAGCGCAAAACCCAATACATCCAAACCCTACAAGCAATCTTGGATGACAACCACATCCCATATCCAACAGAATTTGACTGATTTTAAGAAAGGGTCTGGCTTAACTGCCAGACCCTCACGAGTGACCCTACTGAAAGACCCTAAAATCAGGCCATCACGAAGAGCCCTAAAAAACTATGCTATTTTTTATGCCAGACCCTATCGACAAACCCTAAAACAGATTGGCAAACCCTAAAGAACTTTGATTATCCAAGTTGCGCCAGACCCTTTCGAGAGCCCCTACTGAAGGACTCTAAAATCAGTCCCTCACGAAGGAGCCTAGAAAACTATTCTATTTTTTTACGCCAAACCCTAAAATAGATTGGCAAATCCTATAGAACTTTAGTTATCCTCTAATTTTCCATATAATCTACCGCTTTATAAAATGCCATTCCAGCCATATATGATTCTAACATCGTTTCAATCATCTGAGGCGTCACGGTTCGATATCGAAGAAAATATTCCATATTTTTTACAAATTCTATGTAATCTTGCCTATCATTTTCTAATATAACAACCTTTTCATGTTCTCCACGTAAAAACTGAAGTAAATATGATGCAACAAATTTTTCATTAACGAACGCAAGTTCAATATCCTCCTCATTGTCCACGACAATTTGAAGCGGTTTCCTTCGAAGTAGCCAATATGCTGTATATGCATGAATCTTTATATAATTAATATGTTCAATCTTATGAAATTCTTTCAAACGGTATATATCAGTAAAATAATCTACAACAGCTTGGTTAAGCACGCTGTTTGCAATCACAACATTTTTGTCATATTTATTTCTTTTAATAAAAGACTCCAAATACTCATATAATGTAACATAACGAGCCTCAATTTTTTCTTGTCCAAATGAATCTACCAATTCACTATAATCATAACTTTTTCTATTCGTCGGCATTGTATTTTCTTACCTCACATTCTTTAATTTCATCATACGCAGAAGAATTTAAGAAACGCTTATATCGTAACAAATCAATCTGTTCCATTTCATCTGTATAATTTGGAGCAGTATTTGGCAATAAATTCTTTCGGATCTTGCCCTTATTTAATAAATCAAAAAAGCTGTTTGCTGCACTCATACTATTTTTCATATTTCTCACCATTTTAAATTAAATTGTCAATGCTACCATCAAATTCACCCACCTGAAGTTCTTTCAACTTCAAGATTCTCTTTTCAACAGTGGATTTATTACTAGTAGCATCATTAGTATCTTTCGCTTTACCCATTGTAATCAAGGGAATATTTGTCATTTCACCTATATTTCCATATATTCTGCTACCCTTATGAACCTTTTCATACATCAAATTAACCATAGCCTCAGAAGCTATTGTTTGCTGGGCCAGACACTTGGATAAATATTTTAACTCATTTTTTAATTTTTTATTTTTATTTTTATACACAATATCATGTGTACATTCACTCCATGCTTCATCAAATATTGTACGTACCTGAATTTCTATATATTTTCCATCAATATTGACAAGATAATGTATACTATTGTATCCCTCATCTGATTCAATTAACTCATAGTAATCTCTACCGGTTTGTTCATAAAATGCTCTCTCTTGTCTATTTCTATAATAAATCTTCGGCTTTTCAGCAATAAACGGTGTTGACACAGATGAACAATAATCATCAATAAAATTTTTCACAAAAAATTCATCGCCTTTATAGAATTTTTCAAAAATCCATTTATGTACCTCAATCCATTGTTCACGATAACGCACAATAATCCTAAACCCAATTAAATCTGTTATTATTTTATAATAGTTATTTGCGTCAAGACATCTATACTTTTCCTTTTCATAATCATCAGAAATTTCTTGAGACAATTCCGCTTTCTTCCTTACAATTTTAGCCTTTAGACTTTCTTTTTCCTTTATCCTATACCTTGCTGAATGAATCTTGTCTTTTATCTTCTTATCTTTCAGGATTTCAAGCAATAGCCTCTGAGCTATTGCATCATAATTTTTGGAGTACTCATCATATGATATGTCTATATCCTGCAATATTTTCCACAAATCACTATCAATTTTTTCAGCTTTAGGATATAATTCTTCGATATGATTATTCTTAAGAAAAGTAGTTCTTTTATCTCTCTTTCGTGTTGCCATATCTTTTCTCCAATTATTGCAATATTTTACAATTTGAAACAAACTAGAACCAAATCAGAACCAAATACCTACAAGTCTTAAATACATTTCTTATATGTTTGCTATTCTTGTTTTTATGCAAAACCCCACAACCCCTTGAAAAACAAAGGATTGCGGGGTTTTTTATAATATTTGGTTCTAAATCAACGATTACTCGATGATTGTAGCAACACGTCCTGAACCTACTGTACGTCCACCTTCGCGGATAGCGAATGTAAGACCCTGGCTCATAGCGATTGGGTGAATCAATTCGATTGTCATTTCTACGTTATCACCAGGCATGCACATTTCAGTTCCTTCTGGAAGCTGAACAACACCTGTTACGTCAGTTGTACGGAAGTAGAACTGTGGACGATAGTTGTTGAAGAATGGAGTATGACGTCCACCCTCGTCCTTAGTCAAAACGTAAACCTGAGCTGTAAATTTTGTATGACATGTAAGAGTTCCTGGCTGACAAAGAACCTGTCCTCTTTCGATGTCTGTCTTCTGGATACCACGAAGAAGTACACCAGCGTTATCACCAGCCTGAGCCTCATCCAACTCTTTGTGGAACATCTCGATACCAGTTACAACGGATTTCTGAGTTTCTTCTTTGATACCAACGATTTCTACTTCGTCATTCAAGTGAAGAGTACCAGCCTCTACACGACCTGTAGCAACAGTACCACGACCTGTGATAGAGAATACGTCCTCTACAGGCATTACGAATGGCTTATCTGTGTCACGCTCTGGATCTGGAATATACTCGTCGATTGTGTTCATCAATTCCATGATAGCATCGCCCCATTTGCCGTTTGGATCTTCCAAAGCACCAAGAGCGGAACCTTTGATGATTGGGCAATCTGTGAAGTCATACTCCTCAAGCTGCTCTGTTACTTCCATCTCTACGAGCTCGATCAACTCTTCGTCGTCTACCATATCACATTTGTTCAAGAATACAACGATATATGGTACACCTACCTGACGAGACAAAAGGATGTGCTCTTTTGTCTGAGCCATAACACCGTCAGTAGCAGCTACTACAAGGATAGCGCCGTCCATCTGAGCAGCACCAGTAATCATGTTCTTAACGTAGTCAGCATGTCCTGGACAGTCAACGTGAGCGTAATGTCTCTTCTCTGTCTCATACTCAACGTGAGCAGTAGAAATTGTGATACCACGTTCTCTTTCTTCTGGAGCCTTATCGATGTTCTCGAAATCTGTAGCTTCGTTACCGGATACTCTTGCAGCAAGTACCTTTGTGATTGCTGCTGTCAAAGTTGTTTTACCATGATCTACGTGACCGATGGTACCAATGTTACAATGCGGTTTACTTCTTACATACTTTTCCTTAGCCATTTCTAAACGTCCTCCTAACATTTTTTAAATTTTAATTTAGAAATATCTGCTATATACACATAGCTTAATTATATGGGAAAGTTGCCAAAAAAGCAACCCCCCAAAATTGTTACATTAACGAATTAACATTCTCATCCGTTCTTCTGTGCCAATACTTTGTCCTGTACGTTCTTTGGACATTTCTCGTATTTCTCGAAGAACATGGAGTAGTTACCACGTCCCTGAGTAGTAGAACGAAGTTCTGTTGAATAACCGAACATCTCAGCAAGTGGAACAAATGCGCGAACAATCTTTCCACCACCGATATCGTCCATACCTTCAATCTGACCACGTTTTGCGTTCAGACTTCCGATTACGTCACCCATGTATTCCTCAGGCATAGTAACTTCAACCTTCATAATAGGCTCTAACAGCACTGCATCACCTTTCTTCATAGCATCTTTGAATGCCATGGAACCAGCAATGTGGAATGCCATTTCACTTGAATCGACTTCATGGTAAGAACCATCATAACAGTTCGCATGAATACCGAGTACTGGGAATCCAGCAAGGATACCTGCCTGAGCAGCTTCCTGAATACCTTCGTCGACAGCTGGAATGTATTCCTTCGGAATAGCACCACCAACGACTGTAGACTCGAATTCGTAAGTGTTCTCGCCGTTTGGATCCATCGGTGTGAAACGAACACGACAGTGACCATACTGACCACGACCACCAGACTGTTTTGCGTACTTCGAATCGATTTCGACTTCTTTTGTAAATGTTTCTTTGTAAGCAACCTGTGGAGCACCTACGTTTGCTTCTACCTTGAACTCACGAAGCAGACGGTCTACGATAACTTCCAAGTGAAGCTCACCCATTCCGGCGATGATTGTCTGACCAGTTTCCTGATCGGTATGAGCACGGAATGTAGGATCTTCTTCAGCAAGTTTTGCTAAAGCTTCACCCATTTTACCCTGATCGTTCTTTGTTTTCGGCTCGATAGCAAGCTCGATAACTGGTTCAGGGAATTCCATGGATTCCAGAATAACCGGATTTTTCTCATCACAGATAGTATCACCTGTTGTTGTCAATTTGAAACCAACAGCTGCTGCGATATCTCCAGAATATACTTTATCCAATTCACTACGTTTATTTGCGTGCATCTGCAAAATACGTCCGACACGCTCTTTCTTTCCTTTTGTTGCATTGAGTACATAAGAACCAGAGTTCAATGTACCGGAATACACACGGAAGAATGCCAGCTTACCAACAAATGGGTCTGTCATAATCTTAAATGCCAATGCTGCGAATGGCTCATCATCAGAAGATTTACGAACAACTTCGTTACCATCTTCGTCTGTACCAGTGATATCAGGGATATCTGTTGGTGCAGGCATGTACTCGATAACACCATCTAACATCTTCTGTACACCTTTGTTCTTGTAAGCAGAACCACAGTATACCGGAACAGCCTCGCAAGCGATTGTTCCTTTACGAAGAGCTTTCTTCAAATCTTCAACGGATGGCTCTTCTCCTTCGAGATACTGCATCATCAGATCATCATCCAAATCACAGATTTTCTCAACAAGGTTTTCATGCCATTCTTGAGCAAGATCTTTCAAATCATCTGGAATCTCAGTGATTTCGATATCCTCGCCCTTGTCATCTTTATAGTAGTATGCTTCCATCTCAAACAAATCAACCAATCCGACGAAATCGTCTTCCTGACCAATCGGAATCTGAACAGGAATTGCATTTTTACCCAAACGATCAATAATCGTCTGTACTGACATAAAAAAGTCTGCACCCATCTTATCCATTTTGTTGATGAATGCCATACGTGGTACATTGTAAGTGTCAGCCTGACGCCAAACGTTCTCAGACTGAGGTTCTACACCAGCTTTTGCATCAAACACACCAACAGCTCCATCCAGTACACGCAGTGAACGCTCTACCTCTACAGTAAAGTCTACGTGTCCAGGAGTATCAATGATGTTGATACGGTGCTCCAATGCACCCGGTTTAGCTTTGTGATGATCTTCCAAAGTCCAGTGGCAAGTAGTAGCGGCAGAAGTAATTGTAATACCTCTTTCCTGCTCCTGCTCCATCCAGTCCATTGTGGAAGCGCCATCATGAGTCTCACCGATTTTATAATTCACACCGGTATAGTACAAAATACGCTCTGTAAGTGTTGTCTTACCGGCATCGATATGAGCCATAATACCAATATTTCTGGTACGCTCAAGTGGATATTCTCTTCCAGCCAAAGCCAGTTCCTCCTTTTTCCAAAATAGGTGGCACAAGAATTACCAGCGGTAATGTGCGAAGGCTTTGTTTGCCTCTGCCATCTTGTGCATATCTTCTTTTTTCTTTACGGATGAGCCAGTGTTGTTTGCAGCATCCATAATCTCATTGGCAAGTCTCTCCTTCATGGTCTTTTCCCCTCTCGCACGAGAATAGGTTGTCAACCAGCGAAGAGCCAGCGCCTGACGACGATCCGGACGAACCTCGATTGGAACCTGATAAGTGGAACCACCGATACGTCTAGCTTTGACCTCGAGTTCAGGCATTACGTTGTTCATAGCTTCATCGAATACTTCAAGAGCATCCTTACCTGTCTGCTCTGCTACCTGCTCAAATGCACCGTATACGATTTTCTGAGCAACGCCCTTTTTACCGTCCAGCATAATGTTGTTAATCAGTTTTGTAACAATCTTATTTTTGTAAACTGGATCAGCCAATACGTCTCTTTTCTGAATATGTCCTTTACGTGGCACGTTACTTCCCTCCTTAATAATAATTAATTCACAGGTACTCACGACTTGTGTCCGCACCAGTTTAAAGTTTGCTCACTTTTATATAGTAAGATGCAAAAATTAATCCGGTACTTTTAAATTAGCTTATTTTGCAGCTTTCGGTTTCTTGGCACCGTACTTAGAACGAGCCTGCTTACGATCAGCTACACCTGCGGTATCCAATGTACCACGGATAATGTGGTATCTGGTACCAGGAAGATCCTTAACACGTCCACCACGAATCATAACAACGCTATGCTCCTGAAGGTTGTGGCCTTCACCTGGAATATAACTTGTTACCTCGATACCGTTGGAAAGACGAACTCTGGCAATCTTACGAAGTGCTGAGTTAGGCTTCTTCGGAGTAGCAGTACGAACAACAGTACAAACACCACGCTTCTGTGGAGAACTCGTATTAACGGACTTTTTCTTCAAAGAATTGTAGGATGACTGCAGTGCTGGAGAATTGGATTTCTTAGCAACCGATTTTCTACCCTGCTTTACTAACTGGTTAAAAGTTGGCATTAATTTTCACCTCCTGTAATCTAATTTGTCATGGTTTGCAGAACTAGTTGTCCTAATTTTGAGGACACAAAAAAGCCCATACGAAACGCATGCTAAATCATTATATCGTGTGGACTTTTCTTTGTCAAGCTGTTTTTTTAACGCGCCACATCCACACCATAACCACAACGCCCACAAACCCGACACCACTACTCAAAAGCATAAGATTTCTCAGACCAAACGCATCTTTAATCAAACCACACGAGATACTTCCTGCCATCTCTCCAAGCCCCATCCCGGCGAGATTAATGAGGGAAGCACCCTTTACGGCATCCGCCTGTGGCAGATAATCCATGACAAAGTACACCGTGCCGACATAATAAATACTGAGTCCTAACAGTTCCAGTGCCTGCGACAGAATCACAAGTGTTACACTGCCGGAAAATGTCGTTGCCGTGGCGCGAAGGAAGCAAAAGAACGCACAGACTACCATCAGTTTATCAATGGAAACCCGACCGCGAATCCGGTAAAAGACAAGTGCCACCGGAATTTCAGCCATCGCAAGCACAAACTGAGCCATCCCATAGTCCGCGTGATTTCCTCCCATGCCCTCAATCCAGTCAATGAGAAATGTACTGTTCATATTATAAGCAGCAAAGACAAACACGAGTCCAAGCAAAAATAACGAATATTTAGGAAAATGTTTCAGTAGATAAAAACACGAATGAACTTCTCCTATTTCGCATTCCGTGTCTGGATTTTCAGAGGCTAAATCTCCCGTTTTTTCTTCCTTTTTTCTTCCCTTTGAAAAATCGACAGCATCCATATTAAACGCAAAAAACGCAAACAAAAAACTTACGACAATCTGGAAAATCAAAATCCGGTTTGCCCCAAACGCATCGGCAATCAAACCGACCACAACGCAGAAAATGGCCCAGCACAAAGAACCGCAGGCGCGCGATATGGCGTAGTTCATTTTCACGCCGTGATTCATGTACTGGATAGACAGCGAATCCACAAGCGGCGAAGCGCAGTGGATTGTCATGCCAAAAACAATCAGCGTAAGCATTGCCATCCACATCGTATGTCCGGTTAAATAAAATAAAAAAGAAAAAATAATATTTACAAAAGTCATGAGAATCAGCATGCGCTGCAACGGAACTTTTTCGGCGTGTTTATCCGCAAAACTTCCTAATACCATTTGAAAAATGAGCACTGCCAGATATTTGACAGCGCTCAAAATTCCGATTTCTGTTCCGGAAAAACCTTTTGCCTCTAAAAGCGGTGTTGTAAACGCCATCGCTACAGCTGCAAGCGTCCAGTATCCTCCCTGCAAAAAACAGTATTTCACCGTAATTCTTCGATTCATACTAACCGCCCCCTTTGTTAATAAAGATACGGTTTTTCCCATAAATTCAATGTCGTTCCAATGCCCTTTTCTTTCGCCTTGCAGTAACACTCATACCCCCAGCCGACATCTAAAATCGGCATGCCGCCGACACTGACCATAATAATTTCATCATCTGATTTGCGCCCTTTCTTTTCACCGAGCAAAATCTCACCAAGCTCTGTCACTTCTGAGCGCTCAATTTTCCCATCATCCACCATGTTGACATAATACATGCCGGGGATTCCTGATGAGAGACGCTTTCCATTTTCATCCCACTCCTCATAAATTTCTATGTACTCCTCATACATCGGGTAGTTATCCACAATTTTACGGATATCTTTCACCATAAAATCATAATCGCTAAAATCCATTGTGCCGGAGGAAATAATCAAACAGCCGGGCTTAATCCATTCGGGGTTGAGCACCGGCCAACGGCGTTTTTCGACCGAAGTTGCCTCGCTGATGATATCCGCATCCTTTACCGCTTCTTCATCCGTACCGCACAAAACAATATGGGAAATCTGCGGATACTTTTCCTGAATAAAACGCTCCATTTCTTTCGCCGTTGCGGATGCCGCAGAACTTCCTTTAATTTTAATGGTATCAATAGAATCAAACTGGGACATATATGCCATCAGACATGTTTTGTTCACAACACCGGGTCCTAAAAGCGTCAGCACTTTCGGATTTTTTACCGACAAATGCTTGGCGACCACCCCCGGCACCGCGCCGGTGCGCATGGCAGACAGCAAATTGGCTGACATATAGGCAAGCGGCTGTCCGGTCTCCACATTATTTAATGTTGCCATCAAAATGGAACGCGGCAGTCCTTTTCTTACATTCCGCCCGTTTGAGCCATAAAATTTTTCACCGGCTAAATGAAACCGTCCACCGAGATACGCCGGCATCGACATAAATCTTCGGTCACGCGAATCCTCAAGAGGGAAACCGGGGATTTCTGATTTCTTTGGAAAAATCAATTGAATGCCATGCTCTCTCCGATTTTTTCCGCCCATCAAAACGTCGCCTTTTGCCAAAAGACAAAGCACTTCTTCCATCGTCTCCACACAATGCCCGGCATCCAAAACACCGGCATCTATCATATCTTTTTCATTTAAATATAAAAAATCAATTCTTGTATCTGACATAAGCACCCTCCTTTTTCAGAAATCATTTACAGCATCGCATTAGCACGAACCTTTTTCACCTTATGTGCATGCAGCATCCAGTGAATGAGATAAGCCAAAAGTCCAATCAGACAGACACCAAAGATAATCGTTGTCAATGCATTGATTTCCGGTGAAATACCTTTCTTAATCATTGAGTACACCTTCATCGGCAGTGTCGTCGTCTCGGCATTGGCAAGGAAACTCGTTACAATCAACTCATCCAGTACCAGAGAAAATGCCATAAATGCACCGGACATAACACCCGGCATAATTGCCGGCAGTGTCACATGAAGGAAAGTGTACACACGGTCTGCACCAAGGTCCATGGACGCCTCTTCAATACTTGGGTCCATGCCGACAAGCCTTGCCTTTACCGTAATGTAAACATACGGAAGAACTAACGTTGTATTACCAATAATGATAGTACCGATACTTAATCCGATATTTGACAGGTTAAAGACGAGCAACAGTGCAACCGCAAGCACGATTTCCGGAATTACAATCGGAAAATAAATAGTATTCATAATCAATTTCTTTCCTTTAAACTTTGCATTGCGCAATCCAACCGCTCCGGTTGTTCCAACAACCAGACCAATCAAAGTAGAAATTACGGCAATCAAAAGTGTCGTACCAAGTACTTCCCAAATTCCGGAATCACTAAACAGTTTGACATAATATTTTGTTGTAAATCCCGACCACACCACATTGGCATGACTATCGTTAAACGAAAAGGCAATCATGACAAAAACCGGTGCGTAGATAAACAAAAACAATAGGACGACATATACTTTTCCGAGGATTGACATCACTCGTTTTTTCTTCTTTCTCTTTTCCATAGACTAAGCCCCCAAATCATCCAAATCTCCACCAAGTTTCGTGTAGATTAATACCATTAACAAAATTATCGCTGCCAGAATAATGGATAGAGCGGCACCAAACGGCCAGTTTCTCGCGATGGTAAACTGACGGTAAATCAAGTTACCAACCATCATCGAAGTACCGCCACCGAGCATATCCGTTACCATATAATATCCAATACAAGGGATAAATGTAAGAATAACTGCGGCAAAGATTCCCGGTGCCGTAAGCGGCAGAGTCACTTTGCAAAACGTCTTAATCGGCCCCGCTCCCAAATCTTTTGATGCCTCAATCAGACCCGGGTCAAGTTTTTCAATCGAGGAATACATAGGCAGTACCGCAAATGGCAGAAACATATAAATCATACCGACGATAACTGCAAAATTGTTATACAAAAGGTCAATCGGCTTTTTGATAATACCAAGTGACATAAGTACCGTATTGATGATACCGGAATTATTTAACATAACAACAAAACTATACAAAATAACCAGACCGCTGACCCACAAAGGAAGCATCAGAAGCACCGTCAGAACACCGGAAGTCTTTTTCTTCACATGGGCAATCACGGTAGCTAGTGGATACCCAAGTAAAATAGTGAGAACCGTCGTCCACACGGCAATCAAAAGCGACTGTTTCACAACCGTTACATAAACCGGTTTGAAAATCTCTGCGTAGTTATCCAGTGTAAACTTATACACAATTTTACCAAGCGGTCCCTTCGTCATAAAACTCATGAACAAAAGCATTCCGACCGGTACAAGCACAAACAGAACCGACCAAATCGTAACAGGAGCACACATTATGATAGAAGATAGTCTCGCCTTAAACGATTTTTTGTCTTTATGTTTTGTCACCACAGTTCCTTCTTTATTCTTCTTCATCCTCATCGCCTCCTTCAATATCACGGGAAGCATCCGTATCCACCAGATTTTTCTCTGGCAGTACAATTCCCTTTTCCAGATGCCAGTACAGATAAATCATCTCTCCCTCTTTTGGAAGGTCATCCATCGAAAATCGATTAATTTTTACTTCCGTTCCATCATTTAGTAAAACAATGGTTTTAATCAGGTTTCCGACATAGATATGTTCTTTCACCACACCTTTGATATGAAATCCTTCTACCCGCTCTCTCGAATACAGCATATTTTCCGGACGAACCGATACCGAAACGGCAGTTCCTGCTGCCAGTTCACCGGTAAAACCGGACGCCTGCGCCTTTCCGACCTCCGTACCTACGGTTACGGTATCTCCATCCTGACTGATTACAACAGCATCAAAGATATTGGATTCGCCGATAAATCCGGCAACAAACCTCGTCTTTGGATGCTCATAAATATCAAATGCCGTGTCCACCTGTTCCAAAACACCCTGATTGATAATCGCAATGCGGTCACTCATCGTAAGTGCCTCTTCCTGGTCATGTGTTACATAAACAAAGGTAATACCAAGCTTTCTCTGCAAACGCTTTAACTCAATCTGCATCTGCTTTCTCAGTTTCAAATCAAGTGCGCCAAGCGGCTCATCCAAGAGCAATACTTTCGGGCGGTTAATCAGCGCCCTTGCAATTGCTACACGCTGCTTCTGTCCACCGGACATCTGGGTGATGCGCCGCTTGCCAAAGCCTTCTAGCTGGACAAGCTTAAGCATTTCCGTTACCCTCTCTTTAATTTCAGCTTTCGGAACTTTTTTCACCTTAAGTCCATACGCTACATTGTCAAAAACATTCATATTCGGAAATAACGCATAATTCTGAAATACCGTGTTGACATCACGCTGATACGGCTCTTTTTTCTCTACGCTCTCCCCCTGAACTTTAATCACGCCGGAAGTCGGCAGTTCAAAACCGGAAATCATACGCAGTGTCGTTGTCTTTCCACATCCGGATGGTCCTAACAGTGTCAGAAATTCCCCTTCGGCAATATTGATATTCATGTTCTTTACGACATGATTGGTTCCATACCATTTTTCTACATTTACAAGAGATACAATAGGTTTACTCATAGTTCCCTCCATTCCGACTGTTTCTAAGAACGGTCTACATCAGTGCGTCATCGCCTCGTTCATTGGTACGAATACGCATCGCATCTAAAACTTCCGTAACGAATACTTTACCATCACCATTTTTACCGGTTCCAATTGCGGTCGCAATATCCGCCAAAATTTCCTCAATCTGGTCATCCTCCACAACGACGAAAACCATGATTTTCGGAAGCAGGTTGATATCATCGCCGGTGAAATTCATCTCCGGCAGATATCCTTTCTGACGTCCACATCCCATAACGGATAGACACGTCATACCCTGACAATTGTGAGTGGCAAATATTTCTTTCAAACCGACCAATTTTTCCGGTCTTGTAATTACTTCAATCTTTTTCATGGTATCATCCTCCTATTCTGCTGCATTTCCCATCAATTCCGTGTAGTAAGTATCCATTAAGTTAATCTGTTCATCACTTACGGCAATGCTCCAGGAAATCGGGAATAACTCTTCCTCTTTTTTCAATGCCGGACTGTCATAAAAATCTTTGTCAAGATGAGGTGCCAACAAGTCCTGTTTTAAGTTTGGCACACCGCCATACTCGGCATTGCTTTTTGCATTTTCTTCCGGACGAAGCAGAAAATCAATTAATTCAGTTGCTTCACTCTGTTTTTCCGATGCCGCCGGAATCGCCCAATACTGCTGGAACCGCTCGCATCCTTCTTTCAAGGCAACCGCATCGAATTTATCCCAGTTATCTTTAGAATCTACACAAAGTGTTGTGTAATCCCAGCAGAACGCTACCGGACACTCACCATTTTCAAGCTGTGATACCGCGCTCTCACCAACGAATGCTTTTACATTTGCCTTAATCTGTGTCAAAAGTTCATTGGCTTTTTTCATCTCTTCTTCATTTGTCGAATCCGGCTTAAATCCACAGGCTGCTAACGCTTCACCGTAAAGGGAAATCGTTGAATTGACCATCGCAATTTTTCCTTTCAGTTTTGGATTTGCCAAATCCTTAAACGAGGTAATTTTGATTGGACAGGTCTCTTTGTTATAAACAATCGTTGTATAACTGCATCCCATGTTTGGAATTGTATATTTTTCTTCGGTATCTCCAATCGGTCCCTCTTTCAAAAAACTCTCCTGAATATTTTTCACATTTTTGACCTTACTCTTATCAATTGGAGCTAGCAATTCACCATCCAAAAAGGATTTTACATAAGCACCCTCTAAGTCAATCAAATCGTAATCGGCACTTCCTTCAATCATCTTCGCTAACAAAGTATCTGTATTGTCGATGTAACTGATATTGACTTTAATTCCGGTCTCTTTGGTGAAGTCTTGAAACATCTCCTCCGACCAGGTTCCTTCCCAGACCATAATGTTTAAGCTGTCTGCTTTTTCTTTTGAACCGGTGCTCTCTGAACTGCTGCCACATCCCGAAAGAACGCTTATGCTCAGTACAAGACACATCGTAACTGCTATTAAATGTTTCATTTTCTTTTTCATAATCATGCCCTCCTTACGTTGATTGATAAGTTTTACTTGTTACAAAAAAAAGAAAGCCAGCGGAAACTCCACGAGTCTCCGTTGACTTTAAAGCGATACTAGCACCAAATTATTTTTCTGTCAATGCTAATTTTTATTTTTTGTGAAAATGTAACGATTTCATTTTCATCATTTCATACATTTACGGTAAATTTCTACAATCTTGTCTTTATCGAGCGGAACCTGGCACTCATCGAGTCCATCCGCGGCGCGCTCTGCCATACTCTCAAAGTGGCTTTCGTCCGTAATTCCAAGGTCCTGCATCGACAGTTTCAGCCCCATTTTTTCAAAGACTTCTTCTGTCTTTTGAATGGCAAGTTCCGCAATTTCATACGGCTTTTTGTCCGGCGAAATACCAAATACATTCACTCCGTAATTCACAAAGCGGTCCACATTATCGTCATTTAGAATATAGCGCATCCACACCGGAGTGAGCACAGCAAGCCCATGTCCATGTGTAACATCATACACCGCCGAGAGCTGGTGTTCCATCGCATGCACCGGCCACAAAGACGTAAGACCACACGCCAAAAATCCATTAATCGCCCAGCTTGACGTCCACATCAAATTGGCTCTTGCCTCATAATCATCCGGCTTCTCGCAAGCAACCGGTCCAAAATGAATACACGTTTTCAGAAGCCCTTCCATCACACGGTCCTGCATATATTTTCCCGGTGTTCCATCGAAATACAATTCAAAAATATGGCTCATAATATCTGCCGTTCCTGCTGCCGTCTGGTATTTTGGCACAGTAAATGTATTAACCGGGTCCATAATAGAATATTTCGGATACAGCAAAATACTGCACATCTCCTGCTTATCCGAGGTTTCTTCGTTGTTAATTACCGCAAATCCGTCCATTTCAGAACCGGTTGCCGCCAGCGTAAGCACCGTAATAATCGGGAGTGCTTTTGTTATCAGACTGTTATCCAGCACCAAATCCCACGGACTTCCCTCATGGTAAAATCCCGCTGCAACCGCCTTTGCACAATCAATCGTACTGCCGCCGCCAATCGGAATCACCACATCAATTTGATTTGCACGGCAGATTTGCACACCACGGCACACCGTACTAAGCCGTGGATTTGGCTCCACGCCCGCAAGGTCCCACGTTGTAATTCCTGCCTTTTTTAGCAGCGACACAATCGTATCATACAAACCACTGCGCTTTACACTGCCACCACCGTACACCAAAAGAGCACGTTGTCCAAATTCACTGACAAGCTCCGGCAGATTTTGAATCTGTCCCTCACCAAAAAATACTTTCGTTGGAATATCATAATAAAAATTCTGCATCGTATCCACTCCTTTTCAAAACATTAGAAAATGAATCCTGCCGCCAAATAAAGTGCCGCAGAAATCGCACCGGCAATCAGCACATACGGCTGGCTTGTCCGATACTGGTCATATATCGTTACCCGGCATGCTCTTGCCGAGACAACGCCTAAGTCAGAAACAACACACGCATTTGCGCCGAATAATCCGGCAGAAATAATTGCACCAAGGCACAACGGAACATTTGCACCAACGCCCGGTAATACTACCATCATAACCGGAATCGCAATCTGATACAACGTATAATTTAAGCTGAACAAGTATTCCGAGCAGCTAAAGAATACGAAGAAAATAAATGGCAGAAGACTGGCAACCGGAATTGCTCCGCAGACAGCGGATACAAAATCTTCCATTCCCATCGCATACATACATTCCTGCATCGCATAGCCAAGCATCAGAATAATCACCATGTCAACCATGTCGATAAAACCGTCCACGATACACTGCACATACTCAGAAATCGTCTGCAAGCCCTGCATAACATATAAAAATCCGGTAAAAATAACCGCAATGGCAAACGCCGTAAAGCAGTTAAGCCCCGTTGCTAACAAAGCAATTACAATACAGACAAGCGGCAAAATGAGGTTTAACACACTGACGTGTTTTGTCCTCTCATTATTTTCATCGAAATCCTCTTCTTCCTCTGCATCAGCCTCTTCATCACTCCCTTTAATGTCACCCATCTGGATTCCTTTTTCTTTCATCATCTGATACGCTTTTTTCATCGGTCCGATAATCGGAATTTTACCCGCCGCAAATAAGAGTGCGAGAACAATCGCTACAATCGCATAAAACATAAACGGAATCGACTGGATAAAAATATCTGTTGCCTGTGCTTTATCCGCAACATTATCCGCTTCTACAATCTGGTAAATGATAAAATATCCCCACGCACCAAACGGAAGCATTGCCGAAGCACAGATACTAATTGTACGAATGATATAAGCAAGTGCCAATCTCGGCTTCTTCAGTGCATCAATCAATGGAGAAAACGCCGCACCGGCAGTCAGTGCCGACACATAATCATCCACCGATGTCGCACCGGCGTACACACCAGCCGTCACCATAACGGCAGCTGCTTTTCCCTTTTCCTTGCTTGTCACAAACTCGGTAAACGCCTTTGTGCTTCCGGTTCGCTTCATAGCTATAATCAAACCGCCGCAAAGGAAAAACGACATATACATCTCGATATTTTCCGGGTCACCAAGCACGGTATATAAATCATTGATAAAGCCGCCAAAACAGGCCCCCTTATACCACAATATGTAACATGAAAATGTACCTAAAACCAGCGACTGCATAACATCTTTTGTGACCAGAGCATATACAAACAGCCCTGCCAGTGGAACAAGAATCCAGAAACTTCCTGTCACCATTTTTGTTGGCACCAAAAACAAGACAACCCAGAACACAATCCAAAATGCCCAGAGTTTTACCATTTTCGGCTCGATATGCTTCGGATTCATGTAATATAAAATTCGTTTAAAAATGTTTTTACTGTCCATATCAATCACTCCAATCACACAAAAAACTTACTACCTGGATGAATGATCCCAGATTTTTAACTGCGTACCAATGCCATGGTCGACGGCATTGCGGTAAATTTCAGACCCCCATGCAACGTCCTCAATCGGCATTCCTTCAATGGCAACAAAAATAATTTCATCATCGGACTTTCTTCCCGGTTTTTTGCCGCGGATAATTTCACCCAAATGGTCAATGGAATCTCTCGTAATCAGGCCATCCTCTACCATGTAATAGAACTCCTCACCCATGCAGCCGGTCGCCTTACGCATTCCATTTTCATCGTAACCCTCTTCATCCTCGATGCCGTACTCCTCATACATCTTCCAGTTATCGACAACTTTGCGGATGCCAACAAGTTCTTTTTTATCCATGTTGAAAAAGCTCGTCGCAATCAGGGTAACACCCGGTTTTAACCATTCTTTTTTGTAGGTCGGATACTGTCCCGGTTTCACAGAAACCGACTCGCTGATAATATCAGAGCCGCGGACTGCTTCCTCTAACGTCTCACAGATGATTACTTCCTTCACCTGTTTATAATGGGTTTCAATAAACTCCTTAAGTGCAGCCGCCGTTTTGGATTTTAAAGAACCTGCCTTAATTTTTACCGTGTCAATATTTTTTGCATTTGTCATAATGGCACGGAAACAAGCTTTCGCAATCGGTCCTGCACCCAACATTGTAAGAACTTTTGAATCTTCTCTTGCCAAAAGTTTGGTTGCCAGTCCCGGCATTGCCCCCGTACGCATTGAACTTAATAAGTTCGCTGACATATAGGCAAGCGGTGCTCCGGTCTCCACATCATTTAGGGCAAACATCAAATTGGAACGCGGAATTCCCATCGGGCGGTTATTTCCGTTTGAGCCGTACCATTTACATCCTGCAACATGGAATTTACCTCCTAAGTACGCCGGCATGGCGATAAACCGCCGGTCCGCGCCGTCATTAATCGGGAAACCGTCAATATCGGATTTTTTCGGAAATTCCAGCATAATTCCGTGAGAGTTATGCTCCGGACCACCCATGATGAAATCACCGTCTTCCAAAAGTCCCATTGTTTCTTCCATCACATCAACGCATTTGGCAGCATCCATAACTCCCGCCTCAATCATATCCTCTTCATCTAAATAAAGCATACGGAGTTTTTTCGATTCTACTAATTTTGCTTTTTCTTCTGCAATTACAGCCTCTAATTCACTCATGCCTTTCATCTCCTTTGACTTTTGCTCAGTTTATTTCAAACTCTTAAAACGGTCATAGCTTAAGGAAGAAATATCAACTATTGTGTCTTCTCCTGCTACCATCTGGGACAGCATCAATCCGACTGCCGGTGCGGTACCAAATCCATGACCGGTAAATCCACAGGCAAGAATCAGTCCCGGAACTTCATCTACACGGTCGATAACCGGTACGCCGTCAAAGCACAAATCACACCAGCCGCCCCATGTGCGGACAATTTTTGCATCTGCCAGTTTCGGAATGTAGCCCATAATCGCACGGCATCCTGCCGAAGCGGTAATCGATGTTGTGCGCAAATCATCAAACGATTTATCAATCGATTCTTCCAAGCCGGAATCCGAACCGAATACAAATGAACCATGCTGTGACTGATGTCCATAGAAATCGGCATCTGCAGTTCCTAACATGATATCAAACATGTGTGGCTGCATTTCCGTTACCAGACATTCTTCAAAGAATTTTGTCATCGGCACATCAATTCCTACTGTGCGGGCAATAAAGCGGCTCTCGTAGCCGGCAGCCAGAATAATGGTTTCGCCCTCAAATACTTCTCCGGTTGTAAGAATTACTTTTCTCGCTTTTCCCTTTACTTTTTCAATGGCTTTTACCTTTGCTCCGGTTATGTAACGTGCACCGAGTTCCAGTGAACGGGTATAAAAGGCAAGGGTTGTTTTCATTGGGTTGGCGTGACCGTCGGTTGGACACCAGCTTGCACCAATGACTTCATCCGAAAGGTGCGGACAGATTTCTTTGACCTCTTTGCCGTCAATTACATGCATATCCAGTCCTACGCTTCTGGCATTGGAAGCTAAGGTTTCAAGTTTTTTCAAATGTGCTTCTGTTTTACCAAGACGCAAGTTTCCTCTCTGGTAATACTCAACGTCTACACCAAGTTCTTCGGAAAGTGTCGGCCACATATTGTTGACCGCATACATCGCATACGGAAGTTCTCTGACATCACGTCCGGACTGGCGGACACCACCACCGTTTCTTGATGAACCACCGTGTCCGATACTGTCATCTGCTTCTAATACTAAAACGTCTTTGATTCCTCTTTTGGCAAGGTAATACGCAGTTGCACAACCGTTAATACCGCCACCGATAATAATTACGTCTGCTGTTTTTTTCATTTGCAGTCACCTCCATCCCTTGCTAAAACTTTCATCTCAATTGGTCTCATCGGAGCTCTTGATACCGCCGGTTCAATATCCGTCGGTCTTACGTGAAGCTCTCTTGCCATAATTCCTTTTACTAATTTACCACAGGTCTGTCCCTGACAGAGTCCCATGCCATTTCTCAGATATCGTCTCATTTCCTCCATTGTCACAATGCCCTCGTGAATGGCTTTTCGAATTTCGCCTTTGGTCACTTCCTCGCATCGGCATATCAGCATATCATCATCTGCGCCAGGTACAAAGGGACCGATTTCTTTTAATTTTTCCTGAATATCCATCATATCGTTTTCCTCTTTTCTGCGCTGTCTCGCGCGTTATTTTCGCGTTTTCTATGCTCTCTTATAGAAGCGTGCCTTCATTGTCATATCACTTGGCACCTTAATCGTCAACAGATTGGTGTGGTCAAATGCTTTGGCAGTTTTACAGGATACCACTTCGCAGTCGCACACTTTCTGTCCGTCTCGTCCGAGCGCAATTCCTTTTTCTCCTGCCTCCGGCAGCGGAAGAAATTCGTAAGGAAGAGTGACGGTACCAAATCCAGGCTCCGTTTCCTCATCAACTAAGAAGATTGCCTGACCGGAACAGGAAGCTACACACATACCACATCCGATACATTTGGAACCCGGCACAACAACCGGCAGCGATGTAATGTTATCGCCGATGGAAATACATCCTTTTGCACAGGCATCCTGACATGGGTTACACGGAATGTTCTGCGTACACTCCATAACCGGATGAACACCGACTGCATGGGTAACACCCGGATACCGTTCAATCTCATCGTCCGCTACATAACCTTTTGCGAGAAGGTTTTCGGAAATGTCTATGCCCTCTTCGGTTTTCTCAATTTTTTTGCCTCGGTTTTTCGGAGCAAACATTCCCTGACGAAGGGCTTCCAGTGCGGATTCCAATTCGCTTACGCGGGCTTCTCTTTCTTCTTTTGTCATGTAGCCCAGATACTCAGAAATGACAGCTCCTGAAATACGACCTTCAATCATTGCTGAACTTGCTTCCTCGATTCCGGATACATCGCCTGCTGCGTAAATACCCGGTACACTGGTTGCGCCAAGAATATCACAAACCGGTACATAACCGCCCGGTGTGTCATTCATTTCGCAGCCTGCCTGTTTGAGTAACTGTGACATCGGTGACAAACCAACTGCCATACAAATGGTGTCCACATCGAAATGTTTTTCCGTTCCTTCGATGAACTGGAAGTTTTTATCGACCTCTGCAATCGTAACACCCGTTACACGATCTTCGCCTTCTGCTTTTACGATGGTGTGTGACAGATAAAATGGTACCCCGAGTCTTGCTACTTTCGCAGCGTGTACCCCGTATCCGCCGACTCTCGGTGCCGCATCAACGAGGGCAACCACTTCGCATCCTGCCTGCATCAACTGGAAGCTGACAACCAATCCTACGTTACCGGTTCCAAGCATCAGAATCTTTTCTCCGGCTTTGATGTGGTGAAGGTTCATCATCGTCTGCGCTGCACCTGCTCCGATTACACCAGGCAACGTCCAGCCTGGGAACGTTACCATGTTTTCACTGGCTCCGGTTGCCACTAAGATGGCATCCCCTTTCATATGTTTTACTTCATCACCGATTCGCACCGTAATTTCTTTTTCCGGATACAAACCGATTACCGTTGCATTTAACATAACTTCAACGCCGTACTTTTCCGCCTCAGCGAGAAGTTCTTCTCCTATTTTAAATCCGCGGATTTTTGCTTTGTGCTCCTTTGAGCCAAAGAACTTATGAATCTGCTTAAATAACTGTCCGCCCGGTTTTTCATTTTCATCAAGTACCAGAGGATGCAATCCATGTTTTGCTGCTTCGGTTGCTGCGGACAATCCGGCTGGTCCTGCTCCAATTACAATCAAATCATATCTTTTCATTTACGCTTCCTCCTTTGCACTTGCTCCATACTGGGTCTCTACTACCATTCCCTCTTTCAACGGGGTGATACAGGTTCTTACATTTGGCTTTCCATCAACTACCATAACGCAGTCGGTACAGCGTCCAATCGCACAAAAGACACCTCGTGGTTCATGCCGTTTTGCTGTATAACGATGTGCCATCACACCTGCTACGCGAAGAGCTGCTGCAATTGGCTCTCCCTCATACCCTTCCAACGTTGTTCCGTCATATGAGAATTTCACTAATTTTCCTTTTGGAGATTCCCCTAAAATCGGATGATTTTCAATTCTCTTTTCCATACCGTAATCCTCACTTTCCAAAATTCAAATTGATTTAGAAACAACAAAAGAGCCACTGGCACCAAACGCGGTCACCATTGACTCTTTACGGGAAGTATAAACCCTAGAACCATACTAGGGTCAAGGGCTTTTTTTGAAAATTTGACATTTTTTTTCATCTTTGCTAAAATAAAGGCACTTGCAACGGCGCTGTTTCTATGAAATAGCGCCGTTTAGTTTAGGAGGAACCGCCAAGAACGAAGTTCTTGCTTAAAATCGGTTCCGACGACTTGCCGCCGAACGCATGTGAGGGGGCACTACCTTTATATTAGGAGGAACCGCCATGGCAAACAGCACATTTCACATCGGAGAATTATCAAATTTATTTAATATCAGTGTCGATTCAATTCGTTATTATGAAAAAAAGGGATTAATCTGCCCGACTCGAAATGAAAATAACGGATACCGGGAATATTCTCTGGATGATTTTCAGACCTTGGTGATGATTCGTGAACTGCTGGGACTTGATTTTCACAAAGAGCAGATTAGCGAATTCCTAAAGAACAGAAATGTAACGACCACAATGGAAATGTTAGATACGGAGCTTTCTATTATAAAGGAAAAAATGGAAGTGCTTCAAAAGAAAAAGGATCAGATTGTCAGCCGGATTCAGTCTTTGCAGGCCGTTCAGAATGAATCATCGGACACTTCCATTCAATTAAAGACATTCAAAAAGCGCCCGATTGCCATGATTTCCACAGAAAACCTGCCGGACGCTTATGTCGACTACACAATGGTTCAATATATGAAAAAGAACCAGATTAAATTAAACACCATCGGTTTCTGCGACTGTTACACGCTGGATTTAGAAAAATCAAATCCCGACTCCGATTACTACCGCACGGAAAATGTTTTCTTTTTGACCGACAGCACTAAAACAAAGACGGATACATTTCTCCCTGCCGGCGAATATCTGTGTCTGTACTACCACGGCTCCTTGAAGCAGACCAAACAGTTGATGCCTTCTCTCTATGCGTATGCGAAAGAGCATCACTTAACCGTCACCGGCCACCCGATGGAACTTTGCCACATCGACAGTTATGAGACGAACCGCGAAAGCGAATATGTCATTGAGTTAGAACTCCCAGTAAGTTCTCATCCCAAACAACAGTAAGTTACCACCGCAATGGACGCTCACACGAAACAATTACGGGCGTCCAATCCATTTGCTGCCACCATAGCCATCGCCTCTGGCAGCCCACTTCGTCGTAAGAATCGGTTTGTTTCCCTGAAAACCATAGCAGGAATAACCGACAAACATTTCAACATGATAAATCCCTTTATATCTGCCGTTATTAGCTCCGGTGCCAAACAGCAAATCACCAGGACGAAGTTTCATCTTTGAAATATTTTTATAGCTGTCGCCGCCTTTCACCCATCTTTTATGTGACGCACACCACTTAGCGATATCAGCCGCAACGGGTGCATAATTTTTATTACCAAATGATTTCCCTTCTTTTTGATAAGCCTTCCAGACAAGAGAACTGCAGTCATAATACTTGTTACTCATTCGTTTTGCCTGACTATATTTGCAGGTTCTCGCAATCTTTTTTGCCTTGTTAATGACGGCACGTCTTTTTTTCGTGACAACGGAAACCGCACACCCTACTTTCTGGTTTCCAATTTTTGCATAGACAACCGCGTTTCCATTTTTCTTTGCTTTGACTTTTCCACTTTTTGAAACGTTTACTACCTTTTTATTTGTCGTACCCCAGCTAAGTTTTCCCTTATATCCTTTGACTTTTAATTGCACGGTATTTTTCTTGCACAAAACAGCTGAATTTTTCGACATATTAACCTCAATAATCTGCACCGTAATGGTAAATATTTTCCCATTCAAATCTACGGTAAGTGTTGTTTTGCCTGTATAATCCCCCTGAATAATCAGTTCCTTCTTTGTGGAATCAAGCTGGCAGGTAAGCCACACCGACGAATCTGCCACACGGTAGGACATGGTGTAATACGTTAAATCCGGTGCATTCACAAGAGGAATCCGCACTTTCAATCCTTCGTCATCATAATTCCAGCCCACCTGATACATTTTGACCGTTGTTGTCTGCAATCTGGTTTTTGACATATCACCAGCGGCAAACAACTCATAGGAAGCAGAGAAACATTCATTTCCGGCGGCATCCCAGCCTCTTGCCGTAATAAACGTCTTTCCTCCACCGACAATCCGGAAATTTCCAGCGGCGTCCACCGTCGCAGTCTTTCCATTTGATGAGTGAAATTCTTTTCTCGCGATTTCAACCATGCTGTACCAATCCATCTGCAATTCAATTTTACCATAATCACCCACATGGTAAATGTCGCCATCCTCCCAATCATTGGCATCACTCGAACCATTATATAAGGTAATGTCTTTTTCAGCCGCCTTCGCATCACCAGCATAAAATCCCATTGCAGCAATTAGAAATACCGCTGCAAACAATACGATACCACCATATTTTTTCATCTTCTATTCGTCCTCCTTCTTTTGCAAAACAGCAATCACTTTATCCCAATTATCCAAAACAAATCTGCCGATTACTGGGTCATACATTTTTCCTAAATTCTTTTCTATTTCCTCATAGCAGATATCAAATCCAAGTGCCTTGCGGTAACGTCTTGTTGAAGTCATCGCATCAATGGAATCGCAAATCGCAATAATTCGCGCTCCCACCGAAATTTCTGCCCCTTTCAATCCATCCGGGTATCCTTTTCCATCAAACCGCTCATGGTGATGAAGCACAATATCAATCAGCCCTGAAAGCATACTGGATTTGCTCAAAATCTCGGCTCCAATCGCCGGATGCTCTTTCATAATCTCCCATTCTTCATCCGTCAGCCGCTCCGGTTTATTTAACACGGCATCCGGGATTCCGATTTTTCCTATATCATGTAAATGCGCCGCCACATGAATATCGTTTTGGTATTCCCCGGTAATCCCCATCTCGCCGCATATCATCTGTGCCAAATCACTAACCCGCTCCGAGTGTCCTGCCGTGTAAGGGTCTCTGGCATCTAATGCACTTGTTATGCACTCCACGATTTCATGGTAGGCATCAATATTTAACCCGTCAAGTTCCTGTATCATGTAAATTACACATCTTCTTTCCTTTGTTCGCTGACTTTTATTATACAACGAATAGAGGGATAGGACAAGAATCGGGAATGGAGAATTTATTTCAAGTAGGAGGGAACACTAATTTTTAGTTTCCGCAGCTACAAGACTCCCTTAGTGGTTCGTGCACCGCTGCCGCTTGACAAACCTCTGCGAGGTTTGTAGTGCCCTCACCACTAAGGGAGTCTTGTAACTGCTGGAAAACTGAAAAGTTGTGTCGCCACTTTTATCGCAAATGTTGGGCAATGGATTTTAGGGGTGGCAACTTGCATAATGCAACGTTATTTTGCTCCAACACCCAAAAGAGTTGCAACATAACGAAATCATTCTTGCTCCCATGCAACGTTCTATGGCAAATTGTAGCTAAAACGTTGTTTTTTCAATGTAATTTGTCGCGAAACGACTTGTTCAAAGCGGAAAACGAGGAAAAATTGCAACTCTTTAAGTCAATTTCCTAAAATAACGTTGCATGGCTTCTCCTCCTTTCACCACCCCAATCTTTTACCCCATCGCAAAATAAAACCATTGCAAAAAAATGGATACAAACGCACAGGTATGAGACATAAATTTTGCTGCCTAGTCATACCTGTGCGTTTGTCACGCGAATGCGCCATTTTTTGCAATGGTTTTATTTACTCCCACACTTCTTCTGCAATCTCTTTTACGAGTTTCAATTTTGCCCACTGCTGCTCCTCGGTCAATTTGTTACCGATTTCACAGGAAGCAAATCCGCACTGTGGGCTTAAGTACAAGCGGTCAAGTGGAATATATTTCGCTGCTTCATGAATTCTTTCAATGACTTCTTTTTTATCTTCAAGCTCCGGTGTTTTCGTTGTAATCAGTCCAAGTACCACTTTTTTGTCCGGTGAAACTTTAGCAAGTGGTGCAAAACCGCCGGAACGCTCGTCGTCATACTCTAAGAACAAAGCGTCTACATTTTCTTTGGCAAATACATAATCAGCCACACTGTCATAAGGACCGCTGGTGAAATATGTTGAATGATAATTGCCGCGGCAGATATGTGAAGTAATTACCATATCTTCCGGCTTTCCTTCCAATGCCAGATTATTCACAGCTAGCAAATTCTGTTTCACTTCTTCTAAATCGATGCCAAGGCTTTTGTAACGCTGTTTTGCTGCATCACCCACAACGGCACCCCATGTACAGTCATCCAACTGCAAGTTGCGGCAGCCTGCCTCATAAAACTGGCGGATGACATCCTGATATGCCACTCCAATATCATGAATCAGCTCTTCATCTGTCGCATAAAATTTTCTTGTTGATTCCAGATTCTGCGGAACAATAAATTGCTGGAACATCTGTGCCGGTGCCGGAATTGTATATTTGGCAACCGTATTTTCATCTTCCAAAGTTTTCAAAAACTTAAAGTATTCAACAAATGGATGTGCTTTCGCTTTAATTTTTCCAACTACATAAGTATCTTCCAAAGAAGCGAGCTCGCCTGCAAACTGCACGCCGCCTCCGGTTAATTCATGCGCAACTCCCTCAAATCCCCACATAAAATCCAAATGCCAGTAAGTTCTTCGAAACTCACCATCGGTAATCACATGAAATCCCAAGTCCTTTTGTTTGGCAACTACTTCACGAATCGCTTCATTAATTGTCTCGTCTAATTCTTCTTTTTCAATTTTCCCATCCTCATAAAGCGCCTTCGCTTTCTTTACTTTTTCCGGGCGCAAAAAACTTCCTACATAATCATATCGAAATGGCTCCTGCAATGCTGTCATATTCAAATCCTCCGTTTCGTTTTTCTTTTGATGAGGATAGTGTAGCATTGTTTATTTCTTTTGTGAAATACATATAATCATGCCCTTTCCATAGTTTCAGACTATAGCCAAGTAATTTTTTATTGCCTCCTGATAATATAAAGCGTAACGGCTTAACATCGTATTTTTCTTTCGAATCATGCCAATCCGCATATTACAATCCGACACAAGGGGTTTTGCAATAATATTTTCACCATTTAGCTTTTGGTCGATGACACCGGAACAAACCGTAAAACCATTTAACCCAATGACAAGGTTAAACAGCGTTGCACGGTCGCGCACCTGAATATTTTTCGGAAAATCCAGCATACTCAAAAATTCCTCAGCAAAATAAAAAGAGTTCCGCTCGCCCTGCTCATATACCAGATACGGATATGGCTGCAAATCATCGAGTGTAATTTCTTTCTTATTTGCCAGCGGGTGCTCACGGCAAATAAACACGTGCGGTTCTGCCACAAACAATTCTTCAAATACAAGTCCGTTTTTCTTCACAAGTTTCGTCAGAACTTCCTCGTTGTGCGCCGACAAATATAAAATTCCAACCTCACTTTTCCCCTGCGCCACGTCATCAATAATCTCTCCGGTCTGTGTCTCGCGCAAAATAAAATTGTACTGGCTGGCATCATACTGTTTCACCAAATCCACAAACGCATTGACCGCAAAGGAATAATGCTGGCACGACACCGAAAATTTCGGCGTCCGGTTTTTGTCCTTGCCAAAATGCTCCTGCATAATATCCGCCTGCTCCAAAAGCATCCGTGAATAGGCAAGCAGTTCCTCACCCTCTCTTGTTATCACAACACCTTTGCTGGAGCGTGAAAAAGCAGTCACGCCCATTTCCTTTTCCAAATTTTGAATTGCCGCACTAAGACTTGGCTGCGAAATAAAAAGTTTCTGCGCCGCCTCCGAAATGCTCCCACACTCTGAAACTGTCACCAGATATTTTAACTGTTGTAATGTCATACCTTTTCCCCTTATCGTATATAAATCCCTTTCATTATAAGATTTCCGGCAAATTCTGTCCATAGACAATTCTTTCATTGACACAATAATTTCTCTCATGTTATAATTGAGTCGCAACCCAAATTATAATCCAATATTGTTTCGAGGCACACTAAAGGATTTTATATAAAACAAAAAAGAAAGGAGGAATGCAGACTACATGGCAAGAAAATACGACAGTGAAGAAACGAAGCAGAAAATTTTGTCATCCTGCGTCCGTTTGTTTATAGAAAAGGGATATCACGAGACGACGATGACGGAAATTCTTCATGAGGCAGGCGTATCCGGCAGCAGTTTTCACTCCATTTTTCACACGAAAGATGGCGTCTTGGCAGAGCTTACGGAATTTATGTTTGAAAATCAGTTTGGTGTAGCAGAAAATATTATCGGAACCGGGAAAAATCCGGTGCTTCTCTACGCCGTTGAAACCTGTATTCAGTTGACGCTTACCGAGATGAATGAACATCTCCGCGACATTTACATGGAAGCCTACACACAACCGGCATTGATGGATTATATTCACAAGCATACAGCAAAAAAAATTGCGATGATTTTCCAGCAGTATAATAAAGACTTTCAGGAAAGCGATTTTTACGAAATGGAAATTGGGACAGCCGGATGTATGCGCGCCTATATTGCAAAAAAATGTGATATGTATTTTACTCTGGAAAAAAAGCTTGAGCGGTTTCTAATAGTAACGCTTGGCGCATATCATGTACCGGATGACATACAGCGTGAAACCATCGCTTATATTGGGAAATTAAACATCCGTGAAATCACCAGCCAGGTCATGGACAAATTATTTATGGCTCTGGCAATGAAATATGATTTTACATTTCATGAGGCAAACACAAAAAGGAAATGAGGGATATTATGACAAGGAAAGAATTTCACAAGAGACTTTTGATTACGTCTCTTCTTCTGGGGCTGGTACTCCCCTTGGCAAATGTACCGGTAACATCATCATTAAACCAGACAAAAAAAGCGGCGGCAGCAGAGCCTGCCGTAATGACTTTTGCCGAGGGCGAGGGTACCGGAGAGGAATTTAAGGAAGAATCCTGGATGCTTGCCTCTCAAAGAAGACAGGGTAAAGATGCAACTATGACTGGTCCGCCCAGTAATGATACTTTCGGCATACGAAAAAATCCATATTCAAAAAAGGAAACTCCGGAAAATGTAATCCGTCTGTTTGATTTAGTAAAACCGTATACTGCACCTGAATCCAAAGCTGAGGAAGATCCGGATAATAGTTTTACTGACTACCGTTCCACACGCGCTATGTTAAATCAACTGGTTCCACTAAATGGCAAATCGCAGTTTTCCACAAAATTTACCTTTTCACTTCCGGATGCCTGTGTCAACACCGAACAGGCAGGGGGTAAAGAATTCGCCAGAGAGGTCGGTGGCGATGGCCTTGCCTTTCTTCTGTATCAAACGGATTATCTTTCGGACATGGATCATGGTGGAAACACCTATACATTCGGCATGCAAAATAACGAAAAAAGCCTCATGGTCGAAATGGATTCCCAGTATAATGGTTCTTATTGCGACATGAAACATACAGGCCTTGGATATGATGTAAACCGCATGTATTACTATGCAAGCTGGGATTATGATAATCAATTATACTTTCACAAAGACCAAACCTATACAGGGAAAAACGACTACGAAAACAAAGAGAATCCATTTGAAGGCACGGACGGCAGAGAGTACACCGTTTACCGCAATTACAAGTATGCCGAGCGCTTTGACCATATCGGCATCACGCTAAACAGCGACCATGCCCGTCACGATGCCATTTACTATCTAAACGGTCTTGACCCGATGAAAACGGTGGAAAAAAACCAAGATGGAAAAACCTATACGGCGTACGAAAACCTTGCTTATTTTGATGCCTGTGCAGGTGGCGTTTTAGATGACACAGATAAGTTAGAGGCTGCCTATCAGGATACCTCGAAAAAGAGTATTGAAGTCAGCGATTCTTCCACCTGTGCCACCCGTTTTGCGGACGCAGGGGTAAATGACAGGCTTTTTACCGTATGGATTGACTATGATGGCGAAAAAATGTATGTCCGCTATGCCAATGGCGATTTTGCCAATGCGAAGAGACCTTCCAAACCGCAGATAGAAAAAGAAATTGACCTTCACTCCCGTTTTGACAACAAAACGGTTGCCGTTGGTTTTGCATCATCGCTAAACTTTTCCAAGGCGAATACAACTTTGCACGCCTTCCAGTTTACCAATGATTATAAACCAATTGACGAAGAGGCATCTTATCGAATCAATTACTGGAAGTTTAATCCGGACACAGAATGTTATGAAAAAGCAGAATCTTCCGATGTTATGACAGGTACCGTTGGCGACACTGTCACTGTAGCTGACGCAGATGCCAGCTATGCGACAAAATATAGTAATGATTATTATCACATAAGCACGATCACACCGCAGGATTCCTCCGTCACACTCGAAAACGCGGATACACATTACCAAATGAATTTGTATTATGAACCGGAGAAAACAACCTATAAGGTACTCTACTATCAGGAAACAGAAGATGGTAACTATAAACTGCTGAACGAATACGTAAGTCCCCTTACCTACATTGGGAAGACCGTTTATGCAGAAATTAAGGAGCCCGATGGATATATGCAGGGTGGAGATGATACTACTACATTTGGAATTGTTAAGCCAAACAATGCCACGATACTTAAAGTTTATTACGATAAATACAGACCTCTGCCGGAACCAACCGAGGTGGGACAGACGCCGTCACCGTCACCGAGTCCAACTCCAATTCCGACGGTAAGGCCAACTGCTATACCAACGATGGTACCTACTGCTGTTCCAACGCCATCTGCAAGCCCGACACCAACGGCAACACCAACGGCAACACCGACAGCCACGCCAACGATGGCACCTACCGCCACGCCAACGATGGCACCTACCGCCACGCCAACCGTAACACCGACTATCGCTCCAACGCCGTCTCCAAAACCAATACCGACAATATTACCGACACCTACGATGACACCTGCTGCAACACCTGTTGCTCCAACCCAAGGACCAAATGTCATCCCGACAGCTGCACCAGTAAAAAAATCGGTTAAAGTTTCTGTACGCAAAAAACTGATTCAGCCGGTAATAGCAAACGAAACTAGCAACCAGCTGTCATGGAATCCAATAAAAAAAGCTGACGGTTATTTCATTTATGCCTCTACCTGCAGCAATAATGGAAAAGAGCGAAAAGTAAAAAAGATTGCCGATATTAAAAACCGGTTAATAACGTCTTATACTCACAAAAATTGTGAAAAAAATATGTGGTACAAATATCGTATCATAGCTTACCGCATCGTCGGCAAAAAAAAGACAGCAATTTGTAAATCACTGGAATTACACTCACTGACAAAGGGAAGTAAAACTTACACAAACCCTTCGCGTGTAAAAATCCGCAGTGGTAAGATACTGCGCTTAAAAGTTGGAAACGAAAAGAAAATACGTGCACGAGTACTTGTGCCAAAGGGGAAAAAGACCCGCTGGCACATTAGAAAAATCCGCTATCTTGTGAGCGATTCCTCTGTATTGACTGTATCCAAGAAAGGTAAAATCAAAGCAAAAAAAGCAGGGAAAGCAACCATTTATGCCGTTGCCCAAAATGGTGTAAATGCTAAGATTAAAGTTCACGTAATCGCTGCAAAATAATAAAGAAAAAAAGTGCCGGAAATTCCACTGCGATGCTCCGGCACTTTTTTGTTTTCTGCTAATTTTCCCTTTTACTCCGCCGCTAATACCTCATAAACTTCCTTAAAAGATTGTTTCGGCTGATACAATTCAGTAAACAAACCACAGTATGGTCCGTTCATTTTATAACTATAATCCGCTGTGGACAAATATGGTGCGTCAAACAAGCCCCAAATGGAAAGGCTCGTAATCGGTCCAGTCTTTCCTGCAGCCTGTGCCGCCTTATTGATATCCACATATGTCTGCATGAGTTTCTTGTAAAAGGCTGCATGCTCAGGCTCTGCATTATTATCGTAATTGCGCACAGCAAGCTCCGTTACATGAATTTCAACATCATTTTCTGCAAATTTCTCAATCGCATTTTTTACTGCCATAATGTCGCTTTCATTCATGCATCCACTCTGCTTTCCATAACCACCAATATAACTCTGCATTCCAATGCCATCGCAGAGTTTCACGTAACCGCCATTTCCATCCGATGCAAAACTGTTAATGCTCTTTACCAGCTGAATAATGGCATCTCTCTTATTTGACCCGTAAGTCATAAATGTGTTGTAGTCATTGTAAAACAGTTTAATGTTTGTCTTGCTATTTGCCGCCTGCAATTTTGCTCTCGTCTCATATGCATACTGGAACGCCAATTCCACATAGTCACTTCCAAGATGATCATAAAAAAGATTCGTCTTACTGCCGCGAACCTGCCGTACATGGCGCACATCGCCATCAGCAAATTCACCTGCATTATCGGCAACCGCTTCATTAACAACATCCCAGCAGTAAATCACACCCGGATATTTCTGTTCAAAATGCGTCATCACTTCATCAATGTACATTTTCAGACGTTTTTTCATAACATCTGCACTAACATAAGCACCATCCGTCTTGTACCCCTCACGGAAGAACCAGTCACACATATCAGCATCCCAAGTCAGCACATGACCGCGAATGGATAAGTCATTCTCGACCGCATAGGAAGCCATCGAATCTGCCTTTGTAAAATTCATAACTGCCGGTGAATCGCTGACTTCGCAGCGTTCATCTGCGACAAAATATCTTCGCACGGAATATCTTCATCAATCATGCGGTCAATCGCATTGAGCTGACCAATAATTTTCTTAATTCTCCGATGTAAATTATCGGAATCCATACATTGTTTCACATTCACACCTCCATTTATTTCAGCTCATATTTCCACACACCATCTTCTCTGCGGTAATGAAATTCATTAATATCTTCTTCCAAAAATACGCGAAGCATATCTCCCATTCCGTTTGCAAGCTTTCCCTTTTTCATCTCTTCTAACGGCATCCACTTTACTTCCCCTTCATACGATGATTTCAGTTCACCGCTGAATTGATTCGTCTTGTAAAAAACAACGAGATACCTTGAGCCATCATCCCGCAGCCAGTCTTTTGTGCCGCAGATTTTCGGCCTTTCTATCGTGAGTCCGGTCTCCTCATAAACTTCACGAATAACTGAATCCACAAACGATTCGCCCTTCTCAATATGTCCGCCCGGAAATGTAAGTCCTGACCATTTTTTGTCCACTTTGTCCTGAACCAAAACATTTCCCGCATCATCATAAACCATACACATATTCGTAAGTATTACTGTTTCTTCTCTCATCACTTTCTCCTCTCGTGGTTTGCGTCACAACATTTATAATGAATTTATTATAACATAAAATTTGTGAGTTGGTTAAGGAGTTTACATTAAATTGAAATAATTGAGGTATTGTTTAAATCGGTCCTGAGCAGTCAGGCAGGTGCCTATCAAATATCCCCGTTCCGATTTCCATTCTTTTAATCCGCGATAATAAAATTCCTTTATGTCATCCTCTATAATAAAGGGAACAATACCATTTCGCAGACACTCTTTAAACAGTATCAATCTTCCTACACGTCCATTTCCATCTTGAAACGGATGGATTTTTTCAAATTGATAATGAAATTCTATAATCTCCTCTAATGTCTTTTCTTTCTCCGTATTATACTGTTGAAGCAGTTTTCTCATTTCCTTGTGAACGTCTTCCGGTTTTGTTGTTTCACCGCCTCCAACTTCATTCGGAACCCGTTTATATTCACCCACAGCAAACCATGACTTACGGCTGTCCGAAGTTCCTGATTTCAAAATCAAATGTAACTGCTTGATAAACGCCTCACTTAGTGGATAATTTGCTAATTCGATTACTTGGTCAACACACCGAAAGTGATTTGCTGTCTCAACAATATCGTCTACATTTAGTAATTCATTTTGAGCCCCAATTGTATTTGTTTCAAAAATATATCTTGTTTGGTCATGCGTGAGTCTGCTTCCTTCCATATGATTCGAATTATACGTTAATTCAATCTGCACTTTATGATATATTCCGCCGGAAATCGCAGAGTCCTTTTCCTGCTTTAATCTTGTTAATAAATCTGTTGCTACTTTTCCTGCCCGCTTTTTTCTCTGAGGCTTTCTTGCATCTTCCGGTATCTTCCAGCTTTTTCCTTCCCGTATCACTCCCGGTATCCTTGCATTCAAACAATAATCCCGCGCACTTCGCTCTGACACGTTCCATTTCTTTGCCGCATCACCAACACTTATATATTTCATACATATCACCCTCTTAAAATAAGATATTTACTATTATACCATTATCGGCAGTATATATCCATATTTTTTGTGTTAAAATCTTATTTTATTCTGCCGCTTATATGAATGAGTATGGTTATAAAATGACTAAATACTTCGTTTAAATAAAGGATTAATCATGGCAAGGTCAAAGCCAAGTTCATGACACACTGCGGCAGCAACATTTTCCATATTATCTCCATATATTTTTTTTGCTTTCTGTATACAAGTCTCCAATTTTTCCAAATATTTTTGACTAGCTTTCATTTGTTCTTTCACTTCTGCTCCTGCATAAACTCTATCCCATGCAGGGCAGCAAATATGAATATTTTTCTCTTTTCCAAATCGTTCCAACGTTTGTCGACTTTTTTCTCTATCTACTAGAATTGGTAACTCATTCAGATTCGGAATAGCATCTCCAGAAAACAAGACACCTTTTTCCTCCCATAAATATGACACCGACCCAAACGAATGTCCTGCCGCTTTGATGACACGCAATGTTATCCCATTTTCCAGCGAAAGTCTATCATTATCTTTTACTACCTTATCCACAATAACGGATTTATTTACAAGTTCATAAAAATTAGGAATCGGTCTTTCTTTAAATTGAAGATCAATGTCCTCTACCCATTTTTTTTCGATTTCTGAACAATAAATTTTGCAATTACTCTCTTCTTTGATTTCGGCAGCACCTCCTATATGATCCGGATGTGCATGTGTAAGAAAAATGGCTTCTACTTCCTGAATTTTTCGTCCTTTCTTTTGCAGCCAGACCTCTAAATTTTTCTTGCATCCATTAACTCCCGCATCTATAAAATAACATTTTTTACCCATAATCAAATAACAATATACATATCTTTTTATCGTTTTTGTAACATTAAATTCAATTTTTATCTGATATACATTTTCACATACTTTCGTTCTTATTCCTCCACAATAACAGCTATATTGACAATACATTCCGGTTTCCACTTTGTATAAAGCATATAATCACCCTCCTCGCAAGTGTTCACTTGCATATGTATTAAAAAAGAATGACACTTTCGTGCCACTACTTTTTTTCGATTCCTTTTATAAACATCTGAACACTATTTTTAATATAATCTTCTTTTTTCAACTTCGTAATTTTTTCTCCAAACGAAGCCTCTAAAAAAACAAAACCAAAATTCAAAGATAGAAATGTCATCGCCATATTCTCGTAATCATTTCTCCAAATTTCCCCTTTTATTCTCATCATCTCAAAATAATTCTCTAGTACTTTCTTGAAGATCCTTGGCACTTTCAAAATGCCATCTGCTGTGTCTGGAAACAACTCGGGAGTACGAAGTCCTATCGATACTTTAACCATCTGCGGTGTAACTTTTCGCATATATATTTCCGAAAAAGAAATCAAATCCTTTTCTAACTCGCCACAAGAAACAAACAATTTATCCGACAAACTTGGGTTCCATTCAGGGAGTTTCATTGCTGATAATACAATCTCTTTTTTCCCTTTAAATTTACGAAAAATGGTACACTCATTAACGCCTGCCATCAATGCAATATCCTTTGTTGTTGTCGACGAATAGCCCCGTTCCATAACTAATTTCATCGTAGCTGTAATTATTTTGTTCTGTGTTTCATCGTACATAGCCGCCTCCACATGCAAGTATTCACTTGCATATTAGTATATAGAGAAATCATTGTCAATAGTAGAACAGTTTGAGTTTCCCCATTTTTCAAACCGCTATCACTTGAAACCCAAGCCAGCAAAGCATTCAACCAGTGTCAGTTGCTGTGATTGCTCTTTTTCAAAAGGAATCCTTTTATGCCTGAGTGTGTTCTGGCAAGGACACGCTCAATGGCATAACCTAATCCATAAAAAATAAATTTTGGTACATCAAAAATACGCTTGGAACATTCCTTTAATTCCAGCATAAAAATTGTATCATCTTTTTCGCAACTCATTATACCTATATAGCCGGTGACAAGTGTTGCAAACAGATTTAAATTACGGATTGATTGCAAAGACATTACCCGTAAATCTTCTAATTCGAATTGTTGTTTTTTGAACTTAAAATATTCCTCAATTCTCCACCGCATCAGATAAACTTTTGTTGCAATCATACACAGTTTTTTCTTTTCAGACAAATCCAAATTTGTAAGCAATAACATTGGCTGCGCACCGAAACCATATACCGCCACAAGAACCAGCGTCTTGTTTGGAAATTCACATAACCGTACAGGAATATAACTGATTTTACATTCTATTTTTTTGCCATGTTTATCTTTAAAATCCATCCGATAATTCCCTTTGTAATTACCTGCAACATCCATAATGTTTTGCGTTTTTCCGTTATATATGACATTGCGATTCTTTTTTGACCGAATTACAAATTTTTCATCATTCTTCAAGAAATATCTGTAGTAATCATTTGCGTCAAATCCTCTGTCAAGTGTTCGGACACAGTTCTTTGAGAAATGTGCAGACAA
>CAKRGF010000021.1 GCA_934322085.1 uncultured Eubacterium sp.
GCATGGTACATTTGGGAAATAAGGCAGTTCTTTTTCTGCTTTGTGGCTGTTTTTTTATAAATAGTCAGAAAATCACACAAACAAGCATTCTTTTTTTGTTATGCGCCTTTATCATCGGATGCCTTTTTTCCTATTGGGAGGGTTCAAAAGGAGGAATTCTTTTCCTAACCAGTCTTGTCTGCCTGCTAACGCTTTGTTTTCCTGCTTTTGGTTTTTATCTGCCTGTCTTTATTTATGATATCATTCAGGCTAAAGATTATTTTTTACTGATACCGGCAGGAATTGGTTTGATACGGTTTTGCCCTGCCTTTTTATCCTCTGCTTTTGTTCTCGTTCTGCTTATGATGCTGTCAGCAATTTTATCGTATACTTTTGGCAGAATTTCGGATTACAAAGAAAAACTGCACCATATTCTAGACACCAGCAAAGAGCATGCCATTATGATGCACGAACGGAATCAGGCATTGATTGAAAAGCAGAATGCGGATATACACGCCGCCACGCTCTCGGAAAGAAACCGCATTGCCAGAGAAATCCACGACAACGTCGGCCATATGCTGACGCGTTCTCTCCTGCAGGTCGGGGCACTGAAAGTCATTGCCGGTGATGATGCTTTAGATGAACCATTGACTGAGCTGCAAAATACATTAAATACCGCTATGACAAATGTTCGCACAAGCGTCCACGATTTACACGACGACGCCATTGACTTGGAAAGTACCCTTCATGAAATTATCGATGGGGTAAACACAACAAAAATATCCTTGGAATATGACGTAGAAGGGACACTCCCAAATCCGATTAAATATGCCTTTATTGCGATTGTAAAAGAGGCGGTAAATAATATTCAAAAACACAGCAACGCCAAAAATGCTTCCATCCGGGTCTGTAAGCATCCCGGATTTTACCTGCTCTCGATTGCCGACAACGGCACCAAAATTTCCACAGCGGATTCCCGCGGAATCGGACTGAGCAATATGGAAGAACGGGTTCGTGCCTTAAATGGCGTAATACGGTTTGGTACAGAAAATGGATTTAAAATAACAATTATCATACGGAGGTAGTTATGAACATTATCATTGTAGATGACGACAAATTAGTTTCTTTATCCTTAAAGACCATTTTGGAAGCCTCAGGCGAGGTTAATGTCTGTGCCATCGGAAACTGTGGGGAGGAGGCTCTTTCTCTTTATCCGGAATTCAAACCGGATATTCTTTTAATGGATATCCGAATGGATGGAATGAGCGGACTGACTGCCGGAAAACAGATTCTTGAAACTTATCCGGATGCCAAAATTTTATTTCTCACTACGTTTTCGGATGATGAATATATTGTGCGGGCACTCCGCATGGGTGCAAAAGGATATCTACTGAAACAGAATTTTGAAAGTATTCTTCCTGCCCTTCAGGCGGTTCAGAAAGGTCAGACGGTATTTGGCGAAGAAATCACGGATAAAATTCCGGATTTAATTAATAAGACAACGGCGCAGAGAGACTTTGCCAAGTACGGCATCACAGAAAAAGAATATGCCATTATTGAACAAGTAGCAAATGGTCTCAACAATAAAGAAATTGCTGAGACCCTCTACTTAAGTGAAGGCACGGTCCGCAATTACCTCAGTTCCATTTTGGAAAAATTGGAATTACGCGACCGCACCCAGTTAGCTATTTTTTATTACCGGTAACTTTCTGCAAGTGCCTTAAATGCCGGCAGTGCTTTTTCAATCTGCTCAGTGCTTACACAGTAAGAAATACGAACAAAGCCTGGTGTTCCAAAGCTGTCTGCAGGAACTAACAACAGTTCATGCTCTTTTGCACGCTCAGAAAATGCATTGGCATCCTTTTCGAGTGCTTCAACAAAAAGATAGAAGGCTCCATCCGGTTTAATACAGCGGTATCCATATTCTGTCAAGGCACGGTACAAGATGTCTCTATTCTTTTCGTAAATCGAGATATCCGATGTTTGTCCAATGCATCGTGCAATAATTTTCTGGAACAAACTTGGCGCACACACAAATCCAAGGGCACGGCCTGCACCGCAAACTGCAGCATAAATCTGTTTCCAGTCTTTTGCTTTATCCGAAACCGCAATATAACCGATTCTTTCACCCGGTAAGGAAAGCGATTTGCTGTACGAATAGCAGACAATTGTGTTGTCATAGTAATTCATAAGATATGGAACTTTTACATCCGAATAAACCAGCTCACGATATGGTTCATCCGCAATTAAAAAGATTTCTTTTCCATATTCTTTCTGTTTCTTTTCCAATACGGCACAAACTTCTTTGATGCACTCCTCGGTAAGAACAACGCCGGATGGATTGTTTGGCGAGTTTAAAATAATTCCCTTTGTATGCTCTGTAATTGCATCTTCCAACAATTTGGTATCAATCTGAAAATCTTCTTTTCTGCTTGGCACAACAACCAGTTTTGAGCCTGTCATTTCAACAAACACACGGTATTCCGGGAAAAATGGAGCAAAAGTAATAAACTCATCTTCCGGTTCTGCCAGTGCTTTTAATGAAATGGTGAGCGATGCGGCTGCTCCAACGGTAACATAAAAATTGTCCGCCGTAAGATTTGTGCCATGCTGCTCATTTACATAGGAAGCCAGTTTTTCACGAAGTGCTGCGTCTCCCTGTGCCGATGTATAACCATGCAAGGCAACCGGGTCTCCGTTTGTAAGCAAGTCAATCGCTGCTTCTTTTACACATTCCGGTGCCGGAACACTCGGATTTCCAATACTGAAATCAAATACATTTTCTGCTCCGATTTCTGCCTTTCTCTTATTTCCATACTCAAACAAATCACGGATTACCGAGCGATTTGTTCCTAACTGTACCATTTTTTCTGATAACATATCTATGTACTCCTTTCAATTTTTACTTGGGTTAAAGCGGAATGCATGATTGAGCGGACCACTTCCCAGTCCTAAATCCATTCCATCCGCCAATGCGCCTGATATATATTCTTTGGCTTTTATAACAGCATCCGTTAGTTCACAATCCTGCGCCAGATAAGAGGCAATCGCACTGGAAAGTGTACAGCCGGTTCCATGCGTATTTTGATTGTCAATACGCTTACTCTCAAGCCAAATTCCGCCATCCGCCGCATAGAGGTAATCGTTTGCATCCTCAATGCTGTGACCGCCTTTGCACAAAACTGCTGTTTCATATTTGTTATAAAGTGCCTGCGCCGCCTGTTCCATTTTTTCTTTGGAATCAATCTTGGTTCCGGTAAGCACTTCCGTTTCCGGAATATTTGGTGTCATCACATCTGCCATCGGCAAAAGTTCACTTTGCAGTGCCGCGACGGCGTCCTCTTCAATCAGCCTTGAACCACTGGTGGAAACCATAACCGGGTCGACTACAATAAACTTTGGCTTATAAAAAGACAATCTTTCCGCAATCACATGAATTAACTCCGCAGAAGCCACCATGCCGATTTTCACAGCATCCGGTGTTATGTCAGTAAACACTGCGTCCAGCTGCTTTTTTAAGAATTCAGGTGTTACTTCCATAATACCGCTTACGCCCATCGTGTTCTGCGCTGTTAATGCGGTAATGACACTCATGGCATAAACACCATTCGCCATCATCGTCTTTAAATCTGCCTGTATTCCGGCTCCCCCACTACAATCACTTCCTGCTATCGTTAATGCCGTTCTCATCTGTCATTCCTCTCTTTCATTGCCTTTACTATTGTAGCGGAAAGGAAGGTTGTTTGTCAAATGATGCAAAATGTTTTTTGTTTTCCGTAATTCCGTAGAAAAACTTTGCGTCTCGTGGGCACTTTCGCTTAACAAACGCGTAAGGGTATGGGCATGCAAAATACGCAAGCCTCATACCCACGTGTTTGTACCCACGAGTCACAAAGTTTTTCTACGGAATTACTGGAAGCAAAAAAATAGCATCAAATATTTCTTATAATATAGCTCTTCCAATGCGAGTAAGTGCCGTATGCAACCTTTTTACTCTTAAACTATTTTAATCTTACATAGTAAGTAGCTTTTCCAGAACCACCTCGCATCAAATCGCCTTCTTTTACAAGCGTTCTCAATGAATTTTCTATCGAACTGATACTAAGTGATGGACAAAGTTCTCTGATATCTTGTTTTGAAAATTTTCCTATTTTATTTTCGGTAGCCTTACGCACCATCTCTATTGCCGGCCGTTTCACACCAATTATCGCAAAACGATCTTCAAATTCCTTATAAGCAGCAAGTACTGTTCCCAAAAGGTATTTTATAAAAGGAACAACATCCTCTTTCGCTTCATGCCAGCCATCTTGACTCTGTCCTAACGCTTCATAATATAAATCCTTATTCTTCGCAATTTTAGCCTCAAGCGAAATATACTTGCCTACGTAAAATCCACTTTGATATAAAAGAAGCGTTGTAAGTAATCTGCTCATCCGTCCATTGCCATCATTAAAAGGATGAATGCAAAGAAAGTCATGTATAAAAACAGGAATAGCAAGCAGTGGTTCAACCTCTAAATTACCAATGACTCTATTGTATTCCTCGCAGATTCTTTCAAGTGCCTCTGGTGTTTCATATGGTGTCAATGGTGTAAATAATACCTCTGTATGACCGTCCGGATATGTTGCACTGATATAATTCTGTACCGTCTTCGTTTGTCCGGCAATTGGATTATTCATATGACTGTAAAGTATTTTATGAAGTTGAAGAATATAATTCTTTGTTATCGGAATCACATCAAAACTTTCATGAATAATGTTTAATACATCTCTATATCCTGCAATTTCCTCTTCATCTCTGTTCTTCGGAGTTGTTTTTTCTTCAACCAGCTGCTTGATTCTTGTATTTGTTGTCACAATCCCCTCAATTGCATTGGAACTTTGAGTACTCTGAATCTTTGCAATTTCTACAAGTTTGCCCAATTCGTCTGGTCTTTGTTTTAAATACAATTCCTGCTTACCCGAATATTTATATATGGCAGCAATAAGTCTCAGCACATCAGAATCCCATTTCTGCTCTTTTATTTTACTATAATTAAACTCTCTCATTCCCTTAAATGCACTCCTTTCCCCTTAAATATTAGCATATTTTAAGGGAAAGTCAATCAAATTATGTGCATTTTCCCTTAAAACATATTCCAAAATAAGAGTATCCAATTTACTAAAGATCATTCATCCAAGTTTTGTCAAACAACTTCTCCTCCTCTTAACAACGAGCGGAACAGAAAACAGCACTGCCTTACATACATTATCCGCTATCATGCAATACCACACAGTTTCAAGACCAAAGTGCCAGATTTTGACGCAGAAAAAGGTAAACAAAATACGGATTCCCCACATGCAGAAGGTTTCTACATAAAAAGCGTACTTTGTTTTTCCAAGCCCATAAAAGATTCCTTCGGTGACAATCATCAATCCATAAAATGGCTCGGAGAACGCAACAATGCGCAGCATGCCGGCACCAATCTCAGCCACCCGGCTGCTCTCGGTGAGAAGTCCCATCAATGGTCTTGCCACAAAATACAAGACAACACCGCTGACACACATTAGTATCATCGTCAATTTTACACTCACCGACGCAACAGCTTCCATTTGCTTCTCGTCTTCCTCACCAAGAGAAATGCCTATCAGGGTAGAGGTTGCCGTTCGGAGTCCGTAACCGGAAATATAAAAAATAGTTTCAGCGGTAACGGCAATCGAGTGGGCAGCAAAGATGGTTGTTCCCATTCCTGAAACAAGACCTGCAAACACAACATAACCAAAACAGGACGCAATACTGCTAAAAAGGACCGGCAAACCAATTCGCATACACTCTTTCATTACTTTGCCATCCACAGCAAAATGTTCCCACTTCCAGTGGAGATATTCGTTTCTTCGGTACGCAGCAAACATCAGCAATCCGGCTGCCGTATAGGATATTGCGGACGCAATTGCCGCTCCTCTGACGCCCAAACCCATTCCATAAATAAAGACAATGTTAAAAAGGATATTGGTTCCGTTGGCTCCCAGATTGATTAACATCGGCGTTTTTGTATCTTTTGTTCCCCGAATCGCAGCGCCCATAATCATCGTTGCCGAGCGGAAAATCATCGGAAGACTGACAATCAGGAAATAATCGGAAGCATCCTGCCAAATAGATGGCTCCGCCCCCATCCAAATCGGAATGTATGGACTTAGGATAACGGAAATTCCGCCGGCAAAAAGTCCACACGCAAAAACTAAAATTAAAATCTGCTTTGCGATTTTCTGCAAATACTCTCTGTCGCCGCTCCCCAGTGCCTTTGCTGTCATTGATAACACCGCCACGCCAAGCGCCGCCGGAATACTGTTCACAAGCCATGTCACCGTTGTTGTAACACTAACGGATGCTGTCGCTTTTTCTCCCAGATGTCCAACCATCGCCGTATCCACATACTGCAATAACGTCGATAAAATTTCCTCTAAGATGGTAGGAATTGACAACATAACTAACGTTTTTAAAATTTCACGGCGGTTAATTTTTTGTTCCCGCATTCCTTACACCTCGTTTCCTGATTCCAGCATAAGCATGAGTTTATCATATTCTATTAACCGATTTGCTTTTCTTACCTTTTTCCATACTTTTTTCCCGTTTGGGTACCAGTTTACGAGATAAGACCAGATTTCTTTCATCTTAAATAACACCGGCTGATCCGGCATACACGCCTGATAAGCCACTTTCAATTCTCGCAAAAATACGTGCAATTCTTCTTTCTGCATCTTCTCCCCGGTCTGAATTTCACGGACAAGCCCCGGATTTGCAATGAGCCCTCGTCCAATCATAATTGCCTCAATTGTCGGAAAACGCTCACAAAAACGTTCATATTCCTCTACCGTTGTGATATCCCCATTATAGCAGAGCGGATTCTTACTGTGTTCCACTGCATATTCAAACATATCAAGGTTCGGTGTATTTTTATAATAGTCATCCCGAATTCTCGGATGAATAGTTAATTCCCGAATCGGATACCGGTTATAAATCTCTAGAAGTTCCGGAAACTCATCCGGTGAATATCTGCCCAATCTCGTCTTGATGGAAATCGGCACCTCACACTGTGAAAAAATATCATCTAAAAAGCGGTCCAGTTCCTCCGGTTTCGCCAGAAATCCGGAACCTCTCCCCTTCGACACAACCGTCCCTGACGGACAACCTAAATTCAAATTAATTTCATCATATCCATATTCAATCAGACGGCTGGCTGTATAATCAAACTCGTCACTGCGGTTGCTGAGAATCTGAGGCACAACCGGTACCCCCTGATTATGCTCCGGTATCACATCCTTTTTTGCCCGGCTCTTAAAATCATGATTCGAAGTCGGGGACACAAAAGGTGTAAAATATTTATCCATACTGCCAAATTTCTGGTGATGTAAGTTTCGATAAATATACGTTGTAATGCCCTCTAAGGGAGCAAAATAAAACTGCTTCATTCTGTTTCGCTAAACTCCTTCATATATTTACGAAAACGAAGTGGCAGCATTTGTCTCTGCAATTTTGGATTTACACGCTCTTTAATCGCTATTGTGTCAACAAACAATTTCCATAATTTCTGAAGCTGCTTTTCGTCCTCGGAATAAGTCAGAGCAAGTTCATCCATATCTACTTCATCCATGGATAAATACACCGTTTTGTAATTTGCTTTATGAAGCAGCACCGTACGGTGCACGGTATCTGCAATCACCCACTGCTCACCGGCAAAGCGATCCGCAAAGTGGCCGGCTAAATATGGCAGAACTTCACTCTTAGGATTTATTCTACCAAATAATGTGCCATTTTCCAATTCCTCAAAACGAAGTATTTCAATAAAAAAATGTGATTCATTTGTAAAATTCCGCTCAATCGCAAATAAGGTCTGCATATAAGGGGTTGTAAGATGGCTCATGACAGTCCTTCCCATCCGAAGTCCTTCCTGCACAAACCGGTAAATAGCATCCGCCTTCTGCACCTCATAAGAGCCGCAGCAGCGATGAACAAAATCATATGCCTCCTCTGAAATCTTGCGACGGATGGTGCGCGCTACTTTCACCGCATGCTCAAAATTTGTCACAACTGTGTGATACTCGCAAAAAAGCTCCATATTCCGCCCCTGGGTATCAATCACAACTTCGTTATGCTCATGCGGATGTCCCTCCTCATAGGCACGGTATATCGCCGAAAAAATTCCTTCTGCACTGTTTTCACACAAATAAATATGTCTTACCATCCCTGCATCACATCCTCTAACATCATCTGTCTTCCGGTTCCCTGCGCCTCAATTTCCTTTGGAAGACGTTCCTTTAATCCAAGCAGATTAGCAAGGATAAATGTGCGGTTTAAGCGGATTGGAATCATCATATGCCCGTGACAAGTGATAAAATACATCGCCCGTTTTAATACAACACCAAATTTCTTTAACGCATTAAAATCGAGCGTTCCTCTTCTTCGTGCCATTATAATACGCCTTGCCGATTTCACGCCAATCCCCGGCACACGTAACAATGTATGATAGTCTGCCTTTTCCACCTCAACAGGAAACGAATCCAAATGATACAGCGCCCAGTTACATTTGGGATCTACAGAGACGTTTAGATTCGGATTCTCTTTTGTAATAATCTCATCCGCTCGAAACTGATAAAACCGCATGAGAAAATCTGCCTGATACAGGCGGTGTTCACGCAGAAGCTCCGGTCCCCGTTCTTTTGTATCCGGTAAAAGGAAATCCCCTGTCGTATTCACAAATGCCGAATAGAATACACGCTTTAAATCAAACTGCTGATACAGTGCCTGTGCCATGTGAACAATTTCGTAATCCGTCTCCTTTGTAGCCCCGATAATCATCTGCGTACTCTGCCCCGCCGGCACAAACCTTCCATCCTGATGAAACTCCTGCAAAGTCCCACCGGAAATCGCCGGCAACACAGTCTGGCTTTCCGACTGATACAGAGAAAGACGTCGTCTTTTTTCAATTCTCGCATCCTGCAGTAAAAGACTCTCGCTTCTGCCAATCTGTATCTGACGCATTGGTGTCAAAATTTTCTTCCGGCTCTTCTGCGGTGCCAGCAAATCAAGCCCCTTCGCCGTCGGCAGTTCCATATTTGCACTCATGCGGTCAGCAAGCCACCCGGTCTTCTCAATCAAAAGCGGATCCGCTCCCGGAATCGCTTTGACATGAATATATCCATTAAATTTATACTTCGTGCGGAGCAGATAAATCGTCTGGTACATCTGTTCCATCGTATAATCCGGATTCTTCTGAATGCCGGAACTTAAAAACAATCCCTCAATATAATTGCGGCGGTAAAAGGAAATCGTAAGTTCCGCAATTTCCTCCGGTGTAAAACCGGCGCGTTTCACATCATTGGACATGCGGTTCTGACAATATTTACAATCATACACACACTCATTGGTCTGTAAAATCTTCAAAAGAGAAATACACCTGCCATCTGCCGCAAAACAATGGCAGATTCCCCCGGCTACGGTATTTCCCATCATCCCCTGTCTCCCTTTCCGGCTGCTTCCGCTCGATGTGCAGGCAACATCGTACTTTGCCGCATCTGTCAAAATTTCTAACTTTTCAAATATCTCTTGTGTCACTGCCATACCTGCGCCTCCTTCTATATCGAACATTTGTTCTATTATAGCGCAGCTTTTTATTTTTGTAAAGTAAATCTTTTAAATTTTCTTCTCATGTACGCAAAAAATCCCCCTCGTCTCGTGAACATATCTCATCACAAAACGAGAGGGATTTCTTTTCTACATCATCAACAAATCGCCATATCGAATAAAAATGACAATCATTGAAATCAATACAACAATCAACGTCGCCGGTACTGCCGCTTTACAGTATTTTCCCCAGCCAATTCTATGACCTTCTTTTTCCGCCACGGAAATACCTACCACATTTGCCGAAGCGCCAATCGGTGTAGCACTACCGCCAATATCCGTTCCCATCGAGAGTCCCCAGGCAAGAACCGGCAAAAATCCAGCCGGGCCGCCGGCGCCTAAACTCTTAATTACCGGAACCATCGTTGCCGCAAACGGAATATTATCCACAAGGGCACTTGCTACCGCTGACAGCCAGATAATAATTCCAATCATTAAGAAACTATTTCCACCGCTGATTGTTTTAATCGCATCGGCAATCAATTCCAAAACACCGGTTTCTTCCAGTCCTCCAACGACAACAAACAAACCAATAAAGAATAAAATGGTCTCATAGTCCACTTTTTTCAAGATGGTAAGCGCATGTTTTCCCGCTGCCAAAAGCGTAAGAACCGCAATCAAAACACCAATAAATGCAACCGTAAGTTTCGTCTGCGCATGCGTCACTAAAAGGACAACCGCAAACAAAAAGATAACGGTGCTGATTACAAAACCTTTCTTATCATGAATGGCTTTTGAAGGGTCTAAATCCGCTTCCGTAACTTCAATTTTTCCTGTTTTTACTTTCAAATCCTTGCGGAAAACAAAGTAAAAGTAAACCACAATTACAATCAGGGAAATACCGGCAATCAAACCGGTATTCGACACAAAATCCGCAAAACTGTAATGAAGCGCCGTTCCGATAATAATATTCGGAGGATCTCCACACATAGTTGCCGAGCCGCCTAGATTTGCACAGAAAATTTCTGCCATAATCATCGGCACCGGATTGAATTTCAAAAGCGATGACAATTCAATTGTCACAGCCGCCAAAAATAAAATTACCGTAATACTGTCGATAAACATAGCAAGAACTGCGGACATAATCATGAATGTAATGAAAATCGGAATGGTGTTAAAATGAACCATTTTTGCGATTCTCATACAGAGCCAGTCAAAGAAACCAACTCTCGCCATGCCTTCCACCATAATCATCATACAGGCAATGAAAATAACGGTTTCCCAGTTAATTCCAATCCCGGATTCCGCAGCCCCTGAACTCTGATACCAAAAGTCCGGTGTAAAAATGCTTCGCAGATTAATAATTTCCCATATTGCATTTACACTTCTCATGCAAATGCCAAACACCCCAATCAGGGTAAGTGCGCCACAGCCAAGCGTAATATACTGTCTGCCGAATTTGTCCATCACAATCAGAACAAACATAGCGACAAAAATGGCTACAGCCAAGCCCTGTGCTACCATCTTCTTTCCTCCTAGTTTTTGCTTCCCCCAAAGTAAAAATTAAACCTTCTCTTTTATCTCTTTTTTATCGTGGAACACCGGTTTCAAAAGAATCGGTGCAACAATTGTCGTAATAATAACAACGATAACGACCGGTCCCATCAGCTGCTCGCTCATAAGACCAAGTGCTTCACCTTTGCTGGCAACAATCAACGCAACCTCACCACGCGAAATCATACCAACACCAATCTGTAACGATTCCCTTCCGGAATATTTACATAGTTTTGCGCCTAAGCCACATCCAACAACTTTTGTCAAAATAGCTACAACTGTAAGCACAACGGCAAACCAGACAATTGTTGCTGACATCTGTGGAATTACCACTTTCAAACCAATGCTTGCAAAGAAAATCGGTGATAAGTACAAATACGACAAAGTTGAAAAACGCGATGCCAGATAATCTTCTTTCTGAATCATCGAAACAACCAGTCCGGCTACATACGCACCGGTAATATCAGCTACGCCGAAGAACTCTTCTGCCACATATGACATCAGCAGACAGAAAACAAAACTGATAATTACATATCGCTGCAAGCCGTTTTTTGTACGGTTGCTGTAGTAATTGAAAAACTTGTAAAACAGAAAACCTGCCACAGCAGCAAATACAAAAAATCCAACAATTTTTACAAGTACAACCCAAAGTTTAACGGTCGGATCTGCCATACTGGTAATAACTGTCAAGGCGATAATACCAAGAATATCATCAATGACCGCTGCACCAAGAATCGCATTTCCTGCTGCCGAATTTAATTTACCAAGTTCTTTTAATGTCTCAACGGTAATACTAACCGATGTTGCGGTAAGAATGACACCGATGAATACATTCTGTAACACCAAACTGGTACTTACATTTGACTCAATCATCCCCGGACGGTTAAAGAACCATGCAGTAGCAAAGCCTCCTGCCAATGGAACCAACACACCAATTACGGCGATAATCGTAGCTGCTTTTCCGCATTTTTTTAATTCCTTTACATCTGTTTCCATGCCGGCACAGAACATCAGGATTACTACACCAACTTCTGCTGTCTGCGTCAAAAACTCTGTCTGTGGAATAATCTTAAACACAGCAGGTCCAAGCAGCAAACCGGCTAACAATGCACCAACAACCTGTGGCATACGTGCACGTCTTGTCAAAAGTCCTAAAAACTTCGTACACATCAAAATCAATGCCAGATAAAGTAAGTAGTTACATGTTTCCATGATAAAACCTCCTTTGACCATAAAAAAGGGGACAAATGTGACCGCTCACCGCTGACCACATTGCCGCCTCATTCTGACCATAAAATTTTTATTGCTATTTTCTCATGTCAACATTATTATACTCTCAATTTTCGAAAAAGCAAGCACTTTATTTTTTTGTTTTCGGGGTCAAAAATGTCCTCTTTTATTTAGTTTAATCCCGGTACTTTTGGAAGTTTTGCAATGCTTGCCGCAATTTCCTCATCCGTCAATGTATAGTTTTCCATTTTACCATCATTGAATTTCTCATAAGCATACATATCAAAATACCCGGTTCCGGTAAGTCCAAACAGAATCGTTTTTTCTTCTCCTGTTTCACGACACTTAATTGCCTCGTCCATTGCTACACGAATTGCATGAGAACTTTCCGGTGCCGGAAGGATTCCTTCTACTTTGGCAAACTCTTCTGCAGCCTCAAACACTTCCGTCTGTGACACGCTGACAGCGTCCATCAATTTATCATCATAAAGCTGGGACAATACTGAACTCATACCATGATAGCGAAGTCCTCCGGCATGATTTGGTGCCGGCATAAAACTGCTGCCAAGTGTATACATTTTTGCAAGCGGACAAATTGCTCCGGTATCACAGAAGTCGTACGCATAAGTTCCTCTTGTGAAACTTGGGCAGGATTTTGGCTCTACTGCGATGAAACGGTAATCTGCCTCTCCGCGAAGTTTTTCACCCATAAATGGTGCAATCAAACCTCCTAAGTTTGAACCGCCACCTGCACAGCCAATAATGATATCCGGCTTTTCACCATATTTATCCAGTGCAATTTTACTCTCCAGACCGATTATAGACTGATGAATCATAACCTGGGCAAGTACCGAACCAAGCACATAACGGTAGCCTTCCTGTGTCGTTGCCGCCTCAACCGCCTCAGAAATAGCACAGCCTAAGCTTCCGTTTGTATCCGGGAACTCTGCACGAATTTTTCTGCCGACCGCTGTTTTTTCGGATGGTGACGGAGTCACATTTGCACCATAGGTACGCATAACTTCGCGTCGGAACGGTTTCTGCTCATAAGAAACTTTTACCATAAATACCTGACAATCAAGTCCAAGGAACGCACATGCCATCGAGAGCGCCGTTCCCCACTGACCTGCACCGGTCTCTGTCGTAACACCTTTCAAGCCCTGATTCTTTGCATAATAAGCCTGTGCAATTGCAGAGTTGAGCTTGTGGCTTCCGGATGTATTATTTCCTTCAAATTTATAATAAATCTTTGCCGGTGTCTTCAAATATCTTTCCAAATGATAAGCACGTACAAGTGGTGCCGGACGATACATTTTGTAGAACTGCAAAATTTCATCCGGAATATCGATGTACGGTGTTTTGTCATCCAATTCCTGCTTTGCTAATTCTTCACAAAAAATACCGCTTAATTCTTCTAATGTAACCGGTTTGCCGGTTGCCGGATTCAAAAGCGGTGCCGGTTTGTTAATCATATCGGCACGAAGATTGTACCACTGCTTTGGCATCTCGCTTTCATCCAAATAAATTTTGTAAGGGATTTCCTTTTTACTCATTTTGTTTCTCCTTCTGATTATCATTTATTTACAGGCTGCCTAAGCAAATTACGCAAGCTGTCGGGCGGCCCTGTTTTCTTCTATTCAAACAAAGTATCTAATTGTTCATCAAAATCATCTATCCTGCCTCTCAATCTCTAACCAAAAATCGTCATCAGCCATTCGCCCTTTTGTCTTTTCAATTATCAGCATCGGGTCATAAAATGGCAGTTCAAAATGCCTCAACATCAATTTCATTTTATCTCTGGTTCTAGGAAAACAACGAGATTCCAAAAATTTTTCATACTGTTCATAAGTTGGTTCTTCCACACAACCAAACGCACGATACAATAGATTTTCCGCATAATTGTGAAGTCTAACCTTCCGTGAATGCTCATCTACATCAATAATAGTACATACCCCTTTCGGACACATATACCAAAATCGTAATGGATATTCTTTTTTCGGCGCAATGATTTCCTCACCAGATATAGCAATTCGTTTCTTCTCCATCATACACGCCCCCTTTTGTTTTTCCTATATAATAAGTATACCCCAGAAATAGGGCAAACGCAATTATTTTACATATTCCTCCTGCTGGTACATCGCAAGCACCCGATTATAAAATGTTCGCACTGCCGGTGCCATGTTATCCGGATTTAGTGCAGCAATTCCAATAATGCGGCAGGCATCCGGTTTTACCGGAAAACAATCCACTTCATACGGAATATCTTTCATAACCATTTCCGGCATCAAACAAATTCCGAATCCATTTGCCACCATTACAACCGTAGACAAATCGTCAACCACATGGTAACTTGACCGGACATCCAAATGATTTTCCTTCATAAAATTCTGAATGTCGGCATCTGTACTTTCACGCTGTGTAACAAACTGGCAGTTTTTCATTTCCTCAATGCTCATCGGTTCTTTCGATGTTCTCCGCCCCTTTTGCACGACACATAACAGAGGGTCTTTGTACAGCGGCTCGATTGGAATATCAGCGGCACTGGATACCGACAAAAAGCCTACATCCACCACGCCATTTTTTATCCAGTAAACAACATCATCATACGTTCCCTGAAAAATTTCCATACTGATATCCGGATATTCTTCATGGAAAGAATGAATCAGCTCCGGAATCCAGTTCGTACAGACGCTGGAAAAACATCCGACTTTCACTTTTCCCTGTTTTAATCCATTAAATTCCGATATCGCCTGCTGTAAACTTTCATCGCTGTTCAAAACTGCATTTACATAAGGAAGAAGCCGCTCTCCATAATTAGTAAGCGTCACGCCGCTTTTGGCGCGGTTTAATACGCAAAAACCAAGTTCTGCCTCCAATGAAGATACCGCATGGCTAACTGCCGATGGCGTAAGCCCCAGCAAATCCGCCGCCTTCCGAAAACTTCCCTGCTCCGTAACGGTTTTGAACACCTGGTAGGTAAGTAACGTCATTTACCTGCCTCCTCTCTTATCCTATCATACCAAAAGGCAGGGCAGGATGCAACTATGCAAGACAATTCTCCCCCCAAAGCAACGCTTTTCCTCAGTTTTCTGCCTTATGGTTGCTTTGCTTACAACTATCTTTCTATTTCATGCAACTCTTTCTTATGATATCCAGAAAAAGCGTTGTTTTTCTCGGAAAAATTGAGATAAATCCGACAAAATGGGGCTGAAAATGCAACGTTTTTGGGCTTTGGAGCAAGTTAGCGTTGTTTTAGCAAGTTGCCAGCCCTTCTTCCGGCGGACATGCCCTGTAATGACCGCCAGAATCCTTCCTAAGCCGTGCAAAGCCTATCTCTTCGCGATAGGCTCTCACGGGCTGCGCCAGATGAAACAATCTTTCCTACGCCGTGCAGCGCCTATCTCTTCGCGATAGGCGCTCACGGGCTGCGCCCTATAAAATCAAAAAACAGCGCTCCCACCATTTTGTGCAAGCACAAATGGGTGGAATCACTGTTTTTTAATTTTGCACGGCTTAAGCCTAACGTGCACATTTATACTGTAAGTCTTCCCAGCGGCGGTCTACTTCTGCCTGGAATTGCTCGATTAGGTGTTCGTTGCCTTTTTTGAAGAGGTGTTTGAAACGTCCCTGAACACGAAGAAAGTCTTCGATTGGGAGTTTCTTCTTTGGCTCATAGGAAAGAATCCATTTGCCATGGTCTACCTCAAAGAGTGGCCAGTAGCAGGTTTCTACGGCAAGTTTACAGATGTCCATGATATCTGCGGTGTCATAACGCCAGCCACGTGGGCATGGTGTCATTACATTCAGAAAACTGGCGCCTTCTGTGTAGATGGCTTTTTCGGATTTTCGATGCAAATCTTTAAAATCCGTTGTCATTGTTGTCTGTGCAACATAAGCAACGTCGTGGTCTGCAATGATGCTTGCCAAGTCTTTGCGGTTCTGCATTTTACCTACGGACTGCTTGCCAACCGGCGTTGTCGTTGTGTCCGCATACATCGGCGTTGCCGAAGAACGCTGGATACCGGTGTTCATATAGGCACCGTTGTCATAGCAGACATAAACCATGTCATGTCCTCGCTCCATCGCACCGGACAAGGACTGGAAACCGATGTCATAAGTTCCGCCGTCTCCACCAAAAGTAATAAATTTAAAGGTTTCGTCTTCCGGCAGTCTGCCGCGTTTTTTCAAGGCGCGGTAAGCAGTCTCAACACCACTTAATGTGGCACCTGCATTCTCAAATGCATTATGTATGTAACTGTCTTCCCATGCGGTGTATGGATACATAAAAGAAGAAACTTCCAGACATCCGGTCGCATTACCAATGACTGCGTGGTCTCCCTCATGCAGAGCACGAAGTACGGCACGTACAGCGATTGTTGCACCACAGCCGGCACACATACGATGTCCCGGAGCCAATCTCTCTGGTTTTTCCATCATAGTTTTTAAACGATAATCACTCATACTATCCTCCGTTTATCCTCTCAGTCTGATATACTGGTACTGTTCTACTGTCTTGCCATTTTCAATCATATCCTCTAATTCTGCGAATACATCTTTTACATCTTTAATCGTAAAATCGCGTCCGGCCAGACCGTATATATAATTCACTGCTTCAATCATTACCTTATTTTTAAACAAAGCTGCCGGCACTTCACTGCCAAGTGGTCCGCCATTGCCATTGTAGCTCTCACAACGGTCCATAACGGCAACTGCTTTGCAATTTGCCAAGGCTTTTGCAATTTCCTCTGAAGGGAATGGACGGAATACACGAAGTTTGAGTACACCAACTTTTTTGCCTTCTGCCCGAAGTTCATCCACAGCCTCTTTCGCAGTTCCTGCTGCCGAACCCATAATCAACATAATGTAATCGGCATCTTCTGTTTTATATTCCTCAAAAAGCTCAAAACCACGTCCGGTCAGCTCTTTGTATTTTTTGGCAACTTCCTTGATAACTTCTTTCGAATTTTCAAGTGCCACTTCCTGATTTTTCTTTGCTTCCATCGCATAATTGGAAACAGAATACGGTCCTACCGCAATCGGTTTGCCGGGATTTAACAAAAATTCTTCCGGATGATACTCACCGACAAAATCTTTGACCGCTTCATCTTCCAAAAGCGTAATATTTTCCACGGCGTGGCTTGTAATAAATCCATCCTGACAAATCATAACCGGAAGATGTACTCTCGTATCTTCCGCAATCGGATATGCCTGAATAAAGTTGTCATACGCTTCCTGATTATTTTCTGCGTAAATCTGAATCCAGCCGGTATCTCTTGCGCCCATACCATCGGAGTGGTCGCAGTTAATATTAATCGGACCGGATAATGTACGATTTACCAATGCCATAACAAGTGGCAAACGGTTCGATGCAGCAAGAAGAAGCTCTTCCCACATAAGTGCAAGTCCCGCAGAGGAAGTAGCCGTCAGACTTCTCGCACCTGCTGCCTCGGCACCAATCGTTGCACTCATGGAAGAATGTTCACTCTCCACCGGGATAAACTCGGTGTCCATTTCTCCATTTGCAATATAGGTAGAAACCATCTGTGGAATCTCCGTCGAAGGAGTAATTGGAAATGCCGGCATAACATCCGGATTAATCTGGCGGATTGCATACGAAACCGCTTCATTTCCTGACATACGTTCTTTAATTGCCATTAGATATTTCCCTCCTTCATCTCAATTGCACCAAATGGGCATACTTTAGCACAAATGCCGCAGCCCTTACAATGGTCATAGTCAAATTCGCCGCGCTTTCCATCTTTAACCGGAATACTGCAGTCCGGGCAAACCGGGGTGCAGAGCAGGCATTGTTTACATTTATCCGCAACATAAATCGGGGTATTCGTGCGCCACTCACCGGTATTAAAAAGTTTTGAAGTACCGCCCGCAAAAACCATCAAGCCTTCTGTCAAATCCTGATGTGGTGTTTTTTCGTTGATTTTCGTAACATCTGTTCTCACGCCATTGCCTCCTTATCTTTCTGAATATCGATGGAAACAACGTCAAAGGCACGCTCCAACGCTTCCATATTACCGTCAATTACTTCCGGTTTCTTTGCAAATTTATGTTCATAAGAAGCTCTCATTTCATGAATAAAAGTCTCTTTTTCCATCACTTCACTGACCGCTACCGTAGCTGCTAACATCGGTGAGTTCGGGAAATTCTTTCCTAATGTCTCCACGGAAATATGTCTGGCATCAATCGCATAAACACGACCTTTGTAGCCATTGAGTTTCGGAATCATGTCCTCTCTCTTTTTCGGTGTATTAATAATAATTGCACCTGTTTCCTTCAAACCGGCTGTCACATCAACTGAATCCAAAAGTGTCTCATCCACAACTACCACATAATCCGGGTGGTAAATGTTTGAATGTACGCGAATCACATCGGAACTGATGCGGTTGTACGCCGTAATCGGTGCTCCCATACGCTCCGGACCATATTCCGGAAATCCCTGCACGTTCTGACCCGTTTTGAACGCTACATCCGCAAGCAAAAGTGCTGCCGTCTTGGCACCCTGACCGCCGCGGCCGTGCCATCTGATTTCGATACCGTTCTTCATCGTTCTCAAATCTCCTTCTATCCTTCATCCATTGGGTGCAAAATTTTCTCAATAACGTTTTGACCCAGCATATCCTATTATATCGTAGGAAAAACAAATGTAAAGCGAAAATGTTTAATTTTGTTCACTTTTGAAGTGAATTATTTTCACTGTGAGTTTTTTTCAATTTTCTACGGGCAAACGGTTGGAACAAGCCCCAATTTATGTTATACTACTAACAGAAACATTAAAGGAGATTGGATTTCATTGATTAAGCGATTTTATGTACCAACTTCCAAACTAGAAGAAGGCATGCAGATTGATCAGGCCATCAAAGACCGATTGGACCGTACACTCATTGCCCGTGGCTCTGCTTTGGATGCTTATTTGATTGAAGGCCTGAAAAAACGAGGCATACACGGAGTATACATAAAGACAGGTGAGGAAGACCCGGAGGAAAAACCGGAGGAAGAAACACTCACCCCTTTTGTACGCAATAAAATCGAAAAATACCGCACAGAAGACCCAAGAAAAGTTCATTTATCAGAGAGTGTAAAAAAACGCGTATCCGAGGGAATCCAGTATTTATATAACAATTCAGACTCACCGGAATTCACAAACACTTCCGCCAAAATAACAAATGACTTGATTCACGCCATTGATCACAACGACGCTTTGGCGGTTGATATCAGTGCGCTCAAAACAAGCGATGAATATACGTTTAAACACAGTGTGGATGTCGCTACCATCTCCATGATTATTGCGAGAAACTTGGGCATGTCAAGCAAAGATGTTTATAATATCGGTATCGCCGGACTATTACACGATATGGGAAAATCAAAAATTCCATCCGAAATTTTAAACAAGCCGGCACGCTTAACGGACGAAGAATTTGCCATTATGAAACAGCACTCTGAACTTGGCTATAACATATTAAAAGAGAAAAAAGAATTTCACGGTGCCATTTCGCTTGCCGTACTGCAGCATCATGAAAAAATGAACGGAACCGGATATCCATTTGGATACGCTTCCGATAAAATTGTACCTTATGCAAAAATTCTGTCCATTGCGGACGTTTACGACGCTCTAGTAACCGAGCGTCCTTACAAAAAATCATTTTCCCAGCGCACCGCCGTGGAAATGATTATGTCAATGACCGCCGAGTTAGATATCACTGCCATGCGCAGTTTCATGGAGAGCGTCATTCTCTACCCGGTTGATACAACCGTTTCGCTGAGCAATGGGGAACAGGCCCGCGTTGTAGAAAATAAACCAAATGCCGTCCTTCGTCCCACCGTCGTAGGACTAAAGAGCGGCATTGTTTACAATCTTTCGGAAGACTTAACTTGTGCTTCCATCGTTATTCAATAGACACGATTTTATTTAATCCACCATACGAATACTTTCAATGACCGGCTGATCTGCTTTTTCAACCGTACCGTTACCGTCAGTTGGCGTAACATCTTCACAAATCTTATCGACAACACTCATACCCTTTGTCACTTTTCCGAATGCAGCATACTCACCATCTAAATAGGTCGAATCCTGATGCATAATAAAGAACTGAGAACTTGCGCTGTCCGGGTCAGAGGAACGTGCCATGGAAATCACACCTCTTTTATGGGAAATGTTATTCTCTACTCCATTGGAAGAAAATTCACCTTTAATCGTCTCATCCGAACCACCGGTTCCGTTTCCTAACGGATCACCACCCTGAATCATAAATCCGGACATAATGCGGTGAAATGTCAAACCATCATAAAACTTTTCGTTTACTAATTTAACAAAGTTTGCAACCGTAATCGGTGCCGTATCACCGTCTAACTCCACCTCAATCGTGCCATAATTTTTTACTTTGATTTCTGCGTGATGCTTTCCTTTTGTATCGGTTGTTTTTGATTCCGGCTTTTTTGTTGCCTCGGCTGTCTCCGTAGCTTTTGGTGCCTTTGTCGCCTTTGTCTCGCTCGTTGTGTCAGATTTTGAACCTCCACATGCACTAAGCCCCATTACAAGAACTGCCAATACAAGCAGAAAACTAAATTTCTTTTTCATGTTACTAAATTCTCCTTTCAAACGTCATTGTTCCCATTATAGCGAATCGCTGCCTTTTATGCAAGTTTGGGAAAGCATTTCACGTTCTTTTGATTTTCCATCTTTCGTGTTGTCTTTTCTATTCACTGACGATATCGCCACATAACCGGTCGGTCACAATTTCCTTGCATCTTTCTCTATGTGCCACATGAAGTGGGTGGTTCATAAACTTCTTTAACGATTCCTCATCTGTAAATTCTGCATAAAAAACAAGGTCATAGCCACCGGCAAAATTGCGGTTTATCTCTGCATGCAAAAGTCCCTCTATATTTCCATTCATCGTAGCCACTGACTGCTGCATAAAACGAAGGGATTCCTCCTGTGTATGCTCCTCTTTCACTTTCTCCGTGTAATTCCAAAATAAAATATGTCTTATCATCGTTTTACCTCCTTATTTCCTAACTCCCAAAAAGCGACTGCGCTTGCCGCCGCTACATTCAGTGAATCAACGCCATGTGACATCGGTATTTTGATGGTGTAATCACTTTGTTTTATTGTCTGTGGCATAAGCCCTTCTCCTTCGGTTCCCAGAATGATAGCAAGTTTTTCTTCTTCTTTCAGTTTCTCATCCGCAATTGAAACCGTATCCTCACACAGTGCCATTGCCGCCGTTTTATAGCCAAGTTTGTGCAGCCTGCTCACATAGGTTTCCTCATCCGGTAGAAAACTCCACGGAACCTGAAACACGGTTCCCATACTTACCCGCACCGCACGGCGGTATAAGGGGTCGCTGCAATCCGGTGTAAGCAGGACGGCATCCATTGAAAGTGCCGCTGCCGAACGGAAAATCGCACCTACATTCGTTGGATTCACCACGTTTTCTAAAACCGCTATCCGGCTTGCATTTTTACACACATGTTCAATCGACGGAAGTTCCCTACGGTACATCGCACAAAGCATCCCTCTCGTAAGTTTGAATCCCGTGATTTTTGTCAACACATCAAACGGTGCTGTAAAAATTGGAATCTCCGGGTATTTTTCGATAAATTTCCGCCCCTGCTTTTCGATGTGCGCCTCTTCCATGAGAAATGATACCGGCTCATACCCTGCTGCCAGTGCTCTCTCAATGACAATCGGACTCTCCGCAATAAACATCCCCCTGCCATGCGCCGGGCGGTGTTTTAACTGCGCCTCTTTTTCACGCGCATAAAAATCAAGTGCCTCATCTGAAAAATCCGCAATCTTAATTATGTTTGCCATCGTTTCTATGTGCTCCTTCTTATGCGTAAGTTCGAATCAGCCAGCGTAAGCGCTTCTTGGTCTCTGTAATTAACACCATATTACGTGCTAACGGCTGTCCGCTTCCGCCAGCCCATTGTGCCGCTTCCTTGGCTGCTTCCTTTTCTTTTTTCTTTATCCAGCGAATCTGTTTTTTCTTTAACACTTTTTTCTGCTTTGCCGACAACCCTTTATAAAGCAGTTTGTATACACGATTGAGTTCTTTGTCCCAGATTTTGAATTCTTTGTAAGAATCCTGGTTCATTTCAAGCTGCGGACCATCATACTTAAAGTTCTTTTTGCATTTGCGGTATATTTTATTGTAGCTTCGAATCAATGTCACCTGTCTTTTGCTCTGCTTTTTCACCGCCGCCGTTGCAGGAACCGCCATAGAAACTGCTGCCGTTGTAATTAACATCGTAAATAACATAACATATGTGATTATTTTTTTCATAATTCAAACACTCTCCTTTTTCTATTGATATTTCTTCTTTTATCATAGAATGTTATGTGCGTGACGTCAAGGTCAAGTGTTCTCTGCATGCTTTCTGTTTTTCGGTAATTCTTTAGAAATGGTTTGTGTCTTGTGGGCGCTCTCGCTAATTGAGTGCGTAGCGGTATGGGCACTGAAACTACCAGTGCCACATACCGACGTACTCAAACCCACTCGTCACAAACCATTTCTAAAGAATTACCGGAATTCAAACACCATTGCATCGAACCTTTGACTCAATTCAAACAATCCTATTCTCTTTACAGCATAATATATAATTGATTTGCATAGGTCAGAGGATTCACCCCCATACAACCTAATTCATCAGAAAAAGGGAAAATAGTTGTCACAGAACCGATTAACCAACTTAGAATGATTAAATCGTGGCAAATTTTTTATGACACTTTATTTGGATTCCAGTAATTCAGTAAAAAGACTTTGCGTCTCGCGGGTTTTGAGTACGTCGGTATGTGGCACTGGTAGTTTCAGTGCCCATACCGCTACGTGCTCAACGAGCGAAAGTGCCCACGAGACACAAAGTCTTTCTACTGAATTACGGAAAACAAAAAAAGTCAATAAATACTTGCCATATTCTAACTTCTCTCTGCATGCCAAACGGCAGCCCATTACAGACTGCCGTTTGCTTTCCCTCTCTGTTTGCCTTCGTCTTTCCCTTTCGTGTTTACCCTTGTGTTCACATATCCTCCTGTTATGTCTTTAGCCGTAACACAAATCTTACCCGAACTTTTTACAAATAGCAACCACTTTGGCACAAGCGGTAAAAAAATTACACAAACGGTAAAAATATTCTTTTATGCTTCTTTGTTTTTGTGTCAAAATATGCTACAATAAGGAAAATTTGTAAAACTTTTGGATTATAAGGAGATTAACTTTGAGAATTGCGATTGTGGATGATGATATACAAATGTGTGAACAACTACTCACTTTGTTAAATGAATTTCTCGGAGATTCTTCAGAAATATCGGATTATCGAAGTGGTGAAGAATTTCTGAGCGCTTGGGAGACTGCGGATTTTGACCTTATTATTTTAGATATTTTTATGGACAAACTGACCGGCGTGGATGTTGCCCGTAAAATCAGGGAACGAGACAGCAACGTAAAAATTGTTTTCAGTACAACAAGCAATGAATTTGCCAGTGAAAGTTATGAGGTAAATGCCTGCTATTATCTGCGCAAACCATTTGGGCGCGACAAAGTAAAGGTTATGTTAGACCGGCTTGACCTCGCAGAAATTGAGAAGATGCGTACGGTAAAACTTCCCGATGGCACCAGTGCCATCCTGCGCAATATTATTTATGTTGATTTTTCTTCACACCGGGTCACCCTTCACTGCAAATACGACGTTGACACAATTGTACGGACTTCTTTTTCCGAAATTGAGTCGCTCTTATGTGCCTATCCGTATTTTTCCAGCCCGACAAAAGGTATGTTGATTAATTTTTACGAAGTTGCTTCGCAGACCAATGATGTTTTTGTCATGAGCGACGGAAAAAGTATCCCAATTAGCCGACGTAAATCCAAAGAAGTTCTAGATGCTTATTTTACGTTCCGGTTTGAAAGATTACGAAATGGAGGTGGCAAATGATGCTGTCTTTTTATCGATTGGCGGAAGTCGCCATTTATTCCCTGCTGAATTTTCTTCCTTTTCTTGCTCTGGCACTTTATCCGTTCCGGCACAGTCTTCGTTTTTCGACAAAAACAACATTTTTTTTGATTATTCTTGTAACAATTTTGCAGCTTTTTCTCGGTGCATGGGCTGCCTTTGCTCCCGGAAACAACGCCGGAACCATCAGTGCAGTAAGCACCATCCTGTATGCTGCCTTTTATTTTCTTGCCATAAAAAAACACTTTGGCAAAACGTTTTTTACACTTTTAATGATTTCAAATCTTGCGAGCCTCGCTGTAATTTCGTCAAAGACCATAGAAAATCTTTTCTTCCCTGACCTCGCCGTACAAAGTTACCGCTGGTCTTTTTCTCTCATGCTTGCTGTGGTAGAAATAATTCTTGCTATTCCTCTGTTTTTCTATATGAAAAAAGTGTATACACCGGCAGTAGAAAAGGAGCCATCCGGCTTTGAGTGGCGGTATTTGTGGGTAATTCCTGCCACCTTTTATGTGATGTGGTATTATGCGTTCTACGGAAATGCTTCCAAAACAAGTCTTGAAATTGCACTGCACCCGAAAAATACGCTGTTTTTATTTATTATCAATGTTGGTGCCGTTTTCATTTACTATGTCGTTACACGCCTGATTTTGGAGCAGACCAAAACCCTCCTGCTGACGGAACGCAACCATGAATTGACCATGCAGACGGTACAATACGAAAATTTGCAGGAGAAAATCACAGAGGTGCGCCGAGCCAAGCACGATGTCCGCCACCATATCACACTTATGCAGGAATACCTGAATACGAAAAACTATACTGCTCTGAGTGAGTATCTAAAACAGTACAGAATGAGTTTACCAGACGATACGCCGGTACAATTCTGCGCAAATCCTGCCGCCAATGCCGTACTTGTATATTTTGCACAACAGGCCAAAGAGCAGGGTATTACTTATCTCGTAAAAACAGAAATTCCGGAAAAAATCAACATTCCGGAAACCGACATTTCGGTTCTCCTCGGCAACCTGTTGGAAAACGCTGTAGATGCCTGCAAATCGGGACAAACACCGGACAAAAAAATCATCGTCCGCGCAAATACTGACGGCGGCTCACTCTGTATCACCGTAGATAACACTTTCACCGGAACGCTTGCACATACCCCAGATGGAAATCTTGTTTCCACCAAACATAAAGGGCTTGGGCTTGGAACCCGCTCCGTGAAAAATATTGTGAACCAGCATGGCGGCATATGCCGGTTCGAGGCAAAGGATGGAATGTTTTACGCTTCTGCGCTGTGCCAGATGGGGGAGTGAGGGGGGCTATAACTTTTTAATAAGCAATTCTTGTTTTATTAAATTAACACATTCATCTATCTTATTAATGACCGTTTCGCAACTAGATGGCTGTTTTCATCTAAAATTCTGGCATATTAACAAATACTATTTTTTCTCCATCAGCAATTCCTGCATATATATCATGATTTTTACAACCAATTTCTAAATAATGTTTTACCACATACTTTGATGTAAATGGCATTTCTAAAGAATTCAATTCTGACAGATCAAACCATTTACTAATTCCTTCATTTGAATAGACATTAACATCAACTTCATCTTTAAGGTCCGCAAAAAAATAATAATTCTGCCTGATTTCCCCATTGCATCTTCGTAATGTTACATACCTCAGCTCAAGATGCAATAAATCTTTTTCCGTAAGTTCCAATTCTTCATTCAATTCCCGCAGCACACATGCTTTTGCATCATTTAATTCTTCTGGTTCAAAGTGCCCTCCAGCAGAACCTATCCACATATTGTTAACAACTCTGCTGCCCTGTCGATACAAAAGCAGCACCTTATCGCCTTTAAAAATGTACAATGATGTCATATTTCTTAGTTTTGCCGTCATACTATCCCCTCCGGTCATTCTTCTTGTTACTATTTTAAATTAATGTAGCATATCAAACATATCGGGTCAAGAATAAAACAACCTCTACACCAAATATTTTTCCACCAGTTCTTCAACAATCTGGGAATTCAAAACTGTCAATTCTGTTTCAAACGTGAGTATCAAACGTTCTCCCAGATGTATTCCATTTCTCTGATAAGATTCTATTTTCTTTACAGCAGATTTGGCATACTCCGGTTTGTCCATCATACCTTCATGCTCCCAGTAAATTTCTTTTCGCGTTTTTTGCGATAAAAATGTAAAATCCGGGTATACCGTACCATATCCTTTCAAATATAGGGGCTTTTCATACTGATATAAAATGTTGTTTCTGTAGAAATAATCCGCAAGAATCTTCTCTGACTTTGACCTGACACGTTCACCTTTTTCTGTCACAATTTCAGCGGTTCCCTCGTAAAATTCTTTGCCGTGATATTCGCTGTCATACCACTTAGCAAGTTCTTTCTCCCATATTGGCTCAACCGGTGTAACTAATAACTGCCTTTGTGTATGCAGCGATGTATAAATCTTTTCGATCTCATCATCTGAATAGTCCCTCGTTATCCTTTCTATCTGCCGAAGTCTTGCTTTAGCTTTTTTCAGCACACTCTGATTATACTTCTTTTGAGCAAGCAGCTTTGGCAGTTCGGAATCTATTTTTGAAATATAAGTTCCTTCATTATCTTCTACACAATGATAATATCGAATCTTATTTTTGTCTTTCGATATCCGCAGATTTCCTTTCGGTACAGATTTCAATTCGTTCTCTACCTTGCTGCAAATCATTTCTAAGTTTTTTTGCTCCCTTAATAACAATTTTTTCAATCCTTGCATTTATCCACCTCTTTCATATGACTTTATTTACAAAATACTTAAATCCAGTCAACTCATATATCTATTTTTGTTGACCTTTTTTTGCTTTTCTATTATTTTAGTCAACTATTTTATTAACTAAAATGACTTGTTTGGGAAAAAATATGATTCCAGTCAACCATTTTACATTCAAAAGTTGACTGCTATCGCAAATTGTTAAAATTCAGTCACCCCATCCACCCAAGATGGTTGACCGCCATCGCAAATACTCAAATTTAAGTCACCCACTCCCCCAAGATGGTTGACCGTAATATAGAAAATTAGAATCTAAGTCACCTAAGACCAAAATATAGAAAAACATCGGGAACAATTCTGTTCCCGATGTTGTAATAATCCTGTTTCCAAAAACTAACGTTTGGAGAACTGTGGTGCACGACGAGCTTTCTTCAAGCCGTATTTCTTTCTTTCCTTCATACGTGAATCACGAGTAAGGAATCCGGCCTTTTTAAGAATCGGTCTGAAATCAGCATCTGCTTCATTCAAAGCACGAGCGATACCATGACGGATAGCGCCTGCCTGACCTGTGAAACCGCCACCTTTAACAGTAACTTTTACATCGTATTTGTCAGCAGTGTTTGTAGCTTCCAAAGGCTGACGAGCGATGATTTTCAAAGTCTCAAGACCAAAATAATCGTCAATATCTTTTTTATTAATTGTCACTTTACCGGTACCTGGTGTAAGGTATACACGAGCGATACTGGATTTTCTTCTTCCTGTTCCGTAAAATGTTGAACTAGCCAATGTTATCTCTCCTTTCTACACCTCATTAAATGTCCAATGTTTCCGGTTTCTGTGCTGCATGGTTGTGCTCCGGTCCTGCATATACGTGCAGTTTCTTAAGCATCTGGCGTCCCAAAGGTCCCTTTGGAAGCATACCCTTTACAGCGTGAGTAATTACAAATTCCGGTTTCTTCTGCATCATTTCTCTCAATGTAGCTTCTTTCATTCCGCCTACATATTCAGAGTGATGATAGTAAATCTTCTGATCCAGTTTCTTACCTGTAACCTGAATCTTCTCTGCATTTACTACGATTACATAATCGCCTGTGTCAATGTGCGGTGTGTAAGTTGGTTTGTTTTTACCTCTTAATACATTCGCAACTTCTGATGCGAGACGTCCCAAAGTTTTTCCTTCAGCGTCTACAACATACCATTTTCTTTCCACTGTGGATGGACTTGCCATAAAACTTTTCATCCTTGGAATCCTCCTTATTTAGTTCTTGCTTACTAGGTTTTGCAAAACAAAACTGGTTCGGCTGTTTTCCTTGTTACATGCGTATTCTCGTTACCGGGGCATGGAACGACAAAACACGCCATACTCGTATAGTATACGATACCAAAGTGCCTCTGTCAAGATTTTTTTCTTGACGCAGACCATTTCTTAAGGCCATAATAAAAACAGTATAAAAAAATGAAATAAATGCAACACTTTGACACCAAAATCAATCTAATTATTAGCTGTGAGGGATTTCACAGAGAACTGTATACAGTATATTCGCACAAATGTGCAGATTGGAGGCACCCGTGACAAAGACAGACTGGATTTTCGTACAGCAGGCAAAAAAGGGCGATTCCCATGCTTTTGCCAGACTTTACGAAATCTATTACAAAGACTTATACCATTTTGCCCTTTATTATACGAAGGACAGTATAACCGCCGAGGACGCCGTCAGTTCAGCCGTCTTAAAAGCATTTGAACAATTACATAAACTGCGGAAAAACGACGCGTTCAAGAGCTGGCTGTTCCAGATTACGGCAAACGAATGTAAAAAATTATTAAAACAAAAATCCATTTATTTGAGCGATGCGTCATGGCAGGAACCGGCTGCCGCCGAAGATGGCTACCTGACACCGGAAATTCAAGACGAACTTTCGCAGCTTAGTGAGCCGGAACGGCGCGTCATCACCTTATCCGTGTTTGGCGGCTATACCAGCAGAGAAATCGCGGGTATTCTAAAAAAACGGGAAGGCTCCATCCGTTCCATCAAAAGCCGGGCACTTGCAAAACTCCGCGAGAAAAATGCGGACTTATAAACATAAGGAGGTCAATTATGAGCGATAAAAATTTTGAAGAAAAACTCAATAAACATTGGCGCGAAGAAGCGGATTCCATTCCGGTTCCGGATTCTCTTCACCCTGCAAAAATAGAAGAAATGATAGATAAAAAAATGGAAGTTCCTAAAAAACGCACCCACAAAAAATTGTATGCCGGCATTACTGCGGCAGCTGCTTGTCTTGCGCTTCTTATCGCTGGCACAGCTTATTACTTTAACACCGGACGGCAATCAGAAAAAGGAACCCCTGTTGCCAATTCGAAGCAAACCACCTCGGACCGACACGAGTTTGTCGGCAATACCAGTTATTCAGAAATTTATGACCTGATTCAAAAATATCATGACAAGCAATCCATGTCCGATATTGCCGCAGAGGGTTCGGCATCCACCGGAGCAAAATCCTCGACAGCAGCCGAAGACACAACAGCCACCCCCGACTATTCAGAAACGGATCTTCAGGTAAAAGATGTCATGGAAGGCGACATCGTCAAAACAGACGGTTCCTATATCTATACCATGTTAAATAACAACAATTGTGCCAAAATCCGCGTATATTCTGTGGAGGGAAAAACTATAGAATTAGTTAAGCAATTTACCCTAAAAAAAAGATGGGTAGAGGAATTGTATTTAGAAAACAGTAAATTAATTATACTTTCCTCAGACAGCATTGAAGATAATTCAAATGCCACTTGCGGCGTTGCTGATGATTGCATTACTTTGAATGAAACCACCTATATAGATATTTACGATGTCAGTACACCGCAAAATGCAAAAAAAATAAATAGCCTGTCGCAAAGCGGAATATATAAAACTTCCCGCTTTACAAATGGATATCTCTACACTTTTTCTTCCCACCTAATTATGGGTGAATGCAAAAATGAAAAAAAGATATCTGAATATATTCCTTCCGTAAACGGCAAAACAATGAAGGAAAATAAGATACAAAAAATTGTAGATGACCCTGTAAATGGTTATGTTGTCATGACAAGTGTAAATCTTGCCAAACCGGATGATTTCTCCGACACCGCAGCCGTGCTCTCGGATTACACCACGTACTACATGAGCACATCCCATTTATACCTTGCCAACACCATTTACGAACAATTTTTATGGGACAGCAGCACAAAAACTGCCATCAGCAAATTTGAATATAAAGACGGTGCATTTTCCTACCAAACAACCAAAAAGGTAAAAGGCCAAATTAATGATTCCTATTATATGCATGAATATAAAGGAAATTTTGCTTTCGTCTACACCGACTGGAGAAACGAAACATCGACCAATGGTATCTGCATTTTAGACAAAAACATGAATACTCTTGGCAAAATTGATAATTTAGGTAACGACGAAACCATTTATGCATCGTATTACATTGGTTCCATGGCATACTTTGTCACCTACCGCCAGACAGACCCGGTATTTGCTGTCGACATCAGCAATCCGAAAAAGCCGGTTGTTAAAGCAAAATTAAAACTGCCGGGCTTCTCTTCTTACCTTCATTCCTTCGGCGAAAACCAACTGATTGGCGTTGGAATGGCAGGTGGTGATGATGATAAAGTAAAAATTTCTCTCTTTGCCTTAGGAGAAAATGGTTCCGTGACCGAACAGACAAAACTGCTTCTGCCAAAATACAGCGAAACGGAAGCAGGCAGTAACCACAAATCGGTTTTCATTGACGAGGAGCGGAAACTTGTCGGCTTTGCCACGATAGTTGACACCACACTGCGCTACAAGCTCTATCATCTTGATGGAACCGGCTTTAAGCAAGTATTAAATGTTCCAATTAAGGAAATGTCAAACACACGAGGTATACGAATCGGCAATTACTTCTATATCGTTGACAATGCAAAAAAAATCCATGCTTACGATATGCAAACATGGAAATAACATCCTTATTTAAGGTACTTCGCGGATTTCCACAAGTACCAAGCCTTCCGGCGGGGCCGTAGGCCCCGCTTTTTTACGCTCTCCGGTAGAAAGTGCCTGTTTCACATCCGCTAAATTTCTCCTTCCCTCACCGACTTCAACCAGCGTACCGGCAATAATCCGAACCATATTATACAAAAAACCATTCCCGCGCACACGAATTCGAATCACTTCACCGCCATTGCACCCCATTGCCTTTTGCTTATCAAGGGATACCTCGTAAATAGTTCGAACTTTTGATTTCACCTGACTGCCCGCCGAACAAAAGGCTGAAAAATCATGCTCGCCGACAAGAAGTTCTGCCGCCTCTTTCATTGCCTCAAAATCCAAAGGATGATATACATGATACGAATACCGGCTGTATATAGGGAGATTGATTTTCGTATTTAAAATTGTATACTCATACGTTTTTTCCGTATTTCGGTATCTAGGATGGTAATCCGGTTCCACCTCATCCGATTTCTGCACACGAATATCATCCGGCAGATAATGATTGAGACCAATCGCAAATTTCTCCGCCGGAATCCGGCTGTTTGTGTCAAACACAGCGATATTTCCATACGCATGCACACCTGAATCCGTGCGGCTCGCTCCGATTATCTCAATGTCTTCTTTCAGCCATTTTCGCAATGCGCCTGTAAGCGTTCCCTCCACCGTCACTGCATTTTCCTGAATCTGCCACCCGCAGTAATTTGTTCCATCATAAGAAACAATCAATCGTATTCTCCGCATTTTCTCCTCCTACCATGGAATAAAATGAGTTATGCCAATCACACAAACCAGATAACCGAGAAGAACCCCATATGAAATCCGGTCAACTGCCCGGTACTTCAGTGGCTTCATCTTTGTACGGCCTTCTCCGCCGTGATAACACCTTGCCTCCATTGCGTTGGCAAGTTCATAAGCACGTCTGGTCGCAGATACTAAAAGCGGCACCAGAATGGATACCATGGCACGCATACGCTGCCACAATCTGCCTTCTTCAAAATCTGCACCGCGTGCACTCTGTGCGTTGATAATCCGGTTCGCCTCCTCAAGAAGAATCGGAATAAAACGCAGTGCCAAAGACATCATCATAGCAAAATCGTGAACCGGCACCTTTATCTTTTCTAACGGTTTTAATAATTTTTCTATCGCATCCGTCAACTGGTTTGGCGTCGTCGTATATGTCATCATTGAAGACCCGACAATCAGGTAACTCAAACGCATGGACATAAAGACAGCCTTTCGGATTCCCTGCCACGTAATGGTGATAAATTTCCAGTGAAATACCACATCACCGCTTGTACCAAATAAGTTAAACAATGCCGTCACAATAAGCAGAAACAAAATCGGCTTCATACCGCGTACAATGTAGCGGAGCGGGACTTTGGAAAGTACAATCACCGTTCCTAGAAATACGGTAACAACAGCATATCCAACAAAACCGCGAAACAAAAAAAGTGAAATCAAATAAGCAAGTACCCCAACTACTTTCACACGAGGGTCCAGACGGTGAATCACCGACTCTGCCGGATAAAATTGTCCGATTGTCATATCACGTAACATAATTCAATCCCCTTTTCTTATCTTGCCTGTAAAATACTGTCGACTGCTTCCTGCACGGTAATTGCATTGTGCGGCAGCGTAACACCACGCCTTGCCAGTCCTTCCATCACATATGTCACCTGCGGTGCCATCAATCCAATTTTCTCTAACTCTTTATAATGAGAAAATACTTCTCCCGGTGTTGCGTCAAACGCCACCGTGCCATGGTTCATCACAATAAGACGCTCTACATACCTCGCCACATCTTCCATGCTGTGGGATACTAAAATCACCGTCAGATTCCGCTCTTTGTGCAGTTTTGCAACCAAATCAAGAATCTCATCTCTTCCACTTGGGTCAAGTCCTGCCGTCGGCTCATCTAAAATCAACACCTCCGGCTCCATTGCCAGAACACCGGCGATGGCTACACGGCGTTTTTGCCCGCCGGACAATTCAAGTGGCGATACATCTAATAAATCCTCACCAATACCTACCTGTTTAAGTGCCTCAAAAGAGTTCATATCGATTTTCAGCGAATCCATACCGATATTCTTTGGTCCAAATTTCACATCATCAATCACCGTACTCTCAAACAGCTGATATTCCGGATATTGAAACACAAGTCCAACTTTACTGCGAAGTTTCTTTTTGGAAAAATCGCTGTCATTGATGTCTTTTCCATCGTAAAAGACCGCCCCGGAAGACGGCTTCAAAAGACCGTTCAAATGTTGGATAAGCGTTGATTTTCCGGAACCGGTATGACCGATCAGACCAATCATTTCACCTTGTTCAATTTTTATATTCACATCGTGAAGCGCCACTTTTTCTCCGGCACTTCCATCCTCATACCGATGCTCCAATTCATGAATAATAATTGCCATCGCAAGTTCCTACTTTCCCAATTGTTTTGCAATCACATCTACCAATTCGTCTGCGGACGTAATTCCAACAGGAATTGCCATCCCCTTCTTTTTCAACTCGTGCGCCAAAAGTGTTACCTGCGGCACGTCCAAATGATATTTCTGCAATGTTTCCACTTCACTAAAAATCTCTTTTGGCTTTCCTTCCATCACGATTTCGCCTTTGTTCATCACGATTACTTTATCCGCCTCGGTAACTTCTTCCATGTAGTGCGTAATCCACAAAATCGTAATATGTTCTTCTTTATTTAACGTCTTTACGGCGTCTAACACTTCTCTTCGCCCAACCGGGTCAAGCATTGCCGTAGACTCATCTAATACAATACATTTCGGATGCATCGCCAAAATACCGGCAATTGCTACCCGCTGTTTCTGTCCACCGGACAAATGATTCGGGGACGATTTTCTTTCGTGAAGCATCCCTACTTTTTTCAGGGCTTCCTCGACACGCTCCCAGATTTTTTTAGTCGGAACGCCGATATTCTCCGGTCCAAATCCAACATCTTCTTCCACAACATTCTGCACAATCTGGTTATCCGGATTCTGGAATACCATACCGGCCCTTTTTCTAATTTCCCAAACCATATCCTTTTCTGAAGTGTCAATGCCATCCACATACATCGTTCCTTCTTCCGGAACTAAAAGGGCATTGATATGTCTGGCAAGCGTGGATTTGCCGGAGCCATTATGCCCCAGTATTGCAACAAACTCACCCGATTTCACTTCAAAGGAGACATCGTTGACAGCAGTTTCCACAGCTATCACATTATCTTCTCCATCCCGCCGGATGTAATCAAACTTAATATGCTCTGCACGAATCAATAGTTTGTCTCCTTTCAAATTTCTCCATATGCACAAAAGGGACTGTCCGAAGGCAGTCCCCATATTTGCAGTATTTTTATACTAACTCGATTACAACTTCCATTGCAGCATCACCTTTACGTGGTCCAATCTTAATGATTCTTGTATAACCACCATTGCGGTCTGCATACTTAGGAGCAATCTCGTCAAACAGAAGATTTGTAATATCTACTTCTTTTGTTGCTTTTTTCTTACCGGCAGTTTCTGTAGGAACTTCGGTAATTGTGTAAAGCATCTTCTTCATCTGACGTCTTGCATGAAGTCTGGAAGGATTGTCTTTCTTGATTTCTTTGTCTACAGTATCGTAAACAGTTACTTTCTTTCCGTCAACCACTTCTTTGACTCTCTTGCCATCTTTATCTTTCTGAGCAACTTTTGCTTTTACAGTAACAGTTTCATAATTATCTTTCTCTTTTACTGCCATCGCAATAAGCTTTTCAGCAATTTTACGAATTTCTTTTGCTTTCGCTTCCGTTGTAACAATCTTGCCATGATACAACAAGTTGGTTACCTGATTTCTCAGCAAAGCTTTTCTCTGGCTGGATGTTCTTCCAAGTTTTCTGTAGCCTGCCATGATATTTCCTCCTTGTTAATACTATTATTCAGATTCACCTGTACTGAGAGACAATCCGAGTTCTTTCAACTTAGCAAGTACTTCCTCAAGGGATTTACGACCCAAGTTACGAACTTTCATCATATCCTCAGCAGTCTTATTCGTCAACTCTTCTACTGTGTTGATTCCTGCTCTCTTCAAGCAGTTGTAAGAACGTACAGACAATTCCAGTTCGTCAATGTTCATATCCATAACTTTCTGGGAATCATCTTCCTCTTTCTCGACGATTACTTCAGCCATTCTCGCTTTCTCGGAAAGGTCGATGAAAGAATTCAAATGCTCACTCAACACTTTAGCAGCAAGGCTGACAGCCTCATCCGGCTCCAATGTACCGTTTGTAAATACATCTAATGTCAGCTTATCAAAGTCAGTAATCTGACCCACACGAGTATTCTCAATTTTGATATTTACTCGCTCAATCGGTGTGTAAATAGAATCAATCGGAATTACATCAATTGGCATGTCATCCCTTTTATTTCTATCCGAACTTACATATCCACGACCGCTTGTTACTGTCATTTCAATGTAAAGTTTGCTGTCTGCACCGCCGTTTAATGTAGCAATGACTTGGTCGGAATTAACAATTTCGATATCCGAGTCACACTTGATATCCGCTGCGGTTACAACACCTTCACCGGTTGCATCAATATACATCATCTTAGGAGTGTTCATATCCTCGCTGTTGTTCTTAATTGCAAGGTTCTTAATGTTCATTACAATTTCCGTAACGTCTTCTTTTACTCCCGGAATTCCGCTGAACTCATGTACCACACCATCAATCTTAATCTGGCTCACTGCGGAACCTGGTAAAGATGAAAGCATGATTCGTCTCAAAGAATTACCCAAAGTAGTTCCGTATCCTCTTTCAAGTGGTTCTACTACAAAACGTCCATATTTTTTATCTTCCGAAATTTCGGCAATTTCAATTCTAGGCTTTTCAAAATCAAACACTACTGGACCCTCCTTTTGGGTTTACTTAATTACTTAGAGTACAACTCGACAATAAGCACATCGTTTACCGGTACATCAATCTCTGCTCTTGTAGGGATTGCTTTAACAGTTCCCGACAGAGCCTCATGATCAGCCTCCAGCCAAGCAGGAACTAATCTAGCGCCTGTTACTTCAAGGATGTCTTTATATCTCTGAGCTCCTTTGAATTTCTCTTTAATCTCAATTACATCGCCAGCTTTCAACTGATAAGATGGGATGTTTACTGTTTTGCCATTTACAAGTACATGTTTATGGTCAACAATCTGGCGGGCTTCTTTTCTTGTACGTCCATATCCCAAACGGAACATAACGTTATCAAGTCTCAGTTCCAAAAGAATCATCAGGTTATCACCTGTTGTTCCATATTTCAACTTCTGTGCACGTGCAAAATAGTTACGGAAAGGTTTCTCCAAAACTCCGTAGATGAATTTTGCTTTCTGTTTCTCACGCAGCTGCTGTCCATATTCGCTTAATTTCTTTCCGGTTCTAGCATTTCTCTTGGATTTCTTGTCAATTCCCAAATATACCGGGTCAAGATCAAGAGATCTACATCTTTTCAGAACAGGTGTCATATCTCTAGCCATTCTAATTTCCTCCTAAAATTCTTGATTATACTCTTCTACGTTTTGGTGGTCTACAACCATTGTGTGGAACCGGTGTAACATCCTGAATACTTGTTACTTCAATACCGCATGCCTGAATCGCACGGATAGCTGCTTCACGACCAGTACCCGGTCCTTTAACCATTACTTCTACTGATTTCAATCCATGAGGCAACGCAGCTTTTGCAGCCGTTTCTGCTGCCATCTGAGCTGCATAAGGAGTGGATTTCTTAGAACCTCTGAATCCAAGTCCACCTGCACTTGCCCAAGAGATAGCATTACCCTGCATATCTGTCAGTGTTACGATTGTATTATTAAAAGATGACTGAATATGTGCCTGTCCGCGGTCAATATTCTTTTTGACACGCTTTTTTGTCACTTTTTTTGCAGTTTGTTTAGCCACTGTCTTACCCTCCTATATTATTTCTTCTTGTTTGCTACTGTACGTTTAGGACCTTTTCTTGTTCTTGCGTTAGTCTTTGTTTTCTGACCACGAACCGGAAGTCCCTTTCTGTGACGAATACCTCTGTAGCATCCAATTTCCTGTAATCTCTTGATGTTAAGCGCAACTTCTCTACGAAGATCACCCTCAACGGTCTGTGTACGATCGATGACATCACGAATCTTCGATACATCCTCATCTGTCAGATCTTTACAACGAATGTCCGGATCAACATTTGCCTCAGCCAAAATTCTTTTTGAGCTGGCAACACCGATGCCGTAAATATAGGTAAGACCTATTTCAACACGTTTTTCTCTTGGTAAATCTACACCACTGATACGAGCCATGTGTGCTTTGCACCTCCATTAATCTTTTTTTGTTTTTAGTGGAAAATGCCATGCATTTTCCGTTTCCCGGATGCTTCTGCATCCTTCGCGTGTCTGTCCTTTGCAGACACCTTGCAGCCGCTTTAAATCACAACAACAATACAATGTAAGAACCTTTTTTATTTCTCTGCCAAACCTAAGCATTCTTAAAACAAAAAAGGAGAACACAGTACTGCTTACCGTTGCAATATCACAACATCGATAACGAATGGGGCCAGCCATTCTATGACGGTTGATGTTGTAACACAGAAAGCAAGAACTGGAATTTATAAACACGAAAACAACCCAAAGAAATTTCTTTAGGTATTCGATATATTCCTTATCCCTGTCTTTGTTTGTGTTTTGGATTCTCACAGATTACTCTGATACGACCCTTTCTTTTAATGACTTTGCATTTTTCGCAAATCGGTTTTACTGATGATCTTACTTTCACAGTAATACCCTCCTTTCAAAAAAGTCCGCTTACAAGTATAGCATATGATTTTTCAAATTGCAAGCGGTATTTACAAAAAATTGGACTAGCCAATTATTTGTCACGCCAAACAATTCTTCCCTTTGTCAAATCATATGGGGACAACTCAAGTGTTACTTTGTCACCAGGAAGAATACGGATGTAATTCATACGAAGCTTTCCACTGATATGAGCCAATACTTTGTGCCCATTTTCTAACTCTACCTGAAACATTGCGTTTGGTAATTTTTCAATAACTGTTCCCTCAATTTCAATAACGTCTGCTTTTGACATTCTTTACCTCCTAATTCAATGACAAAATCTCTGGTTCACCGTCTGTGACCAATATCGTATTCTCATAATGTGCTGCATTGGAACCATCCTGCGTCACGATTGTCCAGTCATCCTCTAACATCCATACATCGTAACTGCCTGCATTGACCATCGGCTCAATTGCCAGCGTCATGCCTGCTTTTAACCGAATGCCTCTTCCAAATTTCGGTTTAAAATTTGGAATTTCCGGTTCTTCATGCATCTCTGTTCCAATTCCATGTCCTACTAAATCGCGGACAACCGAAAATCCCTGACTCTCCACATACTTCTGAATCGCTGCGGAAATATCATACAAATGATTTCCTGCTTTAGCAAATGCAATTCCCCGAAAAAAACTTTCTTTAGTCACTTCAATCAATCGCCTTGCCTCGGCATCAATCGTTCCAACGCCGTGAGTTCTTGCCGCGTCGGACTGATACCCTTTATAAATGACACCGGCATCCAGACTCACAATATCGCCATCAAACAAATGATGTTCTTTCGATGGAATACCATGCACCACCTCATCGTTAATTGACACACAGATTGAGGCAGGATACCCTTCGTATCCTTTAAAGGAAGGAATGCAGCCGGCATTACGGATAAATTCTTCCCCTTTTCTGTCAATCTCGAGTGAAGTAATCCCCGGCGCAATGATTTCTGCCAGTTTTTCATGTACCTCAGCTAAGATCTTGCCTGCATCACGCATGCATTCAATTTCCTCTTTCGACTTAATGGTTACTGCCATTGTCTGCCTCCATTTCTCTGCCTGTCTGTGGAATTTTTAACCAAGAATTTTAATAATCTCAGCGAATACATCCTCTAAGTCAATCGTTCCATCTACTTCTTTCAAAATACCTTCTTTGGTATAATAGTCAATCAACGGTTGTGTCTGTTCATGATAAACACGTAATCTCTGCTCTACGGTTTCCGGTTTGTCATCGTCGCGGAGAATCAATTCACCACCACATGCGTCACAAACACCTTCGACCTTCGTCGGATTATACTTAATATGATATGTGCCGCCACAGCTTACGCATGCGCGTCTTCCTGACATACGGCGGACAATATTTTCATCCGGTACATCAACATCAATGGCATAATCCAGTTTCTCGCCAATTTTACTAAGTGCCTCCGTCAAAGCCTCAGCCTGTGGAATTGTTCTTGGAAATCCATCCAAAACATATCCTTTTTTAGCGTCATCCTGAGCTAATCGATCTACAACAAGGTCTACAACAAGCTCATCCGGAACTAAAAGTCCTTTGTCCATATATTCTTTTGCTTTTTGTCCCAATGGAGTATTTTCCTTAATATTAGCACGGAAAATATCACCGGTTGAAATATGAGGAATCCCATATTTTTCAGAAATCATTTTCGCCTGGGTTCCTTTTCCAGCTCCCGGAGCACCTAACATAACAATTTTCATGACTTTATATCCTTTCCAATCATAGGCTAAAACGGCGCCAATTTGAATTTTTGTTATTCAATCAGCGCCGCTTAGCTGTAACGGTCATTCGACCGCGGTTACTTCATTATTAATTACCTAAGAAACCTTTGTAGTGGCGTACTAATACAAGAGATTCAATCTGCTTGATCGTTTCAATAACAACGCCGACTACGATAATGAGTGATGTTCCACTAAAGGACACATCCGCACCAAATGCACCTGAGAAGAAGATTGGCAGCGCACATACGATAACCATTCCTACTGCTCCCAGGAAAATAATGCTGTTAAGTACTGTTGTCAAGTACTCTGTGGTAGGCTTACCAGGACGAATACCCGGAATAAAGCCACCCTGTTTTTTCATGTTATTGGAAATCTCCAATGGGTTAAACGTTACAGATGTATAAAAATATGCAAAGAAAATTACCAATCCAATATAAATCAACAATCCCAATGTATATTTAAATTCTGCAAAACTTCCAATTTTACACCAGTCACTCTGGTTGCAGAGTGTAAGGAACTTCTGGAAGAACGTTGCGTCCGGACCAGTCTTTGGCTGAATACCTGCAAAACTTGCAATAACAACCGGAAGAGACATCATGGAACTTGCAAAAATAACCGGAATAACGCCTGCCGTATTTACCTTCAAAGGAATATGGCTGGACTGTCCACCGGATACTTTGTGTCCCTGAATCTTCTTTGCATACTGTACCGGAATTCTTCTCTCGCCATCCTGTAAAAATACGATGAATACAAACATTGCAACAATAATGGCGAGAATAATAACTGCAGCAATAATCTTGCTTGTTACATCAGTTGGTTTTGCAACATAGTTCTGATATAAGTTTGACAAATCATTTGGAATACGGGCAACGATGTTAATTAACAGGATAATGGAAATACCATTTCCAACACCTTTTTCCGTAATCTGTTCACCAAGCCACATCATAAATGCAGCACCTGCTGTCAAAGCGGCAACTGCAACAACAATTGCTGTTGTCATACTGCTCTGTGGATTATCTGTACCAAACAATCCCTGATTTCTGAAACCAATTACGATTGCTGCACCTTCAATAACTGCAAGTGCAATCGAAAGATAACGTGTATACTCATTAATCTTTTTACGTCCATCTTCTCCATCTTTCTGCATTTCTTCCAAACGCGGAATCGCAATTGTAAGAAGCTGTAAAATAATAGATGCAGTGATGTATGGTGTGATGTTCAATGCAAAAATAGACATTCTTGAGAATGAACCACCTGTCATAACATCCAGAAATCCAAGGGACTGGTTGCTGCTAAACAAATTCTGCATAACATCCGGTTTTGTACCGGGAATCGGAATATTACATCCGATTCTCACGATCACAAGACCAATCAGCACATAAAGCAGTTTCATACGGATTTCTTTTGTTTTTAACGCATTTTGAATGGTTGTTAACATTAGATCACCTCTGCTTTTCCACCAGCAGCCTGAATCTTCTCAGCAGCGCTTGCGCTGTAAGCATTCACTTTCACATCAAGCTTTTTGGTTAATTCTCCATTTCCAAGAATCTTAACTCCATCTTTCGGATTGCTTACAATACCTTTTTCAACCAATGCAGCTACAGTTACTTCTGCACCATCTTCAAAAGCATTCAGACGGTCTACACCGATTCCAACAATATTTTTGCTGTTGATGTTTGTAAACCCTCTCTTTGGCAATCTTCTATACAATGGCAACTGACCACCTTCAAAACCAGGTCTTGGAGCTCCTGAACGAGCTTTCTGTCCTTTATGACCTTTACCGGCAGTTTTACCATTTCCTGAACCATGACCACGGCCTCTGCGGAACTCATTGCTCTGCTTAGCGCCTTCGGCTGGCTTCAACTCTGATAAGTTCATTTTGTGCACCTCCTTGATTAGATTTCTTCAACCTTCACAAGATGTCTAATCTGCTGAATCTGACCACGTGTAGCAGCGTTATCAGGCATCTCAACTGTTTTGTTTAATTTTTTAAGGCCAAGAGCTTCTACCGTTTTTCTATGCTTTGGAATTGCACCGATGGTAGACTTGACTAATGTGATTTTCAATTTACCTGCCATTTGTTTGCACCTCCTAGCCCAAAACTTCGTCTACGGAAATTCCGCGAAGTTTTGCTACTTCTTCCGGAGTCTTTAACTCGTTCAAACCTGCAATTGTAGCAAGAACTACGTTCTGCTTATTACGGGAACCGAGAGACTTCGTACGAATATTTTTAAATCCTGCAAGTTCCAAAACGGCACGAGCCGGACCACCAGCGATGATACCGGTACCTTCTGGAGACTTTTTCATCAATACGGATGCACTGCCGAACTTGCCAATGAAGTCATGAGGAATACTCTTGTTCTCATCCAAAGGTACTTCGATGAGTTTCTTCATTGCATCTTCTTTTCCTTTACGGATTGCTTCCGGGATTTCCATTGCTTTTCCCAAACCTGCACCAACGTGTCCGTTGTGGTCACCAACAACAACGAGAGCTGTGAATCGCATGTTACGTCCGCCCTTAACAACCTTGGTTACACGTTTAATTGATACTACATTATCTTCTAATTCAAACTGACTAGCATCAATAATTTCACGTTTCATGTGTTTTCCTCCTTGCTTAGAATTCCAGACCAGCTTCTCTTGCTGCTTCTGCCAATGCTTTTACTTTACCCTGATAAATATAACCGCCACGGTCAAATACAACAGTCTTAATACCGTTATCCAATGCTTTCTTAGCGATTACTTCGCCAAGCTTAGCTGCTGCTTCGGTATTGTTCGTCTTTGTAAGACCTTCTTTTACATCTGCCTGAACAGTAGATGCCGATACGATTGTATTACCAGCGACATCGTCAATAATCTGAGCATACATATGATTATTGCTACGGAATACAGCCAAACGTGGTTGTTCAGGAGTACCAGACAAACGGCTGCGGATTCTTCTGTGTTTGTTTACGCGAACTTCGCTTCTATTTTTCTTGCTAACCATTCTTACTTACTCCTTTCTTATTTCTTACCAGTCTTACCAACTTTACGTCTGATTACTTCATCCACATATTTGATACCTTTACCTTTATATGGTTCCGGTGCTCTCTTCTCGCGGATTTCAGCCGCATACTGGCCAACTTTTTCTTTGTCAATTCCCTTTACAATAATAAGGTTCTGTCCGTCAACAGTTACTTCAATTCCTTCCGGATCTTCCATCTCAACCGGATGAGAGTATCCAAGAGAAAGTGTAAGTTTTTTACCCTGCTTAGCAGCACGGTAACCAACACCGTTTACTTCCAGTCTCTTCTCATAGCCTTCTGTAACACCGATAATCATGTTGTTAATCAATGTACGAGTCAAACCATGAAGGGATTTCATCTTTTTCAAATCGTTTGGACGAGTAACTTTAACTTCTTCGCCCTCTTTTGTAATGGTCATCTCTGCAGGAAGGACTCTTTCGAGTGTTCCCTTAGGACCTTTTACCGTCACCTGATTATTTTCTGCAATATCCACAGTTACACCTGCAGGAATCGCGATAGGCATTCTTCCAATTCGTGACATGCCGGTACCTCCTAATTTTTATTTTATGGGGTTAATTGTTTCTTACCAAACGAAAGCTAATACTTCGCCGCCAACGTTCTCTTTGCGTGCATCTTTGTCAGTAAGCACACCTTTGTTTGTGGAAATAATAGCAATACCAAGTCCGCCGAGAACCTTAGGTAATTCTTCTGCACCAGCGTAAATACGCAGACCTGGTTTAGAAATTCTCTTAAGACCGGAAATGATTTTCTCATTCTTGTCTTTGCCATATTTCATTGTAATATGAATAGATTTGAAATTATCAACATCTACTACTTCAAAGTTTTTAATGTATCCTTCCTTCAAAAGAATCTCAGCAATCGAAATCTTCATTTTGGAGGCAGGAACATCAACTGTATCATGTTTTGCAGTATTTGCATTACGGATTCTTGTAAGCATATCTGCAATTGGATCGCTCATTGTCATTTCGTTTTCCTCCTTACCAACTTGCTTTGCGCACGCCAGGAATCTGTCCTTTGTACGCCAACTCACGGAAGCAAATTCTGCAGATTCCGTATTTTCTCAGATATCCATGTGGACGACCACAAATCTTGCAACGGCTGTATTCTCTGGTAGAGAATTTTGCATTACGCTGCTGCTTAATCTTCATAGACTTCTTAGCCATGAAATAACCTCCTAACTATTTCTTAAACGGCATACCAAACTGTGCCAAGAGTTCACGTGCTTCTTCATCGGTATTTGCAGTAGTAACAAAGATGATATCCATACCACGAACTTTGTCTACTTTATCATACTCGATTTCCGGGAAGATCAGCTGCTCTTTGATACCAAGAGCATAGTTACCACGACCATCAAACGCATTCGGGTTTACACCACGGAAGTCACGTACTCGTGGAAGTGCAAGGTTAATCAGACGATCTGCAAACTCATACATTTTTGCACCACGAAGAGTAACTTTGCAGCCGATAGGCTGTCCCTCACGCAGTTTGAAGTTTGCGACGGATTTCTTTGCTCTTGTAACAACCGCTTTCTGACCAGTGATAATCTCAAGATCACTAATTGCTGTATCTAACACTTTTGAATTTTCTTTTGCTTCGCCAACGCCCATATTGATTACAATCTTATCGAGCTTTGGTACCTGCATAACGTTTTTATACTCGAACTTTTTCATCATAGCATCTACGATTTCGTTCAAATATGTCTCTTTTAATCTTGCCATTCTAACAGTACCTCCTCTCTTTATTAATCAATCACAGCGCCTGTTTTTTTGGCATAGCGAACTTTTTCCTTACCATCCTCAACTTTGAAACCGATTCTGGTAACATCGCCATCAACAACGTACATTACGTTGGAAACATCGAAGAAAGCTTCTTCTTCAACGATTCCGCCCTTTGCATTTGACTGGTTAGGCTTAATGTGCATCTTTACTTTGTTGATGCCCTCAACCTTAACTTTACCATCTTTTACTGCAAGGACTTTTCCTTCTTTTCCTTTATCTACACCGGCAATAACGCGAACGGTATCACCTTTTTTAATCTTTGATGTTGCCACTTAGGGACACCTCCTTATAATACTTCTGGTGCTAAGGAAACAATCTTCATGAATTGTTTGTCTCTTAACTCTCTAGCTACCGGTCCAAAAATACGAGTTCCTCTTGGAGTCTTGTCATCTTTGATGATTACTGCTGCGTTCTCATCAAAACGAATATAAGAACCATCCGGACGACGAATCTCCTTTACTGTTCTGACTACAACCGCTTTTACAACATCACCTTTTTTAACAACTCCGCCTGGTGTTGCATCTTTAACCGTAGCAACGATAACGTCACCTACAGCGGCATATCTTCTAACAGATCCACCGAGAACACGGATACACAATAATTCCTTTGCGCCAGTGTTGTCAGCAACCTTTAATCTGGTCTCCTGCTGTACCATAATAAATACTCCTTTCTGGCCACAAATTATTTTGCCTTTTCGATAATCTCAACAAGTCTCCATCTCTTGTCCTTAGACAAAGGTCTTGTCTCCATAACCTTCACTCTATCACCAATGTTGCACTCGTTGTTCTCATCATGAGCCTTTAATTTATAAGTTCTTTTTACGATTTTTCCGTAAAGTGGGTGTTTTACGTTGTCAACTACTGCAACAACGATGGTTTTATCCATTTTATTACTTACAACCTTACCTGTACGGGTTTTTCTAAGATTTCTTTCCACAACAATATCCTCCTTTCCTCAGCTTAGTTTGCTTTTCTCTCTTTGGACATTGCTGTCTGAATACGAGCAATGTTTCTTCTAACTTCTTTAATTCTGCTGGTATTATCAAGTTGGTTTGTTGCATTCTGGAATCTTAAGTTAAACAGCTCTTTCTTAGCAGCCACTAACTCATCGTTTAATTCAGCCATAGACATGCCTGCAATTCCATTCATAAATTCCTTAGTCTTCACTGCCCGCACCTCCTTCTAAATCTGCACGAGAAACGATTTTACATTTGATTGGCAGCTTATGCATAGCCAAGCGAAGCGCCTCTCTTGCGGTTTCTTCAGGCACACCGGAAATTTCAAACATAACTCTTCCCGGTTTAACAACTGCTACCCAGTACTCCAAAGCACCTTTACCTTTACCCATTCGAGTTTCAGCAGGTGTTTTCGTTACCGGCTTATCTGGGAAAATCTTAATCCAAACTTTACCACCACGTTTTGTATAACGTGTCATTGCGATACGGGCTGCCTCGATCTGATTGGAACGAATCCAGTGTGGCTCAGTTGCCACAAGTCCGTATTCACCATACGTAATCTTATTTCCGCGAGTTGCTTTACCTCTCATGGAGCCACGGAACTGTTTACGACGTTTTACTCTTTTAGGCATTAACATTATTTATCGCTCCCTTCCTTTGAACTAGCCTTAGCTGGTTTTTTACCTTTGGTTGGAAGTACCTCACCATGATAGATCCATGTCTTAACACCAATCTTACCATAAGTTGTATTTGCTTCTGCAAATCCATAATCAATATCAGCACGAAGTGTCTGCAACGGAATATTTCCTTCACTGTAGAACTCTGTACGAGCCATATCAGCACCGCCCAAACGTCCGGAGCAGGAAGTCTTGATTCCCTTTGCGCCAGCTTTCATAGCTCTTCCCATGCAGGATTTCATTGCACGACGGAAAGAAATACGATT
>CAKRGF010000022.1 GCA_934322085.1 uncultured Eubacterium sp.
CTTTTAATGCGTCCTTTGACGTACTCAAATGCCTCAACCCCGCATAAACACTAGGTTTATTTATCCAAGCTCTTCATCGTAGGGAACAACAATACATCGCGAATCGCTGCACTGTCCGTAAGCAGCATACACATACGGTCGATACCAAAACCGATTCCTCCGGTTGGCGGCATACCGATTTCGAGTGCGTTCAGGAAATCTTCATCTGTTGTGTTTGCTTCCTCATCACCAAGTGCAAGAAGCTCCTCCTGTGCTTTGAAACGCTCGCGCTGGTCAATCGGATCATTTAACTCGGAGTATGCATTTGCCATCTCCCAGCCATTCATGAAGAACTCAAAACGCTCTACATAATCCGGGTTGTCCGGCTTTTTCTTCGTCAATGGAGAAATCTCAATCGGATGATCCATGATAAAGGTTGGCTGAATCAAATGCTCCTCAACAAACTCTTCGAAGAAGAGGTTTAAGATATCACCTTTTTTATGGTGTGGCTCAAATTCAATGCCTTTTTCTTTGGCAATTGCCTGTGCCTCTTCCAATGTGGAAATCTCGTTGAAATCAACATCAGCGTATTTCTTAACGGCATCCACCATCGTCAAGCGCTCAAATGGCTTGCCAAGGTCCATCTCAATTCCGTTATAAGTAATCTTTGTTGTGCCCAGAACTTCCTGTGCCACATAGCGGTACAGATTTTCTGTCAAATCCATCATGCCGTGGTAATCTGTGTATGCCTGGTACAATTCCATCAAAGTAAATTCCGGGTTATGTCTGGTGTCAAGTCCCTCGTTACGGAATACACGGCCAATCTCATAAACCTTTTCCATTCCGCCGACAATCAGACGTTTCAAATATAATTCAAGGGAAATGCGGAGTTTAAAATCCTCATCCAATGCATTAAAATGTGTCTCAAATGGACGTGCTGCTGCACCGCCGGCATTAGCCACAAGCATCGGAGTCTCCACTTCCATAAATCCTTCGCCATCAAGATACTTACGAATGGTGCTGATGATACGGGAACGTTTGATAAATGTATCCTTTACTTCCGCATTCATAATCAAATCCACATAACGCTGACGATAACGTACATCTGTATCAGTCAAACCATGGAATTTCTCAGGAAGAATCTGCAGACTCTTTGACAGCAATGTAACATTCGATGCATGAATCGAAATCTCACCGGTTTTTGTTTTGAACACTTCACCGGTAATGCAAAGAAGGTCACCCACATCGTATTTTTTGAAATCCTTATAGGAATCTTCGCCGATGTTATCTCTTGCCACATAAGCCTGGATATCACCCTCTAAATCTCTCGTATTACAAAAAGAAGCTTTTCCCATGACACGCTTAAACATCATACGTCCTGCAATTGTCACAGTCTTTCCTTCTAATTCATCATAGTTATTTTTAATCTCCATGGAGTGATGGGTTACATCACATTTTGTGATTTTAAATGGGTCTTTTCCCGCCTCCTGAAGATTCTGCAATTTCTCTCTTCTAACTTTTAATAACTGATTAATATCTTCTGCCACTTTTTAATCCTCACTTCTCTATTTCTTCTAGTTCTTACGGAAATCCAAAATTTCGTACTTAATGATACCAGCCGGTGTCTCTACCTCTACAGTTTCACCTTTCTGTGCACCAATCAAAGCTTTACCAACTGGTGACTCATTTGAAATTTTACCTTTCAAACTATCTGCCTCAGTGGAACCTACAATTTTATATTCCATCTCTTCATTAAATTCCAAATCTTTGATGGTTACTGTACAGCCAACATTAATTACGCTGGAATCGCCGTCATTGTCATCAACAACCTCTGCATTTTTCAAAATTTTATCAATCTCTTCAATACGAAGCTCGATGTCACGCTGTTCTTCTTTCGCTGCATCATATTCTGCGTTCTCGGACAAGTCACCCTGCTCACGCGCTTCTTTGATTTTCTGAGCAACTTCACGACGACGATTTACCTTCAATTCATGAAGTTCATCCTCTAACGCTTTCAAACCTTCATACGTCAAAATGTTTTTCTTTGTTTCAGCCATGGTCTTACCTCCTACGAATTTAACATCATTTAATTATAGCGTAACACCGGCGGCTTGTCAATTACTGCAAAAACGCTTTTTTTCTACTTTTGAGTTTGGCTGGTCATTATTTTCACGCACAAGATAATAATGATATCTTTTTGCAACATCCGTCAATGTATTTTTCTTCATAGCATTCTGGTTTTCATCCGAAAAAGAAGAAATTGTATCCCCATATCCTGCCTTTACCGCTCCAGGAACTGAAGCCGAATCGCGCAAAACAACACGAATTGGATAATACTCACATCCTTTGAATACATTTCCTGTCACCATAGGATTGACCACACCGCGCAGAAGGAGTGCCACATATTTCATTCCTTTTCCATCGGATAACGCTTGGATTCGCAGAAAACGATTTCCCGAAATGACTGTATCTTTCCAATTTAACGCACGAATTGCCGCATTGTAAGTACCCTCAAATGTATTATTTATAATCTTTACATCTTCATGATAAAACTGTTTCTGTCCATTTGCCGAGTAGGTATGGCTGCCAATAGCGGTTCCTATATTTTTAAACATTGTATTTTGTATCAAAATATTTTTACACATTGTCTTATCGTGTGCAGACCAGTTATAATTAAACCCCGCCGTATTGAAATCTGTACCATCCACATTAATGCATTCCTTATGACTTTTTTGTTCTAATACCCTAAATCCTGTAAAGATACATTTTTGAAACGTCACATTCTTTGAAGAATTTAGTTCCACAAAATGTGAACCGTATTCATTTTGAAACGTTATTCCCTCAATTGTAACATTTCGTGCATGCCCCATGACAAGTGCCATACAATTTTTCACATTGCTACAATTGAACCGAACGATACCTGTTCCTACAATTTTTACATCATGTGAACCATTGTAACCTGAAATAGTCTTAACTGTACTATCTTTAGACGGTGGAACAATGGTAAAAATAGATTTTGCATAACAGATGTCTGTTGCCGTAGTTCCCGATTTCGTAAAGGTCACACCATTTTCCAATTTGATTGTCACATTGGACGGAATACAGATATTATTCGTAACCTCATAATCACCAGCTTTTACGGATAAAGTGCCACCACCTGCATACTCAAACTGCTCCATATAAGACATGAATGTATAATATACCCTGCGCCTCGCAAAATCCGGAACATCCTCATACTTTTCATGGTATGGTGCCGTCGTTGTCGTTATCGTAAAATTTTTATCCCTTTTATTGCGGAAATATAAAATTCTTAATTGCTTGTTCAAAACATAATAATGCTCTAAATCATAAACCTGTGTCGCTGCTATCTTGTTCGCATCCGTCTTTTTAATCAATGACGCAACAGGCGAAAATACCTTTTCACTCCCTGTATTTTTTAGCTCATCAAAAACTGCTGCATAAACACATCCACTGATTTGATTAGCTGAAAAAGAAGGTGCCTTCACACCAAATCCAGCCACTCCCGCACCAGCACGTTTCCTTGTGTCATTTCTTTTAATTACATTCTTTTTTATAATCGGTTTATTCCACAATACTGCATATATTGCCGCCTTTTTGGTATTGGTAAAAACATTCGATACAATTGTTATACTGTCTTGGTAATGTTCCTTTATTTTTTCACCTTCTTTTAATACAACAAATTTTGCCGTACCAACACCAATATCTGGATTTAAAAACTGATTGCTTTCTACCTTAATTTTTTTACTCATTTCAAGTCTCACTGCCATGCGGTTTTTCAAACCAGAAATATCTTTTTTTCGTTCAAAAGTACAATGATGAATGGATACATTTTTCGAACCCTTAACTAAAACATAACTGCCGCCTTTTTTATTCAGAAAATGAATTCCACTAAGAGTAATATCCGATGCCCCGCTGACAAAAACAGCGGTCGCCCCCTTTACATTTCCCATATCAAAAACAACTTTACCATTTCCCTGAATAGATGCATTCTTTTCAAAATTTAAGCGAAACAAATATTTTGCAGCGTTCACTTTTTTTATTCCAGTTGCGGTTGTCTTTTTGATTTCAACGCCATTTGCACACACAATTTTTACGTTGGATGGTACATTAATAGTCCCTGGAATCGAATAAATTCCCTTTTTCAGTATCAGTGTACCACCTGTTGCCGACAACTGTTTCATATAGGAACTTATCATATAATACTGTTGTGTTTTTTTATTATAATAAGGTCTCTGCCGGTAAGACGCACTACATGGTATCGTCTTTGGATTTACCGCAAATGTTCTCTGTTTTGCCTGTACATAATTCGTCTGAAGTACCATTCGAAATGCCAAAACCAGTATTACTGTCATCCAGAATTTCCATTTATTTTTCATTTTCTCTCGTCCTTTCAAAAATATTTCATTCATTTGTATCTGTTGTATACTGGCAAACATTTCTCCAGCCTCTTTTTTGTTATTATTTCCTCATTTTTTCAAATCATACTTTCCCAATTTTTTCAACGCAAAAAAGGGACCATCTTTTCAGATAGTCCCTTTCTGTTACAAAATTTTCAATTTCTTAAAAATTCAAAATTCTTATTTGTAAAGCTCAACAAGCTTCTGCAAATGCTCGAAACGAGCTTTTGCTGCTTCTTCGGACTCTTTGAAGAGTCTTTCTGCACGCTCTGGGAATGGCTTGATCAGACGAGTATAACGAGCCTCGTTGTTCAAGAAGTCCTGATAAGAACCGTCTCCCTCTTTGGATGTCAGAGTGAATGGATTCTTTCCTTCTGCTTTCAACTCTGGGTTGAAAGAGAACAGATTCCAGTATCCAGCCTTAACGGCTTTCTTCATCTCATCCTGGCAATGGTTCATACCACCCTTAGCGATACCGTGGAGCTCACATGGAGCATAACCGATAATCAGGGATGGTCCGTTATAAGCTTCTGCCTCAGCAATTGCTTTTACAGCCTGAGCAGGATTAGCACCAAGTGCAATCTGTGCTACATATACATAGCCATAGCTCATAGCGATTTCAGCAAGGCTCTTCTTGCCAATCTCTTTACCAGCAGCAGCAAACTGACAAACTTCACCGATATTAGAAGCTTTAGATGCCTGACCACCAGTATTGGAGTACATCTCTGTATCGAATACCATTACGTTTACGTTCTCGCCAGATGCAAGTACATGATCCAGACCACCAAATCCGATATCATATGCCCAACCGTCACCACCGAAGATCCATACGGACTTCTTAGCAAGGTAATCTTTCTTAGCAAGAACTTCTTTGGATTTCTCACATCCTGCATTTGCAGCTTTTTCAAGTTCAGCAATCAGAGCTTCTGCAGCAGGTGAGTTCTCTCTTGTATTATCTTTTGTCTCAATGAATTTAGCAGCAGCAGCTTTAAATTCAGCCGATGCTTTATCGGAAGCAGCAATCTCTTCTACCAATTCAATTGCCTGGTCACGAAGATATTTCTGTCCAATGTGCATTCCAAGACCATGCTCTGCATTATCCTCGAACAAGGAGTTAGACCAAGCTGGTCCCTTCTTGGAATCTTTGTTTACTGTATATGGTGATGTTGCTGCCGGGTTACCCCAGATAGAAGAACATCCTGTTGCATTTGAAATGTACATATGCTCACCAAAGAGCTGTGTAACAAGTCTTGCATAAGATGTCTCAGCACATCCTGCACAACTTCCGGAGAACTCGAGAAGTGGCTGGTTGAACTGGCTTCCCTTTGGAGTTGTATCAGCAAATCCGCTGTCTTTCTTACCAACGTTAGCTACCAAGTAATCAAATACTGGCTGCTCGTCTGCCTGAGACTCCTGAGGTACCATCTTGATGGCTTCATCAGCAGCTTTCGGACATACGGTAATACACTCGCCGCATCCCATACAATCCAGAGGAGATACGCTCATTGCAAATTTATATTCGCCAGCTTTTGGCTTTGTATCAGCAAGTTTGATGTTTGAAGGTGCTGCTTTCACCTCATCCTCAGAAAGGAGGAATGGACGAATTGTAGCATGAGAACATACAAATGCACAGTTGTTACACTGGATACATGTATCCGGATTCCATACAGGAACCATAACGGCTGTACCACGTTTCTCATATGCGGAAGCACCAGTTTCGAACTGACCATCCGGGTTACCTGCGAATGCAGATACTGGAAGGCTGTCACCATCCATCTTAGAAATTGGCTCAAGAAGGTCATTTACCATCTTAACAACTTCCGGACGTCCGGTCTTCTCTTTTGCAGGAGCATCTGCTTCCGGATTCTTCCAGGATTCAGGTACTTCTACTTTATGAATTGCGTCAACACCACAATCGATTGCTTTGTAGTTCATTTCTACGACAGCATCACCTTTTTTGGAGTAAGATTTCTTAGCTGCTTCTTTCATGAACTTAATAGCATCATCAATTGGCATTACATCAGCAAGTTTGAAGAATGCAGACTGCAAAATTGTGTTAGTACGTTTACCCATACCAATTTCAATTGCTTTATCAATCGCGTTGATTGTGTAAAGCTGAATGTTGTTGTCTGCAATATATTTCTTAGCCTCAGCGTTCAAGTGATGTCCGAGTTCTTCGTCAGACCACTGGCAGTTAATCATGAATACACCGCCCGGTTTTACATCCTGAGCCATCTTCATACCCTGTGTTACATAAGCCGGGTTATGACATGCTACGAAGTCAGCCTGGTTGATGTAGTAAGGACTCTTAATCGGGTTATCACCAAAACGAAGATGGGAAATTGTTACACCACCTGTTTTCTTTGAGTCATACTGGAAGTATGCCTGGATAAATTTATCTGTGTGGTCACCGATAATCTTTGTTGAGTTTTTGTTAGCACCTACAGTACCATCTCCACCAAGTCCCCAGAACTTGCACTCTTTTGTTCCCGGCGCAGAAGTAATTGGAGCTGGTTTCACTTCTGGAAGACTCAAGTTTGTTACGTCATCCACAATACCGATTGTGAAACGAGGTTTTGGATCGTCTTTCTCAAGTTCTTTATATACAGCGAATACGGATGATGGTGGTGTATCTTTGGAACCAAGACCATAACGTCCGCCGGTAAGAACGATATCATTCAAACCTGCCTCACGAAGAGTAGCTGCAACATCCAGATACAACGGATCACCAAGAGCACCAGGCTCTTTTGTACGGTCAAGTACAGCAATCTTCTTAGCAGTCTTAGGAATCACCTTAAGAATTGCTTCTGGAGACCATGGACGATACAAACGAACTTTTACAAGACCAACTTTCTCGCCCTTTGCTGTCAAGTAATCAATTACTTCTTCTGCTACGTCACAGATGGATCCCATAGCGATGATAACGCGGTCAGCATCTGGTGCACCGTAGTAGTTAAACAGACCGTAATCGGTACCGAGTTTTTCATTTACTTTGTTCATGTACTTCTCTACAACAGCAGGAAGTGCATCATAAGCCTTGTTACATGCTTCACGATGCTGGAAGAATACGTCTCCATTCTCGTGAGAACCACGTGCAGTTGGGTGCTCCGGATTCAATGCATGTTTACGGAATGCTTCAACAGCATCCATTGGGCACATTTCTTTCAAATCTTCGTAATCCCATTTCTCAATCTTCTGAATCTCATGGGAAGTACGGAAACCATCGAAGAAGTTAATGAATGGAACTTTTCCTTCCAATGCTGCCAAATGGGCAACCGGACTCAAGTCCATAACTTCCTGTGGATTTGTCTCAGCAAGCATAGCGAAACCAGTCTGACGACAAGCGTATACATCACTATGATCACCAAAAATATTCAAAGCATGTGTAGACACCGTACGTGCGGATACGTGGAATACACTTGGCAACATCTCACCAGCGATTTTATACATATTCGGGATCATAAGAAGAAGACCCTGAGAAGCCGTAAATGTCGTTGTCAAAGCTCCTGTTGCAAGAGAACCGTGTACAGTACCAGCGGCGCCGGCCTCAGATTCCATCTCAACAACTTTTACTTTGCTGCCAAAAATGTTCTTCTGTCCTGCTGCTGACCACTGATCAACGGAGTCAGCCATTGGGCTCGAAGGTGTAATAGGATAGATACCAGCTACTTCTGTATAGGCATATGCCACGTGTGCTGCAGCGGTATTTCCATCCATGGATTGTTTTGCTCTAGCCATTTTTGTAATGTCCTCCTTAAATTTATTCATTCGTGCTTTTATTCTATCACTAAAAAAAAGAAAAGTAAAGGACGAAAAATGTCGAGTTTATGTTAAAGGAACAATGATGCGTTTTTAATTTTTGTAAATTATTAAGAAGAGTTCGCATTTTGTGGGCGCTTCCGCTAAACAAACGCGTAGGGGTATCGGCATGCCAAATACGCATGCACGAAACCCACGTGTTTGTACCCACAAATCACGAACTCTTCTTAATAATTTACTAGAAATCTAAAAAACGGCATTGTTTCTTTGACGTAATCTTCTCCTTTGCCAAAAATTAATAAGTAAGTTCTCTGAAAATTATGGGATTGTTTGTACAACTTTTGTGTCTTCATAATTTATCGAGAAAAAACAGAAACACAAAATGTCAAACATCCCTTGACATATGCATCCCTTCGCTGTATTATTGTGTTACGCACTTAATACAGTAGTACAATAATTATTTGGCTTAATAAGAAAGGAGGTTTTCTATGTCCTGGAATTTATCAAAGGAACGTCCCATATATATTCAATTGGTAGAACAAATTAAGTTACAGATTCTATCCGGGCACTACCGCCCCGGCGAGCGTTTTCCTTCAGTAAGGGAACTTGCCACGGAGGCTGCGGTAAATCCAAACACGATGCAGAAAGCACTCGCAGCCCTTGAACAGGAGGGGCTCTTGATTGGCAGCCGGACAAATGGGCGAACCGTAACAAGTGATGAATCACTGATTGAGTCCATGCGTGATGAATTAGCGGACGGCATTGTAGAAAACTGTTATCAGGCTCTTGCAAAATTAGGATTTTCAAAAGAAGAATGCATTGCCTGCCTGCGCAAGCAAAGGAAGGAGGATTTATGATTTTATTAGAATCAAAACACATCTGCAAAAATTTCGGTCCGAAACCGGCATTACGCGATGTAAATGTAACAATTGAATGCGGAAAAATAGTTGGGCTTTTAGGCCCAAATGGAAGTGGAAAAACTACTTTTTTGAAATTAATAAATGGTTTGCTCACACCAAGTTCCGGCGAACTCATTATTGGAGGGGAGCGTCCCGGCGTTATTACTAAGCAGCATATTTCCTATCTGCCGGACCAGACAATTTTTCCTAAATGGATGAAAATATCAGATTTATTTTCCTATTATAATGACTTTTTTTCAGATTTTGACAAAAACAAAGCCGAGGAAATGTTAAAACGATTAGACATCATCGAAAATATGCGTTTGAAACATATGTCAAAAGGAACACAGGAAAAAGTCCAGTTGATTCTGACCATGAGCCGGAATGCAAATCTGTACTGTCTGGATGAACCTATCGGGGGTGTCGATCCGGCAACCAGAGATTACATATTACAGACGATTATTTCGAACTACAGCGAAAATGCCTCTGTGCTGCTTTCCACACATCTGATTTCTGATGTTGAGAGCATTTTAGATGATGTCATTTTCCTGCAGGACGGTCAGATTCGCCTGCAGTCATCTGTAGATGATATCCGCGAACAGCAAGGCAAATCGGTCGATACATTATTCCGGGAGGTGTTCCGATGCTAAAAAAATTAATTAAACACGAATTTAAAGATACCCTGCGATTATTTATTCCAATGTTTGGATTTATCGTTGTTTTAACACCTATTTTCAGTCTGATGATGTCTTTGGGCTCACAACCGTATGACGAAAAAACAGCCGATGCTCTTTCACTCATATTCGGAAGCGGCATCATCGGTTATTGTCTGCTGTTGTTTGGCCTGCTCATTGTGACTCAGGTGTTAATCGCCATACGCTTTTATAAGACTATGACTTCACAGGAAGCTTATTTAACATTTACCCTTCCTGCCAAAACAGGTCAGATTTTATTTGCCAAATGGCTAGTTTCCTTTGTGTGGTATATTCTTGCCTGCACAATTGCACTGATTTCTATGTTTATTGTTATATTAATTGCTACGCCAATTACAATGTCTGATATCATTCACGGCATTGAATTCGTTTTACAGACAATTAACTTGAGCGACTTTAGTGCACTGGTTTTGTTTGGAATTTTTATATTGATCAGCCTTTCGTTCTCAATTTTGATGATGTACCTTTCCATCATGATTGGTCAATTAGTACAGACTCACCGTGTCGCATTAAGCATTGGTGCTTTCCTTGGACTTTCTCAGGGATTACAGATTGTTATTTCGTTATTAGCAATCCCACTTGTCCTGATATTCCCTGCGATTGACTCCATCCATATTGTTCTTTTGCTGTTCTGTCTCCTGTACGGAGCTTTGGGAGTCATCTTCTATTTGCTGACTTACCTAATTACAGCCAAAAAATTGAATATTAAATAATACCGGTATATTTGCATAAAATGGCATAAATATTGAATATATTGGTACATTGTTTTCTGAGCCGTTGACATTCTTTTTTTGTATTGTACAATGAAGAAAAAATGGAGGTATCGTACTTATGAAGCGAAAATTTTACACCCCTCTGTTGTTGACGGCTCTTTTTATGAGCAGTCTGTCGCAAACAGTTTCAGGTACTACCGCTAATGCAGCAAAAAAGCCAGCACTTAGCAAAACAAAAGTTTCGGTTTATACCGGAAAGAAAGCAAAGGTTTCAATCAAAAAAATTGCAAAGAAAACAAAAGTTACATGGAAATTGGGGAACAAAAAAGTTGCAAAAATTGTAAAGCAAAAGAAAAACGGAAAACCATACGCTGTTATTCAAGGAGTAAAAAAAGGAAAGACAACACTTCTTGCACGTTACAAACAGGGAAAGAAAATCCGTAAACTCACCTGCCGCATCACAGTTCTTGTTGCCAGAAAAACTGCACCACAAAAAAATACAGCTGTCCCATCCAGTACAGCTTCACCTTCGCAGGCACCAAATAGGGCTCCTGTTATAACACCGACTACAGTGCCAACCGCCACTCCTACTCCGACTTGGGTTACCACCTGGGGTACAGCAGAAGAAAAATGCGATGTTACATCCAATGCAATGCCTCAAATTGCTTTAGAAGATTCCACAGTAAGACAGGTTATTAAAGTAACTACAACCGGAAGTAAAATCCGTTTCCGCTTAAGCAACCAATATGGCAGAAGTGATGTCACGATTAAATCAATGCACATAGCGAAGCAGGTGAAGGCATCGAATCCACAAATCAACCCTGATACAGATGCCACCGTAACATTCGAAGGAAAAGAGAATTTTATAATTCCAAAAGGAAAAGTAATTCAAACTGATGCTATTGATTTCCCAGTAGAAGCACTGGAAAATGTAGCCATTTCCACTTTTTTTGGTGAAACGCCAGCTACAAACATTACCGGACACCGTGGCGCCCGTGCTACAACCTACCAGGTCTCTGGCAATCAAGTTTCAGCCAATACTTTTAGTAATTATAAGAAAACAACCAGCTGGTTCTTTTTAGCAGACGCATCTCTTCTCTCTGCAAATAGAAGTAAAGCGGTTGTCTGTTTTGGTGATTCCATTACCGATGGCTATGGCACCGATGCCACCTACTTGGGCAAAAAACCAGATTCCTACACTCGCTGGGGAGATTACTTTGCCAAACGGTTAAAAGCAAATAAAGGAACCGAAAATGTATCTGTTATAAACGAGGGAATTGGTTCAAATTCCCTCCTCGGCTCATACCCAACTGATGCAGGAAAAGACCGATTCAACCGTGATTTATTAGAACACGACGGTGTTGCTTACTGTATAATTTTATTTGGCGTCAATGATTTGGATAAGCTTCAAAATACGGACAAATACAATTTGCTTTTGCCGGAATATCAAAAGATGATTGAAACTTGTCATAAAAACAACATCAAAGTTTATGGTGCACCAATCCTTCCTTTTGGCACAAGCAGTTATTATAGTGAAAATTCAGAAAAAGTAAGACAACTGATTAATCAGTGGATGCGTTCATCCGAGTCTGGTGTAGATGGCATCATTGATTTTGAAAATGCTGTTGCCGATCCGGCAAATCCGCAAAATTTATTAGCCAAATATACAAACAAAGATGATGGCATCCATCCTTATAACGGCTATCAGGTGATGGCAAATGCCATTGACTTAACTCTCTTCCAATAAACGCAATTGATAAGCAATATAGAAAAAGGCGTTCGAATCAACTACGATTCCAACGCCTTTTTATTCTATTCTTCTGTCGCACCAAATTCGCTTAACTGTAATCCTTCATTTCGATCAAGCGCCGTCTGAACACTCCACGGATGAGTAAATAAAAGAAGTGGTCTGTCATGCAGATCTTTTACCTTCTTTGTATCGGACGTAACCGAAAGTGCTGCTACATCGATATCCTTATTTTCTATCCAGCGTACATGCTCATACGGAAGCTGTTCCATACGGATTTCTACATTATACTCATTTTCCAAACGGTACTGAAGCACCTCAAACTGCAGGACACCTACAACACCCACAATAATCTCTTCCATGCCGGTATTAAATTCCTGAAAAATCTGAATCGCGCCTTCCTGTGCAATCTGTGAAATTCCTTTCATAAACTGTTTGCGCTTCATCGTATCCACCTGACGGACTCTTGCAAAATGCTCCGGTGCAAATGTCGGGATACCTTCAAAACGAACCGGCGTTTTTCCTTTATACAACGTATCTCCAATTGAGAAAATACCCGGGTCAAACACACCAATAATATCACCGGCATATGCCTCCTCAACATGTTTTCTCTCCTGTGCCATCATCTGCTGTGGCTGTGCAAGACGAATCTTTTTGCCCCCCTGCACATGCATAACTTCCATGCCTGCCTCAAACTTACCAGAGCAGATACGCATAAAAGCAATTCGGTCACGATGGGCTTTATTCATATTTGCCTGAATCTTAAATACAAATGCCGAAAATTCATCCGAGAATGGATCTACCACCTCGCCACCGGATGTACGAGGCAGCGGAGATGTTGTCATATCCAGGAAATGCTGCAAGAAGGTTTCTACACCAAAGTTTGTCAGCGCCGAGCCAAAAAATACCGGCGAAAGCTGTCCCGCGCGAACCTTTTCCAAATCAAAGGCATCGCTTGCCCCATCCAGCAATTCAATTTCATCAACCAAAATATCATGGTATTCTTTCGTAATCAAATCATCCAGACCGGCATCCCCAAGGCTTGCCTCTACTGTCTCTACTTTATGTCCATTGTCCCCCGCAATAAATCGGGAAATTGTCTTTGTGTTACGGTCATACACACCTTTAAAGTTCTTTCCGGAACCAATCGGCCAGTTCACCGGACAGGTGCGGATACCAAGCACATTCTCAATCTGGTCAATCAATTCAAATGGGTCCATTGCCTCACGGTCCATCTTATTAATAAAAGTAAAAATCGGAATTCCACGCATGACACAAACCTTAAACAACTTAATCGTCTGTGCCTCAACACCTTTAGAACCATCAATTACCATCACGGCAGAATCTGCTGCCATCAGCGTACGGTAAGTATCTTCCGAGAAATCCTGATGTCCCGGTGTGTCCAAAATATTGATGCAAAAACCATCATAATTAAACTGCAGAACCGAACTTGTTACCGAGATACCTCTTTCCTTTTCAATTTCCATCCAGTCAGAAACCGCATGTTTCGCCGCTTTTCTTCCTTTTACCGAACCAGCTAGATTAATTGCTCCTCCATATAAAAGAAATTTCTCCGTCAATGTCGTCTTTCCGGCATCCGGGTGGGAAATAATCGCAAAAGTACGTCTTTTCTCAATTTCCTGTCTCTGTGAATCACTCATAAAATCCTCCATTCTGTCATGGATATGCTATCCATCCGCTGATTTTCAATCGGTATACAACAAATGAGCTCTGACACATATGTATCAGAGCTCTTCAAGCTGGGCTACAAGGATTCGAACCTTGAAATGCTGGAGTCAGAGTCCAGTGCCTTACCATTTGGCGATAGCCCAATCACAACCACAAGCGATATTATACATGAATCCTTTTCGGAATGCAAGCATTATTTTTAAATTTTTCAAAAAAATTTTTATTTACCCAATTTATGGTTTTTTTCACCATATAAACGCACTGCTGTACTCTTCTCTACCGTGTAGGTCTGAACCTGGCAATTCGTAGGGAACTTCATGCCTAACGCCTTTGCACGCGCAAACAAATCATCATATGAAATTGTCACGTCTGCTTCCTGCTTTTTCAGTGCTAAATTTTCTTTTTCTAATACATCAACCTGAGAAGCCAGCTGATACACCTGTTTATTCAAAAGCACTTCCTGATTTTCCATACGAACAATTTGGAAACAGCTAAGAATCAAAACAAGGGATGCTGCACTTGCAATAACCCACTGCTTAATAAACTTTCTTTTCTTCTTCTGTTTTTCCACGTCAACAATTTTTACTTTTTTCCCCGTGTTCACAATTTGTATGGCGGTATTTCCCACCACGTAATCCATCGTAACCTTCACAATATCCTCCGTTTTTCAAAACAATTAACCCAAAGTATCCCACTATTTCTTTTGTTTTGGCTCCTCCGTAGCCTCTACAATCAACATCGTAATCGCACCGGAACGGCTGGTATAATGCTCATCTGCGTACTGGTCAATTCTCTGAATCACTTTATCTTCTAACGTAATATTGACCCGTTTTTTCATCTATCAGCCCTCCAATCCTCATTTTATGTGTAATTTGTACACACGATATAGATATATTATACACACTTTTGGTGTAGAGTTCAACTATTTTCTGTGGGATTTTCACAAAAAAAAGGAAGTTCAATCGAATCGAGACGGAATAACGCTTTGCGTTATAGTCTCTCTCGAATTGAACTTCCTTTTAGACCTCGAACTTCGAGCCACGGCGGGGCTCGAAGTAAAAAAGAGCGGCTCCTTTTTGGAGTCACTCTTTTTTAATATGAAAGCGCGAGACGGGACTCGAACCCGCGGCCCCAACCTTGGCAAGGTTGTGCTCTACCAACTGAGCCACTCGCGCACTTCTTAAACACAAGTGCTATTATACTGAATAACTGCCTGCATGTCAAGAAGTTTTTTTATTCCTTATCGTTATTTTTCTTAGTATCAAAATACCAGTAAATACCATACCGCTCATCATTTAGTGTATTAAACGGAACAAACTGCAGTCCATTTTCAAATGTCGTATCAGCATCCGTCCCTTTCAGATGAAACGACAAAGTATCGCTTTCCGTATCACGTACCAGATAACGTTCTATATGACTGACAAACTCATTCACAGAGGTCTCTTCCTGAATCGTCAGCGTTTCATTGTCAAGCAGTTCTGTCGTTTTTGGTTCACCATACGCAATTGTGTCTTTCCTGTACTCATTTCCTACTACCTTATAAAGAGGTGCGGTAAGATCAATTCCTGCCCATGTCGCCTCTCCCATCTTTTCTTTCCCAAGTTTTGCAGCCAAAACCGTCGGCCCATACCGAAAAGCAAACACGGCATCATGATCCAAAAGTCCAACAGAATCCACTGACATCGGATATTTTGCCGATATCACATCGCCATCCTCCCAGTTACGCTCCAATAAAACATATCCGCCATTACCGGCTGCTGCCATTTTCTCCGTGCCATTTACATAAATCGTGGCTTCCCCATGCATCCAATCCGGAATGCGAAGCGCAATCGCCACATCCGAAATTTCTTTACCATACAATGCATTTACCACAAAAGAAACCTCCTCTGATTTTGTGACATCCGACTTCTGTGTAAGCACGAGATTCTTTTCCTCCCAAATTACTTTTGAAGCGACATATTGATTCACAAGCAGCGTATCATTGGCACGGAAATAAATACTGTCACCCAGCTTTGTGAAATTCTCCATGCCGCTTCCGGTACAGCACCAGAACATATTCTTCTCAGGCTCCTCCTCGCCAAACGTTTTGTAATACCCGGTTGCCATCGGTGTAAAATATGATGCTGCTCCACTCTCCGTTTTTACTGCTCCCAAAATCGCATTCCGCAAAGTTGTCTCATAATAATCGGCATACTCTTTTTTCCCTGTTGCCTTAAATAGCTCTTTTGCAAGTTTTAACATATTGTGCGCACAACAGCTCTCACAGTTAGTCTGCGTGCGAACCTCATCCAGATGATAATCTTTACGAAAATGCTCCATCACACTGACACCACCTGTAACAAAAGAATGTCGTTTCACAACCATTTCAAAAAACTTCTCAGCATCTGCAAGATATGCTTCATCTTCCTGTTTTGCCTCCCCCAGCTGTTTTAACACATTATAACGCTTAATAGCACCGATAAACTTAGGAATCTGGGTATTGGCATGCTTGCCATCCAGACAGTTTTTTTCACCTTTCGCAGCCATCAAAAAAAGCGCCTTCTCATCAAATTTCTGCGCCGCCTCCAAATGATGCTTCTTATGACTGTAGGAATACAGTTCATACAAGCAGTCATTCATGCCGCCATATTCCGTCTCCAATACCTTTTGATTCGTTTTTAAATCCCATTTACTCACACGCTCATAAATCCAGTCACCCAATTTTTCCGCAATCAAAAGCGCCGTTTCATTTCCCGTATATTTGTAAGTATCCACAAGACCGGCAAGAACTTTATGCATATTGTACCATGGGACCCATGTCTCGCCCTTTTTCTTTCCCTCCAAAATATCAAACTGCTTCTCAACATCCTCTTTATCTTCCACTTTTGCCCCAAAAAGAAACCCGGTGCCAAGTTTCTTCTGACATTCTTCCAAACCGGTAATTAACGCCTGAGATTTTTCCTTCAGTTCCTTATCACCAGTCACCTTTACCGCCTGTGCAATAGCCGTCAGATAATGGCCGACACAATGGCCGCCAAGCAAACTATCTTCCCATCCGCCATACGGTCTGACACCCTTTGTATCAATCCCTGCCGTCGTTCGAAATCCGGCCAGTAGACGCGCCGTATCCATTTTTTTCAAGAAAGCTATATCCGACTTCTGGGCAGCCAGATAATAAGTATCTAGAATCTGTACTTCATCTAACTCAAATGGTTCAGCCCAGCCCATCTCATTCTCCGTCAAAACACAAATCGAAACATCCTGATTCATAAAAATCCTCCCTTTGTTTTTGTATCTTTACTATTACATAAAAATAAGAATGCGTAAATAAAAAAAGGTCTATATTTTATTTGAAAAAGTAAGATAATTATCTTATATTATATATTAACAGCATATTAATCATAAAATCAAGCAGGGAGAGCGTTAAAAAATGAAAGATATTAGAATATCAACGGCAGCGCAGGTGCAATATAAATTCAATGGGTTCTTTGAGGCAGGTTCGCCGGATTGGATTCATATGTCGCGCGAACTAATGGAAAATGAATTAATCATAGTAACAAACGGAACACTTTCCATTGCAGACGAAACAAACCAGTATGTCGTAAATGAAAATGAATACTTAATTATGGAGCCGGGACAGCAGTTTGGTTTTGCCCCATCCCTCTGCACCTTCTACTGGCTTCATTTTGACTGCTTATTTTTCGGATTTAAAGACGAACCGGTTATTTTTCTTCCTAAGCAGGGGCAAATATCCTCCCCAAACCGCATCCATAACGCCTTTTTGGAACTTAATAATGCGAATTTTATTTACCACGATGAACAAACGAATAATATGTATACCATGCAGATTTTATTGGAATTGTATAATCAGTCACAGAAGAAAACACTGCTTAATCATTCCTACCGGGATTATTTATTACAAAATATCAAAAATTACGTCAAGTGGAATCAAGCATACCACATCACCGTATCAGATATTGCAAAGCATTTGGGTTATCATCCAAAATATCTTTCTGCCCGCTTCCACAAAGAGACCGGCATGACCTTAAAACAATATCTTATTCAGGAAACAATGGAGTATGCCAAAACCGAATTAACACATACAAACCGCAGTATTTTGTCCATTGCACTCAGCCTCGGCTTTTGTGATGGTCAAGCATTTTCCTGCGCCTTTAAAAAGCAAACCGGAATAACCCCAACGCAATTTCGAAACAGCCACCACCCCATCACACGGAATAGTAACTAATCAATTTTTTTCAATTCTTCGTACAGCCTGTGAACAGGAAGACCAACCACATTGAAGTAGTCTCCCTCAATCCCTTCAATAAACTTGCCAAACAAACCTTGAATACCATACGCCCCAGCCTTATCATATGGTTCACTGGTCGAAATATAAGCCTCGATTTCATCTTCTGTCATTGGCGCCACATTCACCTTAGTCCCCTCAGCAAATGATGACGCAGATACCATCTCATCTGATTTCGCAATCACCGTAACACCGGTATACACCATATGACTTTTTCCCTGTAATTTATAAATCATTTCTCTCGCTTCTTCTGTATCTGCCGGTTTTCCAAGAATTTTTCCATCAATCGAAACAACCGTATCCGCACCAATAATGATTCCTTCTTCTACCTGTCCGGCAACTGCCATCGCTTTTTGATAGGACAATTCTTTCGTCATTTCTGCCGGCTCATTTTTTGTGATTACTTCTTCAGTGTCCGATACCAGCACCTCAAAAGGAACCTCTATCATTTGAAGCAATTCTTTCCGTCTCGGAGAGCCGGACGCTAAAATCATTCGTTTCATTTTTCTTCCTTTCCAAAAACAAACGCTGCTCCCCATCGTTTAGGGAACAGCGCGTTACATACAAAATCATGCACTTATGCAAAATATTTTACACCGCTCTTGAAAATCTTCTGATCCTGATCGCCATAAATATTTACGGCAACACCATCACCGCGGCGCTCGGAATGTGCCATCTTACCAAGAACGCGTCCATCCGGACTGGTAATACCTTCAATTGCACAATAAGAACCATTCGGGTTAAAGTCTTCATCCATGGTTGGATTTCCATCAATATCTACATACTGTGTTGCAACCTGGCCGTTTGCAAACAATTTCTGAATCCACTCATCACTTGCCACAAAACGTCCCTCACCATGAGAAGCCGGAATCGAATATACACCGCCAAGTTCTGCTTCCTGAAGCCATGGCGATTTATTCGTAACCACTTTTGTATAAACTGTCTTTGACACGTGACGTCCAATACTGTTTGTCGTCAATGTCGGTGAGTCCGAAAGCTGTGTCGTAATCTTACCGTAAGGAACCAGACCAAGTTTAATCAACGCCTGGAATCCGTTACAAATACCAAGTACCAAACCGTCTCTCTTATCTAACAGTTCATGAACGGCATCTTTAATCTTTTCATTACGGAAAATGGAGGTAATGAATTTTGCCGAACCATCCGGCTCATCACCGGCACTAAATCCGCCGGCAAACATCAAAATCTGGGACTCACGGATTGCCTTTTCAAAAGCATCCACACTGTCCGTAATATTCTGCTCCGTCATATTTTTAAATACAATGCTCTTTGTATCAGCACCTGCTGCCCGGAACGAAAGAGCAGTATCATACTCACAGTTTGTTCCCGGGAATACCGGAATAAATACGGAAGGTTTTGCTACTTTATGTTTACATACATAAATGTCTTTTGTATCATAAAGTCCGGTCTTGATTTCTTTGTCTTCCACGCCGGAACGGGTAGGGAATACTTTTTCCAAAGTACCACTCCAAGCCGAAAGTGCTTCCTCCATGGAAATCACTTCATCATCGCACTCAAACTGTGGTTTATCCAATGTCTTACCAATCTTATCATAAGAAACACCGGCAGCATCCAAAACAGCCAAATCTTCTTCGGCAATCTCTGCTACAATTTCACCATAACCCGGTGTAAAGAAATATTCTTTTGGTTTATGTTTGCAGAATTTAGCACCAATCTTATTACCAAACGCCATCTTCGCAACAGCATCGGCAACACCATTGCCATCAACTGCCTGTGCCGAACGAATCACACCATCACGCATCAGTTTCGTAATCTTCTCATACTGACTCATAATAAATGCAAAATCTGGAAGGTCATACTCATCCTTCTGAATTGTGAATTTCACAAGACGGCTTCCTGCTTTTTTCAGTTCGTTTGTTACAACATCCGAAATCTCAGCCACATCAACGGCAAAGGAACAAAGGGTAGGCGGTACATCAATATCGTTAAAGGTACCGGACATACTATCTTTACCACCAATGGATGGAAGACCAAGTTTAATCTGTGCATCATATGCACCTAACAAAGCTGCCATCGGCTCGCCCCAGCGTTTTGCATCTTCTGTCATACGTTTGAAGTATTCCTGGAATGTAAAACGGATTTTATGGAAATCACCACCGGCTGACACAATCTTAGCAACCGAAGTAAGCACTGCATATTCCGCTCCATGATATGGGCTCCAGCTCATCAAATACGGATCCATGCCATAACTCATCATCGTAACCGTATCACATTTGCCATCAAGTACCGGAAGTTTAGCAATCATAGTCTGAGTTGGTGTCAACTGGTATTTACCACCATATGGCATATTGACTGTGCAGGCACCAATGGAACTGTCAAACATTTCCACAAGACCTTTCTTTGAACATGCATTTAAACTGCTAAGTTTTTTCAAGAAAGCATCTTTGAAACTGTCTACTTTTTCTGTCTTTGTCAAATAATTATCTGTTTTTTTCGGGCTTTCGACAACAACGTCTGTCTCCTGATGAGCACCGTTAGTATCTAAGAAAGCACGAGAAATATTTACAATCTCTTTACCACGCCATTTCAACACAAGGCGAGGAGATTTTGTAACAGTCGCTACGCAGACTGCCTCTAAGTTTTCTTCTTCTGCATAGGCAAGCATCTTGTCAACATCTTTCGGGTCAACAACGATTGCCATACGTTCCTGAGACTCAGAAATAGCAAGTTCTGTTCCGTCAAGACCGGCATATTTCTTTGGCACCTTGTCCAAATCTACGGTCAAACCATCCGCAAGCTCACCAATCGCTACGGAAACACCACCAGCACCAAAGTCATTACATTTCTTAATCAGACGGCTCACTTCTTCGCGGCGGAAAAGTCTCTGAATCTTACGCTCAGTCGGCGCATTACCTTTCTGCACCTCTGCACCACAGGTATCAATCGATGCCGTGTTATGTGCTTTTGAAGAACCGGTTGCACCACCACAGCCATCACGGCCGGTACGGCCGCCAAGAAGAATAATGATGTCATCCGGATCAGAGTTCTCACGAATTACATTTTTTCTTGGAGCAGCACCCATAACGGCACCAATCTCCAAACGTTTTGCAACATAATTTGGATGATATACTTCATCCACAAGTCCAGTTGCCAGACCAATCTGGTTACCATATGAACTGTAACCTTTGGCAGCTCCTGTCACAATCTTACGCTGGGAAAGCTTTCCTTCCATCGTCTCTTTCTGAGATTTTGTCGGGTCAGCCGCGCCCGTCACGCGCATTGCCTGATAAACATAGCCGCGTCCTGACAATGGATCACGAATTGCACCGCCAAGACAAGTAGCAGCTCCACCAAATGGCTCAATTTCTGTTGGGTGGTTATGTGTTTCATTTTTAAAGAATACAAGCCACTCTTCTGTTTCCGGACCATTTCCATGATCGATTTCAACTGGTACAACAATCGAGCAGGCATTAATCTCGTCCGACACTTCCATGTCTTCCAATTTACCTTCTGCACGAAGTTTCTTCATACCAAGAAGTGCGATATCCATCAGCGAAACAAATTTGTCATCTCTGCCCTGATACATTTCATCATGTGCTTTTTTGTATTCATTGTATGTCTTTTCAACAGGTGCTTTGTAATCACCATCTTCAAACGTTACATTTTTTAACTCTGTGAGGAATGTCGTATGACGGCAGTGATCCGACCAGTATGTATCCAGCACACGAATTTCGGTCATTGACGGGTCTCTTTTTTCTTCTCCATGAAAATAATTCTGGATGTGAAGAAAATCTTTAAATGTCATTGCCAGACCAAGTGAATCGTACAATGCCTTTAACTCATCTTCCGGCATATCCTTAAAGCCATCAAAAATCTTAACATCTGCCGGCTCCTCAAAAGCAGTTACCAAAGTTTCCGGAACTACTTCATCTGTTTCACGGGAATCCACCGGGTTAATACAATACGATTTGATACGTGCTAATTCATCCTCGGAAATATCACCGGATAACACATATGTTGTCGCAGATCGGATAATCGGCTCTTCTTTTTCATTTAACAGTTTCACACACTGCTCTGCCGAATCGGCACGCTGGTCGAACTGTCCCGGTAAATATTCCACAGAGAACACTTTGTCATTCTCTTTTTTCGGGAAACTTCCCTCATAAATATCATCTACCGGTGGTTCTGAAAACACTGTAACAAGTGCTTTTTTGTATACATCTTCGGAAATTGATTCCACATCATAACGAATCAACACACGTACTTCACTCAGTGTATCAATTCCAAGATAACTCTTAAGCTCCTGTTTCAACTCCTTTGCCGCTACGGCATAAGGTTCTTTCTTTTCAACATAAATCCGTTTTACGTCTGCCATGACATCCTCCATTTTCTGCTGTATTAAATGATATTAAATTAATTACTGCTGTGTAGAACTATCTGTAGTCAGATATCCAATCGTAACTCTTCCTTTCCAGTAGCTCTGTGCTGTTGCGGTGTATTCTGCTTTAATTGTGTTTTTATAAACCGCATCAAACTGTGTATCTTCTTCCTTGGAAATAACGGTCTCGCACTGCTTGTTGTAAGCTGCCGGATCATTGTTATTTACCATTTTAATCACATAATAAGCATCTTTTGTTTCAATCAAACCGGATACCGCACCGTTTTTCATTGCTTTTACAGTCTTACGTGCAGCATCATCTAAGAAATCTTTATCCGTTTCAATCAAATCTCTTGTTGCATAAGAAATTCCTTTGTTATTGTCATCCACTTTATCATTATCTTTATCCGTAATGACATCCTTCGTAAAATCTTTTGCCTTTACTGCCTTTTTCTGCAATGCCAGCATATCTTTTTTACCCTGGGCAAGTGTCTTTGCATCCTTATTTTTTGTCTTATTGTCACTGCCTGTCTCAGTCTTAACAAATGTATAATACTGCAATGTATACTGACGATAAGACTTTTTATCTACCGATTTCTTTAACTTTTCTTTGTCAATCTTCAGAGTAGAAACAACGGAATCTTTGTATTTCTCACCAAGTTTGTCTTTTTCTTTTACTGTCGTAATCGTTGCCTCATCCAAACCTTTCATTGATTTCTGGGAATCGGTCATATTCTTTCTTGCACTCTTAACATCTTCCTGAATTGTCTTTTTCTCAGCATCTGTCAATGTCAAACCTTTTTTCTGTGCGCACATATACAAAATCTCTCGTCTCTTCAACGTCTGCATAATCTGCTTTTTGTAAAGTGTTGCATAAGTATCACCATCTTCTGTCGTATCGGACCAGTCAAAAGACATACCATACCTCTGGTACATACCTGCCATTGCTTCTGCCTGATAAATATCATACATTGCCTCTGGATAATTTACCGTATGTGTTACCGTTTTTCCATCCGCATCTTTTCCTTCTACTGTCAAAATTGTTCTCGGACGAAGATTTACATAACATACACCACCGCCAAGTAATGCTACTAATATGATACCAACCAAAATCAATATCTTATTCTTACCTAGACCTCTGCTCTGTTTTACTACAGACCCTGTGGTATTCTCCACACCATTTTTCAAAATTTTCTTTGCGCTATTCATTTTCTTTCAGCCTCCATAGATTAGTAATGCAAAGGGGGCAAAGAGATTTGACCCCAACATTCTTGTATTCTACCATAAAAATACAAGGTTCGCAATAAGTACCACAAACATTTCACACATTCAAATAAAAAAACTGCTGACTCATTAAGATCAACAGTTTTGTAAGAAATGCAGGAGATGGGACTTGAACCCACACGATATTGCTACCACAGGCACCTGAAGCCTGCGCGTCTGCCAATTCCGCCACTCCTGCGAACAAATGATATATTATCAAATGTAGGGGGAAATGTCAATTACTTTTTTTTACGGTTTCCGCAGAAGAGGGCTTTTTGTTTGCATTTCGTGTGCCGCTCCCGCTTAACAAAACCGCAGGGGTATCGGCGTGCAAACTACGCACGCCTGATACCCGCGGTCTTGCAGCACACTCTCTGCAAACAAAAAGCCCTCTTCTGCCGGAATCCCGAAAAAACAGTAGCCTATCTAAAATCCCGCCCACAATCTTACACCAAAAAACTGGCATTTTATATCACATATTGTTCGTGGAGTTTCATTTTCATGTGCTTGATGCTAATCGATTTGGAATTCCAGTAATTTATCCGGAAAAGTTTTGCAGGAAGTGGGTACAAATGCGCAAGTATCAGGCATGTGTATTTTACATGCCGATACTTCTGCGGATTTGTCCAAGCGGGAGCGCCCACTACCTGCAAACTTTTCGTGATAAATTACGGAACCAAAAGGAATATCAACAAATTCTTTGCACAAATCCCCCACAATATGCTATACTAATATCAATCAATAAAAGGACCTCAGTCCCTACATATGCAGAAAGGAAAGACTATGACAATCAATCCGGGAATGTTAATTTTCTGTCTGTTGGATTCATCGATTGCCTTTCTCCTTGTTTTCTTCGTATCCCGTGCGAAATTTGGGGGCGAAAAAAGTACTCTTGCCAGAGTGATTAGTGCCATCCTTGGTACACTGGTTTTTATCGCTCACTTTGGTGTGTTAATTTGGTTTAACACAGAACCTGTAACAATTAGTACCGCCGGCAAAGCTATCGTTTATGCCGCACCAATTGTATTAAGTATTCTGATGATTATACTGACTTTACTTTCTCAGCCACCGAAAAAGACAAGCGAAGAGGAAACAGAAGAAACCGAGAACGACACCGAAGAAACCGCAGCAGCAGAAACAAAAGAAGGAACGGCAGCCAAATAATCAGCTATGCCGTTCCTTCTTTCATTATTTTGTAATGATTTAAAATTATCCTACATGTACTTTTTCAAATGTTTTTTCTTAATCTTTGAGATGTTGCAGGCAAATATAATCGCAACTACTTTTTTCTTGCTGTTTAAATAAAAACGAATTCGATATTTTCCATACTTAACATCTGCATAAGTTTTCACTTTGTTTTTCTTAAGACCTTTCATTTTACTAAATGGGTCTTTTGATGTACATTTTTTCCAAGTCAGTTCGCCATAAGCTTTATGGACCTTTGTCTTGGATGCACCAATTTTAATACCGCGGGCTGTCGCTTTTTTCTTACTTCCGCCCTTCCACTGTCCATTCCATGCATAACCATGGTTGTAACCATAACGCTGACAGAAATTCACAAAGTTCTCTGAATTAAATTTACTGAAATCTTTCTTTGCCATTTTTGCAACGACTGTAATTTCACAGGTTTTTGTGATACCGTCAACTGCTGCCGTAATTACTGTTTTACCTTTTTTTAGTGCCTTAATTTTTCCGTTCTCATCAACCTTCGCAATCTTTTCATTAGCACTCGTCCAGGTAACCGTTGAAGTTGTTCCTGTTATCGCCGGCTGTAATGTTTTTCCTACCATTAAAACCGCTGATTTTCTGCTTATCGCAATTTTTGTCACATCTACCGGTATCGGCGTAACCGTTGGCTCCGTACTTGGAGATGCGGATGATGTCACCGTAGGTGTCGGTGTTGGTTCGCCAATTTCAGTCGGTGGCGTTTGTCCACTTCCGTTCTCCTCCGCACGGGCAGGAATAGCATATCCCGTCCACAATCCAAGCACTAAAGATGCGCTTACAATTGCGCTTACAATCCTTTTTCTACTCTTTTGCATTGTCTTTTGCCCCTTTCCAATTCTACGATTTTTATTTTATCCTTATTATTGTATCATAATTGAAAACTGTGTCAAATGTATTCCAACACAAAATTTAGCTCTGCAGTATTTAGTCTAACTCAACAGCACCGGTATAGAGCTGGTAATATCTTCCTTTTTTCGCCAGCAGTTCTTCGTGGGTTCCACGCTCAATAATCACGCCCTGCTCCAATACCATAATGCAGTCAGCATTACGAACGGTAGACAGACGGTGGGCAATTACAAATGTTGTACGATTTTTCATCAAACGTTCCATTCCGTGGTCAATATGCATTTCGGTACGGGTATCGACAGAACTGGTTGCCTCATCCAACACAAGAATCGGTGCCAGTGATAAAGCTGCACGGGCAATATTCAAAAGCTGACGCTGCCCCTGGCTTAAGTTAGTTCCATCTCCTTCAAGTACGGTATCGTAGCCGTCCTCAAGACGCATGATAAACGAATGAGCACTTGCTGTTTTCGCAGCCTGCTCCACTTCCTCATCTGTTGCATCGGGTCTTCCGTAGCGGATATTCTCACGCACAGTTCCACTAAACAAATGCGTATCCTGTAAAACCATCGCAATATTTTCACGGAGCGAACGGCGTTTATATTTTTTCACATCAATGCCGTCAATTGTAATCGTTCCCTCCTGAATATCATAAAAACGGTTCAGTAAGTTTGTAATTGTTGTCTTTCCGGCACCGGTAGAACCAACAAATGCCACCTTTTGTCCGGCATGAGCATACAGATTGATATCTTTTAAAATGACCTTATTCTCATCATAGCCAAAGTTTACGTGCTCCATAATCACTTCGCCCTTGACATCTTTCATTTCAACGGCATCGTCCGCATCAGCTTCTTCCACATCCGCATCCATTACCGTAAATACACGCTCTGCACCGGCAAGTGCTGAGAAAATCGTATTTACCTGCATGGAAATTTCATTAATCGGACGGCTGAACTGCCTGGAATAATTAACAAACACCGTCAGACCACCGATGGAAAGTCTTCCGAAATAACAAAGCAGACCACCAATTGCTGCCGTCAGACCATAGCAGACCTGACCGATATTTCCCATAACCGGTCCCATAATGCCGCCAAAAAACTGTGCTTTAATCTGTTTTTCACGAAGATCATTGTTTAAATCTACAAATTCTTCAACTGCCTTGTCCTCGTGGCAGAAAACTTTTACAACCTTCTGACCGGTAACGGTCTCTTCAATGTAACCATTCAAATCACCAAGTGCACTCTGCTGTTCACGGTAATAACGGGAACTTCTTTTGGCAATACTTCCACCTGCCTTAACCATTACAGGAACCATAACAATGGTAAGAAGGGCAAGCCAGACATTTAAACAGATCATGATAATGGTTGTTCCGATAATACTGATTGCACCGGAAATCAACTGAATAACCGTATTATTTAACAATTCACCAATCATATCAATATCATTAGTAAACCGGCTCATAATATCTCCGGTCGCATTCGTGTCAAAATAGCGAACCGGCATATCCTGCAAATGGTCGAACAAATCTTTACGGATACGAATCAGCGCACGCTGTGAAACACCAATCATAATACGCTGCTGCAAATAGTTTGCAAGCACCCCGACGCCGTAAATAACTAACATGGTAAGTACACCTTTCAAAAGTTCCCATGTACCATCTGCCAGCACTGTACTGAAATCTAAGTTTTTATTTTTCAAAGAAGCAACCTGTACCGCCGTTTTACCAAGCTGGTCGACAATCGGTTTTAACATATAAGAACCGGCTAATGTTGCCCCACTGAACACAAGCACAAAGACAAGTGCCAGTACGACAAGCATCTTATCTTTTCCCATATATTCAAGAAGTCTTTTAATGGTAGCACGTGATTCTTTTGGCTTGCCACCCATCATATGTCTCGGGCCGCCCGGTCCATGTTTTGGTCCCGGTCCCATGCCGCCACGCGGCTGATTTTTTGCCTGACTCATCCTGCCACCTCCTCTTTACTTCTCTGTGAATAATAAATTTCCTGATATGTTTCACAGGATTCCAACAATTCTTTGTGCGTTCCCTGTCCAACAATCTGTCCTTCATCCATAACAAGAATCCGGTCAGCATCCTCAACAGAAGAAATACGCTGCGCAATAATCAATTTTGTTGTATCTTTTAAAGTCGTCGAAAAACTCTTCCGAATCTGTGCCTCAGTCGCTGTATCTACCGCACTGGTACTGTCATCCAAAATAAGGATTTTCGGTTTCTTAAGCAGTGCTCTTGCAATACAAAGACGTTGTTTTTGTCCACCGGAAACATTGACACCTCCCTGTCCAAGTTCACGGTCATATCCGTCTGCGAACTCACTGACAAAGCCATCTGCCTGTGCTGCCTGTGCTGCCTCTTTCACCTGTTCATCTGTTGCCTCTTCATCGCCCCAGCGGAGATTTTCCATAATACTGCCGGAAAACAACGTATTTTTCTGAAGCACCATCGCAACGCCGTCACGCAGATGATTCAGCGAATACTCTTTTACATTCACGCCATCTACTAACACTTCCCCTTCATCACAGTCATACAGACGTGGAATCAGCTGCACAAGAGAACTTTTTCCGGAACCTGTCGAGCCGATGATACCAACCACTTCGCCCGGTTTCGCTGTAAAATTAATATTCTGCAAAACATTTTTCTTATGTTTTTTATAATAACGGAAGCAGACATTTTTAAATTCGATTTCACCGGATGTTACCAAGCGGTCTTTCTCAGATGCATTGTCATCATTTAAGTCAATGTCCGTATCTAACACTTCCAAAATACGATGGGAAGATGCCATCGCACGGGAACCCTGAATCATAATCATGGAAACCATCATAAGCGACATCAGAATCTGCGTTACATAAGTAGTAAATGCTGTAAGGTTTCCAACCGGCATATCGCCAATCAAAATCTGCTGCCCGCCAAACCAGACAACTGCCATAACCGTAAGGTTCATTGCCAGTGTCATAATCGGCATCGTGAGAATAACGACCTTCATCGCACGAAGTGTTTTATCTTTTAATTCGTTGTTTGCCTGGTCAAAGGTTTCTTTTTCAAAATCATCACGCACAAAAGATTTTACGACGCGCTGGTTCGTGATATTTTCCTGGATTCTTGAATTGAGTCCGTCAATCTTTGTCTGCATCACATCAAACCGCGGAAATGCAGTCTTCATAACAAACGCAAGTGCAATAATCAAAACCGGAATTACAACACAGAAAACCAGTGCCAGTTTCGCATTCATAATAAATGCCATAATCAGACCACCAATTAACATACCTGGTGCACGCAAAAGCATTCGAAGTCCCATGCTTAAGACATTCTGAATGTTCGTAATATCATTTGTTAATCGTGTTACTAAAGAACCGGTCGAAAATTTTTCAATATTGGCAAAGGAAAATTTCTGCACTTTTGCAAACACATCTCTTCGCAAATCACCGGCAAAATTTACGGATGCCTTTACTGCAAAATAAGCACCAAGCACGCCACCCATCATCATAAGAAGAGCCGTTCCTATCATAGCTGCTCCTATCCCGATAATGTAAGCAGGACCCTTCGCTGCCACCGTAACATCCTGTCCACATCCATAGTTAATAATCATGGACATTAATTTCGGCAGAATGATTTCGCCAAGCACCTCCACAATCATAAAGATTGGTCCAAGGATAAATGCTGACTTATAAGGAATTACATATTTTTTATACTGTTTCATTTTGTCCCTCCATCGCTGCATTTTTTAATCGTTCCATATTTTCATAAATACGGTCAAAGTAATCACATAACTGTTCTTTTTCGCTTTCCGAGAATCCCACATACATTTGTTCATCTAACATATCAAAAAAGTCACAGCTTTCTTCTACCAGTTTCCGCCCCTTTTCTGTCAATTCCACAAAATTACGGCGGTTATCTTCTTCTCGCATCTTTTGTGTAATGTATTCGGACTTTTTCAACGCTTTCAGCGCAACGGCAACTGTCGCCGGCGAAATTTCCAAAAATTTAGCAAGTTCTACCTGCGATGCAAAAGAATGTTTCGCAAGCGTCACCAGAAGACGATGTTGTGCTCTGTGAATCCCGGTTCCTTCCAGATTACACTCCAGCATCCTGCGATGCATCTGATTCATCACAATCATGCGGTGCGTAATATCACGAGAACGAATCTTCTTTTTTTTCTGTTCCTGCAAATTTTTTCACCTCCAAATCATTCTATATCTAATCAATAGTCATTTAATCATTAGCATACAAACTGTTAGCATCTTAATGTTTATATCAGATTTTTGTGCCAATGTCAATAACAAATGAAACTTTTCACATATTGTTCATAAAATATACTAATCTATGTCTAACGAGGATTTTTTATGGATTATGGCAAATTAAATATACACGTTGTGTCAGATAACTCAGGCTTTCCGATTCCTGATGCCACCGTGCAGATTACCTCAGAAAACGAACCGGAAAGCATTATAGAGGAAGCTGTCACCAATAACGTGGGACAATTAAATGACATTGAACTTGCCGCACCGCCGGTGGATTACAGCATGACCCCTTCTGCAAACAAACCGTATTCGGAATACACCATCACGATCTCCGCTTCCGGTTTTGAATCGGTCGAAATTAATGGAGCAGAAATTTTTTCCGGTGAGACAGCCATTCAGAACGCTTCTCTGCTTCCGCTTGCCACAGGCGAAACCGACAGTGCGGAACTTTTTGTCATTCCCGACCATACACTATGGGGCGATTACCCGCCAAAAATACCGGAAAGTGAAATCAAAACGGTGGAAGAAACCGGAGAAATTGTATTAAGCCGTGTTGTCATCCCGGAGTATGTTGTTGTTCATGATGGTCCCCCATCAGACACCCGTGCCAAAGATTATTATGTCCGGTACCGCGACTACATCAAAAATGTTGCAAGCAGTGAAATTTATTCCACCTGGCCGGAAGCAACCATCCGTGCCAATATCCTTGCTATCCAGTCATTTACCTTAAACCGTGTTTACACCGAATGGTATCGAAATAAGGGAAAAGATTTCACAATTACTTCCTCCACCGCCTACGACCACAAATTTGTTCCGGGGCGCAATGTTTTTGAAAATATATCCGCTATTGTGGATGAAATTTTCAGCGAATATCTTTCAAGACCAAATGTAGAGCAGCCAATTCTTACTCAGTACTGTGATGGAAAAAATGTCAGCTGTCCAAACTGGATGAGCCAGTGGGGTTCCAAGGCACTTGGCGACCAGGGATACACGGCCATCGAAATTCTCCGTAACTACTACGGTGATTCCATTTATATTAATTCTACCGATGAAATCTCCGGTATTCCATCCTCGTATCCAGGCTCGCCGCTCCGTGTAGGCGATTCCGGTGAAAAAGTGCGCCAGATGCAGCACCAGTTAAATGTTATATCGAACGGTTATCCACTTATTCCCAAAATTGCAGAAGATGGCGTATTTGGTCCTGCCACAGAAGAAGCGGTTAAAACTTTTCAGAAGATTTTTGGTCTCACACAAGATGGCATTGTCGGATTCCGCACATGGTATAAAATTTCCGAAATCTATGTTGGAGTAAGCCGCATTGCCGAATTAGTATAATACGAAGGTTGCACCCCCTTGTTTCTTTCGCTATAATATTATTAATGATTGAAACGAGGGGGTTTTTGTATGAAAAAAGACGGCTACTATTCATCCGGTGAGTTTGCCAAAATGGCAGACGTAACACTGCGGACCATCCGCTATTACGACAGACAAAATCTTTTGAAACCCTCTTATGTAAATGAGCACGGTGCAAGATTTTATACCGACTCGGATTTTGTGAAACTGCAGCAAATCCTTCTGTTTAAATTCCTTGGATTTTCTCTATCTGAAATCCGTGATATGACATTAAACCATCCGGATAGGCACGTTCTTTTGGACTCTCTCGATATCCAGCTCAAACTGGTAAAAGACCGCAGAGAGCAATTACAGTTAATGGAGCAGACCATCCAGACAACTGCCGACACCATCCGTCAGAAAAAGGAAGTAGACTGGAAACAGATGATGGATTTGATTCATATGACATCCATGGAAAAAAGTTTGAAAAACCAGTATCTGGACGCCTCTAATATTAACGCCAGAATTCATCTGCATGAATTATACAGCACGAATAAAAAGGGATGGTTTCCTTGGATTTTTGAACAATGTCATTTCAAAAACGATATGAGTATTTTAGAAATTGGCTGTGGCGATGGCTCTTTTTGGACAACCAACGAGGACAAACTTCCCGGTCATCTTTCGGTTACTCTCACCGACATTTCAGAAGGAATGCTCCGCGACGCCAGAAGAAATCTCATGTCATGTTCCGATAGAAATTTTACCTATGTTGTGGCAGATGCTGCCCATCTGCCATTTGCAGATAACCGGTTTGATCTCATACTTGCCAACCATGTGTTATTTTATTTAGGCAATCCGATGGATGCACTAAAAGAAATCAAACGCGTCTTAAAACCAAACGGCGTGCTTATTGCCAGCACATACGGCGAGCATCATATGGAAGAAGTCACAAGCCTCGCCAGAGGATTTGACGAAAGAATCACCTTGTCTGCGGACAATTTATACCTTCATTTTGGAAAAGAAAATGGAGCCGCGATTCTATCTTCCTGTTTTCAAGACGTAACATGGATAGACTACGAAGATTCACTGTTTGTCACAGAGGCAGCGCCTTTGATTTCCTATATCTTATCCTGCCACGGAAACCAAAACCAGTATTTGGCATCGCGTTACCGTGATTTTGCCTCTTATATCGAAAAACAGGTTGCCGGTGGATTTTCAATTACTAAGGATGCTGGTCTGTTTCGTGCCGTAAAAATGGATTCAGACTGCTAATTTATCTATTTTTTTCAAATTATTAAAAAAAGTTCTTGCAGGTGACGTTACGTCATGTTATATGATATAAATATCAAATAAAACGGAGGTCACTATGAAAGGGATTATTTTAGCAGGAGGTTCCGGCACTCGCCTGTATCCTCTCACAACTGTAACAAGCAAACAACTTTTACCAATTTATGATAAACCAATGATTTATTACCCGCTTTCCGTGCTTATGAATGCCGGCATCAGGGATATTCTAATTATTTCCACGCCACAGGATACACCACGATTTGAAGAACTATTAAAGGATGGTTCCTCCTTTGGCATCCATTTATCCTATGCGGTACAGCCAAGTCCGGATGGTCTTGCACAAGCTTTTATCATCGGAGCAGATTTCATTGGCGATGACAGCGTAGCCATGGTTCTCGGTGATAATATTTTTGCCGGACATGGTTTGAAAAAGCGGTTAAAGGCAGCCGTAGAAAATGCGGAAACCGGAAAAGGTGCAACCGTATTCGGCTATTATGTAGATGACCCGGAACGTTTTGGTATTGTGGAATTTGACAAAGATGGAAAAGCCGTTTCAATTGAAGAAAAACCGGACGTGCCTAAAAGCAATTACTGTGTAACCGGACTTTATTTCTACGATAATAAAGTTGTGGAATACGCAAAAGGTCTAACACCAAGTGCCAGAGGCGAACTTGAAATCACAGACCTAAACCGCATTTATCTGGAAAACAATGCTTTAAATGTGGAATTACTCGGACAGGGATTTACCTGGCTTGATACCGGAACTCACGAAAGCCTTGTAGATGCAACGAATTTTGTAAAAACCGTAGAAACCCACCAGCACAGAAAAATTGCATGTCTGGAAGAAATTGCATACCTAAACAGCTGGATAAGCAAAGAAGATGTGATGGCAGTCTATGAAGTATTAAAGAAAAATCAATATGGACAGTATTTAAAAGATGTATTAGATGGAAAATATCTTGATGTACTGCGCTAGAGAAAAGGAGAACACTATGACTATTATCGTTACCGGCGGTGCCGGATTTATTGGAAGCAATTTTATTTTTCATATGTTAAAGAAGTACCCGGACTACCGCATCATCTGTTTAGACTGCTTGACTTATGCGGGAAATCTTTCCACGCTCGCACCTGTAATGGATAACAAAAATTTTCGTTTTGTAAAAGAGGATATTACAAACCGCGAGGGTGTTTATCGATTATTTGAGGAAGAAAAACCAGACATTGTCGTAAACTTTGCCGCAGAAAGCCATGTGGACCGCTCCATTGAAAATCCGGAGGTCTTTTTGGATACCAACATCAAAGGAACTGCCGTTTTAATGGATGCCTGCCGCAAATATGGCATTACCCGATATCATCAGGTTTCCACTGATGAAGTTTACGGCGATTTACCACTCGACAGACCGGACTTATTTTTCACGGAGGAAACTCCTATTCACACGAGCAGTCCTTATAGTTCCTCGAAAGCAGCCGCTGACCTTTTGGTTTTAGCCTACCACCGCACCTACGATTTGCCGGTTACCATCAGCCGCTGCTCGAACAACTACGGACCTTATCATTTCCCGGAAAAACTGATTCCGCTTATGATTGCCAATGCGTTAAATGACAAACCTCTCCCGGTTTACGGCAAAGGCGAAAATGTCCGCGACTGGCTCTATGTGGAGGACCACTGCAAGGCCATCGATTTAATTATCCACAAAGGAAGAGTTGGTGAGGTTTATAACATTGGCGGTCACAATGAAATGAAAAATATTGACATTGTAAAAATTATATGCAAAGAATTACACAAGCCGGAAAGTCTGATTACCTATGTGACAGACCGTAAAGGACACGACATGCGCTACGCCATCGACCCGACAAAAATACACAACGAACTTGGCTGGCTTCCGGAAACAAAATTTGCCGATGGAATTAAAAAGACCATTCAGTGGTATCTTGATAACAAAGACTGGTGGGAAGAAATTATTTCCGGTGAATACCAGAATTATTATGAAAAAATGTATGGCAATCGATAGGAGGTTTTTCAATGAAAATTCTTGTCACGGGAGTAAAAGGACAGCTTGGCTTTGATGTCGTAAATGAGTTAGAAAAAAGAGGGCACACTGCCATCGGCGTTGACATTAAAGAAATGGATATTACCAATAAGGAAAGTGTAAATACTGTAATCCATGGTGCAAACCCAGACGGCGTGATTCACTGCGCTGCCTGGACTGCAGTGGATGCTGCCGAAGAGGAAGAAAACAAAGAAAAAGTCATGGCAGTCAATGCATCCGGCACACGCTATATCGCAGAAGTATGCAAAGATTTAACCATCCCTATGATGTATATTTCCACCGATTATATCTTTGATGGACAAGGCAAAACGCCATGGACACCGGACCAGCAAAATTACGCACCGCTGAATGTATACGGTGCATCAAAACTTGCCGGTGAACAAGCAGTAAAAGAACTCCTCTCCGATTATTTTATTGTCCGCATTGCATGGGTTTTTGGCACTCATGGAAACAATTTCATTAAAACCATGTTGAATGTCGGCAAAACACATGACACACTAACCGTAGTAGATGACCAGATTGGGACGCCAACTTACACCTATGACTTAGCAAGACTTCTTGTTGATATGATAGAAACCAAGGAATACGGAATTTATCACGCAACAAACGAGGGCGGCTATATCAGCTGGTATGATTTTGCATGCGAAATCTTTCGTCAGACTGCCGCGCTTGGATATGACTGCTATGATGAAAATCATCTGACTGTAAAACCGGTAACAACCAAAGAATATGGTGTATCGAAAGCAGTCCGTCCTTTCAACAGCAGGCTTGACAAAAGCAAACTTACCGCACATGGTTTTGTGCCGCTTCCGGATTGGAAAGATGCACTTAAAAGATACTTAAAACAAACAAATATTTAGGAGGTCTTCTCATGGGACAGATACAAGTAGAAAAAAATGTAGGTGGAATCGAGGGACTCTGTGTCATCACACCAACTGTACACGGTGATGACCGCGGATATTTCATGGAAACCTATAACTTAAATGATATGAAAGAGGCAGGACTTGATTTGGACTTTGTTCAGGATAATCAGTCAAGTTCCGGCAAGGGTGTTTTGCGCGGACTTCATTATCAGAAAAATTTTCCACAGGGAAAACTCGTCCGTGTTATCCGCGGCTCAGTATTTGATGTTGCCGTCGATTTACGAAAAGGCAGTGAAACCTATGGCAAATGGTATGGACTTGAATTATCAGAGGAAAACAAAAAACAGTTTTATATTCCAAAGGGATTTGCCCATGGTTATCTCGTTCTTAGTGAATGGGCTGAATTTTGTTATAAATGCACCGACTTCTATCATCCGGGGGATGATGGCGGGCTTGTTTGGAATGACCCTGCAATCGGTATCACATGGCCGGATGTCACAGGGGAATATCCGGGCAATGGCTCCTCTTCCGGTTACCGCATGAGTGATGGCACACCGTTAAACATCTTAGAACGCGACGAGAACTGGCCGACACTTGCTAACTTATAAGAACAAAAAAGTAGAAATCTTCTCTGACACAAGAAGATTTCTACTTTTTCTTTATGCAGTCTTATTAAAAATCTATACTAATACTTTTGAAAGAAAATCTTTCAGTCTTGGATTTTTCGGATGGTTAAAAAATTCCTCCGGCGTAGCTTCCTCTAAAATTTTTCCATCATCAATAAAGATTACCCGGTTTGCCACTTCCTTAGCAAATCCCATCTCGTGAGTGACAATCACCATCGTCATTCCTTCATCCGCAAGACTCTTCATCAGATCCAAAACTTCACCAACCATCTCCGGGTCCAGTGCACTTGTCGGTTCATCAAACAAAATCACATCCGGATTCATTGCCAGTGAACGCACAATCGCTACACGCTGTTTTTGTCCACCGGATAAGGTAGAAGGATAAACATCTGCTTTGTCCTGCATATTGATACGGGCAAGAAGTCCCATCGCCTGCTCGCGAATCTTTTTAACCTCTTCTTTGCGCTTTGCACCGTGCAGTCCCTTGCAGCGGACATGAACCGGTGCCAGCATAATATTTTCTAACACCGTTTTATTATTAAACAGATTAAAATGCTGGAAAACCATACCCATATGGCGTCGATGTACATTAATATCTACATGCGGATCTGCAATATCTACATCATTGAAAATAATCTGCCCGCCTGTAGGGTCCTCCATACAGTTTAAGCATCGAAGAAACGTACTTTTTCCTGAACCACTTGGTCCGATGACAACCACGATATCTCCCTTGTTGATGGTGATATCAATTCCATTTAATACATCATGACTGCCAAAACTTTTTTTCAAATTAATTACGTCTATCACTTTTTCTCAGGCTCCTTTCCATGCATTTGATTCCGAGTGAAATAAGCAGCACCAGTGCAATGTAAATCACTGCCATCACCAGATAAGGAACCATAAATTCATAGCTGTTACTGCCAATATAGTTAAATGCCACATAAAGGTCAGCCGCACCAACAAAACTTACAACGGAAGTCTCTTTAATCAAGGCAATAAACTCATTTCCGAGTGTTGGCAGAATATTTTTTACGGCCTGTGGAATCACAATTTTGCGCATTGTCGTCGCAAAACTAAGTCCCATCGCACGTCCGGCTTCCATCTGTCCGCCGTCTACGGACAAAATACCGGCACGCATCATTTCTGAAATATAGGCACCACTATTCAAACCAAACACAAGTACAGACACCTGCACGCCCGTAAGTTTTACTCCGATAATCGGAAGCAATACATAATAGCAGACAAGTAACTGCACTACCATCGGTGTTCCACGGAACAAGCCAACATAAAAAGAACAAAAACCATTCAAAATTCTTGGCAGTATCTTGTATTTTGGCACAACACGCACAGTCGCAATCAAAATACCTATAATAATACCAATCAAAAGACCAGCAATCGCAATAATCAATGTATTCTGTAAGCCTTCTATTACCTTCTGATATCCATTCTGCTCAAAGAAAATTTGCTTAAACGCTTCAATTTTTAATCCAAAATTATCCATATCTACCTCGTAAAAAGCAGGTCCGTGTAGGTCACGAACCTGCTGACTATTACTGCATTTTGTTAATTGCTTCTGTAATGCACTTAGCAGGTGCAGAATCGATGACTACATAATTGATGTTACCATTAATCAAATCCTGTACTGCCAAAGAACCATTTTTATAACCGGTTGTGGTTACTTTGTAACCTTCGAACCCCCAGCTCTTATCGCCTTCGCAGTAGAACTGACCGGTTGTACCGTTCTGTACACCAATCGTTACACTCTTATCTTTTGTTTTCAAAATCTTTTCAATTGCTGCCTTATCTTTGCAGTTATCAAACTCTGTGCTGTCACCTTTGACAATCAGTCTCTGTGCTGCATTATAATAAGAATCCGTAAAGTTTACATATTTCTTTCTGTCTTCTTTAATCGTAAGACCTGTCATGGCAATATCACTCTTATGCTGTCCAACCGACAAGCAGACGGAATCAAATTCCATGTTCTGGATTACCAGTTCTTTGTTCAATTTTTTTGCAAGTGCTGCCGCAATTTCCATATCAATACCATAGTAGCTGTCGCCCTTCATGTATTCAAATGGCTCAAAAGAAGCATTCGTTGCAACCAAAAGCTGGTCTTTCGATGTATCAAGTTTCTCGGATTTTACAGGTGTTGGATTTCCATCACCAAAATATTTGTTACAGATTTCATCAAAAGTTCCATTATCTTTAATCTCTTTGATAAAATCATTGACCTGTGTCAAAAGTTCCGGTTTGTTTTTATCTACACCAAACGCATACTCTTCACTTGTCAAGTCTACATCAATTACCTTAACGGCCTGCTGTTTTGTCTGGTTGTCGCTTTTCTTTGCGTCATTTCCGCTATCGGAACTGCCACATCCACATATAGCCACCGCCGTCATAATTACGGTAAGACCCATTGCTATTAACTTTTTCATTGTTCATCCTCCTAACATGTTTTCAATATATCCGTGTTATTATACCATGAATGGGAAATATTTTCAATGTTTGAAAGAGGATTTTTCCTTTTTCCTTTTTCTCTATCACTGTAATAACTGTAAGACACTTTGAACCTGCTGCTTTGACTGTGCCAGAACCGCCATACCTGTCTGCTGTAAAATCTGCATTTTGGAATACTCAACCATTTCATCTGCCATGTCTGCATCACGGTCTCTGGATTCCGAAGCCTGCAAGTTTTCAGCTGTATTATTATTTCCCTTAATTGTATATTCCAGACGATTCTGCCCTGCTCCATAAAGCGAACGCGCCGAATTCAAATAAGCAAGTGCACCATCCAGGCGGTCCAGTGCCTTATTGGCATATTTGTGTTTGGTAATCGTTATCGAGTTAATGCCCATATTAATTGTACTCATGGAAAAACGTTCCAAGTCCGTCATCTGACCAGCATTTGCACCAATTTGAAGCAACAGTTCCGAGGAATAATCCGAACGACCGCCCATTTCGTAAAACAATGCCGCCTTCGCAGAGCCTTGAAAATTATTAATGGTATGAATTCCTAATTTATTATAGGAAAACATTAAAGAATCCCCCGACTGCTTAGCGGTAATCGGTGCTGTATTTCCATTTTTATCAGGTGCCGCAAATAACTCATTTAATTTCTGGATTAACCCATCTCTGGTATACTCACCTGCATCAATTGTATATTGATAAGTTACTCCATCCACATCAATTGAAAACTCATTTTCCTGCGGTTCAATTGTCACTCCATCCGAAATATCTTTTGAACCTGCCAGATAAGCCGGCTCTAATTTTCCTTCCGTCTTATAAAAGATTTCAAACAAAGCATTTCCCGCAAGACCATCAATCCGATAACTTCCCGGTTCAAGATTAATGTCCTGATTAATATATAAATCGAGTGAATTCTTATCATTCGCCCCGATGACATTCGTATCAAATTTACCAACATCAACAAGCACCAGATGCTCCGGCAGTCCCTCATTTTTCACTGCTTCATCCAGTTTCCCCTGGATTTGTTCTATTAACTGAGCAGCCGTATACTCACCAGCATCTAATGTCACAGAAAGTGTATGTACCTGATTATTAATTGTCACATCTAACCGAAGTTCATCATTGATGTCCTTTTGTATCTTACTTGTTGTATTTCTTACATCTTTTCGTCCAATAATATATGCTTCTGTAACCGTCTGTTTTCCATCTGTTTTTACCGGTGCCTGTGAAGATCCCCGTACTGCTGTTCCACGCATAACATATTCGTAAAAACCACCTGAAAAATTTTCCATTTTATAGTCAGCACCATAGTGCGCAGCTTTGAATGTAAGTCTATTACCAGATATGCTTACACTGCATTCACCGTTTCCTAATGCAGCATTTAATTTCTCCTGCAGAACATTCTGCAATTCTGCCTGTGTATAATCTCTTTCATCCAAAGAAAAATCCACCGTTTTTACTCCAGAAGGTGTCTGAAATTCAAAGTACAAATTTTTATTATAATCCTGTATTTTGATTGTTGACGGAAGATCAGCATTCGTCTTAATCTGGTGGTAAACCGTAGTCACTTTTCCCTCTTTCAACGTTGGATTTATCTTCTTAATAGTTTCTTTCGGTTTACAAAATGGTGAATCCTTCACTGGTTTCACTGATAATGTATAATTTCCATTTCCACCTTCGCCAGTAAGAACGAGGCGTCCCTGTGAGTCAAAAGACGCTTTTACATCCGGAGTTTTTACCGTTGTCTCTCCAAACATCGCTTTTGCTGCACTGCTGCTTATCGAATTTCCAACACGCAGAGACACTTCTTTTCCAACATCTTTCGATGTAAAGGTAAGAGAACCAGACGAATTCAATGACACTGTTACCTCACCCTGATATAACTCATTAAGTTTGTCCACAAGCTGCGCCTTCGTATACTCTCCCGTAGGAATTACTGCACATAAATCATTTGGCACACCATTTTTTGTCAAGCGGACCCGAAATTCATTTGATGTATCCGTAATAGTTATTGGTTGCTTTAATGGCGTTTTTAAAGAAGCAACCGCAGGTTCCTTTTTCACCAATTGGCCAAACATAGCAGATACACTGTCACCGCCCTGCGTCGTACTATAACGGATGCTGGCTCCATTCCCCTTTTCATTGGTTGTCAGACAAAGTCCACTTCCATTTAATGAAGCTGTGACTCCAATTCCATTCTGTTTCAATTTATTATTTAATTGTTTGATAAAATCACTTCGTATATAATTACCGGCATCCAAAGAAATCGTTGTCGTCTTTCCATCAACCATCAACGTAAAAGAAGAATTGGTTCCATCTATGGATATACGGTCTAACAGTGGCTGCGTCGTAATGGAAGCTGGTGTCTTGGTTACACTGATACTGTCCAAAAAAGTAGAATTATCCGCACTAAATGCCATCTGAACATTGCTTCCCATCTGCACCGTAGAGAAAACTAGTTTTCCACTGTCCGTTGTAACCTTTACCCGGTCAGACTCTCTTGTAACATCCATCAGTTTGTTTTCAAGAGCACGCGCTAACTCGTCCGGTGTATACGTTCCTTCATCCAGAGCAATTGTATAAGAATTGCCATTTACTTCAATCGTCATCTGATTATTCGCACTGGTAATGGTTGTTTTTGCTTCTAACGCAACCGGAACTGTATAAGACGCAGGTTTACCGTTAATAATTGCTGTTCCTCCCTGTCCCGTATTACCGGAACCCGTTGCCTTGCAGTCAATTTTCGTGCGGTTCTCTTTCCCTGTTTCCGAATAAGTCGCATTCTTATCATCTGTTTTTCCCTGACCATAACCGGAAAATGAATTTGTAGTTGTCGTCGTTTTTCCTTTTAACTGATTTGTGATTTCTTCTGCCAGCTGGTCTTTCGTATAACTTCCTGCCGGAATTGTAACAGTTCTTGTTTCCCCTCCGACTGATACATTCATCTGATTATTGGATCCGTCTATCTGAATTGGCTCCTGCATCGTATCTAAAGTAATGGACGGCGAACTGCCTGATGATGACACCGAACTCATATTGTATTCTATTTTTTCTCCTACAAAAAGCAAACCACGGGCATTGGAATCCTCAAGAGCAATTCCCGTTACCGTTTGATTAGTATCTTTCGGATAAAATGCTATCTGCCCACTATTGTCCACTGCCTGAATTTTATCTTTGAGTCCTATTGATGCATCCGGTCCATTCAGCTTATTATTAATTTCAGTCAGCAATTCATTCAGGGAATGATACGTTTTTTCCGTCAGCGATATCGCATAGGTTCCCTCATTTATTACAAAACTATCCCCTGACGGAACTTTTTCAGTCAGGCGGATTTTAATCTCATTCGTTTGATTATCCAATGTTAATGGAAAATCTGTCTGGGAAAATGATTTTCCACCTACAAGTGACGCCTTTTGATATTCAAATTTACCGACTGTTGGTGTTGGATCTTTTCCTTCGTCCGTATATCTGCGTTCCACAAAAAGAGTCTGATATGCACTGCTGCCTGCCACATCAAATTCAACTTTACTCTCTGTTCCATCTGTTTTAGATGTAAGCATAAGTCCATAAAAAGAATAGCGGTTTCCATTGGTGGTATAATTTCCAACTTCAGGTCCATACGATGCCACTGTCACACCGATTCCCGCTGCATCCAATTTGTTTTGTAATTGTAACACCATTTCGCCTATCGTGTATTTTCCGGAATCCAGCACAATTTCCTGATACGCATCGGAATCTTTTCCATCCACTCGTATTTTTAATGTGTTATTCGTATCATCAATCACAAAATGATTACATTCCGTATCAGAGGAACGATTAACAAGAACAGCACCTCCTTTAAAAGTACCACTTGTTTTTTTGACACTTCCATATTTCGTATTATCGTAAAATACCGAAGTACGAATCTCTTCCCCCTGTGACTCATCGTCAATTTTAAACATATTTCCCTTTAAACCAGTGATAATTCCATCATCACTTCCAACCTGAATGGAGTATTCACCATTCTCACTTGCCGTCATCCCTGTCCCGGCAAGCTCCTTATTTAAGATATCAATCATAGCACTGCGGGAATAACGGTCTGGCGGAATTGTAATATCCACTTTCTTCGTTGTGCCATCAAAATTTTCTATCGTAAATTTTAATTCATTATTGTTATTATCAACGAGCAGTGGATAACCTGGGTTAAAAACTGTTGTACCAATTAATGCGCTAATTCTTGAACCATGAAATTCATCGAAAAACAGATAGGAAAGTCCCCCACTTAATTTTGTTATTTCAACACCATCCTGAATTACCATATTGCAGGTGCCATCGCCCGTATACTCAAGACACAGACCATCTGCACCGTTGAGTCCTGTTATTACATCATCCATTTCATCGATTAATTCCTGCGTGGTATACTCTCCTGCCGGAATTGCAAAAGTAATTGTTTTCTCAGGCTCCGTGTCAGAAACTTTGTATTGTATTGTTAAAGACTGATTGGAAGAATCAATCGTATGTATCTGATCCTGGCACCAAACACGGTTTCCTTCCACTTTATAATAAGTATCTGCATAATGCTCAAACACGTTCTTCTTATTAAATTCTGTCTGATCGTTCATCCGGTCAATTTCACTTTGCAGCTGATCAAATTCCATCTGCATCGCAGCCCGGTCTTCCTCATTATAAACATCATTTAAGGACTGAATGGTCAATTCCCGCATTCGCTGCAAAATATCTTCCATCTGCCCCATAGTTCCATCTCCGGTCTGAACAAATCCAATGCCATCTTCTGCATTTTTTGAAGCACGCAAAAGACCTCGAATCTGTGAACGTTTTTTTTCGGAAATTGCAAGTGCCGCCGCATCATCCGCTGCCCGGTTCACCCGATATCCGGAACTAAGACGCTCCGTCGCTTTTTTTAATTTTGAATTGGTAATTCCAAGCTGCATCATCGTATTTACTGCAGCCATATTATGCTGAATAATCATCTTTACACCATTTCTCCCTTCGGATAAACATCATTACAATCCCAGCGTGGAAGTGCAAACCGATTATCAACTCCTAATTGAGCTTGTCTTGCTTCCACCGAAACACCAAGTCCACACCCTTTTTGTTTCACGTAAGAAATCACTTCTTCGCTGTAATTTCCATACGGATAATTCATAACAAAACAATTCCTGTCAATAAGTTCATCCATCGCTTCTAGTGCCATATCTATATCTTTTTGCATCTGCTCTTTCGGAAGTTTGGCAAGCCAGTCAGAGCATTTTGCAGCAAACGTTTCACAAAAATAACTTCTGCCAAATCCCAGCGGTTGGCAGCCGCAAGATTTTGGTATAATTCTTCATTTGAAGAAAGATTTACCCCCTGTCTTCGATAAACATCCATCTCCTCAAAGCAATCAGCTACCAGCTGTTTCATTGCAAAACTTCCCTGCACACCAGCTTCTTTCAAAATTGGATAGACAACCTCGTAATGATCAATATATCCATCATCAAATGTCAAAATAAATCCATTCTCCGGAATCTGTGAAAAGTCATTTTTTTGATATGCCGCAAGAATCTGCTCCATCCGCACTGGTGTATAATGCTCCATGAGATAAGCAAGTTGTTTTTTAAACAGTTCTTTATCCAGCCCCTTAATGGTTGGATACTCGGTGTTTTTTAAATCACGCACATAATGATACATAATAATATGCACTGTTTTTTTCAAAGCAATCTCCTCCTATCCCAGCATATCGTTATTATCCATTTGTTCCCATAAAATTTTATCAAAATAACACCATAAACGCAAGTGCATAAGTCCTTGAGTTTCCGCAGTTTTATACACAAGTGCGTCATTTTCCATATGCAGTTATAAACAACTTTCAAAAAAAACACCAAAATATAAGGAATCTTCTTCCTTTTTGATGTAAAATTAATTCACCACAAAAAAATCGTACTAAACAAAAAAGATGAGGATTCCCTGTAGTTTATTTTACAACAAATACTTATACATTGAAACGGGAAATTTTAAATTTTACAAATAAAATTTCCAAACAGCTTTCGAAACCGGAACGCAAATTCACTGCTGATATGACTTACGCTATGCTTGCTGCCGGAAGCTGTCTTCTGACTGATGTTGTGGATCAGCTTCATGAAGATTCCAAAAAGATAAATATTG
>CAKRGF010000023.1 GCA_934322085.1 uncultured Eubacterium sp.
TTTTCCACTTTACCTTTTTCTTTGTGTTCTTGACCTTGAGCGTTTTACTCTTTCCCTTTGTGACAGTCAATTTTTTATTGCTTAGGCTGACTTTCTTTGCCGCTGATACCTCACTTGCAGGTATCATGCCAAGCAACAAAGCAAAAGCGAGCAGACAGGCAGTCAGTTGTTTTTTTCTTCTCATTAAAAATTAGTTGATATTACAAAAACAAGATAATTATATCATATTATATTTTCACGCGTCAAATTAATCTTCTCACCTACTGCACAACAAGTTAATAAACCACATAATAGTGACAAAGAAAACCCGACTACGCAGGAGCATTTCTACTCTTGTGTAGTCGGTTGTTTTCGTTTCCGTTTGAAGGCTTCGCTCAAAAATAATCGTTTTTCAGAAAATCCCTAAGTGAAGTCCCAAAAAAAGTCTCCTTTTGTTCATGCCGTATAAACCCAAAGGTTATATGTCTTATTTTTCATCCTTTTCGTTAAGCAAATCCTTCATGCTCTTAACACTGATTGCCAAGGTTGATGTATTATGCAAAAGTGCTGACGTTGCCGGCTGCATAACACCACCAATCCCACACAAAATCAATCCGGTATTAAAACCAACAATCTGTCGGTAATTTCCGTGAATCCGCTTTACTAACGCATTGCTTAACCGTTTTAAGGTAACTAATTCTTCCAGATTGTCGCCTGCAATGGTAATGTCAGCAATCTCCCGTGCCATCTCTGCACCATCACAAATTGCAATTCCGACATCTGCTGCAGAAAGTGCCGGTGAATCATTTACACCGTCTCCAATCATGATAACTTTACGTCCTGCCTGATGTTCTTTTTCCACATATGACGCTTTATCTTCCGGAAGCACTTCCGAATAATATTCATCAACGCCAACTTTAGCTGCAACCACTTCCGCAGTCCGCTCGCTGTCTCCTGTCATCATAACAATTTTAGAGAGCCCACACTTGCGAAGCATGGAAACAACCTGCGGTGCCTCCTCGCGAATCGGATCCGTAATCGCAATGACAGCAACTAAAACACCATCAATTGCCAGATACAAATGCGAACATTCACCCGAAAGAGATTCAAACAATTCTTCTTTTCCCTGTGGAATCACACATTGTTCATCTTCAAATACAAAATGATAACTTCCAATGATTACTTTCTTGTCCTGAATCCGTGAAGAAATACCATGTGCTACGATATATTCCACTTTGGAATGATTTTCTTCGTGAACAAGTCCTTTGTCCATCGCTGCGCGTACAACAGCTTTTGCCATCGAATGAGGAAAATGTTCCTCTAAGCATGCGGCAATTCTTAAAAGTTCATCCGGTTCTTCATCACAGAAGGAAATCACATCGGATACAACCGGCTGTGCTTTTGTAATAGTTCCTGTCTTATCAAACACAATCGTATCTGCCTCTGCCATTGCCTCTAGAAACTTTCCACCTTTGACGGTAATGCCATGTGACTGAGCTTCGCGCATCGCCGATAAAACAGATATCGGCATAGATAATTTCAGCGCACAGGAAAAATCTACCATCAGTACGGAAAGTGCTTTGGTAACATTTCTCGTCAAAAGATAAACAAGACAGGTTCCTGCCAATGTATACGGAACCAGACGGTCTGCCAGATGCTCTGCTCGGCTTTCTACCGTTGACTTTAGTTTTTCCGTTTCCTCTATCATGGCAACAATTTTTTCATATTTTGTTGTGCCGGAATTCTCTTTAACCTCAATCAGAAGTTCTCCCTCTTCAAGCACCGTTCCGGCATAAACATAACCTCCCGGTTTCTTCGCAACCGGAATTGCCTCGCCGGTAAGAGAGGCCTGATTCACCATGCCCTCTCCTTCTTTGATTACGCCATCAAGCGGAATGACATTTCCCATATGCACGGTCACACAATCGCCTGTCTCTATCTTCGAAACATCCGTAAGAACCTCTTTGCCATCCACATTAAGCCACACTTTACTTACATTTAATGACATTTTCTTTGCCAAATCATCCACTGACTTTTTGTGAGTCCACTCCTCCATGATTTCACCTAAATCAAGAAGGAACATAACAGAACCTGCCGTTCCATAATCGCCTCTTACAATTGATGTTGTAATCGCAATACCATCCAGAAGAGGAACTTCAATCTTTCTCCTTCCAACACAGGACAGAGCCTTCTTAATGTAAGAAAGCGATTTTACCAAAACAAGTCCTGTTCGTATCGGAGCCGGAACAAAAAATTTGCTTCCCATACGAAGCACAACGCGGTTTACTAACTTGTCCCAATATTTCCGGTTCATCGCACGGCCGGAGCGGGCAAGTGTCTCATCTTCTTCTACCTTCCGGCTATAATAGTAGGTTTGCAGATAAGAGAGAAGGATTTGTCTTTCTCCTGTATAAGTAATTACTACATCACCTGTTCTCTCATAAACTTTAGCAGTCAAAATCATATCCTGTGCTGCCAAATCATACTCAAGTTTATCCGCCTGCAAATCCGTCATTTCATTTGTCATTACATGAATACGCATTCTGCCACGCATATTATGCAAAACTTTAAATTTCATATCTATCACCTCTTAGATATACAAAAAACACCTGTACAAACCGACAGGTGTTTTTTAATAAGTATCTTATTCTTCTGTCTGACTTTCATCTGCATATGAAGTTTCCTGTGCTTTACGATCTTCATTAATCTGCTGTGCTTCTGCATAAATATCACCAGCATTTTCCTGAACTGTCGTAACTGTCTTCATAACAGATTCTTTTGCACGGAGAACCGCTGCGGTACATTTTGTATATACATTCTTTGCGTCCTTACTGGAAAGAACTTTTACTCCTGCTGTACCAAGAAGCAGACCTGCTGCAAATAATCCCGTATGTTTTCCGTTAATTTTTTTCAACAATTTCATCTTAACGACACCTCCGTTTTATCCATTTCTTGAAAAATATTATAGTCTTCTTTCGAGAAATGTCCACCCCATTTTTCCTTATTGGTAATTTTTATCAATAAGGAAACTATTCTTCTTACTCTACTCTCTTTAACGCTTCATCAAGAGGAATCTTTCGGATTCTTCTAAAGTCAAAGAGCATGACAACCAAATAGCCAACAAAAATGAACGCAAACATCTTAATATAATCCAAAGGTCCCATAATAAAGATGAACCATCCGCTCATGCTTTGCAGCATAACCGTCCATACACTCCGCATCACAAGGGTTCCAACCAAAACACTCAGTGCTGCACAGATGACCACAACAATCGTTGTTGCAAGAAGATATAATTTTGCAATTTCTCCATCTGTATAACCGAGAATTTTCGTCATGGATATCGCAACCTCATTTTTCTCAATAATAATTTTTGTCAGCAGGTAAATCAACACGGCCGATAAAACCACACATAAGAACTGGAAGTACAGCATATAAGATCCCATCGTATGGTCAAGCTGGTTACTCATCTTCGTAATCTCTCTCTCCGTAATTACCGTTGCAATATAATCCTTTTTCATATCTTTTATTTTGGTATTTGTAAAAAATCCATCAAATGCATCCTCGTCTTTGTCAAATACCGTCCGATACTGCTCAATCGGCATAAAGACCGCAATACTCTGTGAGTGTTCAAAAAAGCCTTTTACTTTGAAGGAATATTTCTTTTTCTCGTATTTCGCATTGAGTGTAACCGTATCACCAACAGCTACATCATACTTATCACTAAACGGCTTGGAAATGTAAACTTCTTTCTCTTTTAAATTCTTTGCATCCGGCAGAGAAATATACTTACTCGTATCTTCTACGCCGTATATTGACACTTCTTCATCCAAGGCATCCGTCTTATACAACAGAGAATCCATACTGAATTTTTCTGCGTCTGAATTTTTCGTTGTAATTTCTTTGCCCGTTTCATCTTTATAACTTTTCAGTACATACTGATAATCAGCAATCATCATATCCTTTGTATTATCTTTGTAATACTGTAAGGTAGACGGCATTCCAATTGCCATTGCTAACATAATAGAAATAAAGGCAATTCCCACAAACAAAATTAAATAGTTTGGTATGTTCTGGAAAATAATACGCAGACGAAAACGGCTCAAAAAGTTCCATTTCGGCAGACGCATTGCTTTCTTTCGTTTGTTCTTTTTCAAATCACAGCGTAAAAACTGCAATGGTGTATGACGCAGCATCCGCATAAGAACCAATAAATTAATAACAAACATAAGGACAACCGGAATAATCGTTGTCTTTATAAATGCATCCGGATTCCATAAAGTCACGTACGTTGGCAGACTGTAGTTACTGTAATACATATTGACAACTAATTCTTTAAACACCGTGTAGCCTAAAATATTACCAATAATTGCAGACACAAATGTCACAATGATAGGAACCGCCAGATAATGCCTTACAAGCTCTCCTTTTGTGTAACCGGATGCACGAAGCGTACCAACTGTCATTGACTCTTTCTTAATCGTATTACTAATTGTCACGGCAAAAATAAAGGCAATAATCACAATGAGCACATCCAAAATCACGCCGCCCATTGCTAAATCCGAACCCATATCGTCTGTTGCAAAGGTAATTGCCGGATTTGCATAAGCCGGCGTATAATCCTCCACCTGATTGCCGGAAGTAATTACCTCTTTGTATAATTCATCCAGAAAATCATCCGACATTTCTTTCTCATCCACCTCATCTGCCGGTGTTTTGTCATAACGCCATGCGTAGTTATAATGGCAGGTACCATTTAACCGTTCCCATCCATCTTTTGTCACCATTGCCACATCAAATGTTATGGCATCAAACATCAAATCCGTGCTTTTTTCATGCAGCGTCGCATAATTGACATACGCAATCAGACCTGAAACCTCATATTTTTCACCGCCGGCGCTAATCGTATCGCCAACCTTAATTCCTGCATTGTCCGCATGCATACGGTCAATCGCAATTTCATTTTTATTTTCCGGAAGTCTTCCGTCTAAAACACTTGCCAGATTGACCTTATCATTTTTTTGAAAAATACGGATGGTGCCTTCCTTTTTTCCGTCCCCATTTTTATCCTCATTTAAATTGTAATAAAAATCCTCATATATCGTGGCAGGAAGCGAATCAAAAATTCCTTTTTCAGCCTTTTGTGAAAGTTCAAAATGCCCATCTTCGCAAATCGACTTTTTCGTATTCTCGGTTGCCGCTGTCAGCATACTCTCATTTGCCACATACATACCGGCGATAAAGCCAATTACAAAAATCATAAACAGACTGACTAAGAGATATTTACTCCAATCCCCTTTTAATTCTCTCGGCACACGTTTAATTAATGGATTTTTCGTCTTGTTTTTCTTCATTCCATTCATCCTCCTACCATTCCAAATCCATTGCCGAAATTTTCTGCTCATTGATATCATTGTGTCTTACACTTCCATCACGCAACTTAATCACATGGTCTGCCATATGACGGATTGCCTCATTATGAGTTACCATAATGACGGTATTTCCATATTTTTTGTTTACATCTTCAATCAATTTCAAAATTTCTTTTGACGTGTTGTAATCAAGTGCTCCGGTTGGCTCATCGCAAAGCAAAATATCCGGATTTTTTACAATCGCACGTCCAATTGAAACTCTCTGCTGCTGACCACCGGAAAGCTGATTTGGCAGTTTATAGCGGTGCTCATACAGCCCCAGTGTATGTAAAAGGTCATCAATATCCAAAGAATCATCAGACAAATAAGCTCCTACTTCAATATTCTCTTTCACATTCAGATTGGCAATCAAATTATACATCTGAAATACATATCCCAAATGTTTTCTGCGGTACTGGGTTAATTCTTTTTCCCCTAAATCCTCTAATTTATCACCATGAATTGCAATATAGCCTGAATCGGCAGAATCAATTCCACCAATAATATTTAACAAAGTAGACTTTCCTGAACCAGATGGTCCTAACAATACACAGAACTCCCCTTTAGCAACGGAAAAATTCATTCCACGAAGTACCTCCTGTCTGGTCTCTCCGCTTCCGAATCCTTTCTTTAAGTCCACAATCTCCAAAAATTTACTCTCCTGATTTGACATAATTACTCCTTTCATGCAACAATCTCTTTTTTGGGTTAGTCACCACTAACTATTATGACATATTTTGCTATTATTGCAAGTAAGTTATTGATAATATTTATCAATAGGAATAATAAAGGCTGTAAACGCCGTCAATTCACATTGACACATTTACAGCCTGTGTATTCTTAATTTTGTATTTACTTCAATATTTCTTTAAAGTTCTTAATATTCTCCTCAACGTTGCCTTTAAATATTTTCGTACCGGCAACAAATACATTAGCCCCCGCCTGTTTAATCTCCTCAATATTCTGAAGATTGACGCCGCCATCAACTTCGATATCAACGGAAAGATTTCTCTCATCAATAATTGAGCGAAGCTTTGCAATCTTTGAAAATGTTCTTGTAACAATTTTTTGTCCGCCATACCCTGGATATACTGTCATAACCAAAACCATGGATAGCTTGTCCAAAAACGGAAGAACTACATCAATATCCGTATCCGGGCTAAGTGCTACCGCCGCTTTGGCACCACATCGAAGTATCTCGTCAATCGTTTCTTCCAAGTCATCACAGGCTTCTGCATGAACCGTGATTCCATCCGCACCAATTCCTGCAAACCGCTCCACATGCTTAATCGGATTTACAATCATTAAATGCACATCAAAAAACAGGTCCGTACACTCACGAAGCCCTCTTACTATTGTTGTACCAAATGACAAGTTTGGTACAAACACCCCGTCCATTACATCAATATGAATATAGTCTGCTCCGGCGCTTTGCGCGGTCTTCACTTCCTGACCTAAACAAGTAATGTCCGCCGCCAGAATTGATGGTGACAATTTGTATGTCATTTCTTATTCCTCCAATTCCCTCGTCGTTCGCATTCAGCAAGCTCGTTAAATATCTGCACGTAGTTCTCATAACGAGTCTCACCGATTTCACCTCGTTCCCTGGCCTCTTTTACCATGCAGCCAGGTTCATGAATGTGAGTACAACCCCAATATTTGCACTGCCCCTCATAGGGCAGAAATTCGGTAAAATACCTTCGCAGTTCCTCTTTTTCCACCTCCGGCGGCTTTAAGGAACTAAATCCCGGAGTATCAAACAAAAACGTCTGATTCCCCAGAGAATAAATTTCAGAATGTCTTGTGGTATGCCGGCCTCTGCCGATTTTCTCACTCACAGAACCGGTCACAGAAGCCGCCTGCGGGCATAAACGGTTTAAAAGGCTGGACTTTCCCACGCCGGACGGTCCTGCCAAAACCGTTGTTTTCCCTTCCAGACATTGTTTTACTTTATCAATTCCCATATTTTCGGTATTACTGATTGTCAATACCTGATTTGCGCATTTTTCATAAATTGATAAAAAATGCTTTTCTTCCTCCTCAGACACCATATCCTGTTTGCTGAAACAGATAATGGTCTCTACATTCTGCCATTCCATCATAAGTAAAAAACGATCTAGCAGATTAAGATTTGGCATCGGATTTGCCATCGCAAAAACGATAAGTGCCTGGTCAACGTTTGCCACTGCCGGACGAATCAACTCATTTTTTCTCGGTAAAATCTCCTCCAGATTTCCAAGCAGCTTCTCTTCATTCAGCACACAAATCGTAACATTATCTCCAACTAAAGGTTTAATTCCCTCTTTTCGGAAACTTCCTTTTGCCTTACATTCATACAATTTGTCATCTTCACACCAGACATAATAAAATCCGGCAATTCCTTTTACGATTTTCCCTCTCATTAATCCGCAACTTTCTTAAAGGTTACGTTGTAGGAATCCACACGCTTGGAATCCTTATATACAATCAGTTCACCCTGAGAGCCGCTAAAGCCAGTGACTTCATCGCCGGAAAGCGACAATGGGAAATCCATATGCGTCAAACTGCGGTTCAAAATAGTCTTTGTATGACCATCCTGATTCAAAACAATTTTAATGGTTGCTGCCGGATCAGTCTCATAATCGAACGGACTGTCAATTCGGATTGTTCCCGACATCTTATAGGTATAGGTTTTTTCCGGTCCAAGGCTGATTGTAACGTTCACCGATGTTCCCTTTTTCACCTTTTTACCACTTGCTTTACTCTGTACACAAATTTTATTCTTATCAAAATTGTCTGAATAAATACTTGTTGTCGTACCTAATTTCAAACCAACTTTTTCAAGTGCTGTCTTTGCCTGGCTCTTTGTCTTACCTAATAAATCCGGAACACTTACTGTCTGTGCGCCCTTGCTTACATAATAGGTAATCGTAGAACCGGCTGCTGCATTCTCACCCTGTTTTGGACTTGTGTATACAACTTTTCCTTCCTCGGTCTTATCACTGTAAACATCCTCACCACGTTTGGGAACAAAACCGGCTGCTTTGATAGCCGACTCTGCATCTTCCGGTGTCATGCCCCAGACACTTGGCAGCTGGGATTCACGGAGATAAACAGTAATAGTATCACCTTCCGATACTTCCGAACCAATGGCTGGCGTTGTACTAATGACCTGTCCCGGCTCGACTTCCGTAGATTCTGCCGTTTCAAATTTATAATCCAGTCCTGCACTATCTAACATGCTCTGTGCCTGTTCCTGTGTCAGACCTTTAATCTGCGGAACCTGTGTCTTATTGCTCTCCGGTGTGCTGGCCGGCTCTTTACTTGCCTGTGTCGTTTGTGAAGTCGGCTCCGGTGTCGCTTCATTAGAGGACGAACTTCCTCCCCAGAAACCTACAAATCGTCCTAACAGATAAATAATAATCACACCAATAATAATGGCAACTGTTATACTTCCGATAATCAATGCCTTCTCTAATTTCGGATCAACTTCACCATTTGATTCTTCGTCTGCTTCTTCTTCCGTCTTTTCATCTAATGCCGGTTTCGTAGAAGCAGCCTTTAGCGAATTGACGTCATTGCTTGGAATAAAAATCGTGTCTGCATTCTCATACAAATTACGAATTACACCATACTCGCCGGTCGGATCCTGTAAAAACATTTTTAAATCCGCAATCAAATCCATCACTGTTGGGTAGCGGAGTTCTGTTTTTTTCTGCATACATTTTGCAACAATATTACTAAGTCCATGTGGAATTGTCGCATCAATGGCATCCAGTGGAGTCGCATCTTCCTGAATATGTGCTAACGCAATTGCCACCGCACTCTCGCCAGTAAACGGAAGAGAGCCGCTTAACATTTCATACATCGATACACCCAATGAATAAATATCACTCTTTTCGTCACTAAATCCTCCCCTTGCCTGTTCCGGAGAGATATAATGTACGGACCCCATGGCATTTGCTGTAATTGTGTTCGAACTCGCCGCCTTGGCAATTCCAAAGTCACTTACCTTTGCCGTACCATCCTTTGAAATCAAAATATTCTGAGGTTTAATATCACGGTGAATAATATGGTTGGCATGGGCTGCCTCCAAACCATTTGCAATCTGCAGTCCAATTCCAACAGCCTCCCTCACCGAAAGTTTTCCCTTCTGCTCAATATATTTTTTCAAAGTGATACCGTCTACAAATTCCATCACAATATAGTGCATATCCTGTTCCTGTCCGACATCATAGACTCCTACAATATTCGGATGAGATAAGCACGCAATTGCCTGTGCCTCCTGACGGAATTTTGTAACAAATTTTGCATCCTCACTATACTCATTTTTTAATATTTTAACCGCCACATAGCGATTTAACCGATGGTCTTTGGCACGATATACATCTGCCATACCGCCGGTTCCGATTTTTTCGATTATTTCATATCTTCCACTAATTACTGCACCAATATTAATCATTCTTTCACTCCTTTACAGTCGAACTAAAATCACGCTGATGTTATCTTTGCCACCGGCTTCGTTCGCCTGTTGAACCAGTTTTTCCCCTGCCAGTTTCATATCTTCTTTATTTTCTTTTACAATCTTCTCTATCTGGCTGTCTTCAACCATATTTGTCAATCCATCTGAGCACAGCAATAGTACATCCCCCGGCTCTACTTTCACCTCAAAACAATCCGGTCTGACGGTATCATCCGTCCCCAGTGCTCTCGTAATAATATTCTTATTCGGATGGGTCCGCATCTCTTCTTTTTGAATTTCACCCGACTGAACCATCTCCTCTACGAGCGAATGGTCCACTGTAATCTGCTCCAAATGATCATGCAGACGATAAAAACGTGAATCCCCAATATTTGCAATATAAGCGACATCATCTTCTACCATGGCACCAACCACCGTAGTTCCCATGCCGGCAAGATCGAAATCTTCTTGTGCACACTGATAAACCTTCTGATTTGCAGCTTCAATCGCCTGTTCAAAAGCACTAACAGGAGTCCTTGCCGTCGAACTCTGTATCTGCTTAACCATCTCCGCAATGCATAATCTGGAAGCTAAATCTCCTGCCTTATGTCCCCCCATACCATCTGCAACAAGAAACAGATTCGGAAATCTGCCAATGGGATTCTCTTCACAGAACACACTATCCTGGTTACTGTTTCTAAGAAGTCCCATATCTGTCATAGAAAATGTATCCACTGTCTGACCTCCTCTAGTTTCTACCATTCTTCGTCAGAAATTTCTTTCGTAACTGACCACAGGCAGCATCAATATCGCTCCCCATCTCTCTTCTTATTGTAACAGTTTTTCTATATTTTTCAAGAATTGTTTTGAACTTCTCAATATCCTCTTTCGTTGAGCGGTAACAATTTCTCTCTTTCACTTCATTTAACGGAATCAGATTAATGTGGCAGTTTAAACCGGAAAGTCTGCCTGCCAGTTCTCTTGCATGCTCTTCTTTATCATTCACACCGCGAATCATACTGTATTCAAATGTAATACGACGCCCGGTTTTCTCAAAATAATATTTGCACGCCTGTATGATTTCATCGATGGTGTAACGATTAGCAACCGGCATCGTTTGACGCCTGATTTCATCGTTTGGCGCGTGCAGGCTGATTGCTAACGTAATCTGTAACTTTTCATCCGCAAGTTTTTTGATTTTATCCACCAAGCCACACGTTGATACGGTAATATTACGCTGGCTGATTCCAATTCCTTTCTCACAGGAAACAAGTTTTATAAAACGGAGAAGTTCATCATAATTATCAAGGGGCTCGCCCATTCCCATCACAATGATATTCGATACCCTCTCTTTTGTATCTTTCTGGATTTGATAAATCTGTGAGAGCATTTCCCCGGCAGTCAGATTTCTCGTGAGTCCGGTAAGTGTAGATGCGCAGAATGTACATCCCATCCGGCATCCCACCTGCGACGAAATGCAGACGCTGTTGCCATGATGATACTTCATCCACACGCTTTCGATTACATGGTCATCTTTCAGTGCAAATAAATACTTTGCCGTATCTTTCTTTTTCGACACCTGTTTTTCCACCTGTCTCACACCGGATATGCAGTAATTCTTTTTTAATTTTTCCCGAAAAGCAGCACTCAGATTCGTCATTTCATCGAAATCATCTGCCTGTTTTTCATGCACCCACTGAAACAATTGTTTTCCACGGAATGCTTTTTCTCCAAGAGAAATGGCAAGTGCTTCCATTTCCTCTAAATTCATGCTCCGAATATCCATCTTTTTCCTCTCCGTTATCTATCCGCTTTCCGCAGTCTCGCCACGAAAAAGCCATCACTTTGCTGAAGTCCCGGTATCATCGTAAGCATCCCTTCTGCCGTCATTCGGTTACATAATAACGGTGGCAAAAAGGAATCTAATGACTCAAGTTTTAATCCTAAGTGTTCCACAAAAAATCGGACATTTTCTTCGTTTTCTGCTTGATTCACTGTACATGTACTGTAAATTAGAACACCTCCCGGTTTTACCATTTTCTCAGCGGTTTCCACAATCTTTCGCTGAATTGGAACAAGCTCTTTGGCATGTTGCAATGCATGGTATTTGATTTCCGGTTTGCGTCCGATAATTCCGATTCCGGAACACGGCACATCACAGAGGACAACATCTGCCTGCGAAAAAAAGGCTTCATCACTCTTTGTCGCATCCCACACTTTGCAGGAGGCATTTTTGACTTTTAATCGTCTAAAATTTTCCTCAATTTTTTTAACCTTTGATACTGTTTTATCTCTGGCACTCAAAGAGCCCTCACCTTTCAGGCATAAAAGCGCATGCATTGCTTTCCCGCCCGGTGCACTGCACACATCCACAACTTTATTTCCCGGCTGGATTCCGGCACACAAAACCGGGAGCATCGAGCTTTCATCCTGTACAAAAAACACCCCTTCTTCGTAACCCGGTATTTTTTTTATATCTTCCACGCCGGAAACAATTACCGCATCATCCATATAATGAGCTTTTTTGACGGCAACGCTAACTTCCCTTAATTCCTCGCAAAACATTTTTTTCGTCCATTTTGACGTATCGATATGTAACGTAATATCCTGCGTATTCTCTAAAAAAGCCGCCCCGATTTTTTTCGTTGTTTTTTTGCCGTACTGTTCACATAAATGGTCATATAAATCCCGTGGCAGAGATAAACTTTCCCACGGTTTCAAAGAGATTGAATCCTGGCTTCTTAGTATTGTTCTAAGCACACCATTTACAAAAGCGGTATGTTTTTGTCCCTCTTGCTTTTTCAAGAGTTCTACTGCCTCATGACAGCTCACTGCCTCCGGCACTTTCTCCATATAACGGATTTCATAAAGTGCCATGCGAAGAACCGTGCGAACCGGCGCTGTCATTTTAGAAACCTGAATCTTGGCAAATTGATTCAGAATTGCATCTAATTCAACACAACGCTCAATCGTTCCATAAGAAAGACGCTTCAAAAAACGTTTGTCTCTCGCCAAAAAATCTCCGTTTGCTACAATCCGGTGGAAAACAGAATCGCTGTGCTCCCCTTTTTCCATCGTCTGATAAACAATTTCATATGCCTGTAATCTCATCAGTCACGATTGTTCCTTCCAAATAATAAAATCAGTCTCAACAACTGTAAAATTGCAGCAGCCGCAGAAGCTACATAGGTCAGTGCTGCCGCACGCAGAACCTTTTTTGCACCATCCGTTTCCATTGTTCCAAGAATTCCTGTGTCCTGTAAAATCACAAGTGCCCGTCTCGATGCATTAAACTCAACCGGGAGGGTCACAACCTGAAACAATACCGCTGCACTAAAAAATACAATTCCTGCCGTAATTAACACCGGCATACTAAACAAAATGCCGGCAAGAATGAAAAACCACGAAGCTCCGGAGCCAAAATTTGCAACCGGAACTAATACGGTACGAATGGATAATGGAACATATGAATTCGCATGCTGTATCACATGTCCACACTCATGTGCTGCCACCGCAATTGCCGCTACCGAATTGCTGCTATACACAGAATCCGAAAGCCCGATCTGCTTCGTTCTCGGGTTATAATGGTCGGTCAGATTTCCACTAATATGGCATACCGTCACATCGTTAATTCCAGCATAGGATAAAATGCGCTGTGCCACCTGTGCCCCTGTAAGGCCGGACGCACTTCTTACCACACTGTACCTTGCAAAATTTCTCCGAACCATCGCAGAAGCAAGCAGCGATAAAACAACACCAATTAAAATTAATACATATGTTGGGTCCCAGAACATATAAAAGGGACTTCCATATCCGTAACCTAGCATAAACAATCACCCTTTTCTATTTTTACACCGCGCAAGAAACTTCCGGCATCCATTCGTTTCTTTCCCTCTAACTGCACTTCCAAGAATTCCAGACAGCCGTCACCGGTCTGAACAATGAAACTATTTTTTAATACATCCACAACAGTACCTGGTTTTTCTCCCGTATTTTCAGCAAGCACGTTCGCACGCCAGAGTTTTAATGTTTTTCCCCGGAATGTGGTATACGCACTCGGCCATGAATTCATTCCACGAATATATCGTTCCACTTTCGCAGCATCCCAATTCATGTCAATTTTACCCATATCTTTTTTGAGCATTTTCGCATAGCAGCTTAAACTGTCATCCTGCTTTTGTGGTACAATCTCACCTTTTTCCACTTTCTCCAAAGTTTCTAACAAAAGGTCTTTTCCCATTTCCGAAAGCCTATCATGAATCGTTTCTGCTGTATCCTCTTTTTCAATCACCGTTTCTGCTTTTAACAGCATATCACCGGTATCAAGTCCTTCTGCCATCTGCATCGTCGTTACACCGGTTTTTTCATCCCCTTCAAGGATTGCCCACTGCATCGGTGCCGCACCGCGCCAGCGCGGAAGTAACGACGCATGAACGTTAATACAGCCGAACTTTGGATAATCTAAAATCTCTTTGGATAAAATCTGTCCAAAAGCAACAACTACAATCACATCACATGGAATCTTTCGAAGCTGTTCCACAAATTCTGCATCTTTTACACGCACCGGTGTATAGACCGGAATATCATTTTCCACTGCCACTTCTTTCACCGGAGTAAAAACCAGTTTTCCGCTGCGTCCTCTCGCTTTATCCGGCTGCGTCACAACCGCTGTAACCGTGTGTTCCTCTGAGGCAATCAAACCTTTTAATACAGGAACGGAAAAATCCGGTGTACCCATAAAAATTACATTCATGTGCTGCCTCCTATTCTCCAAATTCTTTTTCAAATTCCTCGATGGTATACAGTCTTCCCTCCACTTTATTTACATACAAACCGCCATCTAAATGCTCGATTTCATGTACCAAAGCGCGGGCAAGCAATTCTTCTCCCTCAATCTCAAAAGGCTCCATCTCTTCATTGTATGCCTTTACGACAACATGATTCGGTCTTGTTACAATGCCAACTTTGTCCGGCACACTTAAACACCCTTCACTGCCTCTCTGCTCACCATCAGTCGAAATAATTTCCGGATTAATCAAAACAATCGGTTTGCTTCTGTCTTCCGTAATATCAATTACGGCAATCCGTTTCAAAATACCGACCTGAGGTGCCGCTAAACCAACACCATCTGCATCATACATCGTATCAAACATATCCGCAATTAACTCTTTATTTTTTTCTGTCATCTCTTTTACTACTTTACATTTTTTGGTGAGAATATCATCACCAATCATACGAATGTTACGAATTGCCATTTTTTCCTACCTGCCTTTTCTTTTCTTAAATTTAGTAACCATTTACCGGGTCTCTGTCATACTGCACACTGCATGTTTTTTGATTTGCGACACGGCGGTTTGCTTCTTCTGCAATTTCTCTGACACAAGCCATCGCTTCTTCGTCCATGCTCTTTACATACAGAACATACCGGTACCTGTCTTTAGCACGGCTTAACCCGGCTTTTGACGGACCAATGAGCGTGACCGCATCACCGCACACAGAATGTATGTTTTCTGCCAGTTTTTCGCTCAATGTTTTCGCTTCGTTCTCTTCTTCCGATAGTATGAGAATCGCCGCCATCTGCGAATACGGCGGATACTTCATAAGCCGCCTGAATGCCAGTTCATTTTCGTAAAAATATTCAGCATCCTGCCCGGCAACCGCCTGAATCGAGTATTCCTCCGGATTATACGTCTGAATCACGACTTCACCGGCCTTTTCTGCTCTGCCGGCGCGGCCACTTGCCTGCATCAACAACTCAAATGTGCGCTCACTGCTTCGGTAATCGCCCGCATATAAACTCATATCAGCCGCTAATGCTGCCACAAGCGTAACATTAGGGAAATCATGCCCCTTTACAATCATCTGGGTGCCAATTAAAATATCTGCCTCGCCATTACGAAATGGTGTCAGGACACTTTCATGTCCATGTTTCCCCGTTGTTGTATCTCCATCCATCCGAAGAACCCTTGCCGTAGGAAACCGCTTATGAAGCATCTCCTCAACTTTCTGCGTGCCAAGTCCAAATGCAGCAATGTAAGGTGAACCGCACGATGGGCACGTCTTTGGCATCGCGATTGCATGTCCACAGTAATGACAGACTAATGTATCTACATCACCGACATGATTTTTGTGTGCCGTCATGGAAACTTCACAATGACTACATTTTAACACAAAACCACAACTGCGACAAGAAACAAAGCCTGCATATCCGCGCCGATTTAAAAATAGTATGGTCTGCTCATTTCGTTTTAACCGTTCCTCGATTTTTTCCTGTAATACACGGCTGAAAATCGAGCGGTTTCCTTCTTCTAATTCTTTCCTTAAATCCGCCACATAAACCTTCGGCATACAGACATGGTTCACACGGTGTGGTAACGTAAGAAGCACATATTCTCCTTGTTTCGCCTTCTCATAGGTTTCTACCGATGGCGTCGCAGAGCCCAGCACAACGCTTGCTCCACTCTGCCTTGCTCTCTCAATCGCTACGTCTCTTGCATGATATTTGGGCGGCTTTTCACTTTTATAACTCATCTCATGCTCTTCATCAATGAGAATGAGTCCCAGATTTGAAAATGGAATAAACAAAGCAGAGCGCGGTCCGACAACGATATCCACTTCTCCTCGTTTTGCCCTCTCATACTGGTCGTATTTTTCCCCTTCTGACATTCTGGAATTTAATACCGTCACCCGGTCTCCAAACCGCTTTTGAAAACGAACTACCGTCTGATAAGTAAGTGCAATTTCAGGAATCAGCATAATAACTTGTTTATTATGCTGTAAAACTGCCTGTATCATTTCCATATAGACTTCCGTTTTGCCACTGCCGGTGACACCATATAGCAGATACGTCATCCGTTTCCCCTGCCGGTAATCCCCGGTAAATACATCAACAGCCGTCTGCTGCTCTTCATTCAGCGTCTTTTTTTCCGAAACTGCCTTTCCATCAAAAACCGGATTTCTATATTTCTTTTCATTTGTAACGGTAAGCCATCCCGCTTTCACCATGCCGTCAATCACAGGTTTCGTAATCTTATATTTTTTTGCCGCCAGTCTGCTTGTCATCTGTCCACCTTCTGCAAACATTCCCTGTAGCAGACGTGCTTTTGCTTTATAATGCTTTAACAGACAGCGGTTTAATTCTTTCTTCATTTCATCTTCGGGCAAAGCAAAATTAAGCCAGTGTTCTTCCACTGACTTAATCTGCCTCCGAATCGGAAGCACCGTTTTTAATGCTTCATTCATTGTTGTTCCATATCTTTGCCGAATCCATGCGGCTAACTGAATCAACTTAGATTCTACCGGAAGTTCCTTTTTCTCAATCTCAGAAATTTCCTTCATCCGTTCAACCGGCCATGCCGCCTGATCCGTTATATTCATTACATAACCACGAATCAGACGATTTCCCCTTCCAAAGGGAATTTTGACACAGCACCCGGCAAACACTTCTTCTTCCCATTGTTTTGGAATTATATACTGAAATGTCCGGTCGAGTGCTTCCACCGACAAATCTACGATAATATCTGCAAACAACCTGTCACTCCTTTATCAGTCGTTTCACAACTTCATCCATCTTCATTCCGCGGGAACCTTTTACCAGTACCCAGTCCTCTTTTTGAAGTTTTGCTTCCAATTCTTTCATCACTTCATCTTTAGACTCTGCAGCAAAAGCTGGTATATCACTATGTGCCTTTACATAATTACTGATGTGCGCCGCTTCTTTTCCAACTGTAAAGAGGTAGTCAAGCCTGCGTCCCTTATTTTGTTCCTCTACGATAAACTGTCCGATTCCCTCATGAAGTTTTCCGGAATCTTTTCCCAGTTCCAGCACATCCGCAAGAACGGCAATTCGTCTGCCATCTCCCGGATAATCAAACAGTGCATGAAGATTACTCGTAATTGAATCCGGACTTGCATTGTACGTATCATCTACCACGTGAATCCCATTTATATCATGCACAACACCACGCATCGCAATCGGCTTATAATTTTTCAAAGCCTGAATGGCATCCTTTACCGGCACACCATACTTGCGGCCTAATGCCATCGCAATCACAGCATTATTTACATTATGAGTTCCCATCACAGACAGCGAAACTTTTTCTTTTCCTTCGCTATCATGATACATAAAACTCTGTCCGTCCTCATTTGCGCTCATTTCATCTGCAAAATACTCGCAGCCGGACTCTGTTCCATAGTAGGAAACTTTATAGTTTCCTTTGCAGCGTTCAAATGGAACCTGTGTCTCCACTAACTGTCTCACATCTCCATTACCGCTGGCAAACAGCGTGCCACCATCCGGAAGATAGGTGACAATCTTTCCTTTTTCTTTGCAGATATTTTCTCTTGAGCCCAAATTTCCAATATGAGAAACACCGATATTTGTTAAAACCGCACATTCCGGTTTTACCATCTCGACTAACCGGTCCATTTCACCCGGCATGCTGATTCCCATTTCAATCACAGCAAGTTCTGTATCTTCATCCAATTCAAACATCATCAGTGCCACACCAATCTGGCTGTTTAAATTCTTGTAAGTTTTAACCGTTCGGTACTTCGTTTCCAATACAGCAGCAATCATTTCCTTTGTCGTCGTCTTTCCAACGCTTCCTGTAATACCAATAATTCTTACTGGAAGTTTGCTGCGGTACCAGGCGGCAAATTTCTGCATTGCCAACAGTGTATCGGAAACGTAAATTCCGGCACCTTTCTTTTCCTTTTCTCTGTCATCCGAAAAGAATACACAAGAAGCTCCTGCCTCCAGCACATCCGGAATAAAGCGGTGTGCATCTACACGCTCCCCTATGATTGGTACAAATAAGGTCCCAGTCTTTACTTCTCTTGAATCGGTCGAAACATTTGTCACGACAGCATTTTCATCGCCCCAAACAAGTTTACCACCGACTGCTTTCACAATATCCTTTACCTGAACCTGTCTCATCTTGTCACTCCTATCAGTTTGCCGCAATGACATCTGCCATCTCGTAACGGCCTGCCGTCTTTCCTTTTAAGAATTTTGCCGCTGCTACAGCCCCTTTTCCAAATACAGCCTTGCTGTAAGCAGTATGAGAAAATGTAATCACTTCATCTTTACCGGCAAAAATCACATCGTGGTCGCCGACAATCGTACCACCGCGCACTGCAGAAATGCCAAGTTCTTTTTTATCACGTTTCTGTCTTCTCTGAGAGCGGTCATAAACATACTCGTATGGATTTCCCATTGCCTCATTAATAGAATCTGCTAATGCAAGTGCCGTACCCGATGGAGCATCCAATTTCTGGTTGTGATGTTTCTCTACGATTTCCACATCAAATCCTTCTGTAGCAAAAACTTTTGCCGCATCCTGCACCAGTTTCAAAAGTGTGTTAATGCCAAGTGACATATTCGCAGATTTCAAAACAGCTGTCTGTGTTGCTGCTTCTTCAATTTTAGCAAGCTGCTCATCGTCGTATCCGGTTGTACAAAGCACTACCGGAACTTTTTTCTCTTTGCTGAATGTAAGAATATCATCCAAAATTTTCGGCGTCGAAAAATCAATCAAAGCATCTGCTTCCACATCACAGTCCGCTAATTTCTGAAAAACAGGATAAGAGTTTTCTTTGGTATCCACCATATCAATTCCTGCTACAATTTCTGCCTCTGCATCTTCATTTACAATTCCGGTAATCATGCGGCCCATCGCACCATTACATCCACACATAATAATTCGAGTCATCGTCTTCCTCCTATTTCTTTTTCAATCGTAACTAATTATTTGATAACGCCGGCTTTTCTCATTTCTTCTTCCAGTCTTTTTGCGTTCGCATCTTCCATTTCCGTAAGAGGCAGACGCAAACTGCCTACTTCCATTCCCATCAAATTCAATGCCTTCTTTACAGGAATCGGATTTACTTCGCAGAACAAAGCCTTTACCAAATCAAAATATTTCAACTGCATCTCACAGCTCTTTGCCACATCTCCATCAAGATAACTTGCTACCATGTCATGAGTCTCTTTTGGCAAAATGTTTGACAATACGGAAATTACACCTTTACCACCAAGAGAAAGAACCGGTACAATCTGGTCATCATTTCCGGAATATACATCAACGGTTCCCTTTGCTAAACTCATCAACTCTGCAACTTCTGAGATATCACCTGTTGCATCCTTTACGCCGACAATGTTTGGTACTTCATGGCACAAATCCACAACTGTCTGTGGTGCCAATCTGGTACCCGTACGGCTTGGTACATTATATAAAATAATTGGAACATTAACTTCTTTTGCAATGGCTTTGTAATGTGCTTTCAAACCATTCTGTGTTGCTTTGTTATAATATGGAGTAACCAAGAGAAGTCCGTCCACTCCGCTTTTCTCTGCTTCTTTTGACAATTCAATTGCCGACTGTGTGCAGTTCGAACCGGTTCCTGCGATAACCGGAATCCGTTTATTAATTACTTCACAAGCAAAACGAATACACTCCAAATGTTCTTCATCTGAAAGTGTAGATGCCTCACCAGTGGTTCCACAGATAATGATAGCATCTGTTTTATTTGCCACATGAAACTCTAACAGTTCTCTCAATTTTTCATAATTCACACTTCCGTCTTCATTCATCGGTGTAATCAATGCAACACCTGCTCCAGTAAAAATAGCCATTTTTTTCATCCTTTCTGAATTGCGTTTTGTGCTTATGAATGGATTGCAAAAAAAGGAGCTGACACACGTGCCAACTCCTCATTGTTTTCGATAACGAGTAGCACTCCATCATAGCGATGACAGTCATATGATTATTCACCATATGCCCAGAAGAATCATGTGCAGGCAATCCTCTCCTTCGGCAGACGTTCCTTTCACAAATCATCGTCCATCCTGTCATGTCCGATTTGCTACTGATAAAGTCCGCGCCTCTACCTTTCTATATAAAAGAATATCACTCTTCCCTTTAGTGGTCAAGCATTAGTTCACTCTTTTTTATCTTCTTCGTCAATCACACAGGCCGCAGTAATCTCATTACTCTCTTCCACACACTCCAATTTGCTGACGGAAATTTCATAAGCAACGCGTGTTTCATATTCCTCATCACCAACCTGCTTCTGGTATTCACGGCTCTGAATCCGTCCCCATAGCTGAACGTGTTCTCCTACACCAAATCCATCGGCATAACGGGCATTTCTTCCCCAGCAGATGCAAGGAATGTAATCGGATTTGCCATACGGACGATTGACAGCCATTAAAAGATCCGCAATTTCTCTTCCAAGCGGTGTCTTTCGATAAACCGGTGGTTTGCACAAATAGCCATCCAAAAAGATATAATTCGGTTTCTCTACTTCCATCTCTTCTTCGTCCATATGTAAATCTCTTACAAACACGGATAAAACAAGCCGGTTATGATTTTCTTCATGACGGTTGTAGGAACGAAACTGTCCACTCGCCTCCATATACATACCACGGTAATCCTTCGTTATGTCAATAAGCCGCTCCGATACCATGAGCGGAATCTTGTCATACACTTGGCTCAATCGTTTTACCGAAAGATACACCATATAGAATCCTTCACCATACACTTCATGGCTAAAAGCAAACTTACTTACCACTTCACCATAAATATTCACCTGATTGTTTCCCAAAATCTTATCTGCCATTTTTCATGACCCCCTTTGTTTTTTGTCTGCTTGAATCAAGCATTTTTCTATACATAACTATATATATGCCGTATAATTCATTTTTAGAACTTATATTTAATATTTTTTATTTTATTTTTACCGTTTTGTTATCATATCATAAATTCCAATTTTTCGCAATAAAAATCATGAAATGGTTTTTAGGTGATAGACGCTGTTGCTTTCCTAGGTTTTTCTTAGTTTTAGTATAAAGGCTTTGCGGAACTCCAAAAAGAAGCACACAAAAAAAGAAACCCAATTCACAAAATGAACCGAGTTTCTTCTTAATTATCTGTTTATGTCTTAAAATTAGTTGTTAATCAACTTATCTTCGCCATTCCAGCTATACAATTTACGGATTTCTTCACCAACTACTTCTGATGGATGCTCAGCAGCCAATTTTCTCATAGCCTTAAAGTGAACCTGTCCGCCAGCTTCTGACATGTCAAGCAGGAAGTCTTTTGCGAAAGTACCATCCTGAATGTCGGAAAGAATCTTCTTCATAGCTTTCTTTGTATCCTCTGTAATGATTTTTGGTCCTGTTACATAATCACCATATTCTGCTGTGTTAGAAATGGAATATCTCATGCCTGCGAAACCACTCTGGTAAATCAAATCAACGATAAGTTTCATCTCATGGATACACTCAAAGTAAGCATTTCTTGGGTCATAACCGGCTTCTACCAAAGTTTCAAAACCAGCCTGCATCAATGCACAAACACCACCACAAAGAACAGCCTGCTCACCAAAGAGGTCAGTCTCTGTCTCTGTACGGAAAGTTGTCTCCAAAACGCCGGCTCTTGCACCACCAATTGCAAGGGAGTAAGCAAGTGCAAGTTCCAGAGCTTTTCCTGTTGCATCCTGATGTACTGCTACCAAACAAGGAACACCTTTTCCTGCCTGATACTCGCTGCGTACCGTATGTCCCGGTCCTTTTGGTGCAATCATCGTTACATCAACGTCAGCCGGTGGAACAATCTGGTTAAAGTGAATATTGAAACCATGAGCAAACATAAGCATATTGCCTGCTTCCAAGTTTGGCTCGATGGACTCTTTGTACATTTTTGCCTGCAGCTCATCATTGATAAGAATCATGATGATGTCAGCTTTCTTAGCAGCTTCGGCTGCCGTATATACTTCAAATCCCTGCTCTTCTGCTCTCTTCCATGATTTTGATCCTTCATAAAGACCAATAATTACGTGGCATCCGGACTCCTTTGCGTTCAATGCATGTGCGTGTCCCTGACTACCATAACCGATTACGGCAATTGTTTTACCGTCCAGTGCTGCCAAGTTACAGTCATCCTGGTAATAAATCTTTGCTTCTGACATATTTACAGCCTCCTAAATTAATTGTATTTAAAGCCTATCCGGGATAAAATCCCGTGGATGGTTTTCTAAGTAGTAAATTACTTACTCTCTTTGGCTCCATCATAAAAACCACGAGCCAGACCGGAAATACCGGTACGTACCAGTTCTTTTATCTCATAGCCCTCAATCAGCTTGATAAAAGCGTCCAGTTTTGCCTGATTACCCGTCAACTCAATCATCATTGAATTATCTGCAACATCTACAATTTTCGCACGGAAAATATCAACAATCGCATTAATGGCCGGTCTTGCGTCTTTATCTGCTTCAACCTTAACCAATATCAATTCGCGGCATACCGATGCTTCACCGGTAAGCTGTTTGACGGATTTTACATCTTCTAACTTATTAACCTGTTTTTCAATCTGCTCCAGCACAATATCATCCCCCGTAACGGATACCGTCATACGGGAAAATGCCGGATTCTCTGTCTCACCAACAGTCAGACTGTCAATATTATAACCACGGCGGCTGAATAAACCGGCAACACGGCTCAGCACACCGGAGGTATTATTTACCAATATAGATAAAACTACTTTACTCATGGGATACGCCCCCTCTTTATCGAATATCCTAGCGTATTAATCTGAAATAACGCTCATTTAATTGTAGCAATATAGGTCTTTATTGTCAACTCTTAAAGAGAAACTTTTTAAGTGCGGATTTGTTGCTTGGCAAATCCGGTACAAGACACGACTGACCGCGAATTGTCTGGCTTGTATAGCCGCCTTCAATCGGCAGGCTGAACTGATGGATTTTTGTCGTACCCATCCGTACAACAGCAAGCAGATATGAATAAATATCCCGCTCATCTACATCTGTTTTTACGTTTGGCATAATCACTTCTGCCAGTTCAATCATCTCTTCCGGAGACAACTGTTTTACCTTCTTAAGAATTGCCTGCATCGTCAGACGCTGACGTTCTGTTCTTCCGTAATCATCTCCTTTTCCGCTTGCCGTATAAACGCCCGGATAATGACCGTCCGGCTGTCTCTTACCATGACGGATTCGGCAGTAGCCAAGTGCCTGCTGCCCGTTAAAGATTTGTTTTCCCTTTTTCACACTGCGGTACTTTCTTCGTTTGATATAATTGGTCTGGCGAAGATTGAGCGCTTCTGAATCAGTTAGATTCACCTCAATGCCACCAAGTTCATCAATGACATTGACAAAGGCATCGAAATTCACTTCCACATAGCCATCTAATTTAATACCAAAATTTTTCGCTAACGTTTTGTAGAGCAATTTAATACCACCAAACGAGTAAGCAGCATTTAACTTATAACCACCATACCCTGGTATGTCCACATACATATCACGCATCAAAGAAGTCAATTTTAATTTGTTATGCTTAATGTCTAACGTAGCAATCATCATGGAATCTGAACGTCTCTCAACATTTTTATCCTGTTCATCTAAGTTTTTATCTGCTCCGACCAATAAAATATTCACAATGTCAGTATCGCTGTCTAACGCATATTTGCTTAAATCCATTCCTGATACTTTATTCGATTTGTCATAATTCATCAAACCTAACATTTTATCTCCGGTATGTTTGACATAAGCCAAACCGCTGCCTGCGGTCATCGACAGCAAAATACCAATCACAAGAAATATTCTTGCCACAATCTTCCCTTTTCCCGCTTTTGTTTTACCCATATCAGGCCTCTCTTTCTATTCTCTCGTATTTACAATAAGAAAAACAATCCTGCATTTCGAATCAGACCGCTTTTCAAAAAACCATACCGCAATGCCAGATATCGTCTGCCAAAAAAGGAAGCATCTGCCATTGCTGCAAACTTCGTTGCCGTTTTTCTCTGTTCTTTGGTCATCTGCGAATCAAAGACCCGCAAAAAAGCTTTTCCCTGCCGATACGTGTCAAAAAGTACCTGCCGCTGCTCTTTCATTTTGGAAATTCTTTTTTTTAAGTAACCGGAATACGATGTTCCTCCGATTTGATTTCCTTCGTGCTGGCGGTACATAAGTGTCGCCTCCGGCAAATATCCGATGGCACCAAAATGACTGCATATCAAAGCAAGCCACCAGTCGTGCACCCGTATTTCTTCCGGCAGTTCTTTCAGATACGGAAGAATTACCCGGTTCATCATAATGGTGCAGCCAATACACTTATTTTCCATAAAAAGATGTGCGGTGTCAACCTTTTTTACATTTAGATGACTCATTTCGTGAAAACGTCCCAGTTTTTTACCGGTACTGCTGTCAAAATTCATGGCATCGGTAAAAACAAGAACAGGCTTTTCCGGATTTTCTCTCTCCATCTGCTTCATTTTCTCTAAAGTAAGTTCCACCTTATCCCGATTCCAGATATCGTCCTGGTCACACAACATAATATAAGGACTGTCACAGCACACAATGCCAGACATAAAATTTTTTATATACCCTTGATTTGTCTTATTTTCAAAGAGACGGACACGACTGTCCTTTTTTTCATATTCCTTTACAATCGAAACCGTGTCATCCGTGGAGCCGTCATCACATACATCCACTAAAATATCCGGATAACTCTGCGAGAGTAGGGAATCCAACTGCTCTTTTATATATTTTTCCCCATTATATGACGCCATCACAATCTCAACTTGTTCTTTCACTCCTTATCCCTCCAATACGATGGGTTCATCGAAAATTTCTTTACCAGCCAGAGCGGAAGTTTATCATACTTTTTGCCAAACCGGTATCCCAAAAACTTAAAGCCGCTTTGGAAAATCAAATCCGGCACAAGATACCATTTTCCATGGCGGAACAAATATTTCATCGTGTTTTTCACTAACCGCATTCCCTCGGATTCCGATTTCACCGCATCGAAAATTTCATGATACTGGCGCTGGGAAACTGCCAAATCAAAATTTCTCGTAAACTGCTGCCTGTAAGTGTATTTATGAGCGTGGATAACCATTGCCTCTGCCACATAAGCAATTTTATATCCCGCCTGTATCACTTTCGATGCCATAATCATGTCTTCATTAAAAATGGTATGAAGCACAAAACCGCCCATTTTCTCGTACACGCCTTTGCGGTACATTGCGCAGACATTTGAGCAGAAATACGTTTTAATCCCCATTGTTTCCAAATCCTTTTTGGATTTCACAAGACTTTTTGCCGGATAATTAAACTCTCTTGTATAATGTTCAATCACACCAACCGTGTCATCCGGTAACTGTCTTCCATAAGCAGTTGCTGCTTCTTCCTTTTCCATTGCCTGTACCAGATTCTCAATGAGATAAGCATCAACCGGAACCGCATCCTGCGTCATAAAGAGCATATAATCTGCCTTTGACAAAGCCGCCCCTTTATTTCTGGTGCCGCCATGGTCAAAATCCTTTTTTTCAATCGGAACAATCTCCGCATTTTCCGCCTTTTGCAGCATCTGTAAAACTTCTTCATCTTCTTTTTTCTCAACTAATGTCTGCATAAAAAACACATGCGAAGGTTTTACCGTCTGTTTGTTCAGCCAGTCAATTAATTTTGTCAGTTTTTCTCTCTCCGGACGGTATACCGGAATAATTACATCAACCACTATTGAAATCCTCTCTTCTTATTTCTCAAGCAGACGGTTCACTACTTTAACCGCCTCTCTGGCATCTGCCGAATAGCCATCTGCTCCAATTTCCTCTGCAAAACTTTCAGTCACAACTGCTCCGCCAATAATAATCTTGGCTTTTACGCCCTGTTTTTTGGCCTCGTCCACAACTTCTTTCATCTCCATCATCGTTGTTGTCATAAGGGCAGACAGACCAATAATCGAAGCATTCTCCGCTTTCGCAGTATCTAGGATTGTCTGTGTCTCCACATCTTTTCCCAAATCAATGACATGATAACCATAGTTCTTCAGCATCAGTGCCACCAGATTTTTTCCAATATCGTGAATATCACCCTTTACCGTCGCCACCACAATAGTTGCCAGTTTTTCATTTCCTCTTGCAGCCTCTAAAAGCGGCTCTAAACGGTTAATTGCCTTTTCCATCGTTTCGGCGCTGGCAATAAGCTGAGGAAGAAAATATTTCTTCTGCTCAAACAATTCACCGACATAATTAATTGCCGCAATCAAATACTTATCAATAATCTCAGACGGCTCCGTTCCTTTTTTCAGTTCTTCCTCCACAAGTTCGAGCACGTGTCCACTCTTTCCTTTGACAACCGCTAAATACAAAGGATGTCCGTCTTCCTCTGCAACTTCATTCTTTGGCTGGCTCTGCGTAATCACAGCTCCCGCCACACCATTAATATAATGTAAATCCGCTTCTTCTTTATTCAAAAGCAAATCCGTAGCAAGTGCGGCATTGACAAGCAATGTCTGAGATGGATTCGCAATTGCCATCGTAAGTCCCTGTCCAATCGCAAGTGTTAAAAATGCTGTATTAACAAAAACACGTTCCGGCAGTCCAAAGGATATATTGGAAAGACCGCAAATCGTTGCCACGCCCAAATCATTTTTACAGTATCGTATCGTCTCCAACACTTCCAGTGCGGCATTTTTATTTGCCCCTATCGTAGCCACCAAACCATCCACAACAATGTCTTCTTCTGCCATTCCCTGGCGTTTTGCCTCGTCTAATATTGTATGGATAATCGTTTTTTTCTCATCCAAATCTTTTGGAAGTCCGGCATCCGACAAAGGAAGCAGAATAAACATAGCACCATATTTTTTTGCAATCGGTATTAATTTTTCAAACTTTTCCGGTTCCAGAGAAATTGAATTAATCAAAGCTCGTCCCGGATAAATACGAAGGGCACTTTCCACAACGTCAACATAACTTGAATCAATGCTAAGTGGCAAATCCACTGTCATCGTCAACTCATTAACCGCACGTAACATCATCTCTTTTTCGTCAATTCCGTTCATTCCCATATTGACGTCCAGAATTGATGCACCTAATTTTTCCTGTTCTTCCGCCATATCCATGACAAGACTCAAATCACCCGCGCGAAGTTTTTCCTGCAGTGCTTTTTTCCCGGTAGGATTAATTCGCTCGCCGACGATTCGAAATCTTCCATCTAATGAAATCGGCGTAATGTTGCGCTCCGTTGTCAAGGCACGGATACTTTTTCTCTCCGGAATTTCTCTTGCTTTTTTCTCTTTTAACCGGCTGACAAGTTTCTGAATATGCTCCGGCGTTGTTCCACAGCATCCGCCAAGCACAGTTGCCCCAACATCCACAAGCGGCATCATTGCCTCTGAAAAACTCTCAGCATCCATATCGTAACACGTCACACCATCCTGCAAAAACGGCAGTCCGGCATTCGGTTTTACAACAAGTGGAACACAAGCATACTCCGCCATTGCTTTTACCGCATCTACCATCTTGTCCGGTCCTGTCGAACAGTTAATTCCGATGGCATCCGCCCCCATCGACTGCAAAACAACCAATGCTGTCTCAGGGCTCGTTCCATACAACGTCCGTCCATCCTCTTGGTACGTAAGCGTCACAAGCGCCGGTATGTCACAAGTTTCTTTTACCGCCAGCAAGGCAGCACGGCATTCCTGCAAACTCATCATCGTCTCAATCGCAAATAAATCGACGCCCTCTTCCACCAACAAACTGACCTGCTGTTTATAAACATCTACCAGTTCTTCAAACGGCATACTTCCAATCGGTTCCAACTGCTGCCCGGTCATGGAAATATCCCCGGCAACATAAATTTTGCGGTCTGTTTTACTTCTGCGAATTGCTTCTTTTGTAAGACCCACCAATGTTTTCGTAAGTTCTTCCTGCTTAGACGCAAGTCCATATTCATCTAATTTAATTCGATTACAGGTAAATGTCGGTGTATAAAGGACATCAGAACCTGCCTCAATATATCGGCACTGCAAGTCAATAAACACTTCCGGGTGTTTTGCAATCCACTGCTCCGGACAGTCCCCGCTTTCCATACCGGCCTGCTGCAAATTCGAGCCAGTTGCGCCGTCTAATACCACAAATCCTTGTCGTAAAAATTCTCTAAAATCCACTCTTTTGTTGCCTCACTTTCAAAAAAATCCCCCATTTCACAATAGAATATCATGAAAAGAGGGATTTTGCAATCTTCGCTTATAAGCTGCGGTAAAAACTTTCTTTCATATCACACTGGCAGGAAAAGCCTAAATCATTTAATGCCTTCGTAAACGCAGATAACATATCTGCCACTTTCTCAACTCTTGCATTATTTCCCATATGTCCAAGACGGATTACTTTGCCGGCAAGGACATCAAAACAGCCGGATATCAGGATACCATATTTATCTTTCATGGTGTTGATAATATCTACATCACGCAGCCCCTGTGGAACATTAATAACGGTCACAGTTGCAGAATCTCCGTAATCCAGATAAAGTGATAAGCCTGCCTCTTTCACCGCTTTTCTTACTGCCTCAGCAATCTTATGATGGCGGGCTACACGCTCGGTATCTTCCTTCACCAGTCTTACCGCCTCACAGAGACCATAAATATCACTGATTGGCATCGTGTATGGGAACCACTTATCTTTGTAATAGTTCTTAAATGTAAGAATATTACAGTAGAAAGAAGCCACTTTGGTTTTTCTGCTTTCCATTGCTTTCATGGCATCCTCACTCACTGTAACAAATGCAAGTCCCGGAGGCGCCGACAAAGCCTTCTGTGAGCCGCCGCAAACCACATCAATCTGCCATTCATCGACTTTCACATCTTCACCAAACATGGAAGCAACCGCATCGACTACCGTAAGAATCCCATACTGCCTTAACAGCGGGCAAATCTTACTGATATCATTGAGCACACCACTTGGTGTATCACAGTGAACAACCGTTGCATACTTAAAATCATGATTCTCTTTTAAGTATTCTGCCAGATCTTCTACCACAACCGGATAGTGGTAATCGACGGTATATAAGGTTGGCTCTCCGCCATACAGACTTACAAAATCAGCAAAGCCTCTTCCAAAAATACCGTTATCAATAACTAATACCTTATCCCCCGGCTCTGTCAATGTTGCACAGGCAGCTTCCAAGGCAAGAATTCCTTCACCGCCCAGTACATAAGTCTCATTCTCTGTACCAAGAATATTCGATAAATCTTTACATACCTGATGGTATTCTTCACAAAATACCTCATCTATATCCGGATTTCTAAATGCACGGCTTCTTGCCTCCATCACAGAAGCCGCCGGCATCGTAGGGCCCGGTGTCATCATCTGATACATTCTTATCATCCTTTCTGTCCGTTCTTTTTCGCCAATTAAGCTTCCATAGAACGTTTTACCTTTGTCATACCGACACGTGATACTAAAATAATCGGAATGGCAATAATTGCTCCTGTTACAATCTGCATAATGTTGCCCGGAATCGAAGCCAGCGGCACAACAAAACTTGATGTAAGCAATACCTCAAACAAATAATAACCAACTAATTTAATTGCAAGAACAACAACCGTTGCCGCAATCAGATTAACAATTGTTGGTTTTTTCTTTACAATCAAACCAAATACAAAGCCCATCAGACCAACTACAATCAAAGTTGCCGGAGCATATACAATCCATGGAGAAAGTACATCCGACAAAGCCATACCAACGCCGCCGCAAATCGCACCAACACGCTTGCCAAAAAAGGCTGCAGCAAAAAACATCGGAACATTACCTAAGTGAACCAGACCACCTTTTGCCGGTATAATCTGCACCTGAATGTATCTTGTCAGTAAAAATGTCAAGGCAGCAAATACGCCGCACATCGTAATTTCGGATACTGTAATCTTGCCTGTACCCATCTGTACTGTTTGTTGTTTTGTTTTTGAATCCATTGTTTTGTCCTCCTGTATAAATTTCTCTCTTATTATACAAAAGGCTGGCTATATGAAAACTGCCAGTTTCTTATTTTTTTACCATGCCAGTTTTCAACCATTTCTCTCCAAGGATGTTTTCCAGTTTTTTCGAAGTAACGCCGGATAAGACTCTAAATGGGCAAAATCATTAAATCTCTCAAGGATAAAAAAGTCTCTCTCCTCATCATATATCAAGTGGGTAAAACTTGTATTTTCGAGATCAATCCCAAATTTTAATTTGTTTTCCTGACCGGTATGAAGAATATCAGCACACACCGAACGTATTACGCCGCCATGCGTCACGATAGCAATCCTATCTTCTTCTCTTTGACAAATTTGTTTAATTTTAGGCATAACACGCCTGACAACATCACGTCCGCACTCACCGCCTTCCGGATAGGGAAGGTCTTCTTTATGAGACGCACGCTCCTTTCGAAAATCAGCATATTCCATGCGAATCTGTTCATCTGTTTTCCCGGTAAATCCACCAAAATGAATTTCTTCGATATCAGCCACTTCTTCCACCGGCAAATCCACACAGTGACCGATAATTTCTGCTGTCTCTTTTGCACGAATTAACTGTGAACAGTATAGCTTTTCCAACTGATAAGAAACCAAACGCTTTCCGGCAAGTTCTGCCTGTTTTCGTCCGCTTTCATCTAGAGAAACATCGACATTACACAATTTAGAGCACTGTCTTCCATGCCGAATCAAAAAGATATCTTTCATCTTTCGCACCTCCTTAACTCTCTGAAAAAACACTATCAGTATACGAAATCCGTGTTCTTTCGTCAAATTGTTTGCGAAGACCTTTCATATATTTTCTTCCTAGTGCGACATTTCCATATTGCTTTACCAGACAAATCTGCCGGTTTACATAATCAATTTTTTCTACATATAAACAATTTACCGCAATTGAGCGATGGCACTGCACCAAGTCCCCGCCACACTGCTCCATACAGACACCAAGTTTGCGGTACGGAAACGAAAAGACATCATACCGAGTGTGAACATACAGCATTTTATTGCAGATTTCCAGATACAAAATATCTTTTGCCTCAAACATGTGGATTCCCAGTCGCGTGTTTATCACCAGTGCTTTTGCAGCACCTTTTTTATCAAAACGCCCGCCAATCCAGTAAAGTAACTTTTCCAATCGTTCTTTCTCAAGTGGTTTTATCACATAATCAAAACAATGAAATACATGAAATGCCAGACTTTCATGCGCATCATCTTTTGCCAGTAAAATCACCGGGAGCAGATAAAAGCGCTGTACACCACGCAGACAAGAAACAAAGGCTAGTCCCTCCTGTTCCCGGTTCTCTAAATCTACTACTACAACCTGAATGGTGTTTGTCTCTAATATACGGATTGCTTCCTGCTGATTTTTTGCACATAAGAATTGAAGATTCCACTTGGCTGCTTTCCAGTCTTTAATCGGATTTGACTTTGAGAAAACAAGAACTTTTGTCACAGTTACTCCTCTCCTTCATCGCTTAACTGCTGTTTACAGTATTCGAGCAGTTCACACACTCTGCGGTTTCGTATCGCACGGTGTGAATCAACGGATTCCCGTTTTGCCTTCTGTCTGCCAGCTAACAGATACAACGGGTCCACATCAAGCTTTTCATATAAGATAACAAGTTTTTCTACATCAAGCCCATATATTCCCCGCTCAATCTTACGATAGTGTCCGACACTCACCCGGAGCAATTTTGCCATATCATAAAAATCCATATGTGCACTTTCCCGAATATCCTGTAAACGTTTTCCTATTACTTCATTTTGTACTTGTATCATATTTTTCTCCTCCTTAGCATCTATTTTATCAAAAAGAAACGCTTGTGAGACACCTTTTTTTGACGCAAAACGACAAACAGCCAAATTACAAGGAATATCTTTTATTTTTTCTTCTATTCTTTTTTCTTTCTAACTCATAAAATAGTTTTATGACGTATTATAAAAACGCATTTACTGCGTTGTTTTATCTGCCTGTTTTTTTACAATAAAGATAGGACATTTTTTTAGGAAGGTTACATATGAGAAAAGATAATAATTTACAAAGAATTGGCAAAATAATAAAAAAATATCGATTAATTGCCGGTCTGAGTCAGGAAACATTAAGCGAACTGGTCGAGTGCGACAAAAACACAATCGGCAGAATTGAACGGGGTGAGACAGATTTCAAAATTTCTATTTTATTTCGACTTGCTGAAAGTCTGGAAGTTTCTTTCACCCGATTTGCAAAAGATTTCGATACCCATTCCGACGAAGCCTATGCATCAGCCTTAGAATATGATTATTTAAGGCTTTTTCACTACTGTCATAAACTCTCGCCGGAACAATTTAACAATCTATGTAATACAGCATACATTTATTCCAAAAGCAATGAATCGTAATTACTGCGTCAGCACTTTGTCTAACACATCTGCCAAAGGTGCTGCTGCATTTTTTGCTTCCTCTACCGTATTATTTTCATTTCCCAGCTCAATCAATAACGAACGTGGTTCCAAATGCAGATTGTACCGGTATCCCTTTAGATAAATTGGTTTTGTAAATCCATCGTAATACTCCATAGCCGTACATTTCATCTGAAGACTAAAAGCTAAATTTCCCTGCAGATTGGGATTATACAAATAGGAAATGGCACCCGATTTCGTTCTGCTCATACCATTAAAAAACATAACAATGGCAGTTTTTTTGCCTTGAATGGTAGTATAAGTATGTTTTCCTTTACCGACCGAATCACGGTGCAAATCAATCAGCACTTTAATACTCGGATTTTTTTTGCGTATATTCTGAATCCCTTCCAGCGATTTATTGTAGGCAAGACTCCTGTCAATGCCCCCGTTAATAGAATCATATCTCGTCGTATCATGGTAAACAGAGTACCCTCTTTTTTCCAGTTCTTTCGTTAGTTCTGTGCCGACACCAACCACGGAATCGTTAACATCATTATTTTTGCTGTCCACAAACTCTTCCGAAGCGCCATGTGTATGATAAATCAAGATTTGTTTTTTCCCTTTTTCTTTTTTTAACTTCAAATTTTTATGTAACATGGCAGCTACATCAAACTGCTTTTTTGTCACGGAAGTCGTCGAATCAATGATATAAAAATTTTTCCATAAGTAATCCACACTGAGTGACTCCCGCAATTGCTCCACCGCACTGTTTTTATGGCGGATAACTTGGTTTGACACTGCCACCGCCGGCTGTTTTTCTTCCACATCCCCCACAAGAGGCTCACTTGGTTTTGGTGTCTGTCCCTCCTGCAATTCACGGTTTTCAATTACTGCCAGTTTTTCTTTCCCGGCATCGATTTCTGCATCTCCCTGATTTGGCTCAAAATAAGACTGTCCTCCTAAAAGTTCCGCTAACACATATCGTCCTTCTTGTCCATTCCAAAGACAGAAACAACTTTCCTTTGCAAGAAATTCCCCCACCTGCTCTGCCATTTCCATTTTCCCTGCATCTTTTATAACGAAAAGCGCTCCTGCCAAAGAGGTAACGAATACCCCAATTGCGACCCGCATACCAAACTTCATTTTCATTCTCTCTTCATATCTTCTTTTTCATACAAGGATATGCCACTGCTTCCATAATTATCCCGTTTTTGAAAACAATGATTTAATACTTTTGCAAGATCTTTACTAATTTGATTGACAGATTCGTCAATATTTTTTGGCGTCACCATCACATCGGTTGTCTCTTCAGTCAGAATTTCATAAATAAACCGCTCAATTTCCTCCTCTGAATATCCTTGTTTCTCTAATACATGCTCCAAATGATCCGAAATAATTGTTGCTGCATCTACAACCGTAGGAACCCCAATCGCAACAACCGGAATCCCAAGTGTCTTTTTTGTTAATTCTTTCCTGCGATTGCCCACACCAGCCCCCGGCTCAATTCCCGTATCCGTAATTTGTACCGTTGTACAAAGCCTTTGCACACTTCTAGATGCTAATGCATCCACAACAATCACTAAATCAGGTTTTGTTTTTCGTATAATGCCCTGCAATACCTCTTCGGTCTCAATTCCAGTCTGCGCCATAACTCCAGGTGCAATTGCACTCACACAGCCATATCCGTTTTCCTGCATAAAAGATGCTCCAAATTCTTCCTTAAAATGTCTCGTCACAAAAAGAGCATCCGTCATTTTCGGTCCTAACGAATCCGAGGTCACTTCCCGGTTTCCCAATCCAACGACCAAAACACTTTTTTTCCGAAGTCCCTTTATCATACTTTCCAATTGTTCACAGACACAGAGCAAAAATGGCTCTCTCTCGTCAATATCTCCATGAAGCATAAGTGGTGATTCGATTGTAATATAAGTTCCTTTTGGTTTTTTCATCGCTTTGCTGCCCGCTTCATCCCGGATAATTACCGTCGTAATTTTTACTTTACCTTGCAGACATTTTTTCTTTTCCAGAACAACACCCTGTATTTCTACATGATTTCTGGGAAAACTCTCTCTTGCCTCTAAAGCTAAGTCCGTCCGTTTTTCCGTCATTTATGCCGCCTCCTGCACTGTTTTGCATCCAATCACAAATTTATTGTGTCCTATTTTTTAATTTTTATGTTAATTTGCAACTATTTACTTGACAATATGTGGCATATATAATAAGATAATTAGGTGTGTTTGTGCTGTTGTCCGTGTCCGACAAGCCAAACCGAACAAAGAATGAATTTTAATTATTACGATGGAGGTGCTGGAATTGGCAAACATTAAATCTGCAAAGAAAAGAATTTTAGTAGCTGAGAAAAGAGCTGAGAAAAACAAATCTGTTCGTTCTCGCGTAAAGACAGCTGTAAAGAAAGTTGATGCTGCTATCGCTGCAAACGATAAGGCTGCTGCTGAAGCTGCATTGAAAGCTGCTGTATCAGAGCTTGATAAAGCTACTAAAAAAGGTATTTATCACAAGAATACTACTGCAAGAAAAGTTTCTCGTTTAACAATCGCTGTAAACAAACTTGCGTAATGTAGAGGGCAGTCGTACTGCAACTACAATTCTACCCGTCGAATGAATAGAAAGGAGCTGGTAAACGGCTCCTTCTTTTTTACAAAAGGCGAAATAGAACACGAAGTGTTCAAAATGCGAATATTGGGGCGGAGCATCCTGAATAACTGCATCTACACACAAGGAGGCATTTATGAAACGAACGAATTATCTTTCATGGGACCAGTATTTTATGGGAATTGCAAAGCTTTCCGCCATGCGCAGCAAAGACCCACACACAAGCGTCGGTGCCTGTATTGTAGGAAAGGATAACAAAATTTTATCAGTTGGCTACAATGGTATGCCACAAGGCTGTTCCGATGACATTTATCCATGGGACAGCGACAGTGACGATCCGCTGCAGACCAAATATTTATATGTCTGCCACGCGGAATTAAATGCACTGCTGAACTATACCGGTACAAATTTAAAGGGAGCAAAAATATATACTACACTGTTTCCCTGCAACGAATGTACCAAAGCATTGATTCAGTCTGGTATCTGCGAGGTCATCTACGCCGAGGATAAATATGCTAACACCGCATCTGTCCTCGCATCAAAAAAAATGATGAAATCCGCAGGAATCAAATACCATGCCTATTCACCACAGGAAACTGAGGTTCACATGACTTTATAAATAAAAAACTGCCACCCATCTCTTAAGATTTTGAAATGGTTTGGCAGTTTTTTTCTATTTTATCTTTCAATTGATTCCACTCATCTTCATGTTTTATAAAATACAACGGACAAAGTTTTCCCGTCACGTCATAATGGCGAATCACTTGTTCTTTTGTCAAATCATATTTCAAACACAAATACGAAACCAGTTCAATAAGTGCCTGATACGTTGCATTGTTAAACTTTCCATCTTTTCCCGGATGACAGCACTCAATGGATATGGTATCATAATTTCTTCCATTGGAGGCATAAGCGATTTCATTTAACGGAATACACTGGACAATCTGCCCCTCTAAGCCAATTACAAAATGGCTGCTGGCGTAAGTCGCCTTTTGTTTGCCTGCATTGAGTTTCGGCAGATTATTAAAATAATTTCGATTATCTTCTGCATCCGTTCCCGGATTTGCCGTATAATGAACGACAACACCTTTCACTTTTTTAAGCGCAATTCCCGGTCTCGAATATTTATTTTTCTGAATCAGTTTTGTCTGTATCGATAATTTCGGAAGTATTTTTTGTGCCTGCACAGTATTGTCTCGGTTATTTCTTACAATAAAAGAAACAATCACACAGCATAAAAGGATGAAAAACGCTGCGACACTGATAATCAGTGCGCAGCGCCCTCTCTTCGACGTCCGTCTTTTTCTCGTCCGCGAAGAGTATCTTCTTTTTTTATTCGACACTATAGTTTGGTGCCTCTTTCGTAATGTGGATATCATGTGGATGGCTCTCCTTCAAAGAAGCAGCGGAAATTTTCACAAAGTGTCCGTTCTCCTTCAAATCCTCAATCGTCTTTGCTCCACAATATCCCATGCCGGAACGGATTCCGCCAATCAACTGGAATACCGTATCCTCTACTGAACCTTTGTATGCAACACGTCCCTCTACTCCTTCCGGAACTAATTTCTTAGCATCCTGCTGGAAATAGCGGTCTTTACTTCCGTTTTCCATCGCTGCAATGGACCCCATGCCACGATATACTTTATACTTTCTTCCCTGGAACAATTCAAAGCTTCCCGGGCTCTCGTCACAACCGGCAAAAATACTTCCCATCATACAAACATTTGCACCGGCCGCAATTGCTTTTGTCATATCTCCGGAATACTTAATACCACCATCGGCAATTACCGGAATACCATACTCTTTTGCTACGTTGTAAGAATCCATAATTGCAGTAATCTGTGGTACACCAATACCGGCAACCACACGGGTTGTACAGATAGAACCAGGTCCGATACCAACTTTTACTGCATCAACACCAGCTTCAATCAAAGCACGGGTAGCTTCTCCGGTTGCCACATTACCTGCGATAATACCCAAATCCGGATATGCGTCACGAACCATTTTTACAACTTTTAATACATTTGCGGAATGGCCATGTGCCGTATCAATAACAATGACATCTACCTGTGCATCTACCAGTGCTTTTACACGATCCATGATATTAGCCGTTACACCAACACCGGCACCACACAAAAGTCTGCCCTGCTTGTCCTTTGCTGAATTTGGATATTTAATCTGTTTTTCAATATCCTTAATTGTAATAAGTCCGGTCAGGTTTCCGTCTTTGTCTACGATTGGCAGTTTTTCCTTGCGGGCTTTTGCCAGAATCTGTTTTGCTTCCTCTAATGTAATGCCTTCCGGTGCTGTCACAAGCCCTTCAGATGTCATACACTCACTGATTTTTTTTGTAAAATCGGTTTCAAACTTCAAATCACGGTTTGTAATAATACCAACCAGTTTTTTATTTGGTCCCTCTGTAATCGGAACACCTGAAATACGGAATTTTGCCATCAAATCATCTGCGTCTGCCAATGTATGATTCGGAGAAAGATAAAATGGGTCCGTAATAACACCATTCTCCGAACGTTTTACCTTATCAACCTCTTCTGCCTGCGCCTCGATAGACATATTCTTATGAATAATTCCGATACCGCCCTGACGCGCCATCGCAATCGCCATGCGGTGTTCTGTTACCGTATCCATCCCTGCACTCATCATAGGGATATTTAATTCAATGTCCTTTGTCAAATGAGTTTTCAAACAAACTTCATTCGGTATTACTTCAGAATATGCGGGTACCAATAATACGTCGTCAAATGTAATGCCTTCACCAATAATAGTTCCCATCTTTTCTCTTCCTCTCTTTTTTGTATTCTATTTGTATTTTTATTATTTTATCGAATATTGACAGGGTTGTCAACTATTTTGGTCAATCCTTAATCGTGATTTTTTATTTTGTAAATTTTTTCACGATATCACGAATTTCCTCTGCATTTTTCTGATTATCCTTCGTGACACCGGAAATCGTTTCTGCACTCTTTGATGTTTTGCCGATTTTATCGATAATACGTTCCATTCCCTGTGCATTTTCATCCGTAGCCAGTTCCACACGATCCATTTGCTGACAGATTGCTGACATACCATTCACAAAGGAATCCGTTGAATTTTGAATTCCGCTAATTACATTTTCAATGGACTCAATGGACGTATTATAGTTATTTGACATTTCAATAAAGTCCTTAAACTGGTTCGTAACATCTGTTTTCCAATACTCTAAAATTGACATAAAACACTGTCGTACATATTCAATATTTTTATTCGTGTCTTTACAGATTGTCTGTATTTCCGTAGCCGTTTTCGATGAACTCAGGGCAAGGTTACCAATTTCGCTTGCAACAACAGCAAACCCACGGCCTGCCTCTCCGGCGCGAGCCGCTTCAATTGAAGCATTCAAAGACAAAAGATTCGTCTGGCTTGTTATTTCCAGAATTTGATCTACCATCTCGTTAATTCGTGACAGCGACTTCAGATCTTTCATTGCCTTCTCGATTCTTTCCTCGTTTGATTTCATCTTTTCGCTATTTACATCCAAAGATTCATTCGCAACTTCTTTCATCTTCATAACATCCTGAATCAGTTCTTCACTTCGCTCACTTCCGGCTTTTACCTGTTCGCCAACCTCATCAACTAATTTTGAAATATTGCTGATTTCTTTACCAACCTGTTCGACCGCTTCCTTAGTCATGGTCGCACCTGCCACAACTTGTTCTGCCGTTGCAGCATTATCTCCGACACACTCATACAATTCGTGCGAAGTTTCCGTAATCCTCTCAGCTGATTCCAAAAGAGAGCTTGAGCAACCATTAAGCGTATCAATAATGGAAGAAAACGTATCATATAACGAATCAATTGCCGTCGCAATATGACCAATTTCACTCTTACCATTTACAAACTTCTGAATTTTTTTATCCTTGCTTAAATTCAGGTTTTTTAATTTCAATATAGCATGCTCGGCTATTTTCAATGGACTCAGGCACAATTTTATCACCACATATGTAAGTATCATGAGTAACAAGAAAGAGCCAATGCAAATTAAGCCAAGCGTTTTACGGTTCGTATTTGCTATACCAAAAATCTCATCTTCCGTATCTGTCATAACCACAGCCCAGCCACGGTTAGAAATCGCACGATATACGCCGACCGAATCATTTCCATCTGCATCTTTGTACTCAATTTCCTGAATCTGGTTTCCATTCTTTTCTGCATTTTCAACCACCTGCAAAAGCATAGGATCCTTAATTTCTTTTGCAATCTTTTTAGAATCCTGACTGAATATGTATGTTTTTGTCTTAGTGTTTATCATCGTAAATGACGCATGTGCAAGACCTTCAACCTTTAACGAATCCAAACTTTTCTGAAGCTGTTCACCAAACGGACCGCCACCAACATAGCCAATCATTTTGTCCCCTTTATAAATCGGACAATACATAGAAAGTGTTAATTTCTGTGAAGCAGGTGAAACAATAATTCCGGCATTATACAACCGGTTTGATTCTTTCATCGCATTCTGCAGTTGTTTCAGCGCCTCCCCTTTTCTTGTAGTCATACCAACTACTTTCGGATTGTTATGAGCAAGCACATGCGTATTTGGTTCTCCGGCATAAATTCCTTCCCATCCGGACAACTCTTTATAATAATTTTCTGTATACTTTTGCGCTGTTTCTACAACATCCGGTTCGTCCGGATGTTCTAATAAATTCACAATTTCGATTCCTTTACTATAAGAAATCAGCTGATTTTCTGCATTATTCACATAATCCTCAATTACCTTCTGCCTAGACTCTAAAGAAGTTTTCATATTATCCATACTGTTTTTCTTCATTACAGAGGTCATACTTCCATTTGCAAACAAAAACAATCCCAGTATGCAAACAGCAGCAACAATGGAAATGGTAATTGTAATTGTGGTACTTAACTTTTTGTTTTTCATTTTTAGTCGTCCTTTCTTTTCCGATTTTTTTATTCTATCACATTCCTTTTTGTTTGCATTGATTTATAATGTACCATTTTTGATTTATTACGTGTAATAAATCAAAACAGAACCTTATGTTGATATAATCAACATAAGGTACTGTTTTCTTTTTTTGATACATTATTAGGACAGCGACACA
>CAKRGF010000024.1 GCA_934322085.1 uncultured Eubacterium sp.
TGCTCCATTCGCCCTAGCGGGCTCATGGACGGCTCGCGCCCGCTTCTCTAAGCTCCAAGCCTTGCTCCATTCGCCCTCTCGGGCTCATGGACGGCTCGCGCCCGCTTCTCTAAGCTCCAAGCCTTGCTCCATTCGCCCTAGCGGGCTCATGGACGGCTCGCGCCCGCTTCTCTAAGCTCCAAGCCTTGCTCCATTCGCCCTCTCGGGCTCATGGACGGCTCGCGCCGTATATAAAAATAGAAGCAGCCATTCATTTGTGAGTGAACTCACAATGAATGGCTGCTTCTATTTTTATGCATGGCTTGAAGCTTAGCCAAAGTATCTCTTTAACAGTCCCTCGAATGCTTTGCCATGTCTTGCTTCGTCTTTTGCCATTTCATGAACGGTGTCATGGATAGCGTCTAAGTCTGCTGCTTTGGCACGTTTTGCAAGGTCAAATTTACCTGCTGTTGCACCATTTTCAGCGTCAACACGCATCTGCAGGTTTTTCTTTGTAGAGTCCGTTACTACTTCACCAAGAAGTTCTGCAAATTTTGCCGCATGCTCTGCTTCTTCCCAAGCTGCTTTTTCATAGTAAAGACCTACTTCCGGATAGCCTTCACGATGAGCCACTCTTGCCATAGCAAGATACATTCCTACTTCTGAACATTCTCCTTCAAAGTTTGCACGAAGATCAGCTACGATGTCCTCGCTTACACCTTTAGCAACTCCTACTACATGTTCTGCAGCCCATTCTCTTTCGCCTGTCTGCTCTTTGAATTTTTCTGCCGGTGCCTTACAAACTGGGCACTGATCCGGTGCGCTGTCTCCTTCGTGAACATATCCACATACGCTGCATACAAATTTCTTCATACTAATACACTCTCCTTTTGATAAATTAGTTTAACCACTTTTGTGATTTATAAACATTTTTTACAGATGCCGTAAAAATAGATTTCATGTCCTTCTATTTTCCCGGGAAACTCGCCATCCATCTTGGTATCCAATTCAAAATCCCAGTCGGCTTCCAAATCGATTACCTGTCCGCAACGACGACAAATAAAGTGATTGTGCGGGGTGGTCGTCGCATCAAAATGCTCTACCCCGTCACCACAGTTCAATCGCAAAATCTCGCCACAGTCTGCTAATAAGTTTAAATTCCGGTATACCGTTCCCAAGCTTATCTTAGGGAATTCTTCTCTAATTTTCTGATATACCTGCTCCGCAGTCGGATGAGACTTTGTTGAACGCAGATAGACTAACACAGCTTCCCGTTGCCTGCTATACTTGAGTCCAGCCATATCTCACGCTCCTTTTTTGATAATAGTAACTGTTACTGTTATTACTATATATCATTTATTAGTGCTTGTCAATACTTTTTCTCAATAAATTTTTTTTTTTCACATTCGACATTTTTCTACATAATATATAGTAAAAACAAAAAAGGAGTCTCTATGAATCTTTCAAAGAAACCATTAGCAATGGCATATGTTCCATGGCAGATTTTTGAAAATGTCATGGAGGGCGAATGTGCCTTAAGACACGGCACCATTTTCGAAGATTTAGTTTTTCCATTTGTTGGTGCACAGGCTGCCTGCCAGGCAGACCGCAGTCAAAACCACTCCCATTCGGGTTCTTGTGGCTGCCATAACCGCCAGCCTTATATGCAAAACAACTCCTGTGGAAGGCGAGGTGTTTATTGATGAATCAAAACAGACATTCAAAACATCAGAAAATGACCGCTGTGCGTGAGGCCGGATTCTGCATGATTGACGCCGGTATGTATCTGGATACTCATCCTTGCGATGGCAAGGCAATGGATTATTTCAACCGCTACCAGCAGATGTATAAGGAAGCCGTCTGCGATTACGAGAAACACTGCGGACCGTTATTTTTAACCGGTATTGATACAAATGATGGCTGGACCTGGACCGATGAACCATGGCCATGGGAAGGGGGGTGCAGCTGATGTGGACGTATGAACGACGACTGGAATACCCGGTCAATATCAAAACGCCGAATGCAAAATTGGCAAAAGTAATCATCAGTCAGCTGGGCGGACCCGATGGAGAATTAGGCGCTGCCATGCGTTATCTCTCCCAGCGCTATTCCAACACAAACCGAAAAGTAGCAGGTGTGCTTACAGATATCGGTGTATCGACAGCAATATTGCGTATCTTAGTTTTTAATAGATGCTCCAGAAGTTTCAGTTTCCGGAGCCTTAAGAATTTTCAATAATTTCCATAGCAAGAATGTCTGTAGTATAGTCCTCCATCTTACCATAAGAATGAATGGTAAGCTTCATACCAAATGGAACACATTTCAGCCAGACCTCAACCGTGTTGTCATGATATATGATTATTTTATCCAGTATCTCACGATATAGGCTTTCGTTGGTCTCATCAAAAGTCATAATCTCATCTAAAGCTTCAGAATACTCTAGGGAGACATCAATCTGTTTTGCTCGTTCTTTGTCCTTGTTCCGTGAATTAGAAAGCAGCTGTGAAAGCTCTGCAAGCTGTTCATCGTACCATTTCGTCTGCTCCTGTAAATCCGCCTTGGTAATCCATCCCTCCAACATCAAATCAATGACTTTACGCTTCTTGGCATTTAAGATTTTCATTTTCTCTGTAATGCGCGTGGCATCAAACTTCTTATCCGTGACACCTTTGATTGCCTTGATCTCTTGTACAATTTCTTTTTTTAATTCCTTTTGATTGGTCTGTAACTGACATATGCAGTAATGCACACAAGTAAGTAATGCACGCTCATTGATGGAACCATTGTCACAACCAGTTATCTCGCCATCCTCAGATACCTTACGGATTCCGTGGTTTGCCGCCGCATAGCAGCGCCATGCCTTGTAGATAGTGCCGTTTTTCAGCTTCTTGGTGCGGCTGACATAACGCTGACCGCACAACCCACAGCAAATCTTGCCACTACACCAATAGCGGTTACTGTGTTTGGATTTCATTCTTTCCGTGGGCGCACGCCGGAGTAATTCTTCCTGTGTCCGGTTCCACAAATTCCTATCAATAATAGGTTCGTGGTGGTCTTTCAAATAAATCATTTCTTCATTCCCTCGATTGCACTTCTTTGCATGTGTCAAATAGTTTGGTGTAAAGGTTTTCCTCTGACACAAATCACCCACATATTTCTCGTTTCGTAATACCCTGAGAATAACAGTAGCAGACCATAGCTTAACTCTCTTAGGATGCAGGCCTTCTTCAAATAATTCCCTTGCAATCACATGAGTACCTTTTCCCTCATTGGTGTATTTATGGAAAATAGCACGAACGATAGATGCCTCCTCCTCGTTAATTGTAAGCTTGCCATCACGGACCGTATACCCAATCAAATCCCTGCCAAAGACGATACCCTGTTCCATCCGGCGTTTCTGTCCCCACTTCACACGCTCTGAAATCTTACGACTTTCTTCCTGTGCGATGCTTGCCATAATGGTCAAACGAAGCTCACCATCCGAATCTCTGGTATCAATGTTATCAATGGTGAAAATGACACCAATACCATTATCCTTTAGCCTTCGGGTATAAGACAAGGTATCCACCGTATTTCTTGCAAATCGGCATACTTCCTTCGTCAGAATAAGGTCAATTTCACCTCGCAGGGCATCCTCAATCATTGCATTAAATCCAGCTCGCTTCTTGGTCTGCGTACCGCTGATGCCCTCATCATAATACACATTCATGAAAGTCCAGTCCTCATGGCGGGTAATATAATCTGCAAAATATTTTCGTTGACTAATTAATGAATTTTTCTGGTCAGCCTTGTCGGTAGAAACTCTGCAATATGCGGCAACTCTAAGTTTACTTTTTGTCATTTAGTATCCCCCCTTTTGTTCAGCTGACACATATCCCCTGCACTATAGATAGTAATGTGGAAGTAATTTTTTAAGAATTACGTTCTAACAAACTATTTAGCTGCTCATCCGTCAAAACTTCCCGTTTATGTAATTCCTTATAGATACCTCTTTTTAGCGTTTTCTTTAATTCCCTTTGCCTTGTTGCATCAAGTGTTATATTCATCAGATTCTTCTTTATCTGTTTCAAGAACTATTTGCTCCTAAAATTCCTGTTTATTAGAATGTATGAATGCTTTTCTGAAATAATCCTTTCATTCATGCTCTGTAAGAAATTTTTCTTTGCACAGGCTTCTACTGATTGAAAAAATAGGAAAAATAAGGTATTGTTATAAACTACGGGTTGTATAAATCAATTGCTAATTGATAGTATTCACCTAAAAATGATGATATGTTTTACTTATCAAATAAAAGGAGGCATAATTATGAATATGCAAAAAACAGGAAAATATATTGTCAAATTGAGAAAGGGGAAAGGCTTTACACAACAACAGTTAGCAGAACAACTGAGTGTATCACCACAGGCGGTTTCTAAGTGGGAATGTGGAGAAGCGGTTCCAGATATTGATATTTTAAATGAAATGGCTGAGATTTTTAGTGTAACGATTGATTCCATTATAAAAGCTCAAGATTTCGGTCATATGGTTTTTGAATTTGGAATGGGCATACTTCCGTATATAGATATGTCAAAAGAAGATAACTTGCTTCAAAAAGTAAGTAAATATCATGAAGAAGCTGAATTTCCTAAAATTCATTTTAAAGATAATACAGGATTAAGAGAGATGCAGTATCGTATTATTATAGATGATGTTATTATGGCGGATAATGATTTGGAGTATGTGGAAGAAAAAAAGAGAATTGATGAGATGTTATCCTATATAAAGTTATATATTAACTGATAAACTTCGTAAGTAAAAGCAGAAATATAAAATATATAATGGTATTGCAATTTTAGATGTGCAATAATGATACCAATGCAGGTACCGAAGAGCTCGCTCACATGGAAATGATTTGTGCCATTGTACACCAGCTCACGAAAAACTTAAACGCAAAAGAATTGGAAGAACAGGGATTTGCCCCTTATTATGTCGATCACACCATTGGCATCTGGCCGCAGGCTGCATCCGGTGAGCCTTGGAGCGCAACCGGCATTCAGTCAACCGGTGACCCGCTTGCCGACATGCATGAAGACATGGCAGCAGAGCAGAAAGCACGACTGACCTATGACAACATTCTGCGTCTTGTAAAAGACCCGGATGTCTGCGACCCGATTCGTTTCCTGCGTGAACGCGAACTGGTGCACTATCAGCGCTTTGGTGAAAGTCTCCGTCTGCTGCAGGATGATTTGAACAAGAAAAACTTCTATGCGTACAACCCGGATTTCGACAAACAGTTCTGCAAATAGATTCCTGCATTTTTCTAAAAGGGCAGTTCACATACTCGTGAGCTGCCCTTCTTTTCTTATTTTTTAGTTCGAATCGATTTTCCCCTTATTCTTCTGCATATGTTCTTCGAATTACTACATTAAAGGTATCCTTTCGATAACTTTTTTTGCTTACTTCCCAATCAAATCCATCGGTTCCCACTTTCGTTTTCCACAATAAACATCTTGCATAAGAACTTGCCGGAACCCCCTGCCAGTATTTTTTGCCGTTTTTGTCAACAGCAGCGATGCAAAGCCATTCATGGTTCTCCTTTGGATTGCTCGCCAATCCTGCTTTGACGCCAATCACTTCGCAAATTTCATACAAGCGTTCGGACGATTCCCCGCAGACACCTTTATAAGTTCCCTGATAAATTGCCTTATATCGGTTTTTCACACCACCTTCGCCATGAACCGGTCTGCCCTTTGAATCTTTATTATACTTCATATTCATATCGCAGTACGTTTCCAAAATAAGGGCAATTTTCTGCGACTTCGTCGCCTTTTTAATAATGTCATCCACGGTACACTCGCCGCCAAAGTTCTCTGACGCAGTCCATTCATAAGTATATTTCTTATTTGCCGTACGCTTCAGCATGTTCTTGTATGCGCGCGGATTACTTTTTAAATGTTCAAAATAATCCTTTTTCCCCGTTTGATAACACTGTTCATATTCACGGGCAATAATCCTGAGTCCTTCGTCCGGATTCTTCACAAGAGGGCGAAGTTTTTTAGCAATCTTCTCCAAATATGGATTTACGGTTTTTACGATAAATTTCTGCTTTTTTCCATTTGTATACGTTACCATAATATCCTCTTCATCAAGTCCCGTGTTGCCACTGGCTTTTCCGGGCGTAAACTTGATTTTTCTACTAGAAATTTTCTTTCCTTTTGCCACACCTTTCAGTGTCTGATTCACACCTACAACCTTTTTAATTTTCTTTGTTGTCTTTACTATTTTGGTTTCCTTTGTCTGAAGAAAAACCTTTTTCGTCTTATAATAGGTAACCTTCTTTGCCTCGCTGTGCGTTGGAATCATCCCCGTTATAATCATCGCAGCCATTAATAAAGCCACAAAACCTCTCATTTTTACTTTCATTTTCATCCTACCTTTCTGTGTCTTTTACTTATAAGCCAAGTGAAGTTTGAAAAAAGTTTTACTTTTTTCAAAAAAAATTTAAATATTCAGAATTTCCCCACGAATAAGAGTATACATAAGAAAAAACTATAATTCAATAAGAACTTATTATATCCTTATCTCCTTATAGTTTTTCCAAAGAATCATTATTTCGTTTTAATCAGTCTTACGAATTACCAAGATATCGTTTTCCACATCCAGAGAGAGCACATCTCCTACTGCCACTTCATCCGCCAGCATCTTCTTTGCCAGCAGAGTTTCGACATTTTTCTGCAAATACCGCTTCAACGGTCTTGCACCATATACCGGGTCATATGCTTTTTCCACAATATAATCAAGTGCCTTATCCGTAACGGTAAGAGAAATTTCTTTATCCTCAATTCTGCGGTTAATATCCTTGACAAGCAAATCAATGATGCCTCGGATATCGCTTTTTGAGAGTGGCTTAAACATAACAATCTCATCCAGACGGTTCAAAAACTCCGGTCGGAAATGATTTTTCAACTGCGACATCACAAGTTCCTCTGCCTCAGAAGAAATGTTTCCATTCTCATCAATGCCATCCAGCAAAAATTCTGCGCCAAGGTTTGATGTCATAATCAAAATAGTGTTTTTGAAATCCACCGTACGTCCCTGCGAATCCGTGATTCGACCATCATCCAGCACTTGCAGCAAAACATTAAACACATCCGGATGTGCCTTTTCAATTTCATCAAAGAGGACAACCGAATACGGTCTGCGGCGCACAGCCTCGGTCAACTGTCCGCCCTCTTCATAACCAACATATCCCGGAGGCGCTCCAATCAGGCGGGACACAGAATATTTCTCCATATATTCACTCATGTCGATACGAACCATATTCGCTTCATTGTCAAACAAACACTCAGCAAGACTCTTTGCAAGCTCGGTTTTACCAACACCGGTAGGTCCCATAAAGAGAAATGAACCAATCGGCTTAGTTGGATCTTTAATACCTGCTTTGGAACGAATAATCGCATCTGCCACTTTTGTCACGCCATCATCCTGTCCAATCACTCTCTTATGAAGTTCATCATCCAGATGCAGTGTCTTATTTCTCTCCGACTCTGTCAATTTAGCAACCGGAATTCCGGTCCAGCGGGAAATAATCTGCGCAATTTCTTCGTCCGAAACACTTTCGTGTACCATTCGTTGGTCGCTTGTTTTAGCCGCATTTTCCGCTTCGTCCATCAACTGCTGCAACCGTGGCAGCTCGCCATACTCCAGTTCTGATGCACGCTCCAAATCACCGCTGTTTTTCGCCATTTCAATCTGATTATTCGCATCTTCAATCTCCGTTTTCAATTGATGGATTTTATCAACGGCTGCTTTCTCATTGTCCCAGCGTGCCTTTTTAACCGAAAAATCTTCCTGCAGTTCACTTAACTCTTTCTGCAGTTCGGTAAGACGTCCCTTACTCAAGTTATCGGTTTCTTTTTTCAGCGCCGCTTCCTCAATCTGCAGCTGCATAATCTTTCGCTGAGTCTCATCAAGTTCCGTCGGCAGCGAATCAAGTTCTGTCTTAATCAGTGCACACGCCTCATCCACCAAATCAATTGCCTTATCCGGCAGGAAACGATCCGTGATGTAACGGTCTGCCAGTGTTGCCGCTGTCACAAGTGCACCATCGGTAATTTTTACTCCATGGAAAATTTCGTAGCGGTCTTTCAATCCACGCAAAATTGAAATCGTATCTTCCACCGTCGGTTCTTCCACCATTACCGGTTGGAAACGACGTTCCAGAGCTGCATCTTTTTCAATATACATACGATACTCATCCAATGTTGTCGCACCGATACAGTGCAGCTCGCCACGCGCCAGCATTGGCTTTAACAAGTTGCCGGCATCCATTGCACCATCTGTCTTTCCGGCACCGACAATTGTATGAAGTTCGTCGATAAACAAAATAATCTGTCCATCGCTTTCCTTCACTTCCTCAAGCACCGCCTTCAGACGTTCCTCAAACTCACCGCGGTACTTCGCACCGGCTACCAAAGCACCCATATCCAGTGCAAATACCTGTTTATTTTTCAAACCTTCCGGCACATCGCCGCGCACAATACGCTGTGCTAATCCCTCAACTACGGCAGTTTTACCAACACCTGGTTCACCAATCAGAACGGGATTATTTTTCGTCTTTCGCGACAAAATACGAATCATGTTACGGATTTCTTCATCTCGTCCAATTACCGGGTCTAATTTCTGGTCCTTTGCCTGCTCCACCAAATCCGTTCCATACTTAGACAAACTCTCGTAAACTGCCTCCGGATTATCTGTCGTCACCTTCTGATTGCCACGCACCTGAGAAAGAGCCTGCAAAAATCTTTCCCTATCAATATTAAATTCCTTGAATAACTTCTTTATCTCCGGTGATGCTTTGCGAAGCATACTTAAAAACAAATGCTCCACGGAAATGTATTCGTCGCCCATTGCCTTTGCTTCGTTTTCGGCATAAATCAGAACTTTGTTCAAATCATTGCCAACGTAAATCTGACCGCCTTCTACTTTCGGTCGTTTATTAATCAAGCCTTCCACCTGCGCCTGGAAAACGACCGGGTCAATGTCCATTTTCTTTAACAGACTGACAATCAAACTATCATCGACCGTCAGCATATTGTATAACAAATGCTCCTGCGCCAGCTCCTGATTTCCAAAATCGTATGCCGTCTTTTCAAGATTATTTACAATCTCCATTGATTTCTGTGTAAATTTACTAATGTTCATGTCGTTCACTCCCTTCAGTTTCAGTGAAATACAATCTCTTGTATGTTCTATCATATCTATAACACAGTTATAATATAGCACTCGTTGTTAGCACTGTCAAGAGGCGAGTGCTAATTTATGAAGAAAATTTTTATTCACTACGAGAAACAGCAAATGCCACCCCAAACAAAATCCAGAATACCGGTGCCACACAGATGGATGAATCATTGGCAAGCCCTGCCACGAAATACCCGCTGACTCCACACAGAAGTGCCAAAGACATTTTCTGACTATGATTCCATTTTCCTTTTTTGAAACATTTACGGATGGTTCTGCCAAAAAGCAGTAGATACAACGCTAAAAATGCAAGCAGCGCAGGCAGTCCATCCTGAACCCAAATCTGCAAATACATATTATGTGGCTTTGTAACAATCTGTTCATTGAAGCCACAAGTCACTTTTCCTACATAATCATCATTCGGAAACGCATACGCAAAATTATCCCGACCCACGCCAAGAAGCAGGGTGCGCTTCAACAGCGGAAATGTGCGCGACCAAATATAACCACGGTTTGACGCAAAATCATAATGTCCTTCCATACCAAAAGATTCCACATAGTGAAGCATATCCGGCTTCCCAACTCCGTTAATGTAACGCAGCCCAACGCCAAGCATAGCAAAATCCCACGAATATTTATCATCCACCGTAAGACGCAAAACATCAAAATAAGTTTTCTGCTCCTGATATGTAATTCGACGCTTAGTCGCTTCAAACAGAAGTCCCTGATACGCATCCCCTTTTAACTGGACGCCGCTGAATGAATCGCCTGTCATTTCAATCTTTTTTCCATTCTCATTCAAAGCCTCAAATTCGTAAACCGTTGCATCAGCATCCCACCGAAGCGTAACCATTTTCCCTGAATCCAATGTAATTTTCACACTCGTGCCATCCGAAATCATGGAAGAAATACGGCGGCTGCACGGCTCTCCATTTCCCTTTATGACAGAGCGAAAGAACGATGGATTTTTCCACAAAGACAAAACCACAAGTCCGACTGCCACAACAAATACACCACAAAGAATCTTCCTATTTTTATGGATATCCGAAAACAAAAACAACACCGCCACGCATACTGCCGCACCTACACCAACCATCCCGGCAAGCGAACCGGAACCCTTTAGCATAATAAGCTGGCACACAGCGGATGCCGCTGCCACAATTTTATATCTGTTTTTTTCATCCTGTACCGCCTCATAAATGGTAAGCGGAAGCACAAGTGCCACATATGAGCCAACATAATTAGGATTGTAAAGTGTTGCATAAGAAACCCCTTTTCCAAAACTTGCCGTAATTCCATTAAACGTCTTAGGCAGCGTATGCATAAACATGGTAAAAAAAGGCGTTGTAACATCATTTGCCAAATAATCCACACCAAAAGCCTGCAACACCCCTAAAACAGAAAGAATCAGCGACCCAATTAATAGCGCATGTACAATCACTTGAATTTTATTTTCACTTGATAAAAGAAAATAAGCAAGACAAAAAAGAGCAACATAAGCAGTCACCACAAGTAACCCTTCCATTTGCTCAAATCCACCGAATAACGCATCCATTTTTTCATCCGCAAGCAATGCTGATATTGCGGTAACACTCCAAAATACTGCCAGCAAAAACAAAACTATTTTCTGATTTTTAGTCGTCCACACCGCTTTTGCCTGCGCCCGCATCCACTGTGCAGCGCAAAACAAAATAATAATCACTGCTCCTAAAAGAATCAGTGCTCCCCGCTTAAAGCCAAGAAAGAAATCAACAAATGAACCGCCGGATGCCCATGTATATTTCCCAATTCCCGATGAATACGAAGTCATCATTGTCAATAAGGGAACAACTGCCACGGCAAGAACCAGTGGCAGCATATAAAAATCAAATGAAGTTTTCTTTGACTGTTCCATCCCTTATACCTCTTCTTCTTTGGTCGAATCCGTAACGCCTGCCACAATCGCAGCTACCGCAGCAACCACAACAATCACTGCCACAATGGCAATCGCCGTAAATACACCAAGTGCTACTAATGCTCCCATACTCTCATCGTCCTTTCTCTCTTTATTTCCAACATCATTTGTAATAAGTATAACACTATCTTTCCCATTTTGCACGAATAAATTTGACAAGCCTATCTCCTGTCTGTTATAATTTCACTTGTTTGCGGATATGGCGGAATTGGCAGACGCGCTAGATTTAGGTTCTAGTGGGGAATCCCGTGCAGGTTCAAGTCCTGTTATCCGCACGATAGCTAAGAGAAGTGCATAGCGGGGTGTGGGCGGCTGACGCGAGCTTGCTCGCAGGCAGACGCATCACAATCCGCGTATATACGGCGATAGCCGTGGGATAAGCGTTTCGGAGAAACGCTTATATGCACTTCGATTCCAAGGCTGAAAACATTCTACTTTATGAGTGTTTTCAGCCTTTTTCTTTCTGAAAAACTGCAAAAATTCCGTTTGTTCTAACCAAAATTCTAACAAATTTTCATTTTTTACGATTCTCGTATAAATCTATCTGATTTCTGTTCATCAGACCAGAGATTTGCCATCCGACTTTCTTCAGATTCCACCTCACAATGGACACCCTTGTCTTTGGCTGTATCCTTCCCACTACTAGGGCGGATTAGGGACTTTCACCCATTAGAAACGTGCGCCGCAAGGCGCACAATAAAAAAACTGCCGGCAAGACAATCTTGCCGGCAGAAATGGTATCATTTTATTTTACTTTGTAATAATCAAAATCAACATATCCACCAGCTTCTTTTGTTGCATAATTTACAAGCCAGCTTCTTGTTCCCATAAATGTTGTCGCAGTATCAAATCCAAGTGAGAATGGTTCGCCTATGCTCTTCCAATTCTCTCCATCTAAACTATAGAAGAAGTTTGCTTTATCTGCTCTTGTATTGCCTGTATTAAAGGCATACTCAATCTTAAGATATACTGGTGCGTTTCCTTCGATCTTTTCTTCAGAAACAGCATTTTCTTTTATCTTATCCTCTTTCTTTGCCTTTGCACCACTATTCGTATCACTATTGCAGCCCTGGAATACGTAACGGTTACCATTTTCATCGCATTTTACACCAACCATTCCATAGTGTGCACTGATTGCAGCAAGACCTGCATAATCACCCGGTTTCATATTTTCTGTCAAAACGCATGTCTCTGATGTAAAGTTAGGCCCTACCGTTCTTTGTGTCAGAGAGTTTCTTGCAAACCAGATATTCCCTGCTACCTTACCGTTTTTAATTCGATAATAACCAGGATTTTCTGTTACTGACCAGTTGGCGTCATCCGGATTATGGTTCCACTGCCATACTTTCTTTAGGCTGTCACCTTCCTTAAAATCCGGATAGGAGAAGTCATCATCACCAACAATGTAACTTTCCTTATCACTCTTATTCAACTGGATAGTAAGTGGATTCTTAACCTTCTGGCTTGTTCCAAGACAATTTACAAAGTTTCCTTTATCATCATAATAACCCATCATCGGCCAGTCTGGATAATACTTGTTATTCTTTGTATCAACATAATCCCAGTTTACAGCAAGTATAGACGGAACACGACCAAGACCATCATGATCCTGGAAAAGGAATCCATACCAGTCACCATAGATCGTGTCCACAATACCACCCTGTGCGATACCGGTTCCATACTCATATGTAGAGCCTTCAAAGATCAATTGAGCTTCCCAGTCTGACGGCTCACTATCATACAATTTTTTACTTCTATAGCATACTTCTCTGCGGAACCAGTTTCCATAAGAACCAATGATCATAAGGTAATAGTAATCACCAATCTTATAAGCATGAGCACCTTCCCATAAAGACCACTTGAATCCGCCCAATGTCTTATTAAACAGCGCTCTTGAACCGCCTTCTTTTACAACTTTTCCAATTCCACCTTCTACCGATGATTCTTTTAAAGAAATCTTCTGAATGTTATTTCCATTGTAGATAACATACATTCCGTCACCGTCAAAGATCAATGCCGGGTCATGGAAACTTGTCTGTATGTAATATGCTTTCCACGTACCATCTTCGATATCCGGTGTCGTGTAACAATAAAAACCATCATTGTTAACATTGTAGATTACATAGAAAAGTTTTGTTTTTTCATTGTATTTTAATGATGCTGCCCAGGAACCATTCTTATATGTCTGCTTTCCGTTCTCAAGATTAAATAAATCCTTGTCCGGGAAACGGTTACATGCATAGTTTACAATTTCCCAATGAACAAGATCTGTCGACTTCATAACAGGGACACCAGGAACAAGGTTCATCGTTGTACTTACCATGTAGTAGTTCTGACCAACACGAATTATATCCAGATCCGGCACATCGGATGCAATACCCGGATAGTCCGCTACAGTAAGATTGTTCTTATCTAATTCCGGCATACCAGGCGCCAATGTTGGACGTGGTGCAGGAGATCTCGTTACGATCGGTGTTGGTGCTGCCGTCTCCGTTGCGGCTGGCGTTGCTGATGCTGTCGGCTCAACCGGTGCTGTTGCAGACGGTGTCGCTGTAGGTGTTGTTTTTACCTCTGCTGTTGGCGCTGCCTTGTTTACCGTTTCCGGTGTTGGCGTTGCTACATTCTTCTTTTTCATGCCAGTTACCGTAACTTTAACTTTTCCCAATTTTCTTTTCTTCTTTTTACCTTTTTTCAAAACTTCTTTTACTGTTATAGTCGCTTTTCCAGCTTTTATTCCGGTAACCTTCCCTTTTGATGTTACTTTTGCCACTTGTTTGTTACTGCTGGTAAAAGAATAAGAATGTTTCTTAGTTTTATTCTTGATTAATATACTCTTTTTCTTTCCAACCTTAACAGAAATCTTCTTGGTCTTAAGAGAAGCCTTAGCCTTTGCTTCTACATCACTTCCGGCGCTGGATAGTGTTGTGATACAAAGAGCCGAAACCATAAGACCTGCGATTACTTTTCTACTTGCTATTCGCATAATTACCTCCTTCTAAATTGATTAAAATTTTTTTTTAATTATAGCCCTATTTGTAAGATTATTCTATGATATATTTGGTACTTAAATTGAATTTTTTAGTATCTGTTTTCCTTTATAACAAAAAAAATCCACAGGTAACATTCCTGTGGCTGAAGAACTTCCGTCCTTCGCCTTTTCTTCTTCTGTTACCTCTTTTCAGTACCTTGTTGACTCCTTTTCAACAAGCAAAGCGTTATGCTGCAGAGTTGCCATATTCATCAAGACCGAGATGGATTGTTCACTTCATCGATGGAACTTTCTCGACCATTCTAAAATCTTATCTTCGAACAATTCCCTTTTCTAACGCTTTTTGAATATCCTGATCGGAAATTACAGAATACACTTTCATACCATATTTTTCTTCTAACAGATGTCTTCCAATTCCACCAGGCATATCATCGCGAGCGAATACTGTTACTAACGCCACAACATTAATATCTACGCATTTTTTTGTTTCCTCAATCCACCTATCTACACTTTGTCCTGTAGACACACCATCGTCCACAATAACTACACGCTCCCCCGCTTGCAATGTGTGACCACATATCATTCGCCCTCTGCTATCAGGATTCTGTCTTGCATGACAATAATTTATGGTTTTTCCATATTTGTTATACAAAACACTTGCCGCCATTGCTGAAAAAGAAATCCCATGATATGCCATTCCAGTTAATACGTCAAACTCAAGATAATTTTCGCATATACAATCTGCTAATACTTCTCCGATTTTACTTATCTGAGCATTGGTAGAGAAATTTTCTGTATTGATAAAATATCCACCGCTCTCTTGAAATATCAGGATTTGATTATCTGCCATAAATCGCACAAATTTCTCTTTGTTTGTCAATGCATCCAACTTATACCCAAACAACTCATCTATTGTTACGCCTTTTGCTTTTCGCAATGTTTTGATTGTATTTCCAATCGAAATCATAGTTTGTTCCTCCTTAATTTGAATGGATTAAAGAGCTCTTTATGATTTCATTATAAAAAAAATGAAAGATGAAAACAATAACCTAATTTTCTTGATTTTCTCAACTAGAAGTTGAATTCTTGCTGTTTTTGTTACCATAATAAGCATCACCTTTCAACAGTTTCAATCAGATACCCCCAGTTCTGATTCAAGTTCATCAGCAGATATTGTACCGTTATCACGAATAGAAATTTCTGCTTCCGTTAGAAGTTAGAAGTTCCCTTTTCATTCTTCAACTAAAAAGCGTTCTTTTCCCCACCAATCAGGAATTAATTCTTTAAGCCGAACGATTCTTCTCTTTTCAAAATCCACAAGTATTTCAATGTCACCACTATCTTTATCTAATTGCATCATATATTCTCTACACGCACCGCACGGAGCGCCAACACTTCCATCCTCAACAACCGCAACCATTTTATCGATTTGATGCTCACCATTTGTTATCATATTAGCAATCGCATTTCTTTCAGCACACATTCCCAGTGTACTTGCCGTATCAATACAAACTCCAACATAAATACTACCTTTCTTAGTCAAAAGTGCAGCTGCAACACCCCCTGCCTCTATAAACGGAGAAATCACTCTCTCTTTTTGCACTTTTCTTGCTTCACAGTATAATTTTTCCCAAATATCCTCATACATAATAACACCATCCTAAAATTATTCCATTTCTACTACTACACCATAATGATCACTTGCTGCCAATGCTATATCCTCATAAATTGCTGTGCCAAATACGTTGCACCTGCTCAAAACTGGAAATTGCTGCGGGTATGTATTTTGCAATAAAATTCTGTCAAATCTTGAATTTGTCTCTACCGTATTTCCTTTAAATCTAGGATTCTTGCGAAAATCTAGAGTATCCTCAGCTTTTTTACCAGTAATTTGCGCATATGCAGATGCCAAATCAAACCAACACGGTAAGGATTCACAATTATTCAATGTACATTCCCCTAACAAAAAACGCTGTACATCCGAAAAATCACTACAATTAAAGTCACCCGCCATATAAACATAATCGTATGTTTTTTTATCCACCGCATTGACAATTTTTATAGTTACTAATCACCCATTATTCCACCATTCTTTTTAGCACTTTCCTCCATTTCTTCTTTTACCTGTTTAAAGGTCTTACCCGATACGTTAACATCGGTTCCCGTAATAATAAGAAAATCATCCTGTTCAAGCACATATTTCTTATCCTCTTGCATCTGTTTATATTTGTTTGTGCCCACACTCCCAGCTTCATCTCTTTTTCCACTTGCTCCTGATACATTTATCTTAGTCTCTTTTCCAATTAAATTATCTGCCATAAAATAACTGCCTGCCATAAACACTAACACCATAATAATCATAACAATATATGGCTTTCTTATCTTGACTTTTCTCATTCCCTTCATCTCCCTTCATTTCTATAATAGAATAACAAATATTGGGTATCTATGCAAGAATCAATTATTCATTTTTGCGTTATTTAATTACGTTATTTCGCACTGCTTTATTTTCTAATACCAAGTATAATATTATTTATGACTTTTACTTATAAAGGGGGTTTGACAATGAACGTATTAGACCGCATCGTAGAACTACGTTTGGAAAGAAACTGGTCAGAATATCAGCTTTCCCAGTATTCTGGCATTACTCAATCAACAATTTCGGCTTGGTATCGAAAAGACACATTGCCATCCATCCCCTCATTGCAGAAAATTTGTGCAGCCTTTAACATTTCTATGTCCGAATTTTTTATGGAAAAGGGTACGAGTGCCGTTCATTTAAATGAAGCTCAGTTTCGACTGCTCCGTTACGCAGAGCGGCTAAACAGCACACAGTTAGATCACATGATTGACTTTCTGGAATCACTTTGATTTTCTTTTATATTGTGAATTCATTCATTTCATAGTATGATAGACATAAATAACAGAAAGTGAGGTATATTTATGCCATTTATTGATTCAAAAATTACCGTATCACTCACCCCGGAAAAAGAGGAATCTATCAAAGCAAAGCTTGGTGAAGCTATCCAAATTTTAAACAAATCGGAAACCTATCTGATGGTTGGATTTGAGGATAATTACGATTTGTACATGGGCGGTTCTAAATTGGACAAGGGAGCATATGTTTCCGTCAGTCTGTTTGGTCAGGCATCACCATCTGCCTATTCAGAAATGACAAAAGTTATTTGTGATATTTTAAGCGAAGAACTTTCTATCCCGGGAAATCAAGTTTATGTCACTTATCACGGTGTGAACGACTGGGGCTGGAACGGTAGCAATTTTTAATTCAATGACAAACTTTAAAAAGCAGAGAATTCCATTTTGTGAACTCTCTGCTTTTTCTTTTAACCGTATTTATTGGCAAGTAATTTGATGTACTTTTTCTTTCTCGCTCGAGGGATTTTAATTTTCGCCGCCGGATATTTTTAGCCTCTCCCCAAGTGGGCGTAAGTCACTTTACAATTGTAATAAAATATATTGACTTTTTCTTCATTGCGTGCTAGTATATTTACAAACAAGGGTGGGAGCAAAACCGTTCTCCTTGTTATTTCTATTTGATAAAAGGAGGCATGCTATTGGGAAGTAAAGATTTAGCTGAAAAGAGCTTATTACAATACAAAGATGTTTTTTCCGACATCGTTAATGTAAATTTATTTGGTGGCAGACATTATATATCTGCAAACGAATTGTCACGAGAACCTAGCGAACTGATTACCAAGTCCTCTTCTGACAACAAACTGAAACAACTGCAAATGGATGTACCAATGAAGTGCAGCAAAAAATACAACACTCTCTTCTTTGTCTGTCTGGAAAACCAGAGCGACATCAATAACATTATGCCAGTCCGTGACATGGGGTATCAACATGCAAAATATATGGAGCAGGTTAAGACAATCAAAGAGGCAAATCGGCAGCAACAGGCTTATCCGTCTCCTATTACCAAGGAGATTCATGACGCTCAAAAACTGGACCCGGTTATTACACTTGTTTTGAATTACAGCCAGAAAGAATGGAAAAAACCTAAGCAGTTACAGGATATGCTTAATATCCCCGACGATATGCGTGAGGAATTTGAGAAGTGGATTTCACCTCATTCAATTGGCATTATCAACTTAGCCAATCAATCCGAGTCCACGATACAGATGTATCACTCCGACTTTAAATACATCGTTCGCTATTTGTCATGTAAAAATGACAAAGAAAAATTAGAATCTTTTTTCCGCACGACGGATTTTAAACTTGACCATCCGGAAGCCTTTTTAGACTGGCTGACCGCTGTTGCAAATGACGACCGTTACATAAAGGCAAAGCAATTAATCGATAAACAAAACGAAAAAGGAGGGCATATCAATATGTGTGTACTTTTAGATATGTATGAGGAACGCGGTGAAGAACGTGGCATCCATGAAATTAACACCTTAAATCTCCATTTACTAGAGGACAACCGCATGGAAGATATGCAGCGTGCCATGGTAGATACTGACTATCAAAAAGAACTTATGAAAGAATATGGCATCGGAGTGTAACTAAATAAAATAGGATGTCCGAGCCAAAACACAACATGACTCTGACATCCTTATATTACACAACATATTATTTATGTATCTTACTTTTCAAGTAGTTCTTCGACAAACTGATTATAATCCTGCATAGTCGTACAGTTTGGTGCATAATCACTAAGTAGACGTTTCTTAAGCTGTGCTTCTTTTGTCTTCACGCACTCGCGAATTGCTGTTGGAAATAACTTGGTTCCCAAAGAAGCAGCAACCTCCTCAATTTCTTGACGCACATCTTTTTCCAAATTGGAGCGGCCGGCATACTTGACAAGTAAAAGACCGGCAATCTGCAAATTGCGGTTCTGACGCTTTTGAACAGCATGAATCGTATCACTAAGTTTCGTCAGTCCCTGCAGTGCAAAAGCATCAGCCGTAACCGGAATAATCACTTCGTCCGCAGCAATCAGACAGTTATACAACACAATATCAAGAGATGGTGCTGTGTCAATTACGATGTAATCATAGCCATCCAGCATTTCAAGTGCATCCTGCAAACGGTACATCCCTTCTACATTTCCGTCTAGAAGTTTTCCTGCCTTGGCAAGTAACGGATCCGAAGCCACAATATCTCCGTTTTCCATGTGCTGGACTGCCTCATCAAGCGGAACCGGATCCTCATCCACCATAACATCATAAAGCGTCGCCGTATCCTCGATTGCCGCCTGATAGGTACTTGTACTGTTTCCTTGCGGATCTGCATCAATTAATAATGTTTTACCTTTTTGATTCAAAATCCCTGCTAATGTTGTAGCGGTTGTTGTCTTTCCAATACCGCCTTTTTGGTTTGCAATTACATAAACCGTTGCCATAACTTCCTTCCTTTCCGACATCCTGTCCCACTTTTTTAGAATGCAATCTGGCCTTCTATTTTATGATTCACAACGTAATAAACTGCTTGTTCTTCCGGTTTCACATAAATATCAAGCTGTTCGATTTCTTCCTCTGGAATTCCCTTTGTCAAAACATCCTCATGAATCAGTTCTAACAAATGTTTGGTTGAACGTTCACGCCCCTCATACTGAATCACCATATTTTTCTTTGCACTGGCGAAACCGCCAATTTGTTTGTTTGCTCTCTCCACACTGCACCGGCGAGCCATACAATCACCTCCGTATTTCACTTTCTTTCTATTGTACTTTATTTTTTTGTAATATATGATTTACAGCAAACCCAAGTCCCATCAAACTCCAGAACAAAGGTGCCACACATACACTCGAGTCATTAGCGAGACCAACTACCATGTACCCACTGGCACTACACAAAATTGCAACTGCCACTTTATGCAGCCACATTTTTTCTCCCGCATTCATACAGTTTTTCCATGTAACTTTAACAAGCATCACGTAAAGGATTACAAACGCCAGACAAGCCAGCATTCCATCCTGCGTCCAAATCTGAAGATATATATTATGTGGTTTCGTAATAATCTGAGCATCAAATGATGAATTTACCTTTCCTACATAATCATCATTCGGAAAATTATATACAAAATTGTCAGCCCCCACTCCTAACAATGCCGTTGATGCCAGCATCGGAAAAGTACGCGACCAAATGTATCCTCTCCGAGTCGCAAAATCATAATTATTTTCAAAACCAACTGCGTCCACTTTTCTAAGTTTATCCAACCGTCCCTGCGGATTATAATAGAAAAGTTCCCGATTCTTTTTCACCAGATTCCATGACTTCCCATCTGCAGTAATTTTGAAACTCGGAGTTTCTTTTTCACCGGTTCCTACGACATCGTTAGAAAACTTCACATTTTCGTAACCCTTATCTGTAATTGTCACAACGCCGTCCTCATTTGTTTTCGTTGTAAGTACTTTTCCACTCTTATCTTTTAACGTAAAAGAATCCACTTTATCCTGCGAAGCAAATTGACCAATAATGGTCTTACCGGAACTCATCACAATCTCGAATGAATTTGTTCCTGTCTCCATCGACACAATGCCGTTTGCCGTCTTTTCACCTTGATCACTAACAAACCGCTTAATAATATCCGGTTTTGCCACAAAAACAGCGACTACCGCCACAGCACATACTACCACAACACCAACCGAAACCGGAATATTTTTTTTGACATATGGAATCATGAAAATAAGTGCAGCAATAACCGCTCCGATAACTCCAATCACTCCCGTCAAAGACTGAGAGCCATACAACATTACCAACTGACAAATCGTTGACACGAGTGCCAAAATCCGAATCCCCATTTTTTTCGAAGCAAAAAGGAAAAGAATTGTCAACGGTAATACAACTGCCACGTAAGAACCAACATAATTGGGATTGTAAAGAGTTGCATATGCCACACCCTTTCCAAACGTCAAGCGAATATCAAAATCATTTGCACCCATGAGTTCCGTTGTAATTAATGGCTTGACCCAGGCACTCTGAATCCAGTCTCTGCCAATCGTCTGAAATGCCCCAAGGATGCTTACAACACACGATCCTGCGATTAGTCCATGCAAAAGGAACAAAATAACTTCTTCTTTTTTCACATAACCATACACAAACACAAAACAAACCACATAAGTAAGTAAAACCAATACTCCCTCAAACTGTTCAAAACCACCAAAAAATGCTTCATCGGCATGCTCAGCTCCCAATGCTGAAAAAAGAGAAAACAGTGCAAAAACCGCTACAGGAATCAATGGAATCCAAGCCTTTTCTTCAAATAATCTGCCGCTTTCTCCTGTGCACAGCCAATAAGTCAAAAGAATTGCCACACACAACCCAAGTATCATGAGAACATGAGATTTGTAGTACAAAAAGAAATCTGCCACCTGCCCATTTGCTGATGCCCACAATTCTTTACTCAATCCATTATCATAAATATGCACATTTGTAATCAGCGGAATTACCGCTAATATAAGAAGAATTGGGATAAAAAAAATGTTCCCGCATTCCTTTGGCTGCTTCTTCTGATTCATCCATATGCTCCTTTATTCCTCAATAAATCTTTTGATTTTTTTCATTTTCTCTTTCGTCATGCGGTAACCATGCCAATAGGCCATTTCCAGTTTGCGCACATCACTCTCAAAGCTGTTCAACAAATGGTTCGGCCGCAGAATCAACACTTTTCCCTCTTTCGCCAACGCCTCACACTCTTTCACCATGGCATTGTAGTGATCCGGTCTCTCCATAATTACTCGCTTAATCTCCGGATATTTATGACCTAACATTCTGGCACCCATTTTATCATACTTGCCATAACGTTTCACAAAACCGCGTGGCTGTGTAAGTACCACAATCAGTTTATCACATCCGTCGTCTAATGCTTTACGGAATGGAATGGGATCAACCAGCCCGCCATCGTAATACTTCTGCCCGTCCAAATCAATCGCTGGGAAAAACATCGGCAGCGCACAGGTCGCGCGAAGCATCGTAAATTTCTCATCCATATCCATTGCATTTTTATACTCAATCTGTCCGGTCTTTGCATTTGTCACACCAACCAGACAGGTTCCTTCATATGTGCGAAAGGTATCCCAGTCAAACGGAATTAACCGGTCTGGGATTTCTCCAAAAACAAAATCCAGTCCAAAAATACTCTTATATTTTTTCCAGTTACTCCGGCTCATATATCGCTTATCATTGCGGTACTTCTGCATGATTTCCAAATTCCTCTGTGGCTGCTTAGAAATATACGAAACCCCATCTGCAATTCCTGCAGAGACACCAATACAGTAAGGCAATAATATATTCTCCGATAGCAGCGCATCCATCACACCGCAGCTAAAAATCGGTCGAAATGTTCCACCTTCTAAAACAATCCCTGTCATATACATGCTCCTTTCACGCCATTTACCCTATTTTATCACAGATAATGAGTCGCCGCAACCAAAGAGCGGCAGGTCTGTCTGTTTTTTGATAACCACCTGCGTATAAAATAAAAATAGCAAAAGAAGTTCCATTCGTTGCAAACGAACAAACTTCTTTTGCCTCTTAAACTATTTAGGGTAACAGCCCTGCTTTTCAACAATCCATTTTTTCACATCTTACTCAGCGTTATTGTATTTCACACCTGTCATAAGTTTTTTGCCTTTAATAGCAAACAACTCAGAAACGCCAACTACCTGATAACCTTTATCCTTACAAATTTCCAATATTTCAGGAACTGCTTCTGCCGTCTTATCATGAACGGAATGCATGTTAATGATTCCACCGTCTTTTAAGTTATTGGTTACATTATTAACCAAATCCTCTTTGGTTGTGGAACCCTGATAATCCTGACTCCAAATTGAAACATCAATAAATGGTTTTTCAATAACAGCGTACATAGCCTGACTGTATGCAACGTTTGGTGCACGGAACAAGAAGTTTTTGTATCCGGTAATTTCAGAAAGAAGTGCATCTGTCTTAGCAATCTTCTCTTTAATCACCTCTGGTCCTACACTGTTCAAACCATTCGAATCATAAGAATGGTTTGCCACCTCAAAACCTGCTTCTTTTGCTGCCAATACTTCATTTCTAGACTCCTCATCATGCTCAATATGAGCGCCAATGTAGAAGAATGTTGCGTGAGCACCTGCTGCAGTCAAAGCTTTCTGAATCTTCATGCCATTATCAACAAATCCCGTATAACTTCCCGGACCATCATCAAATGTCAAAGCAACAACTGGTTTCTCAGGATCAATGTTTTTGTCAATCCAATCCTGATCAAGACCATCGTATTTAAACTCGGAAGATTCAAATTCCGGTGCTACTGTAGGTTTCGGTGTTGGTTTGCTTCCACCTGATGTATTTGTTGGTACAGCGGTTGGTGTTGCTGTCGGTGCCGTACTTGGCTTATTTGTGTTTGGTGTAGCAGTAATTGTCGGTGCTTTTGTAACTATTGGTTTCTTTGCTTTAACAGTAACTTTGCAAGTCAGTTTTTTCTTTCCCACTTTCGCTAATACAACTGCACTTCCAGCTTTCTTACCTTTTACTACAACACTTGTTTTCTTTTTCTTCGAAAGACTAACAAACTTTTTGCCTGACTTAATGGACCAAACTGCTTTCTTTCCATTTTTCAGTTTAATCGTCTTTTTCTGTCCCACCGAAATACTTACTTTCTTTGTGCTAAGTTTCGGTGCCTTTTTCTTTGCTGCTGCCGGTGAAGATGGCATTGACACGCCAAGAAGCAATGCTGCCGTCATCACGTAACTCATTGTTTTACAAAACTGTTTTTTCAACCTTGTGTCCTCCAATCATTTTTTTGTTTTTGAAACCGCCCCGTAAACAAACCCTGTTTCGTATACGATCCCTCTCTTTGAATTTATTGTAACACCAAGGTATAACTTTGTAAATATATTCCATACGATATTATAATGTTTTACTTATAGTTATTTTTAATAAAAGCATAAGGTTACGCTTATACTTTTATTCATCTTCATCAATTCGGAATAATGTTTTTAAGATATTCTGATATTCTTCCTGCTTTTCTTCGTCCTCCAACTGCTTTAATTCCTGAATCGGCTCACGAATCAAACGCTGTAAAGAAGCATGAAGAACCTTTTTCAACAATTTCTGCTCTCTGTGATTGAGAGAAATTTTTCGATTTAAATATTCATAACTGTCCATCTCAATCTGTGAACACCGTTTCTGCAATGTCTCAATCGTACCATCCACACGGCTTAACAAAAGCCATTCCATCGTCTCCTGCACCTTTTCTGCAATCACCTGTTCACAGTCTGCCGCCAGTTTTTCCCGCTCTTTCTGATTTTTTTCGGTAATGTCCTGCAGCGTATCCATATCAATCAACTGCAACCCCGGAACTTCTTGTAACCGGCTGTCAATATCTCTCGGTGATGCCAAATCCAAAAACTGCATTTGTCTGACACCTGTCTCTTTCCATTTATCATACAAAACAACCAGATGCGGTGATGATGTTGCTGATACAACCGTTTCACACTGCTTCATCACATCATAACGCTCATGATAATCCACCACCGCCAAATTTTCATGTACCGCTAACAATTCTTTTGCGTGCGCAAGCGTCCGGCTGCACAGATAAATCTTTTTTGCTCCGTATTCAAACAAATATGTCAAAGCAAGTGCTGCTGTTTTCCCACTTCCAATCACAAGAATATTTTTTCCGCTAACGCCACCGGCACGGTGCAGCTCTTTCACCCCAATATAACTGACCGACAGCGGCTTTTCGCTAATGCGGTAATTCGTCTTAATCCACTTGGCACACGTCACCGCATCCCTTACAATGCGCTCAAGCTCTTTGCCACTATGCCCCATCGTCCGGGCAAAATCCATCGCCTCGACAACCTGACCTAAAATCTGATCCTCGCCTACAACTAACGATTCTAAGCCTGCCGCCACGCGGAACAAATAAGAAACTGCCTCCGTGCCCTCTTTTTTTCTGCAGCAATCCCCAAACGAAACTTCCGGGAAAATGTCCTGATAGCAGGACTGCACCTGCTCTCCCGTCACCGTATCCGAATGAGAAAAATAAAAAATCTCACTGCGGTTGCAGGTCGAAAGAATCATACACTGTTTTAAGCCAATGACAGAAAGCCTCTCCCATAATTCAATTTTTTTTGAGTCGGGTAACGCCACCTGTCCGCGCAGGGCAAGCGGTGCTTCTTTATAGCAAATTCCAACATAGCCAAAAATCATGGTTACTGCTCCTTTTGTTCTTCCTTAAGCCACCGAGCTACATCAAGCGCATGATAAGTAATAATCATTTTTGCACCGGCACGCTTAAATCCAATCATGTGCTCCATCACAATTCGTTTTTCATCAATCCAGCCTTTTTGCGCTGCCGCTTTCACCATCGCATATTCTCCGCTGACGTTATACGCCACAATCGGAATGTTATAATGAATCGAAATATCTTTTAATACATCCAGATACGCCATCGCCGGTTTTGCAATAATTAAATCCGCACCTTCTTTGATGTCCTGCTCTACTTCACGCAGCGCTTCTTCTCCATTTGCCGGATCCATCTGATAGCTTTTGCGGTCACCAAATCCCGGTGCCGAATGTGCGGCATCACGGAATGGGCCATAATATGCCGACGCAAATTTTGCACTGTAGGACATAATCGGCGTATTGTATAAGCCCTCCTCATCAAGAGCCTTGCGGATTGCCTCAACACGTTTATCCATCATATCACTCGGTGCAATGATATCTGCTCCTGCCTTTGCATACACAACAGATGCCTTTGCCAAAAACGGAAGCGTTTCATCATTTAAAACTTCCCCATCGCAAATCAGACCGCAGTGTCCATGTGATGTGTATTCACACAAGCAGACATCCGCAATAACAACAAGTTCTTTGTAATTTTTCTTAATATAGCGAATCGCCTGTGGCACGATTCCGTCTTCGGCATACGCACCACTTCCCTGCTCATCTTTGTGTGCCGGAATACCAAACAATAAAACTGCCGGAATCCCTGCCTCACGCACCAGGTCAAGCTCTTCATGAAGTCTGTCAATCGAATACTGGTAAATGCCAGGCATCGACTCTACCGGTTCACAAATATTTTTTCCTTCTATTACAAAAATCGGATAAATCAATTCGTCCACCCGGACATGATTTTCCCGCACCATATCTCTCACTCGTTCGTTCATCCGCAGTCTTCTCGTTCGTTCCATTTTAATGCACCTTCCTTTTCGTATCCAATTGCCTGTTTAATAAGATAGCATAAACCAGCGAAACATCTTTTTGTTTCGTTTATAAATCTTTTTATACTGAGAGTGCGGCAAAGGGCATGGCACTGTCCCTGTTTCTACCGTAACACTCACAATTTTCTTCTCGTACACAAGCCAGTCTGCAAAGCCTCCGTGTTCTTCTGTACTCGAACTCTTTGGCATCATGCGGTAATGATTTCTCTTTTTTATTTCACTTGCTAACCTGTACTGCTTTTCATGCAGCGGCGAAGATACCTCAAAATCCCAGTATAAAATACTGCCGGTCGAATGGAGATTCAACACCGTCTTTGGCGATATCCGCTTAATAAAAGAAATTAATGCTTTCGTTTCCTTTTCGCTCGCTGCCTTTTTTCCTCTATATGTTGTGGCATCCGGTTTTCTTTTCTTCCCCTTCTTTTTATCCTTTTTCTTATCTGCTGAAAAACCGGCAGGGAAATTATTGTTAATATTAACCCCTCTGGCATTGTTTTTCCATGTTTTAAAATGCCCTATCTTCTGTATTTTCTTGCGAAGTTTTGCATTGCGGATTCCACTTGCCCCATACTGCGAAATTGTCACACCATCCGGGTTATCCATCGGCAGAATATAAAGGCAGATTGAACGGAATCTTGTGCGGTGTTTACTATATTCCCGAAGAATTTCCTCGGTCTGGCGCATAATAACCTGTGTATTTTTCCACTCTCTGGCATGAATTGCCGCATCAATCACAAGTTTTTTTGCCGCAGAAGGATTTCCCACACGCAGACACCAGATTTCCCTGTTGTCATATGTCCTGCCAATGCTCGACAGCCCGGTTTTTCCACGGTACTTGCGGGCAATCTTATGCAAATCTCTTGTCATTTCCGCATAGTTGTATTTCTTATCCTTTTCGCTGACAATCCACGGCTCTTCTTTTACAACAATTTTAATCCTGCACTGATTTTTATCCGAATCTTTCACCTTTACAAAAAGGTAAGTCGTACCCTTCTTTTTCGCCGTAATACGCCCTTTTTTATTTACATTTGCAATCTTTTTATTCTTTATCTCAAAAGACAATTTCTTTTTGGCATAGTTAAAAGAAACTGTCGCTTTTTTCTTTTCCCATAACTTTATTTTACTGCCATTTTTGCTCTTTATTTTTTCATTAAAATAAATGTAAATATAGCAGATTTCACCTGTCACTTTGGACGTCGCCTTTAAGAGCGTGTAAATTTTTTTGTTTTTTGTCTTACATTTTACCACACCGGAGGAAGATACGGTAACTAACTTCTTTTTTACCTCTTTTTTCGAACCACCCCCGTAAACCTCGAAAGCTGATGCCTGTGACATAACAAGTTTTACCGAATCCGTCGTATATGAGTAAAGGTGATACACTTTTTTCCCTTTAACCCTTCGGTAATGAATCCCCTTCATGCCGCCTTTATAGTATTTGGCGTGGGACGATACCAGTTCATACTTTTCCACCGGCTTTGGAGTTTCGGCTGGCTGTGGCGTAACTGTTGGCTGTGGCACCTCCGTAGGTTCCGCAGTCGGTGCTTCTATCGGTTCAGGTGTTGGCTCCGTACTCCATTCTGTCTGACTGTTCTTCTGTCTTGCCTGCAAATGGGCAGGACTCCCGCTTATGAGGTCACATAAAATTAAAGTTACGGCAAGCACTGCCGCTATATTCCGCTTATGCGTCTGACTCATTTCCCTCATTTCCTTTCCATTAATCGTGATATTTCACTTTTACTGCAAGATAAAAGGTACCTCACAACGAGATACCTTTTTGTACTTGTTTGTTATAACAGATAAAACTTAAGCTAATTTGCTTTTTGCTACTTCTACCAAAGAAGCAAAACCTTCTGGATCACTGATTGCCATCTCAGAAAGCATTTTACGATTTACGTTTACCTCAGCAAGTTTCAAACCATACATAAATTTGCTGTAGGAAAGACCATTCATTCTAGCTGCTGCGTTAATACGAGCAATCCAAAGCTGTCTGAACTGTCTCTTTTTCTGTTTTCTACCTGTATAGGACTCTTCCAACGCACGCATAACAGACTGTTTTGCAACACGATACTGTTTACTTCTTGCGCCTCTGTAACCCTTTGCCAGTTTCAATACTCTTTTATGTTTTTTCTTTGCGTTCATTCCGCCTTTAATTCTAGCCATTTGTCAGTTCCCTCCTTCGCCATTAGCTGTATGGCATAATCTTTTTCATTGTTTTTACATTAGTTTCATCTACAAGAGCAGACTTTCTGAGATTTCTTTTTCTCTTTGTTGTCTTCTTAGTCAAAATATGACTCTTGTATGCTTTGTTTCTTTTCAATTTACCGGTACCGGTAACTTTAAAGCGCTTTGCAGCAGCTCTTTTTGTTTTCATTTTCTGATTTGCCATGATATTATTCCTCCGTTATTATTTTGTGGCTGATAAAAACATTACCATACTTCTTCCTTCCATCTTCGCAGGTTTGTCGACGGAAGCAACGTCCTTTAATTCTTCAAAAAACGCATTCAGGATTTCTCTTCCTACATCTTTATGAGCCATTTCTCTACCACGGAATCGAAGTGAGACTTTTACTTTAGCTCCCTTTTGCAGGAATTTCTTTGCCTGATTTACTTTCGTGTTCAAATCATTGGTATCAATGTTTGGCGAAAGTCTGATTTCTTTTGTCTCGATGGTTTTCTGTTTCTTCTTTGCTTCTTTTGCTTTACGAGCCTGCTCATAGCGGTACTTACCGTAGTCAATAATTTTGCACACCGGCGGTTTTGCAGTCGGTGCAATCTTTACCAAATCAAGTCCTGCATCTTTTGCTTTGAAATATGCTTCTTTTGCTGACATAATGCCAAGCTGTTCTCCATTTGGTCCAATTACACGAACTTCTCTGTCGCGAATCTGCTCGTTAATCATTAAATCGCTTATTGTTCTTACCTCCTAAATGAAAAAAAGATAGCTGTTTCTAAAAGCCAGCTATCCACGTAAAACATTTCCTATCATTATAATAGATGTGAACCAATACCGTGTGATAACAAATGTTATACGGCAAGGTGAGAGTGGATAACTCTGCTTTTTACACCTTTGGTAGTGTACCATAGAAGGGTAGTGTGTGTCAAGTGATTGCTGGTAATTTTTTTCAGTTTAATTTTGTTGTAAAATTTTATTAGAACAAATGAAAACAAAGTTTCGCCATTCAGGACCGCTCCCGCTAAAAAACACACGTAACGGTGCCTGAGGTCAAAATACGACCTCTATGCACCGACGGTGTTTTAGTCCCTCCTGACGAAATTTTGTTTTCATTTGTTCCAGTAAAGTCTCAAGAAATTTAAATCAAAAAATCAGCAGCAATTACTTGACCACACACACCTGCACACAAAGAATCAACTGTAGTATTAAGCCCGGGCAATAAATGCTTGGGAATGCCATTTATTGGATTCCAGTAATTTGGCAGAAAAACTTTGAAACTCGTGGGTTTTGAGTACGTCGGTATGTAGCGCTGGTAGCTTCAGCGCCCATACCGCTACGTGCTCAACGAGCGAAAGCGCCCACGAGATACAAAGCTTTTCTGCCAAATTACGGAACTCAAAAAATATCAACACCCTTTTAATTTACCATCCCCGATATATCAATCTTAATAAACTGCTGAAGCCATTCGATGATGTCTTTTTCGTTTGCAGGATTTAAGTTCTGAATTGAGGATAAATTTTCAATTGTCATGTGGTCCCAGCGAATCATCCAGATTCCGTATGCCAAAATCACGGCATTTAAAACAAGACCGATGGCACTCAAAATCAATCCGATGATTCCTAATTTTCTTGCATTTTTACCGCCTTTTGCCACTGCAATAATGCTAAAGACAAGGGCGATTGCGGCAGGGATTACGCCGATACCTGTTCCAAAACAACAAAAACAGGAAATTCCACCTAATACAAGAGAAGCAATTGCAAGCCCTCTGTGCCGATTTATATCTGTCATAGATACCTCCATTTCTATATCATGCCGTATGGGGCGAAAAAGGATGCTGTCTGTTCCAGATGCTGCATCGACGAATTATTTGTAATTTTAATTAACAGCACCGCTACGACAATGGCAAGGATGACCCCTGCCACTCCCACAACGATACCGGCAATTGCTGCATCTTCCTGATTCGGATTGTCATCCCGAAGTCCCAAAATTCCAAATACGATGCCAAGCACTGCCATTACCAAAGAAATGGACCATTGCATACAACAAATCATCGAAGCACATGAAAGCACTAACGACGCAATCGCTTTTGCATTTGTCTGTCTATTCTGCTGCATACAAACCTCCTGCTTATTTGCTCTCCGGTGTCACTTCTACCTTACGAATTTCTTTCGTACGGATTTCCTTGCAAATGTCATCAATGAACGCATCCAAAGACTGTGCACCCTCGTCTCCTTTGAAACGGCTGCGAACGGATACAACGCCTTCTTCCTCTTCTTTCTGCCCAACAACGAGCATATACGGTGTTTTCTGAAGTCTTGCCTCGCGAATCTTGTAACCGATTTTTTCGGAACGGCTGTCCACGCTGCAGCGGATGCCATTCGCTTTTAATTTCTCTTCCACGCTGTTTGCGTAATCGAGATATTTCTCGGAAATTGGCAGAACACGTACCTGCTCCGGTGAAAGCCATGTCGGGAATGCACCGGCATATTTCTCAATCAGCCATGCTAACGTTCTCTCATAACATCCAATGGATGTTCTGTGGATGATGTATGGGCGTACTTTCTCACCATTTTCATCAATATAATACATATCAAACTGTTCAGCCAAAAGGGCATCCCACTGAATGGTAATCATGGTATCTTCTTTACCGTATACATTTTTCGCATTGATATCTACTTTTGGTCCGTAGAAAGCGGCCTCTCCGACATCCTCAGTAAATGGAATGTTCAGTTCTGTCAGAATCTGGCGGATATCTTCTTCTGTCTCATTCCAAACTTCCGGCTCGCCGATATATTTTTCACGGTTTTCAGGATCCCATTTGCTCAGATGATACGTTACATCTTCCTCAACTCCAAGTGTCTGTAAACAGTACTGAGCGAGAGCGATACAGTCCTTAAATTCTTTTACCATCTGGTCCGGACGCACAATCAAATGTCCTTCAGAAATTGTAAACTGGCGCACACGAGTCAAGCCGTGCATTTCACCGGAATCCTCATTACGGAACAATGTTGATGTCTCACCATAACGGCATGGCAGGTCACGATAGGATTTCTGGCTTGCCTTGTAAACATAGTACTGGAATGGACAGGTCATCGGACGAAGGGCAAATACTTCCTTATCCTTTTCCTCATCGCCAAGAACAAACATACCTTCTTTGTAGTGATCCCAGTGACCGGAAATCTTGTACAAATCAGATTTTGCCATCAAAGGTGTCTTCGTTCTCATATAACCGCGTTTTTCTTCCTCATCTTCAATCCAGCGCTGCAAAGTCTGAATAACCTGTACACCTTTTGGCATCAGAAGCGGAAGTCCCTGACCGATTACATCAACGGTGGTAAACAGTTCCAGCTCACGTCCCAATTTATTGTGGTCGCGTTTTTTAATATCTTCCAAATGCTCCAGATAAGCATCCAAATCCGCTTTCTTTGTATAAGCAGTTCCGTATACTCGGGTAAGCATTTTATTTTTCTCATTTCCTCTCCAGTAAGCACCAGAAGAAGAAATCAGCTTCATTGCCTTTAACGGTTTTGTATTCATCAAATGAGGTCCGGCACACAAATCAATGTATTCGCCCTGCTGATAGAAAGAAATCTCAGCATCTTCCGGTAAATCTTCAATCAATTCAACCTTATACGGCTCCTCACGTTTTCTCATCAAATCAATTGCCTCTTGTCTTGGCAGGGTAAAACGCTCTAATGTCGCACCTTCCTTAACAATCTTTTTCATTTCTTTTTCAATCTTGTCCAGTGCCTCACGATCCAATGGTGCTATATCAAAATCATAGTAGAAACCTTCCTCAATCGAAGGTCCAATGGCACATTTGGCATCCGGATACAATCTCTTAATCGCCTGTGCCAGCACATGGGATGCAGTATGACGGAATGCTGCTTTTCCTTCGTCGCTGTCAAATGTCAAAATATTCAGTGTGTGTTCACCATCTACTATTGTGCGCAAATCCACAACTTCGCCGTCTAACTCGGCAACGCATGCCACTCTGGCAAGTCCTTCACTGATGTCTTTGGCAATATCAATAATGCTCATTGCCTGTGAATACTCTTTGCTTGAACCATCTTTAAGTGTTACTTTCATGTCAATTCCTCCTGTCTTCATTCAATATACAAGAAGGCCTCATCCCTTCTTGCTGTTATAGTTCGAAGGGACGAGGCCATTAATTCAATGTTCTCGCGGTTCCACCCTTGTTGGACGAAATAGTAATAAATCATCCCGGCTTCATTCTGACGATAACGGGGTCACCGGACCGGATTGGGGTCACTCCGAGGTAGTTTTCAAACGGTTTCCATGAAAATGCTTCCAGCACAAGGCATTTCTCTCTGACATGTTCTGCGTTTTACTCGTCTCATCTACGTGTTACCGCTATTATAATCTTGAAAATTTAAAATGTCAACACCCTTAAATTCTTTTATTTGCAAGAACCTCATACACATTCTTAAACGAATCTTTCACCGCATACAACTCGGTAAACAAACCACAGTATGGTCCATTCATAGAATAACTGTAATTATTATCTTCAAGCGACGGGTCATCCTGCCAGCCCCAGATTGAAACCGCTTTCAACGGACGGCTCTCCTCCAGTTTTTTGATTTCTTCCGCCGATTTACCGGAGCAGTCTGCCGGAATGGCGTTCACATCCACAAACATCTGGAATAATTTCTTATAAAATTCCGCATGTTTTTTCTGTATTGCCTTTGTATTCATATAGTTTCTTACTGCCATTTCGGTCACCTGAACTTCACATCCAAGTGCTGCATAGGTCTCAATTGATTTCTTGATATCCGAAATATTCTGCTCATTCATGCAGCCATTCTGTGTTCCGTAACCGCCAATGTATCCCTGCATGCCAACGCCGTCACACAGTTTGCGGACGTTTCCTTTGGCGTCTTTGGCATAACTGTTAATACTCTTAACCAGATTTACAATTTCTTCACGTTTTGATTTGTAAAATGAATTGTAATCATTATAGTACAGCTTAATATCGGCACCCAGCTCATCTACCGTATTTTTCGCATAGAGGAACGACTGCTCCACATAATCGCTGCCAAGGATTTTGTAAAACTGATTATCTTTACGCAGGTTTCTGTTATCATCCCCTACATTCTGATCTGCCACTGCCTCATTTACAACATCCCAGCAGTAAATTACACCCGGATATTTCTTTTCAAAATGAGTGATTACTTCTTTAATATAATACTGAAGACGTTTCTGCATAACCGCCTTGCTTACATATTTCTTACTTGTGTCATAGCCCTCGCGGAAGAACCAGTCACACATATACGCATGCCACACAAGAACATGTCCCCGCATCTGGATTCCGTTTTCCTTGGCAAATGAAATAATCGTATCTGCCTTGTCATAATTCATCACCGGCATACCATCTTTGCTCTTTGCGGATTTTGCCTGGTCCAAAAGCGAATATGCCTTAAACTCATTTCCTGCTGTCAAACTGTTAAAATGGTATTTCACAAGATTTTTGTAGTTGTCATTCGTTGTAACATTTGTGTAGTTTACAACGGTTCCCAACTTGAATCCATGCTGCGCTGCCAACTTAGCAAGCGACTGATACTTCGTCGTCGCATTTAACACGTTCGCCTTTTTCTTCGCCTCAGGAGAAACGTATTTTGTTACGCTCACCTTACATTTTAAAGTGACTTTTTTCTTCTTTTTGGCACCTTTCTTCTGATACCAAACTTTAGCTTTTACTGTCGCGGTTCCTTTTTTTAATCCCTTAATGGTGACCGATGTCTTTTTCTTTTTCGACAGTTTTGCCACTTTTTTTCCGGACAAAGTCCATTTGGTTTTCACGATTTTTTTCGTTCCGTTTTTCTTAACCTTCAATGTCTTTGTCTTGCCGATATAGGCAGTCATTTTTGTTTTTGACAATACCGGCTTTTTCGCTTTTGCTTGCACCTCACCTGCTCCGGCAAGAGAGCCAATCATCAGGCATGCGGCAAGGGAAAGCGAGAGAATCTGTTTGCTTTTCATGCTGCTTCACTCCAATCTTTTATGATAAGAATAAGTATAGCACATTTTGTCAACACTAGCAGTTAAAATCAGCCGATTACCCCACAGGCAATTTTTACACCGGACGCCCCGGATGGCTGTGTCATGAAGTCATCCCCTGACACTATTGCTTTCAATATATGCCGGGGAATGATTTTTTGTTCTCAGTTCATTAAGCGAGAAAAAGTTTGTGTTAAATGCCGGAGAGAAGCTTATGCAACCTAAACCCTCAGAAAAGTTCAAAAACGTTGCATGCTTTCGCCCGCTTTTCAAAATATAACAACCAAAAAGGTTACAATCGACAAAAAGCGTTGCAATTAATACGTGATTTTTGCTGATAAAGCCTAATTTCAACGTAAAAATGCAACGCTATAAGATAAATCATAGAAAAAGAGTTGTCGAAGAAAATTTAAATCAGTTTTGGAGCAACAAATTTCTACCAAAACCGTACAGCCCGTCTTTTTGGGGAAATGCCATAAATCAACAGAAAACTTTGTGACTCATGGGTTTTGAGTGCGTCGGTATGTGGCACTGGTGATTTCAGTGCCCATACCGCTACGCACTCAATGAGTGAAAACGCCCATGAGACGCAAAGTTTTCTGTTCATTTAGGCAAACCCCAAAACACGGCTACCTCCAAATCCCCTTCTCTTTCCGTATCACATAATACAAATCATTTTCCATTGCCATAACCTCTTCCATCGGCACGCTCTTAAAGACAGACATCCGCATTTTGTATTTAATCCAAAAGAACGAATAAATACCAAGAATCAAAAAGGCAATTCCGGTTACGCCCCAGATAGCTAACCGCTCTGCCGGGTCGGTTGAAATATTTAAAATCATGTAGGTTGTTCCTAAAATTCCAATAAGTGGAAGAATTTTACCAAGTGGAACCTTAAAGGAACGAGGTGCATTTGGCACTCTTTTTCGTAGAATCAGCACGTCAATATGTGCTAAAATATACGAAATCATCCAAAATACAGAGCCAACCAGAATCAAAAATGAGATTGCTGAGGATGAGCTGTCACTAATAAAAGCAAAAATCAAAATGGTAACGCTGACAAATATTACACCGAAATACGGCACTTTTCTTTTATTTGTCTTGGCAAAAAACTGTGGCATCATATTCATTTTTGCCATGCCCTGACAAATGTTTGAAAGACCACTTACCGTTGAATTTTGCGTGCTGATAACCGCCAAGGCAGCCACCATTGTCATCCAGTATTTTCCGGCTCCGCCAAGAAGATTTTCACCATATAACAAATGCGGTGCAGCAGATTCTGTCAATTCGGCCCACGGTGTATAATTATGAAAACCTAATACCATGATTGCCTGCACCAGACAAATAAGTCCCAAGCCAATCATCATACCAAGTGGCACATTTCGTTTAGCATTTTTTACATCTTTGGATATCGGAATGACATATTCCGCACCAATAAACAGCCAGAATGCCACCGCAGTTGTCGACACAATATCAGAGAAATTCGTTGACATGCTTGCCGGCTGGGAAACAACCTGTCCGGTTCCAAGACCCAAAGCACCGATAATTCCCATAACAACCATTGAACCAACCAAAAGAAATGCAACCAGATTCTGAATTTTAGCAAACATATCGACACCAAACAAGTTTGCCACCATAACGATTACCGTCATGATAATAGTGTAGCCGATGCTTGGAATCGGCAAATGAAGTGTCTGCGACATGGCATAGGCAAAAATCGATGCTTCAACACCACACGATAAAATGTTACAAATCAGATACCCTCCCACCATAGAAATCATGGTTGGAAACGGTCCCATACAGGCAAGCGTATACTGCGCCAGTCCTCCGGTCGTGTTTGGCATCAGACCATTTAACTCAGAAAGCGAAGCAACCGTTGTCATATTCATCAGACAGGCGATAATCATCGCACCAATAAATGGGATTCCCACCGTTCCTGCCCCCTGTCCCAATGACACCAGACAGCTTGTCGCAATGACAAGTCCGACAGAAACAGAAACCACACTTCCTAATCCTAATTTCTTGTTTTTCTCCATGTCGATTCCCCCTTGTTCTCTTAAGCCATTTCCGGTTTATCCCACAATGGCAGTTCCACACCAATGCCTTCTTTTAAAGCGTGGCGGTAAACAGTAGCTCCCCACGCGATGTCCTCAACCGGCATGCCTCCGACAGAATATACGATAATCTCATCTTCGCTTTCCCGTCCTTTTCTCTCACCAGTAATCACATCTGCCACATCAATAATGTCCTCTCTTGTAATTTTTCCCATCTGTTTTAAATCTGTAAATTTGCTTCCTACAATCTGCACCTGATCGTAAGTCGGATATGGGTATTCCTCCTCCCACGCCTCGTACAATTTGTAGTTGTCCACAACCTTTTTACAGCCATTTACAAGGAAATCCTCATCAAAACGAGCAGCTGAAGGCATACTGATTAGTGCACCTTTTTTAATCCATTTTGTATCAATATAAGGAAATTCTGCCTCACTGTCCTTTACCGTCGTTGTCATACTGATAATGTCACTGTCTTTTACAGCTTCCTCGATGGAATCACAAATCACAATATTTTTAATTCCCGGACATTCCTCTTTAACAAATGCAACAAATGAATCAATGGACTTTTGTCCACGCCCCTTAATCTTCACGGTATCAATGCCCGGTCTCACACTGACAAAGGCACGAAGGGACGTTTTTCCCATAACACCCGGTCCGATAATAGCGACTGTTTTTGCATCCTTTCTCGCCAAATATTTGCAGCCAACACCGGGAATTCCTCCTGTCCGGTAAGAACTCAAAAGGTTTGCCGACATCATTGCAAGCGGCGCCCCCGTATCTTTATCATTTAACATCATCATCAAAATGGAGCGTGGCAGCCCTTTTTTCTTATTCTCCATGTTCGATCCGTACCACTTCATCCCCGCCATCTGATAGCGTCCGCCAAGATATGCCGGCATCGCCATGAAACGTCTGTCCTCTGCATTTTTCGGCATTCCATCAAATTCTGGGTCATCCGGAAAAGTCACCATGCAGCCATGGGAATTGTGATTTTTTCCGCCCATCACATAGTCCCCTTTATGTAAAGTCAACAATAAATCTTCCATTGCCTCCACACAGGCATCCATATCCGTCACACCTGCCCGAATCATATCCGGTTCACTTAAATATAAAAATTTGATTGCTGTATCCATTTTGATAACCTCCTTTGCCACTTATGCATCTGGCTCATCGTATAAATCATGACCACCAGCTCAGCTGGTGGTTTCCTCTGCGGCTATAAGCCTGTGGTACTAGCCGGCTCTAAAGAGCCA